>NZ_BJDR01000005.1 GCF_005405245.1 Enterococcus nangangensis | reverse complement strand
AATATATTAGTCGCTATATGAAGCGAGGACCCATTGCTTTGAATCGTATCATCATGTACGATGGAGACCAAGTCATGTTTCACTATAAGGATAAAAGAACGAATAGAACTGAAACAAAAACGATGACAGCTGAAGAATTTATCGGCGCCATGACGCGTCAAATTCAAAATCATCATTTTCGGACAATTCGTCGTTATGGTATTTATAGTCGAAGACTAAAAAATTTAATGAAAACTATTCTTCAAGCGTATCAAAGCCAAGTGAAAAAGATGATTATCGCTGTGAAGAATGCTTTAAAGCCTAAAAAATGGGCTGAAAGATTAACCGAAGAATTTGGAGAAAATCCGCTGGAATGTTCCAAATGTGGCGAAAAGGAGGATATTCCAAAATCAGTGGTGGATTTGCTTGATGGCACAGACTTGGAATATGAACCAAACCAACCACCGCAATTTAGCTGTGAAAAATGTGGTGGCGAAATGTATCCGGAATATTACCGGAATGGTTTGGGAAAAGAATTCCGATTCAGCGAGCAATAAAACAGCATGCGCAAATATCAAAGAAGCCCTCGGATAATTATCCGAGGGTTTTCTTATTTTGCATAATTCAAAGGTAGTGGCTATTGCTTTTTTCAAGAAAAGTCGCTAAACTTAACAAGATGTAAAATAATCTTAAGGAGGAAGCCCATGGCAAATCCAACTATCGCGATTGTGGGCCGGCCTAACGTCGGGAAATCTACAATCTTTAATCGTATTGCTGGGGAACGTATTTCTATTGTGGAAGATACTCCTGGCGTTACTCGTGACCGTATTTATGCAACCGGTGAATGGTTAGGCAAAGAGTTTAGCTTAATTGACACTGGCGGAATTGAAATGTCTGATGAACCTTTTATGGACCAAATTAAACACCAAGCTGAAATCGCCATTGAAGAAGCTGACGTGATTATTATGATTGTTAGTGTGAAAGAAGGAATTACTGATGCCGATGAAATGGTAGCGAAAATGCTCTACCGTTCCCATAAGCCTGTAATTCTGGCCGTTAACAAGGTAGATAATCCTGAAACCCGTAATGACATTTATGAATTTTACGCCTTAGGTTTAGGTGATCCTTATCCAATTTCTGGGAGTCACGGTATCGGGATTGGCGACTTACTAGATGCTTGTGTGAGTCATTTTAAGGAAGAAGACTTTGTAGAAGAAGAAGGCTTGATTAAATTTAGTTTTATCGGTCGTCCTAATGTGGGGAAATCTTCTTTAACTAATGCATTATTGGGAGAAAATCGCGTTATTGTTTCTGATATTGCCGGCACAACCCGCGATGCCATTGATACGCGTTTTGAAGCAGAAGGTCAGAAATTTTTAATGATTGACACCGCCGGGATTCGCAAGCGGGGAAAAGTCTACGAAAACACGGAAAAATATTCTGTGATGCGAGCTTTGCGGGCGATCGAACGCTCCGATGTGGTCTTAATGGTGATTAACGCTGAAGAAGGCATTATCGAGCAAGATAAAAAAGTCGCCGGTTACGCCCATGAAGCCGGTAAAGGGGTCATCATCGTGGTGAACAAGTGGGACACTTTGGAAAAAGATAACCACACCATGAAAGAATTTGAAGAAAAAATTCGCAATGAATTTTTATATCTAAGTTATGCCCCAATTATTTTTGTTTCAGCTAAAACCAAACAACGTTTGCACTTATTGCCAGCTTTAATTGAACAAGTTTCCATGAATCAAAATTTGCGTATTTCTTCTAGCGTCTTAAATGAAATCATTATGGATGCTGTCGCTATTAACCCGACTCCAACGGATAAAGGAAAACGCTTGAAAATTTTTTACGCGACGCAAGTTGCCGTCAAGCCACCAACTTTTGTGGTGTTTGTTAACGAAGAAGAGTTGATGCATTTCTCTTACGAACGTTTCTTGGAAAATCAAATTCGGAAAACTTTTGATTTTGAAGGCACACCGATTCGTATGATTACGCGGCGCCGTAAATAAAGCTAGGTATTTTAGCAAAAACAAAGCGAGTTGACAACTGAAAACCACTTTTAAGCTTCTTTTGGTTAAATTTGCTACAAAATACACCAAAAACTAGTAAAACCCTTGCCATTAAAGCTTTCCTATGCTATCGTGATAACAGAATATTGGTAACAATATTTGAGATTGGCTGGACCACTCAGACAATCTGTACCACTCAATCCACAACTCTAACGGAGGTGAAACATTTCATGGCAAACAAAGCTGAATTAATCGAAAACGTTGCTTCTGCTGCAAACTTAACTAAAAAAGATGCAACTGCTGCTGTTGACGCTGTTTTCTCTAGCATCCAAAAAGCTTTAGCTGATGGAGAAAAAGTTCAATTAATCGGATTCGGGAACTTCGAAGTTCGTGAACGTGCTGCTCGTAAAGGTCGCAACCCACAAACTGGTGAAGAAATCGAAATCCCAGCAAGCAAAGTACCTGCATTTAAACCAGGGAAAGCGCTCAAAGACGCTGTTAAATAATTTTGACGGTAAACCCCTTGTGGCTCTATGGCTACGAGGGGCTCTTTTTGTCTTAATGAAAGAGTAGCGTCAATGTGTAACCATGAATTGTTTTTCTTACAAGTTGTTTTTATTTTTCTGGGTAGTTTTTCAACAGATAAATCCCACCTTTCATGCTAGAATATAAGAGACTAGGAGGTGGATAGATGCGTTTAACTTGGCAAAAAGAGACGACTATTTATTACGGCGAACCTTACTTTCAGGTGATGGCTCAGCAAGAATTTTCAGCACCAGTCATAATTATTACTACCAATACTCTTTACGAGCTTTACTTAAATGTGATGCCAGCACGCATCTTACAAGAGGTCTCTTGGTATGTCCTGCCAGCGACAAGCTCCCATGCTACTTTTCAGCAGTTAGAGGAGCTTTTAGGATTTGTGACGGAAAAGGAATATCCAGAAGTTATTCTTTTAGGATTTGGCCCCAACAGTATTTTACAATTAACAATGAGTCTAGCTAAAATGCTGGCTAGCTGTCAGGAACTGTGGTTGTTTCCTCAAGACCAAGAGGGGTTCTTACAAAGTTGCATTGGGGAGAGTCGTTTAACTTATGGGACTCACTTTCAAGTTACACGGCTAATGAAAAAACCGCAGCTAATTTACTTTGAAGAGGGAATTGCTACGACAAAAGAGCTACACCTAAGGCAACGCCAAAAAGATTTACTAACACTAGTAAGCTTAGGCTTTTTATCAGATAATACTCTGCTTAAAGATTTATTCCAAAACTATCCTACGCAACAACGCTTAAGCCAAATTGCCCCCTTGTCTTTTGTCAGTGAAGAGTTGGCTATTTTAAAAACACAGCCTAATTCTGTGAAACAATTGCGAGAAACGTTGGCCCAAATTCGCTATGCTTTTTTCTTACAAAAGAATTTGAGCGCTAATGAGGAAGGCACAGTCTTATTGTTTTATCTTTATTTAGCGCAACAGTTTGCTGGATATCAAATTAAATTAGTACATTTACAAAAATGGTGGCAACAACTGGGCATTTTTCCTGTATCTTTTGCCAAAGAAGAATGGTGGGAGCTTGTCTCACGGTTGCCCCAAAGTTATTACTTATTGAATCAAGAAAGTAGCTTAGTAACGGTCGCACTTACACCTTCGACCTTATTGACTGCTGGTGAAAAATTTTTAAAAGGGAGTCCTGACCATGAGTTATAGTGAAGAAATGTTAGATGCGTTAGATAATCAAGATTTAGAAGCAGCAGGAAGTGCTTTAAAGCAGGCGTTGGCCCATGATCCAGTAGCCGTTTTGGAAGAATTGGGAGAAAATTTATATCATCTGGGCTTTACCCCTGAGGCGTTAGAAGTTTTTCAACATTTATTGCAACGAGATTCCGAAAATACTGATTACTTATTATTTCTAGGTGAACTGATGGCTGAAGAAAGTGAGTTTGATGCGGCCTTTAGTTACTTAGATCAAATTCCCCAAGATTCACCAGCCTACCCAGAAGCACTATTGGACATGGCGGATATTTATCAATTATTGGAATTACCTGAAGTAGCCGAGCAAAAACTTTTACAAGCGCGTACTTTATTACCCAACGAAGAAATAATTGACTTTGCTTTAGCCGAACTTTATTTTAGCTTAAACCGTTTCCAAGAAGCAGCGGCGCTTTACGGTGGTTTAGTGGAGGCGGGGAAAACAGAATTAGCCAGTGTTTCTTTATTAGAACGTCTAGGAATTAGTTTAGCGATGGCTGGAGAATTTGAAACAGCTGTGGCGCCTTTAACACAAGCTTTAGATCATGAAGAAACAGAGGACCGCCTATTTTATTTAGGATATACTTACCAACAACTCCATGAAGATGAGCGGGCGATTGCTTTATACCAACGCTTATTGGAATATAATCCTGAATACGCAACGGTTTACGTTCACTTAGGTCGCTTATTACAAGGACAAGAGCGTTTAGAAGAAGCCCGTAGTGTCTTAGAGCAAGGTTTACGTTACGCACCATTTCAAAGCGATTTGTTCTTAATGGCGGCAGAAAATGCTTATCGTTTACACGCAGAAGCCCGAGCTGAAGAAATTTTAAACCAAGCTTTGACGATTGGTGAGCAACAAGAAGAAGTTGTTTTAGCCTTAAGTAATCTTTACAGTCATCAAGAACGTTTCAGTGAGGTACAAAAATTGTATCAAGATTATCCAAGTGATTTGCCAGAAGCTTTATGGGATCAAGCGCGGGCGGCTAATGCTTTAGAAGACTACGATGAAGCTTTTAAACTTTACGCCTTAGCCTACGCTGGCTTAAAAGAAGAGCCTAGCTTCATGAAAGAATATGGTTTATTCTTACGGGAAGAAGGACGCATTAAAGAAGCGCGCCAATTACTAACCCATTACTTAGCTCATGAACCAGAGGATTTAGAGGTGCAATCAATTTTGGAGAGTCTCCAAGAGTAGGAGGTTGACTGATGGAGCCACGGATTCAAGAAAAGCAAGCTGCTTTACGCTGGTGTTTAGAACACTTACATTTTCAGCGACGGGAAATTTATTGGATTTTAAATTACTTGTTAACTCATCCTGCGATTTTAAAAAATGTCCACTTTGTTGAGCAGGCAGGAATCACCCAGCGCGGTTTGGTCATTCATGCAGAAACCACCACCGCACCCATGTACCTGACGGTGACTGGTCAAGAGTTTACCGATGCCGAGCAAATTTTTCACGAGATTCGTTTTCACTGGAATACGCCGCTTTATTTGGAAATTATTTTCGCTAAAACTTGGCAGACAGCTCCTTACGTTGGGGTATTGGAAGACAACCCGGAACATTCTTGGAATGGAACAGTGGATGAAAATTTAAAAAGTTTAGTAGATGATCGTTTAACAGCGTTGGAAGCAGCGTACACGAAAGAACAACTATGGGAAGAAATCGATGAAGCCTTGGAAAACGGAGATCAAGAAAAGTTTCAACAACTCTCTACCCAATTAAAAAGTTTAACAAAAAAATCTCTTGACTAAGGTCAGGAGATTTTTTTACGTATTAATGACTTTTTACTTTAGGTTTACGCAATAAGAAGCGCTGTGGTCTTTGGTAGGTAAACCCTTCGCCGATTGCTTCGTGTACGTTAATGATGGAAATAAAAGCTTTAGGGTCGATACTTTCAATGATACTTTTTACTTCAAAGAGTTCTGCCGGGGAAACGACGACGTATAAAATTTCTTTATCAGAGCGAGAATAGCCTCCTTGGCCGGCGAGAAAACTGACGCCGCGTTCTAGTTCTTTCATAATGACGGCGCCAATTTCTGAGTTGTGATCAGAAATCACCAAAATCCCCCGCGCCTTGTAAGCTCCATCTTGAACAAAATCCACAACGCTAGCAAAAACATAAGAAGCAATTAGGGTATACATCATGTGCTTTAAATCAATGTAGGTTAAAGATAAAATTAAAACTAAAACGTCAAAAGATAAAAGCGTGCGGCCCATACTCACGCCAAATTTTTGCTCTACAATCCGGGCGACAATATCCGCGCCCCCAGTAGTCCCCCCAACACGGTAAACAAAGCCAGAGCCCAGCCCGCCCATTAAACCGGCGAGTAGGGAAGCGATAAGTAAATCGTGATCGACATTTAAAACAAAATGAACTCGTTGCCAGACAAATAAGAAAAAAGAAAGGGCTAATGTTCCTAAAATAGTGTACCAGAAGCTACGTTTTCCTAAAATTTTTCCCCCGATTAAAATTAAGGGAATATTAATCACCACCGTGGAGATCGCTGGATCAATCTGAAAGAGACTCCGGAAAATTAAAGTAATCCCCGTCACGCCACCTTCAGCCAAGTCATTAGCCATATTAAAATACACCAAACCAAAGGCGTACATACACGTCCCTAGAAAAATAAAAAAAATATCTCGAAGCAAAACCTTTTGTCGCAAATCGCTGACCCCCTTTTGCTCAATCTTATCATCTGAAATAACAAACAACAAGGGCACGCCTTGAAGTTTACCTGTCTTTTTTGATAAGATAGGAAAAGAGAAGGAGGCGTTTTACATGACGGACTCGCTAAAAGAAATGCAACAAGTCGTTGACGACTATATTCAACAATTTAAAGTAGGCTATTTTTCCCCGCTGGCGCAAATGGCTCGTTTAACAGAAGAGGTTGGGGAACTGGCTCGAGAAATTAATCATTATTACGGTGAAAAGCCTAAAAAAACGAGTGAAAAACCTAAAACGGTAGCTGAAGAATTAGGTGATGTTTTGTTTGTGACGTTAATCATGGCTAATTCACTAGACATTGACCTAACGACGGCTTTCCAGCAAAATATGGAAAAATTTTATCAGCGAGATAGCACGCGCTTTGAACGAAAGCTTCCTTTAGCAAAGGAGCAACCAGATGAAACTTGAGCCTTTGTCGCCAGAATTTATTAAAGCATTACCGGTTTTACAGACGATTCAAGAAGCTGGTTTTGAGGCTTACTTTGTGGGAGGATGCGTGCGAGATTTTTTGTTAAAGCAACCGATTCACGATGTAGACATCGCCACTAGCGCCACGCCTTATGAAATTGCTACGTTGTTTCCGAAGACATTTGATTTAGGCATTCAACACGGCACCATTGCCGTCTTATTGAATCACGAGACGTATGAGATTACCACTTTTCGTACGGAAAGTGGCTATCAAGATTTTCGCCGTCCGGATAAAGTAGAATTTGTACGCTCTTTAAAAGAAGATTTAAAACGACGAGACTTTACCATGAATGCTTTAGCAGTAAGTTATGATGGCACCTTGGTAGATTTATTTTCTGGTCTGGCTGATTTAAAGCAAGGATTGATTCGTGCAGTTGGCAATCCTCACGAGCGTTTCTTTGAAGACGCCTTACGTATGATGCGGGGGGTACGTTTTGCTAGCCAATTAGGTTTTGAGATTGAAGGAGAGACCTTTGCCGCCATTAAAGAGCATCATCAACTCTTAGAAAATATCGCAGTCGAGCGGATTCGCGTTGAGTTTGAAAAATTATTGTTAGGACAACACGCCGCTTTTGGTTTATCGGCCTTTATCGCTAGTGAGTTATATCGTTACACGCCAGGGCTCACCACGGCTGCACAACCTTTAGAGGAATTGTTACGGCACTTGCAACCGACCATCACGGATGAAACGGTAGCTTGGAGTTTGTTGTTAGCTTTTGTCGCTCCGCAAGAGCCGCGAAAATTTTTACAAAGTTGGAAACTTTCCAACCAACGGATTAAAGAAGTGCAACTTTTACTACACTATTTACCGCAACGACAACAAGGATTACTACCACCTTTAGCACTTTATCACCTAGGCTTACCCTTAGCCGTCAAATTAGAAGAGCTCATCAGCCACTGGGGACTGACGCCAGAAATTTTTAAGCTGACGCAAGACTATCAAGGTTTACCCATTAAAAATCGTCAGAGTCTAGCAATTAACGGCGGCGACTTACTGGCCGCTTTTCCTTTAGGAGCTGGCCCTTGGATTGCCGAAAGTTTGCAATTAGCGGAAGAAAAAGTAGTGACGGCTCTTTGGCTAAACGAAAAAGATTATTTATTACAACATTTGGAGGAAGAATTAAGATGGAAAAAGATTTTGTCGTAAGTTCTGCAGATACAGCCGCGGTCTTGGGCTCAGGTTTGCTGCCGGTGTTGGCTACTCCTAAAGTAGTGGCCCTTGTGGAAAACACTTGCTTTGAAAGTATCGCCGAAAAATTAGTCACTGGTGAAAGCACGGTAGGGGTTAAAATGAGCATTGAACACTTAAAAGCAAGTGCTGTAGGAGACACTGTGACAGTGAGCACCACGTTAGTCAAGGAAGGAAAGAAAAGTTTTACTTTTACCTTTGAAGTACGGGACCAAAAAACAAAGGCCATTTTGGCGCAAGGGGAACATGTCCGCGTACGGGTTATTTCTGAAAAATTTTTGGCAGACTTAAATCGCTAATCATTTTTTAAAATTTGTGTTAAAATCGAATTGTATTAGAAATCGATTCAAAGGAGAATGCACTATGGCAAAAGCAATGACGGGTTTAAAATTTTACTTCCGTAATGGCGAAACTTGGACAGTTAACCGCCGTTTTATCGGAGATTTGTGGATTAAGCAAGTTAGCACGAGTTTTGGACGAATTGGCGATAGCGAATTTGTAGAAATTCACCCTGCCCAAGGTTTCAAAATCGAAATCTTCCAAGAAGCTGACCATGTTACCACTGAAGATATTAACTTGGGTGGGTTGGAGTTAGGGATGTTTTCCCGCGCTTTAAAATACCAAGATATCGAAAAAATGGAAATTTTATATCATCATGCCAGTCCAGACCTGATTTATTTCCCTTATAAAGATAAAGCTACACCGTTCCAAGAAGGTTTGGATAATGAATATCAATCTACGCAAATTTCTGATAAGAACAATGCTTTGTACATTGTCATTGATTCAGAAAAAACCGTGAAGGATGTTTATCCTGACAAATTTTAATTTCATTTTGGACCTGCGCTTTGGCGTGGGTCTTTTTTTCTTTCCATAGCAACACCTTCTTAGATGTGATAAAATGACAAAGAATTAGGAGGGATGAGATGCGGGAATTAAAAGCGATTGATTTAAGAAGAACTTACGGTGAAAAAACCTTGTTAGCAGGCGTCAACTTTATCCTGCACGAAAAAGATCGCATCGGACTGATTGGGACGAATGGAACCGGAAAGAGTACTTTGTTGCGCATTTTGGCAGGGGTCGATACGGCTGAAAATCAAGGAACATTGGAATATCCTAGCGATTACCGGATTGCCTATTTGTCACAAGAAATTCATTTACCTTTAGAAAAAAGTGTGGTAGCGGCAGTCCTTAGCGGGGAGACACCAGAATTTGTCACTTTGCGGCGCTATGAAGAGGTCTTGTTAGCTTTAGGAGAACAGCCCGCTGATGAAAATTTACAAAAAGAATTGCTCCGTTTACAAGAAGAGATGAACGCCAAAGACTTGTGGCAGTTAGAAGCGCAAGTCAAAAGTATTTTAAATCAATTAGGCGTGCCCTTAACGAATCAACCTATCAAAACTTTATCTGGAGGCCAACAAAAGCGCGCGGCTTTAGGACAAGTCTTGTTAGCCGATGCTGATTTATTGTTGTTAGACGAGCCCACCAACCATTTAGATATTGAGGCTATTACGTGGCTAGAAAAATATTTAGCCCAGTACCAAGGCACACTTTTAATGGTGACCCACGATCGTTACTTCTTAGATCGGGTAGCCAATCGAATTTTTGAGCTAGATCAAGGTCAGCTCTTAGAAATCAAAGGAAACTACGCTACCTATTTAGCGGAAAAAGAAAATTTACAAAGTGAAAATGCCTTAAAACTAACCAAAGCTCAACAGCTTTATAAAAAAGAATTAGCTTGGATTCGCGCGGGGGTCCAAGCCCGGGGGACTAAACAACAAGCGCGGATTAATCGTTTTGCTGAGTTGAAAGAAAATCTACAAGAACAAAGTACTAGCAAAGACCATTTGACGATGGATGTCGCCACAACCCGTTTAGGAAAAAAAGTGTTGCGGATTGCAGAAGGCAACTACCAGATTGACGGCAAGATTTTACTGCAAGCCTTTGACTTGTTACTACAAGCTGGCGACCGTTTAGGAATTGTCGGCAATAACGGCGTGGGGAAAACGACGCTGTTAAATATTTTAGCGGGGCAAAAACAATTAGACACAGGGCTTTATGAAATCGGTGAAACGGTAAAATTGGCTTATTACACGCAACAAATGGAAGTTATGGATCCAGAAAAGCGCATGATTCAATATTTGCAAGAAGTCGCCGAAGAGGTCACGAATCGCGCCGGTGAAAAAATTTCGGTGCCGGAGATGTTGGAACGGTTTTTATTCCCCCGCTTTATGCATGGCACGCTAGTTAAAAAATTATCGGGTGGGGAAAAGCGCCGGCTATACTTATTGAAATTATTAATGAGTCAACCCAATGTTTTATTACTGGATGAACCAACCAATGATTTAGACATTGCGACGTTAACGGTTCTAGAAGACTACTTGGAAGAATTTCCCGGTAGTGTCGTTACGGTTTCTCATGACCGCTATTTCTTGGATAAAACGGTGGACAAACTGTTAATTTTGGCCGGCCAGGGTGCGTATCAGTATTTTTATGGCGACATGAGTAGCTATTTGGCCCAGCAGGAACAGCAAGAAGTGGCTCCTGCGCCAAAAAAAGTGACGCCGCCTAAAGACCATGAACCCACCACTGAAAAAACTAAAGTGAAATTAACCTACATGGAACAAAAAGAATGGGACACTATTGAAGAAGAGATTGCCGCCTTAGAAGAAAAAAGTGCCCAGCTAAAAGAAGAAATGAATCACTTAGGAGCGAACTTTGCCCGCTTACAAGCCTTACAAGAGGAACTAGAGGCCAATGAAGCGGCGTTAGAAAATAAGATGGAACGTTGGGAATATTTATCAGAATTCGCGTAAAGGAGAGCATGATGGAAGAAGCATACTTAGACTTAGGAAGAAAAATTTTAGCTGAGGGTCACGTAAAAAGTGATCGCACCGGGACGGGAACCAAATCTCTTTTCGGTTACCAAATGCGCTTTGATTTAGCGGCAGGCTTTCCTTTACTAACTACCAAACGGGTTCCTTTTGGCCTGATTAAATCAGAACTGCTTTGGTTTTTAAAAGGAGATACCAATATTCGTTACTTACTGCAACATAAAAATCATATTTGGGATGAATGGGCTTTTGAACGCTATGTGCAAAGTCCAGCTTATCTGGGGCCGGATATGACGGATTTTGGGCGACGCTCCTTAGTCGATGAAGCCTTTAACGAAGTTTATCAACAAGAGCTGCACACCTTCACTGAACGAATTATCGCCGATGAAAAATTTGCTGCTGAATTTGGCGAGCTGGGGAATATTTACGGTGCCCAATGGCGGCATTGGGCAACGAAAAATGGCGGCTTCATTGATCAACTGCAAAACGTCATTGAAATGATTAAAAAAACACCCGATTCAAGACGCCTAATTGTTTCTGCTTGGAATCCTGAAGATGTTCCCAGTATGGCGTTACCGCCTTGTCATACGCTTTTCCAATTTTATGTAGCTGATGGCAAGCTTTCTTGTCAGTTGTACCAACGAAGTGGCGATGTCTTTTTAGGTGTGCCCTTTAACATTGCCTCTTATGCATTATTGACGCATTTAATTGCTCATGAGACGGGGCTTGCGGTGGGAGAATTTATTCATACGTTAGGGGATGCTCATTTATATTTAAATCATCAAGAACAAATGGAACTGCAGTTGACGCGTCCCCTTAGCATCCCGCCGACTTTGGTTTTAAATCCGGCGAAAAAATCGATTTTTGATTTTGAGGTAGCAGATATTCAATTGGAAAATTATCACCCGCAACCGGCGATTAAAGCGCCGATTGCCGTCTAGGAGGAATCAGCTGTGCTTACTTTAATCTGGGCCCAAGACGAAGCGGGATTAATTGGCGCTAAGGGCACTTTGCCTTGGCACGTTAGCGCCGATTTGAAGTTTTTCAAAGAACAAACCATGGGCCAAACTATCTTAATGGGGCGCACCACCTTTATTGGCATGGGGGAGCGTTTATTACCGAAACGCACCACTTGGTTATTGACTAAAGACACGCACTATCAAGTGGCTGGCGCTAAAGTTTTTCACAGTGTTGAAGAAGTGCTGCAGGCCAGTTTAGGCCAAGACTTAATCGTTACTGGGGGAGCAAAAGTTTATGAAAACTTTTTGCCTTATGCCGACTGTTTGGTACAAACGGTGCTAGCTAAAAAATTTAGTGGTGACACCTATTTTCCCAAAGTCAATTGGGACGATTTTCAGTTAGTGACTCAAGTTCCTTTTACCGATGCAAAGAGCGGGATTAGTGGTTACTTTAATACTTATCACCGAAAATAAAATAAAGGACCTCTCAACTTCAGAAGTTGGGAAGTCCTTTTTAACTAGGCCACGTGCCCCATAAAAGCAAAAGATAAGTGCTAATTAATAAAAGTAGACGCCAGTTGCGCCCTTCGTCTTTTAAAAAGATCAGTAAACCGCCGCAAAGATTAGCGACAACCAAAAGAGGAGCGCTAAAATAAATTCCCAAAAAGAAATTGATAATAAGGATAGGTAACCATAACCAGTTGCTTAAAGGACGGCGTTTTTGCCGAAAGACCGTTGGATACAGACTAGCAAACAGCACGCTCCAACCTAATTGCAGACCAAAAAAAATCCAAAAGAGTACACTGTCGTTTTTTAAGACAGTCGGCAAGAGACTAAACGCCAAAAGGAGGTAGTTGGCAAGCATACTAAACGTCGCAAACAATGGTCGAGCGCGGGTCTGTCGTAAGCTGTAAGCTAAACAAGTGAGTAAGGTGGCCAGAATGAAGAAACTACTCCACAAAATAGCCAGCACCTTGACTAAAGGCCAAGTAGGCTGGACACTAGCTGCCACCAGTTGCCAACTAGCCAGTAGGGTAAAGACACCACAGGCAATAGCGCCGGTAATTTGTGAAGTTAAAGGAGAGTTTAAAATTCGTTGCAAATCCAGTCCTCTTTTCCAAATTTGTGTGAAACTGCTGTCAAATTCTGGTATACTAAATTTATCTATCGAATATTTTAACACTCTTTAAAGTGTTTTCAAAGAAATGGTGGGCTTGTGAATGACGAAAGTAAAAATTGTAACGGATTCTGCTTGCACGATGGATCCAGAACTCATCAAAAAATTAAATTTAACGGTGGTCCCTCTTTCTGTCATGGTGGAAGGAGTCATCTATACCGCTGATGAAAGTTTTGATAATGCCGGTTTCATGGATTTAATGAGCGCGTCTAAAAGTTTACCCAAGACGAGCCAACCGCCCATTGGTCTTTTTGCAGAAACATATGATGAATTAACAAAAGATGGCAGTGAAGTGTTGTCTATCCACATGACGGAGCGCTTGTCTGGCACCGTGGAAGCGGCCCGTCAAGCCAGTCACTTAGCGAAAGGAAAAGTAACGGTGGTGGATAGTCAATTTATCGATCAATCCCTAGCCCATCAAGTAATTCGCGCTGCTGAAATGGCCCAAGCTGGTGCTGGCTTAACCGAAATTTTGGCCGAAATTAAAAACATTCAGGAACACTCTAAATTATTTATCGGGATTTCCACCTTGGAAAACTTAGTAAAAGGTGGTCGCATCTCCCGAGCAACAGGAATCGTTACTAGTTTGCTCAACGTCAAAGTCGTCATGGAATTAAAAAATGGCAACTTGTTACCAGAAACTAAAGGACGTGGCAAAAAAACTTTCTTTAAATGGCTAGACGGTTTGAAGAAAGAATTAGCGCAAGAAAAAGTCGTGCGCTTAGGAATTTCTTATGCAGGTAATCCAAGCATTGCGGAAGAATTGGCTAGTTCTATTAAAGAAGTGTTGCCTGATTTGCCGATTCCGATTTTGCACACGAATCCAGTAGTGGCAACGCATGCTGGCAACGAAGCTTTTGCGATTATGTATTATACAGCGTAATAGTTTAGCAAAAGTTGGAACCTTAGTGTTTCAACTTTTCTTGCATTTATTGTAGAATCAATGGGGACTTTGCGAATAGAATGGGATGAAGAGCGTGAAAAGTAAACATATTCTCCGCATTATTTGCTACTTGGGCGTAATTTTGGTCGCTTTTGGCGTAGCATATTTTGGAATTGGTCTTTTTGTGCATCCGCAAAAAGGTATTTTAGTCAACGCCCAACCAGTGGCGAAGGATGAATCGAAAGAGGCTATTAGTTTAGTAGCTTTAGGGGATAGTTTAACAGAAGGTGTTGGGGACACTACTGAACGAGGTGGCTTTGTGCCTTTAGTGGCGACAGAAGTCAAAGATTATTTCAAGCTCAACGCTATCGACACGGAAAATTTTGGTAAAAGTGGCGATCGTTCTGATCAGATTTTAAAACGACTGAAAAAAAGCGAAGAGCAACAAACGGCCTTAACAACGGCTGATATTGTAACGATTACGGTGGGTGGCAATGACTTGATGAAGACGGTCTCTGCCAATCTCTTTGGAAAGCTCTCTTTAAATACTTTTATGACACCGGCAAGCAAATATCAGCGACAGCTAACGGATTTGATTGCCGAGATTCGGCAATACGCGCCTAGCGCCCCGATTTATATTTTCGGGATTTACAATCCTTTTTATTTGTACTTCTCAGAAATCACGGAGCTACAAGAAATTGTCAACTACTGGAACGGGAAGACAGAAGAAGTTGTTGATAGTGCAACGGATTGTTTCTTTTTACCGATTAACGATTTATTGTATAAAGGGAGCCAAGGGGATCAAGCCGTTGAAGATGAAAATAGCGAAGACGAGGGGCTGACGATGGACAGTTCTGCCGCCACAGCTAGTACTGAGACAACAAGTACTACTTCAGGTACAACAGAGACGACAGAATCCACTACGGAAAGTCAGGTAAAAGGTACTTTAGCCAGTAGTGATGCTGCGGCTTTAGAAGCGGCCTTAGGTGGTTTGGTGAGCACTAGCGGCTCGGCTAATGATTTAATATTTGATGAAGATCATTTTCATCCTAATAATCTCGGCTATCAAAAAATGGCGGGGGTTTTGCGGGATGAATTAATACAAACACAAGGACTGTGGTTAAAAGATGACGGAGCAAAATAAAAACCCGCAAAAAAAATGGAAAACCAGTGCACCTGTTGATGCAACAACGAAATCTGCTGCCAAAAAAGCGACGGCTTCCACGTCAACAGCTAAAGAGACAAGTCTAAAGGCGACCACCCGCTCCGGGCGAGCTAGTCGTCCAACTAAAAGTACTGGGGGAAACACTACAAAAAAATTTAAAATGCCTTTAAAAATTAACGGCTGGAAAATAGCAACTTTAGTTTTATTGGGGCTCATTTTAGGAGGAGCTTTTTATTTAAAAAGTTTAATTAGTGCCGATCGTGAGGCCCAGTACCAAGAACCTAAATACGAAACGGTGGACCAAGAAGGCGTCCAAGTGATTGCCATGGAAACCAATAAAGCGAAAGTGAATCAACTGATTGACCATTACTTGCAAGAGTATTTAACTAACGACCAAATTCAGTATCAGTTTTACTTGGAAAACCAAGCGCTGTTAAAAGGGACCTTTGAACTTTTAGGTTACCCCATGAACTTTTATCTTTACTTTGAACCTTATGTGATGGATGATGGCAATGTTCAGCTAAAAGCTAAGTCAGTTTCCATTGGGACATTAGGAATTCCTGTGAAGGAAGTCTTGCGTTATATTCGCAACAGTTTTGATTTCCCTGAATGGATTGAAATTAATTTAGACGAACAAACAATGGTGATTCATTTAGACCAATTTAGTTTAGCTGCCGGGTTGCGCATTAAAGCAGATAAAATTAACCTGGTAGATGACGATATTCGGTTTAACTTGTATTTAACCGATGGTACACAACAGGCAAAGGAGCAAACTAATGACACAACCACAAGTTCCAACAAATAAAGAAACGGCAATTTTTGCCGGTGGCTGTTTTTGGTGCATGGTAGAACCGTTTGAAACGCAACCGGGAATTTTAAAAGTAACTTCCGGCTATACTGGCGGCTTTAAAGAAAACCCGACTTATGAAGAGGTCTGTGGGCATCAAACTGGCCACACCGAAGCAGTGGAAATTATTTTTGACCCGACGCTTTTTTCTTATGAAAAGCTCTTAGAAATTTATTGGCAAGTGACGGATCCCACCGATGCTTTTGGTCAATTCCAAGATCGTGGTGATAACTATCGGCCCGTAATTTTTTACACGACACCACAACAAAAAATATTGGCAAAAAAAAGTAAAGCAGCCCTAGCTGACAGTGGCCGCTTTACAGCAGAAATTGTCACACAAATTCAAGCGGCTAGTGTTTTTTATCCAGCAGAAGAGTATCACCAAGATTTTTATAAAAAAGACCCAATGCGTTATCAAGCTGAGCACCAATTGCGGTCAGCTTTTACGCAGCAACACTGGGAGGAATAGTATGCGTCGTTCTTTTTATCACTACCTGATGACCCAGCGCTCGCCGCAGCGTGATGCTTTAAGTAACTTTGCCAACGATGTTTTTACGGATAGCTCTTTTCCCAAACACACTAGCGACTACGAAACTTTAAGTCACTATTTGGAGTTTAGTGTGGATTATCTTTCCAGTATGGATATTTTTGACCAAGCCTATCAACAATATTTGGATAATAATCAGTAAAGGAGCTTTTCCATGCATAAAAAAATTTCCTACTCCCGTCATCTCTTAACCCTTTTAGGAGTAGCGGTGGTTACCACTAGTGGCAGTTATTTTTATTTCAATCATCAATACCAAATAAATAAAACAGAAAACATTAGTAGCTCAGAGCTGACGAAAGTCGATGACCTTTATCAAAATATTTTACAAAATTACGTGGGAGAA
The DNA here is from genome assembly GCF_005405245.1 of Enterococcus nangangensis. Classification (GTDB taxonomy): domain Bacteria; phylum Bacillota; class Bacilli; order Lactobacillales; family Enterococcaceae; genus Enterococcus_J; species Enterococcus_J nangangensis. The sequence goes on along the minus strand of NZ_BJDR01000005.1, from coordinate 79,566 downwards.
GTAGATAAAGATACGCTAGTGGACGGTGCTTTAAAAGGCATGACGGAAGCCATTGGCGATCCTTACTCCACCTACTTACCAGAAAATGAAGCTCAAGATTTAACGGATTCCTTGTCTTCAAGTATTGAAGGCATTGGGGCGACCTTAACAATTATTGACAATCAACCGCAAATCGCTGAAGCACCTGTCAAAGGAACGCCAGCACAAAAAGCGGGCTTACAGGCGGGGGATTTGATTTTAAAAGTGGATGGAGAAGATGTCACGCAACAAACCCTCAGTGAGATTGTTGCAAAAGTCCGCGGCAAAAAAGGCACAGATGTGAAACTAAGCTTGTCACGAGCTGGTGAAGTCTTTGACGTCACCATTACACGTGATACCGTTGCTTTAAACAGCGTTACGGGTAACATGGCTACCGATAAAATTGGTTTAATTACCATCAGTAGTTTTTCGGAAAATACAGCGGCTGAATTTGCACAACAGATTACTGATTTACGGAAAACGGGTGCTCAAAGTTTTATTTTAGATGTGCGGCAAAATCCTGGCGGTCTCTTAACACAAGTAGAAATTATGGGCAGTATGTTATTAGACGATGGGAAAACCATTGTTTCCTTTGAAGATAAAGCCGGCAATCAAACTCACGATGTCGCCTCAAAAGATATCGATCAAGGTTTCAAAGTAACTGAACCAGTAACGATTTTAGTGGATGGCAACTCTGCTTCTGCTTCAGAAATTTTAGCTGGCGCGATTAAAGATAATCAACGGGGCAAAGTGATTGGTGTCACGACTTTTGGCAAAGGAACGGTGCAAAACGTCAACGACCTGGGAGACAAGAGTGAATTAAAATTAACGATTGGTAAATGGTTAACCCCTAATGGTACTTGGGTCAATGAAAAAGGACTAGCCCCCGATATCGAAGTGACTTATCCCGACTTCGCTTACTTGACTCCAATTAGTGAAAACGTTACCTTACAATTGGGAGCAGCCGATAGCAACGTACTGACCTTAAAGACAATGCTTAATGGGATCGGTTATGAATTAACTGTTGATACGAATTACGATGAAGCAACGGAAAAAGCCGTCGCTGATTTCCAAAGCAAAAATGATTTGGCAGCTACTGGTGTTTTTGCTAGTGATACCAATACAAAATTACAACAAGCTTTAATTAGCCAATTACAAAATAACGACGCTTTTGTCGCTAAAGCCATTAGCGTGTTACAAGGAGAATAGGCATGAAGCGAGAAAAATTTTGGTTTCTCGTCAAACAACTATTTGTGGTGGCTGTTCTAGTCATCCTCTTACGGGGCTTTATTTTAATTCCGATTCCCGTTGCCGGCAATTCCATGAATCCTGTTTTACAAGCAGGAGATACTTTAATCATGGAAAAAATTTCTAAAATTAGACGTTTTGATTTAATTGTTTTTACCCGACCAGATGGGACGACGCTAGTCAAAAGAGTCATTGGCTTGCCGGGGGAAAAAGTCGCCGTCAAAGACGATCAGCTTTATATTAACGATGAAGTGGTGGCAGAAAACTTTTTGGCCGATACGAAAGAGACTGATGATAGTCACATTCCTTTGACCTCTAGCTTTACTTTAGCCGACTTAACCGGCAGTGAGACTTTAGGCGCCACCAATTATTTTGTAATGGGGGATAATCGCCGTTTATCAAAAGATTCCCGGGCTTTTGGTCCCATTGACGCTAGTGAAATTTTAGGAAAAGCGCGGATGGTATATGCCCCAATCACGCATCTTAAATGGTTACAATAAACAAACAGGAAGCGCAGCGCGCTTCCTGTTTTGTCTTTTCGCGACTGAAAATAAAAAAATTAGCAATTTACAATTGACAGCAGCCAGAGACAAGCATATACTTAAGCCATTCTTAAGTGAGTTTGGAGTGTCTTAAATGATTAATATACGGCCCAAACAACTGAATAATTATTACTTTAGCTATTGGAGATAGTTTGTATTCATGATTTCATGGGTACAGACGCGCAGACCTTTCGTTTGTATCTATGATGGCTAGAGCTTTTCGACACGACTACAAGCCACGTAGATGATTTTCTACAGTGGCTTTTTCATTTGGCTTTTTAGGGTGTTCACTGTAGAGTTTCAGCTATGGTGGGCACCTTTTCGTGTATCTAAGGAGGAATTTGAATGGAAGTATCGGGTTATACACGCTTAGCAGGTTTTTTGGCCAATCCCGCTAAACACAGTATTTCGCCCAAAATGCACAACGCTGCGTTTCAAGCACTAGGCATTGATGCTTGCTACTTGGCTTTTGAAGTGGAAACAGATGAACTAGCGGCCGCAATTCAAAGTTTCCGCACCTTCAATCTGTTAGGCGCTAATGTCTCCATGCCTTTTAAAAAAGAAGCGTGTCAGTATATGGACGAATTAACGCCAGCTGCGCGGTTGATTGGCGCTATGAACACGATTATTCCCCGTGAAAATCGTTTAATAGGCGATAACACCGACGGCAAAGGTTTTATGGCGAGTTTAAAAGAATTAAGCGTCGACGTCCTCGGTAAAACCATTACCATTTTGGGCAATGGTGGTGCAGCTTTAGCGATCTTATGCCAAGCCGCCTTAGATGGTGTTAAAAAAATTAATTTAGCCGTGCGCCATCCCCAAGAAAAAAAAGCTTTACAAGAAAAAATTGTCGAAGTAAAAGCTCAGACAGCCGTCGTGATTGAACTTTTGGATATTCATGATGTTGTCGCCATGAACAGTGCTTTAGCTGAGAGTACTTTACTCGTTAATGGGACGAGTGTTGGCATGGCAGGTGGCCCTAGCGGTAGTCCTTTAGCCAGTGCTGTTGTCATTCCTAACCATGTTTTTGTTTACGATATTATTTATCATCCCCGCAAAACCGCTTTAATGTTGGCTGCCGAAAAAAATGGCTGCTCCACGAGTAATGGCTTACCCATGCTTTTGTATCAGGGAGCTGTGGCCTTTGAAGCTTGGACGGGTCAGAAGATGCCAGTCGCTGAAATTCGTGCGATTGTTGAAAACAGTTAAAAAAATAAATTTAAAAAAGAGGAATATACGATGATTATTATTATGAAAAACAACGCTACCAAAGAACAAGTTGCCCATGTGGTGAAAAAAATTAAAGAAGCTGGTTTAGATGTCAACGTGGATCAAGGGAGTGAACACGTAGTCATTGGCGTGAAAGGCGATACGCGAAAAATTGCTACGGATGGCTTTAATGCTTACGAAGGCGTAGAACGTTCCGTTAAAATTTCAAAAAGCTACAAGTTAACTTCTCGTGAATTTCATCCGCAAGATACGGTCGTGGATGTGGATGGCGTAAAAATTGGTGACGGTTCTTTTGTCACCATGGCCGGCCCTTGTTCCATTGAAGGCTTAGCACAAATTAGAGAAACTGCGCGGATGGCTAAAGTTGGTGGCGCTCAAATTTTACGTGGCGGTGCTTTCAAACCTCGGACTTCGCCATACGCTTTCCAAGGCTTAGAAGAAGAAGGTTTAAAATACATTCGCCAAGCTGCTGATGAGCTAGACATGAAGGTGATTACCGAAGTGATGGATGAAAGTCACATTGAGATGGTGGCCGCTTACAGCGATATTTTACAAATTGGCGCTCGCAATATGCAAAACTACAAGTTATTGCAAGCAGTAGGCAAAACCGGAAAACCAATCGGGCTAAAACGCGGAATCTCTGGTACAATAGACGAATGGTTGAACGCTGCTGAATACATCGCGGTTCAAGATAAAAGTCCAGTGATTTTCATTGAACGGGGAATTCGGACCTACGAACCTATGACTCGCAACACCTTTGATTTAAGCGCCGTGCCTTTAATTAAAAAGTTAAGTCACTTTCCAATTATCGTCGATCCAAGTCACGGGACTGGAGTCTGGGACTTAGTTGCTCCCATGGCGCGGGCCGGAGTAGCAGCAGGCGCGGATGGGATGATTGTGGAGATTCATCCAGATCCAGCTAATGCTTGGTCTGATGGTCAACAATCCTTAAACGAAAAGACGTACTTAAAGATGATGCAAGAAGTCGATATTTTAGTTGACGCCATGAAAAAAATTAAACAAATTGAAGCATAAAAAAGGATGGCAAGTAAAAAAATGTTAACTGTTCATATTCCAGAACATGAATACCAAATTATTATTCAACGAGGAGCCTTAAAAAAAGTTGGCGCTTGGGTAAAAAGTCTTTGGTCGCAAGAAAAAATTGCGCTGATTACCGATACCAATGTCGCACCGCTTTATGCTAACGAAGTAGTGGCAAATTTAAAAGCAGCTGGCTTTGATGTGTGTTTAAAAGTCGTGCCGGCCGGTGAAGAGAGTAAATCTTTAAGGCAAGCTAGTGAACTCTACGATTTTTTAGCCGATGAAGGCTTTACCCGTAGTGACGGTGTCATTGCTTTAGGCGGTGGCGTGATGGGGGACCTCGCTGCGTATGTCGCTTCAACTTATATGCGAGGCATTCATTTTTTACAAATCCCTACCACCTTGTTAGCTCAAGTGGACTCCAGTATCGGCGGAAAAACCGCCGTCAATACGCAAAAGGCCAAAAATTTAGTAGGGACTTTTACCCAACCAGAAGGCGTCTTGATTGATCCAGAGGTGTTAAAAACCTTAGAGCTGCGCCGGGTGCGAGAAGGGATTGCCGAAATTTTAAAATGTGGCGCCATTGCCGATGCCCATTTATGGCAACGCTTGTTAGAGCTGCAAGATGAAGAAGATTTATTGACTCATGCCGAAGAGATTATCACCTTAGCCCTAGAAGTAAAACGTCACGTGGTAGAAGAAGATGTCTTAGATCAAGGGAGCCGGTTGACGTTAAACTTTGGTCATACCATCGGCCACGCAATTGAAAATACCGCTGGCTACGGGGTAGTGAGTCACGGTGAAGGGGTCGCCATCGGGATGATTGCCATTTCCCGCCACGCTGAAAAGATTGGCTTAACTCCTGCTGGTACTACGGCAGAGTTGACGGCAATGATTGAGAAGTTTCATTTGCCTACCCGCTATGAAAACTGGGACAAAGAGCGACTCTTTACCGCCATTACCCACGACAAAAAAACACGGGGCCAACAAATTAAAATTATTTTATTAACAAAAATTGGCGAAGCCAAAATTGTCAGTGTACCCATAACGACACTATTAGACTTTTTAGAGGAGGAATAAGATGCGCTACTTAACAGCAGGAGAATCCCACGGACCAAAACTCACCGCCATGATTGAAGGCTTACCGGCGGGGGTGCCCATCGATTTAGCGGCGATTAACCAAGAATTAGCCTTGCGTCAAGGAGGCTATGGCCGGGGCGGCCGGATGAAAATTGAAAAAGATCAAGTGGAAATTACTTCTGGTTTGCGCCATGGAGCTACTTTAGGTTCGCCTTTAACCATGACGGTAGAAAACCGCGACTGGAAAAACTGGACCGAAATTATGGCCATTGAAGATGTCGAAGATAAAATTAAAAACCGCCGCCGTGTTGCCCGTCCTCGTCCTGGTCACGCGGATTTAGTTGGCGGCCAAAAATATCAACACCGGGATTTGCGTAACGTCTTAGAACGCTCTTCGGCACGGGAGACGACGATGCGGGTGGCGATTGGCGCATTAGCCCAAGAGCTATTAAAACTTTTAGATATTGAAGTGGCCGCCCACGTCACCATGATTGGAGGTATTGCGGCTGCCGTACCAGATAATTTAACGGTGGGTGAAATGAAAACTCGAGCGGAAGCCTCACCTCTTTACTGCTTGGATCCTAACGTAGAAGAAGAGATGAAGGCCTTAATTGATGAGACGAAAAAAAAGGGTGATACGATTGGCGGTATTGTAGAAGTTGTAGTCGGCGGCGTGCCTGCCGGTATCGGCAGTTATGTCCAATGGGATCGCAAGTTAGATGCCCGTTTAGCCCAAGCGATGGTGAGCATTAATGCCTTTAAAGGGGTCGAGTTTGGGGTGGGCTTTAAAGCCGCTGAAGTCCCTGGTTCCCAAGTGATGGACGAAATTTTATGGAATGAAAAAGATGGCTATACCCGTAAGTCCAATAACTTAGGGGGCTTTGAAGGGGGCATGACTAACGGTGAAGTCTTAGTAATTCGCGGCGTCATGAAACCTATTCCGACTTTATATAAACCTCTGCAAAGTGTCGATATTGATACGAAAGAGCCTTACTTAGCTTCTGTGGAGCGTTCTGATAGTACGGCGGTTCCAGCAGCCAGTGTTGTGGCCAAGAATGTTGTCGCCACAGTTATTGCTGAAGCGATGCTAGAAGAATTCCCTTGTGCTTCCTTGGCCCAACTCAAAACCAGTGTAGCAGAATATCGCCAAGCATTACGGGAATTTTAGGAGATACTATGCAAGAAAATATTTTTATTGCCGGTATAGGTTTAATCGGAGCCTCCCTTGCTTTAGCTATTAAACAGGAGCAGCCACAAGCGACAATTTGCGGCTGGGATCAAAATCTAGCAAGTTTAGCTACCGCCAAAGAGGCCGGCGTGGTGGATTTAGCTAGCGCCAATTTTGCTGACGGGGCAATGCAAGCTGATGTAATTATTTTAGCCGTGCCGGTAGCAGCAGCCCTGACGTATTTAGATGAGCTGGGGCAACTTTCTTTAAAAGCTAACGTCATCGTGACGGATGTCTGTAGTACGAAACAAGCGGTGATGGCCCGCGCTGAAAGATACAATTTCACTTTTGTGGGGGGACACCCCATGGCGGGTTCCCATAAGTCAGGCGTCTTAGCACGAGATGTGAACTTATTTGAAAATGCTTATTTTATTTTTTGTGGCAAGAATGCGCCGTCAATTGCCCACTTGCAGGAACTGTTTAAAGGGACACGGGCTAAATATGTGGAGCTTTCTAGCCAAGAACACGACGAGATTACCGGCATGCTTTCGCATTTGCCCCATATTATTGCCGCCGGTTTAGTCAACCAAGCGGACGAATTTAGTCAAGAACATCCCCGGGCGATGCAACTTGCCGCCGGTGGTTTTCGGGATATTACGCGGATTGCTTCTTCAGATCCCACCATGTGGCGGGATGTTTTACTAAGTAATCGCGAAATTTTATTGGCCCAATTAGCTACTTGGACCAAAAAAATGAACACCATGCGCCAGCTCCTCTTGACAGAAGATGCTGCAGCGATTTATGCTTTTTTTGAAAACGCCAAAGATACGCGGGAAAGTTTACCAGTCCATCAAAAAGGGGCCATTCCGGCTTTTTACGATTTATTTGTCGATGTGCCTGATCAACCAGGGGTCATTGCTGAAGTGACAGGGATTCTCGCCAAAGCTAGCGTTTCTTTAGTCAACATTAAAATTCACGAGACGCGGGAAGAAATTATCGGGGTGTTACAGTTGTCCTTTAAAAATCTTGAGGACGTCAAACGCGCACAACAAACAATTTTAGCCCATAGTTCTTATCATTGTCGGGTGAAGTAAGGAGTTTACATGGAATTAGTAAAACAAATCCACGGCTTAAAGGGAAAACTAGCCGTGCCAGCAGACAAATCCATTTCCCACCGTAGTATTATGTTTGGCGCACTAGCGCAAGGCACCACGACGATTCATAATTTTTTAAGAGCTGAGGACTGTCTTTCTACCTTGAGTGCATTTAAAGAGCTGGGGGTAGAAATTCACGATGACGGCACCACGATTACCGTAGAAGGCGTGGGTTTTCACGGTTTGCAACAAGCAGATAAGCCGCTTTTTATCGGTAATTCCGGGACGACGATTCGTTTGATGATGGGAATTTTAGCCGGCCAACGCTTGTCAGCTACCCTGTACGGGGATGATTCGTTAAATCGACGCCCCATGGAACGCGTGATGGCTCCATTGCGACAAATGGGAGCTTATATTACCGGCGCTTATGGTAAAGAATTTCCGCCCATTACGATTGACGGCAATCCGCAACTGCGACCGCTTCATTATGAAATGCCTATCGCTTCAGCACAGGTGAAATCCGCGATTATTTTTGCGGCTTTACAAGCAACCGGGACATCCACCATTATTGAAAAAGAAAATTCCCGCAACCACACGGAAGAAATGATTAAACAATTTGGCGGTTCTATTGAAGTAGATGGGAAAACTATTACCGTTACTGGACCGCAAACTTTTACCGGTCAAACCGTGACCGTCCCTGGGGATATTTCTTCAGCGTCCTTCTTTTTAGTAGCGGCAGCCATCACCCCTAATAGTGAAATTACTTTACAAAACGTGGGAATCAACGCGACCCGCACTGGTATTTTAGATGTCTTAAAACAAATGGGAGCGGACTTCACCTTAGAAAATGTTGACGAAAAAAATCAAGCTGCAGATATTACGATTCGCACTAGTTCTTTAAAAGGGACGACAATTGGCGGCGAGATTATTCCTCGCTTGATCGATGAGTTACCAGTAATTGCCTTATTAGCCACCCAAGCGACAGGCCAAACGGTGATTTTTGACGCTGAAGAATTGAAAGTAAAAGAAACGAACCGGATTGATGCCACCGCTGATGAACTGAAAAAAATGGGTGCGGATATTACCGCCACACCAGATGGTTTAATTATTAATGGTCCAACACCGCTTCATGGGGCTGCTGTTTCCAGTCATCAAGACCACCGCATCGGCATGATGTTGCAAGTGGCAGCATTAATTGCCCAAGGCACCAGCGAGTTAGAAAATCCGGAAGCCGTGGCGATTTCATACCCGCACTTTTTTGCTGATGTCACAGCCCTGACTGAGGAAAAATAAGTGAAAACAATCGTCTTAGTAGGGTTTATGGGGGCCGGAAAATCCGCCGTGGGCCAAGCTCTAGCCCAAACCTTAGGGCAAACTTTTTACGACTTGGATGAACTGGTGGAAGCAGAATTAGGCATGCCCATCGCTGCTTATTTTGCTGACTTTGGCGAGGCCGCTTTTCGTCAACGGGAACACGCTGTTTTGCAAAAGGCCTTGAGTTTACCGGGGGTGATTGCCACGGGTGGCGGGATTATTACCCAAAAAGCGAACCGTGACTTGTTACAACAACAGCAAGGTGTTGTCTATTTAAAAGGACAAGTGGACTTGTTAATTCAACGAATTCGCCAAGATCGGCAAAATGTTCGGCCACTGGCTGTGGAACGCAACGATGAGGAGCTCGCTGCTTTATTTTTCAGTCGTGAAAGTTTTTATTTAACTAGTAGTCAAATCGTTGTTGCCACCGATCATCAAAGTGTCGATGCGATTGTCAAAAAAATCTTACAGGAGGTGGCGCAATGACCGCTAGCCAAGTTGGTTTTTTAGGACCCGCCAGTTCTTTTACCCATCAAGCTGCCCGCAAGTTTTCTGCCGGCGAGTTAATCGCTTATCCTTCGATTCCCGCGACTTTAAAAGCGGTGGCCGAAGGAGTGCTCCAGGCGGCCATCGTCCCAGTGGAAAATTCTTTAGAAGGTTCCGTTCACGCCACTATTGATTTTTTATGGCAATCCCAAAAGCTCACGGTGAAAAAAGAAATTGTTTTACCGATTCGTCAACAGCTTTTAGGCTATTCCAAAGTCATTAAAGGAATTTATTCTCATCCCCAAGCTTTGGCTCAATCGCAAAACTATTTGCAAGAACACTATCCTAATGTGCCCCAGTTTGCCACTTCTTCCACGACGGCGGCTTGTAAATATGTGGCGGCACACCCCGAAGAACAACTAGCGGCAATTGCCGGTAAAGAAGCCGGGGAGCGCTACGACTTAACCCTTTTAGGCGCCGACATTCAAGATAACGATTTGAATCAAACTCGTTTTTGGGTGGTAGAACAGACACCCAGCCAGCAAGTAGCGATTTTGCCCCAACAAAAGATGTCCCTTTTGGTTACCATGCCGAATAATTTACCCGGAGCCCTCCACAAAATGTTGGCGCCTTTTGGGTGGCGAGAAATTGATTTAGTAAAAATTGAATCTCGTCCTTTAAAAACTAGCTTAGGAGAATATTTTTTTGTGTTGGACTTATTAGTCAACCAAGATCCCCGCTTAATTGAAAACGCCTTGACGGAGCTGCGGTTATTAGGCGGCACCGCCAAAGTATTAGGCTGTTATCCAGTGGAAGTTTGTTCGTAAGAAGGAGAAATTTTTGATAAAAAAAACGGAAGCGTTACTTGAGCTTTTAAGAAGTGATTATCAGGAAATTTTAAGAGAAAATTTGGTGGGAATTTATCTCCACGGTTCATATGTCTTAGGGAGCTATCAAGAAAAGGTTAGCGATCTTGATTACTTAGTAGTTGTCTATAAAAAACTCAGTATCGCTGTAAAGAAAGACTTAATGAACTACACCTTAGCAACCTTATGGCCACTTGCTCCTAAAAAAGGATTGGAGTTTCACGTATTATGTTTAGTTGATACCCTGGCAGGAAATTATCCTTTACCTTTTGATTTTCATTTTTCGCCACAACATCTTCGCGCCTACGCAGACGAACCTGAACTTTATCTTAAAAATATGCAGGGATTGGATCCTGATTTGGCTGCTCATGTGCAAGTTACTTATCTTTTAGGGAAAGTGTTAGTTGGTGCAGAAATCCCTAAAGTTTTTGCCCCCGTGCCAAAAAAAGATTATTGGCAAAGTGTGTTAGGGGACGTTCAAGATGCTGAAAAAGAAATTGTTCAAAAGCCGACTTATTTTGTATTAAATTTGTGTCGCGCTTTAGCTTATCGTCAAGAGCATCAAATTTTGTCCAAAAATGCTGGAGGTAATTGGGGGTTGAGCCATTTGTCTACAGCGTACAGGCCCACCATTTTGTTAGCGTTGGCAGCTTATGACGGGTTAACTGTCAAAAATGAGCAGTACACAACAGCGACGTTGATTAATTTTGCTCAAGAAGTTATCTATCTTCTACAATAACTATGTCAATTTTTTTCAAAAAATAATTGACAGCTCTTGAATTAAGGAGTATATTCAGTTCAATCAAGTAAAGGTAACGCAAAAGAGAAGTAGCAAAGATGAACTTTTTCAGGGAGCTGGTGGTGACTGCGAACCAGTAAAGTTTTTTTGTGAATGGACTTTTGGACTAGCTTCTGAAATTTTAGTAGGAAAGCTCGGGGACTCCCGTTAACGAGTGACGCTGTTGTTAGACGGCGGATTAAGTGCTTTTTTTTTTGCAAGCAACCATTGAGGTGGCACCGTGAAATTTTCGCCCTCAAACCTAGTTTGTTTAGGTTTGGGGGCTTTTTGTTTACCTAAAAAAATAATTTAAATCAGGCCTAAGAGGAGTAGCTGTTGGTCATGACTTACAGAAAGTCGCTAAAAGATGAGAAGGCGGCAGTCGGAAAACAGTGAATGGACTAAGGCGAGTATCTTTGAAGCTAGTAGGAGATAACGGGTCCTCCCGTTAACGAGGAGATTGTTGTTAGACAATTGTTAGAGTTTTTTGCGTTAGCAAAAAAATAAGGTGGTACCGTGCAAAATTTGCGCCCTTAGCAGAAGAAGAGTTTATTTCTTTTGCTGAGGGCTTTTTTTATTTTAAAAGGGGGAAAAGAAATGCGCATCGTACGTGAATTAAATGGAGATTGCTTAACGCCGGTGGTGGCGTACTTACGTTTAAAAGGAGGACAAAAAAGTTTACTGGAAAGTATCCCTCGAGAACAAGAAGAAGGGCGGTACTCCATCATTGCTTTTGATGCTGTCCACTATCTCAGCTTCAAAGATGGTTATTTTATCATGGATGAGAGACGTTATGCCGTAGCTGACCCTTTGAAAGAGCTAGAGAAATATGTATTGACGACGGAAAACTTATTGACGGATTTGCCGTTTCAAGGAGGCGCTATTGGGTATGCCAGTTATGATCTTGCTAGCGTCTATGAAAATTTAGGGACATTACCGGTCGATGAGTTAGATATTCCCGAGATGGCTTTTTATTTGTACGAGAGCTTTGTGGTCTACGATCATCAAAAAGAAAAATTATTATTAGTGGCAGATAATTGTTACAGTCACGTCGCCACCGCAGTTTTAAAAGAACGCATTGCCAAAATGACGCGGGAGTTACAGACGCCCAGTCCTTTAGAAAGTAAACCAGTGGCCAACATTCAATTGACGTTTAGTAGCAATACGCAACAGCACGAGTTTGAAACGTTGGTGGAAAAAGCCAAAGAAAAAATTATCGCCGGCGATTTATTTCAAGTTGTCCCTAGTCAACGCTTAAAGGCCGCTTTTCCTTATGATCCTTTTGATTATTATCGTAAGTTGCGCCTCAGCAATCCTTCGCCGTACTTGTATTACTTAGATTTACCGGCTGTTAAAATTATCGGTAGCTCACCAGAAAGTCTCGTCCGCGTAAAAGGGAAGCGCGTCACTACTAATCCCATTGCTGGCACAAAAAAACGTGGCGCCACCAAAGAAGAAGACGAAGCTTTGGCCAAATCCTTATTAGCTGATGAAAAAGAGCGGGCCGAGCATCAAATGTTAATTGATTTAGGACGTAATGATTTAGGCAAAGTTTCAGCCGTTGGCAGCGTGGAAGTGCCCCTTTACATGACTATTGAGCGCTTCCGTTATGTGATGCATATCGTCTCTTTAGTCACGGGGACTTTGAAAAAAGAAGCTAGTGCCATGGATGCTTTAAAAGCAACGCTACCCGCCGGCACCGTCAGTGGTGCCCCAAAGATCCGTGCCATGCAACGCATTTATCAATGGGAAAAAGTACGACGCAATGTCTATGCAGGTGCGGTGGGCTACTTATCACAAAATGGCAACGCCGATTTTGCCATTGCCATTCGTACGATGATGTTAAAAGATGCCACCGCATACGTTCAAGCTGGTGCCGGGATTGTTTACGATTCTGATCCTACTAGTGAATATTTTGAAACGTTGCAAAAAGCTAAAGCACTTTTGGAGGTGGAAGGATGATTTTACTGATTGATAATTACGATTCATTTACGTATAACTTAGTCCAACAATTTAAAGATGTTCCGTTGAAAGTTTTACGCAATGATGACCCACAGCTTTTAAACGTGGCCCAAGAAGCTGCGGCGATTGTGCTTTCGCCAGGGCCTGGAAAACCGCAAGATGCCGGCCAACTGGAAGAAGTTATTGCTAAATTTTATCAAACGAAACCTATTTTAGGGATTTGTTTAGGCCATCAAGCGATTGCGGAAGTTTTTGGTGGCACGGTTACTGGCGCCAGCGAAATCATGCACGGCAAACAATCTAGCATTACCTTTGAGGAAAAAGATTTATTTGCCAAAGTCAAAAGCCCCATGACCGTGATGCGTTATCACTCTTTAAAAGTTTTAGATTTGCCGCCGGTCTTAGAAGTCACAGCGCAAACCGCTGACGGGACCGTGATGGCTTTAAAGCACCGCGATTATCCCCTTTATGGTTTACAGTTTCACCCAGAATCCATTGGCACACCCCAAGGACAATTATTAATTGATGCATTTATGGCAAAGGTAGGAGAAAAAAGATGACAGCACAAACAGCACTAGAAAAAATTTATCAAAATGAAAACTTGAATACCCAAGAGATGACGGCTTTAGCTACGGCTTTATTTTCCGGTGAGTTAACGGATGCGCAAATCGCTGCTTTAATGATTGGCTTAAAAATTAAAGGAGCTAGCGTGGATGAGCTCACTGCTTTAGCTTCCGTGATGCAACAAAAGGCGATTCCTATGTTTAAGGCCCCAGCTGGGGTGATGGATAATTGTGGTACAGGCGGTGATCACTCCAATAGTTTTAATATTTCTACCACTAGCGCTTTTGTTTTAGCCGGTGCGGGGATTCCCATGGCCAAACACGGTAATCGTAGCATCTCATCAAAAGCAGGAAGTGCGGATGTTTTGGAAGCTTTAGGCGTGACGTTAAACGTGAGTCCAGCGGGGATTGATTATTTATTGGCGCAAGCACACATTGCCTTTTTATTTGCGCCAGCATTACATCCGGCCATGAAATACGTTATGAAAATTCGCCGCGAATTAGCGACACCGACAATTTTTAATTTGATTGGGCCCTTAATTAATCCTTACCCTTTAGATAATCAATTGTTGGGAACTAGTGCGGGAGCTTCTTTGAAAGAGACGGCAGCGGCTTTGGGCCAATTAGGTCGGAAGCGGGCCATAGTCATTCACGGGGCTTACGGCATGGATGAAGCCAATTTAAGTGGGGCTACCCATTGTGCTTTATACGAAAATCAACAGGTGCAAACGTTTGATTTGGATCCGCAAGAGTATGGATTTACCCCTTGTAACTTAAAGGAAATTCAAGGGGGGGACGCTGAAAGGAATAAAGAAATTTTATTATCCGTCTTAAACAATGAACCGTCTCCTTATTTAGAAACCGTTGTTTTAAACGCCGGACTGGGCCTTTATGCCGGGGGTGTTGTTCCTGATTTTGCGGCAGGTTTTACAAAAGCGCGGGAAATTATCGCCAACGGTTTAGCACAAGAGGCTTTAACGAAGCTCTTACGTTATCAAAAGGAGGTGGCGTGATGGATTTTTTAACTAAAATTTTAGCCGCTAAAGAAAAAGAAATAGCGGCGCTACCCTTAGAGCAAGTTGTGCCTCGGCCTAAACGCCCAAGTTTCTATCAACTGGTGAAAGAAAATCCGCAGCACATGCACGTCATTGGCGAATTAAAGCGCGCTTCACCTTCTAAAGGGGATATCAATGTTACGGTGGATTTTTTGCAACAGGCTCGTGCTTATCAGCAAGCCGGGGTGAGCGCCATTTCGGTTTTAACCGATAGCGTCTTTTTTAAAGGTAGTATTGCAGACTTACAGGCTGTCGCCCAAGCAGTGAACGTTCCTATCTTATGTAAAGATTTTATTTTAGATCAAAAACAATTAGTACGGGCGAAAAATGCCGGAGCTTCCATCGTTTTATTGATTGTGGCAGCTTTAACGGATGAACAACTAGCCGAACTTTACACTAGCGCTACCGACCTTGGCTTAGAAGTCTTAGTAGAGACTCATAATGCTGAAGAACTAGTGCGGGCTCAAAAAATTCAGCCGCAAATTATTGGCGTGAATAATCGCAATTTAAAAACTTTTGTCGTTTCAAGAGCAACGAGTCGCGCTTTAGCTCAAACAGATAGCAAGGTGCTTTATGTTAGCGAGTCAGGCTTCCAGACGCCCCAAGATGTGGCAGAAGTCAGTCAAAGTTATCAAGCCGTCTTAGTGGGGGAAGCCTTAATGCGCGCGCCAGAAAAAGACGTACCTGCTTTAGTAAAGAGTTTACAGGTAGGACGACCATGACCAAAGTAAAAATTTGCGGGCTCACCACACTGGCGGCAGTCAATACCGCCGTTAGAAGTGGCGCGGACTTCTTAGGCTTTGTCTTTGCACCTTCTAAAAGGCAAATCACTCCCGAAAAAGTTGTTGCTATCACCCAAGATGTGCCACCACGGGTAAAAAAAGTAGGGGTCTTCGTTAGTCCGACGTTGTGCCAACTCCAAAAGACAGTGACCGCTGCCCAATTAGATCTTATCCAAATTCATGGGGAGATTCCCCCAGGTGTTTTACCTTGTCCTTTGATTTATGCTAGTCCTGCGCCAATTATAGAAGCAGCACGGGGGACCTATATTTTAGTGGACGCACCTAGTGAACAACAAAAATATGCTGGGGGCAATGGCATAACTTTTGATTGGCAAAAGACCTTTCCGCAGCCTACCGCTTTACCGCAAGAAAAATTATTTGTTGCCGGTGGCTTAACGCCAGCCAATGTGCGCCAAGCAATCGCTTATTTCCAGCCCTTTGCCGTCGATGTTTCCAGTGGCGTGGAGACAGACGGAGTGAAAGACTTACAAAAAATTCGCGCCTTTTTAAAAGCGTGCCAGGAGGAAAACTAAATGTATCAACAACCTAATCAAGCCGGCTTTTACGGCGATTTTGGCGGACAATTCGTACCAGAAACCTTAATGTATGCCGTCAAAGAATTAAATGAAACATATGAAGCTTCTAAAACAGATGCCGCTTTTCAAAAAGAATTGCGCTACTATCTTCAACAATATGTCGGCCGCGAAAATCCCTTATACTTTGCCCAACGTTTAACGGAAAAACTAGGGGGCGCCAAAATTTATTTGAAACGGGAAGACTTGAATCATACCGGCGCTCACAAAATCAATAATTCCATTGGTCAAGTTTTACTGGCCCGCAAGATGGGGAAAAATAAAGTAGTCGCAGAAACCGGTGCCGGTCAGCACGGGGTAGCTACCGCCACTGCCGCCGCACTTTTTGGCATGGAATGTACTATCTTTATGGGGGAAGTAGATGTCAAACGACAAGCTCTAAATGTTTTTCGGATGGAACTATTAGGGGCTAAAGTAGAAAGTGTGACTACCGGTTCTAAAACTTTGAAAGACGCCGTCAATGAAGCGTTGCGTTACTGGGTGGCCAACGTGGAAGATACCCATTACGTGATGGGCTCTGTCTTAGGACCACATCCTTTCCCAGAAATTGTTCGCGATTATCAAAGTGTGATTGGTATGGAAGCGCGGCAACAAATTTTAGACCAAGAAGGACGCTTACCTGATTTATGTGTAGCCTGTGTCGGAGGCGGTAGTAATTCCATGGGTTTATTTTATCCTTTTATTAACGATGAAAGCGTACAACTGCTAGGGGTGGAAGCTGCTGGCCACGGTTTAGACACACCAGAACACGCCGCCACCATCACCAAAGGTAGCGTTGGCATCTTACACGGTTCTAAAATGCACTTGTTACAAGATGACGACGGCCAAGTATTGGAAGCTTTCTCTATTTCTGCGGGTCTTGATTATCCTGGTGTTGGTCCCGAGCATTCCTATTTGTACACCACGGGTCGAGCTAGCTATGGGGCCGTGACGGATGAAGAAGCAGTAGCGGCTTTTCATTTTCTTTCCCGCACCGAAGGAATTATTCCTGCTTTGGAAAGTTCCCACGCCATTGCCCAAGTAATGAAAATTGCCCCCACCATGAAGCAAGACGAAATTATTATTGTTTGTCTTTCGGGCCGCGGTGACAAAGATGTACAACAAATCAAAGAACGGATGGAGGCCCACCAATGAAAACTTTAACGCACATTTTACAAACTAAAAAAGCACAAGGAGAAAAACTTTTTGTCCCCTACATGATGGCTGGGGCCAATGGTTTAGAAAATTTAGGGGCCGAGATTACCGCCTTAGCGGCTGCTGGGGCGAGTGCTATTGAAATTGGCGTACCTTTTTCTGATCCGGTAGCAGATGGTCCGGTAATTCAATTGGCAGGTCTTGCCGCCCTTGCCAACGGGGTAAGTTTAAAAAAAATTGTTGCCGCCTTACAAACGATTGACGCTTCTGTGCCGCTAATTTTAATGGGTTATGCTAATTCCTTTTTCCATTATGGCTTAGAACAGCTGGCTGAAGACTTAAAGGACACTAGTGTAAAAGGTGCAATTATTCCAGATTTACCTTACGAGCACCGGAACTTTGTTTTGCCTACCTTTGAGCAGTACGATTTAGCCTTGATTCAATTAGTCTCTTTGACCAGTCCGCATGCGCGGATTGCGACGTTGGTGCAAGAGGCAGAAGGATTCGTCTATGCAGTCACCATTAATGGCACCACGGGCACTGGCAAAACATATCAAAATAATTTAGATGACCACTTGAAAGAAATTATCGCCTTAGCGCCGGTTCCTGTTCTCGCGGGTTTTGGTGTCTCGACTCCCCAACACGTGGCGCGCTTTAATCAATGTTGTGACGGTGTCGTGGTGGGCTCTAAAATTGTCGCCACCTTACAAAAAGAGGGACTAGCAGCCACCGCCAATTTAGTGCGCCAGTTAACTGGCCGGCTAGAGTCAAAAGATTAGCGTCCATAATAATATTATGGTAACTAGTTTTAAATAATTTTCCGAAATATTTAGCAACTTAACCCTGCCGATTGCTGCGGATTAAGTTGCTTTTTTGGTACATCTCTTCACATTTTTTCATTTTCGCAAGGGGTCGCCATAAAATTAAAAGATTATTCAGTAAATTAGCTGACGAAACCTATGATTATCAGCAAAATTAGTTTATACTATGAGAAAAAAATTAGAGGAGTGGCGGGAATGTTAACAGTTGAAAACTTATCTTTTAACTATCATAAGAAACAAATTTTAGACGATGTCTCATTACGATTGAGAAAGGAGAAATTGTCGGGTTAGTAGCACCTAATGGCACGGGGAAAAGTACGTTATTGCGCAACATCACCGGACTTTTACCCCTAAGAAGGGAAGCGTGACTCTTTTAGGCGCAGACGCTTACAAGAACCGCAAAAAATTTCTCGAAAATTTATTTTTCTTGGAAGATTCCCAACGGCTCTATGAAAATTTAAGTGCCAAAGAACACTTTCAATACGTGAAGGACATGTGGCACTCTCCTATGGCAGTGGACAAAGTCATTAAGCTATTAAAAATGGAAAACTATGAAAAGAAAAAAGTCGGCAAAATGTCTTTAGGAATGAAGCAACACGTTTTACTTGGGATGTACTTGATTTCCGAAGCAAAGCTCTTACTCTTTGATGAACCTTTGAACGGCTTGGATCCCACGAGTATCAAGCTTTTCACGAAAATTTTTTCTAAATTGCGGGAACAAGGGCGCAGTATCATTATGTCTTCCCACCAACTGGGGAATGTTACGGAAATGTCGGATCGGGTCATGTTTTTAAAAGACGGTAAAATTGTCATTTACTCCACCGCAGAGATTGACTTGAATGAAAAATATCGGGCTCTCTTTACCGCCGGAGAGGATGATTTTTTTGAAACAGAACTTTAAATTTGAAGTGCGCACTTTTCTAAAATCAAAGACCTATCTTTTATTCTTCAGTATTTTTTTATTAATGTTTATCTGGCCCAGTATTCAAACAAGCTTGCGCAAGCCAGAAAAGGATAAAGCAGGAGCGGCGCAGGTTTATTTAGATTTGAATGGCATCGCCGGTAAACAACTCCAGAGTTGGGAATTGGCAAAGCCGGCAACGTCACCGGTTAATCCCAGTGTTGAAGATCTAAAGCATGAACAAGAGCTTGTGCAACCCATCAGTTCGATTTACTATTTTCATCCCGAAGAAAAAGTAGCCTTTACCAAAGCTACTTTAGCTTTTGATCAATTCTTTTTACAAGAATTAGTCAACGGGCGCCGCGTGGTGGGCTACGAACAACTACAATTTAAAAAAGCGATTGCTGAAAAGGAATATCTTTTAGCGGAAAATATTGAGTCGGTTTACGAAAAAAATAGCACCATCCCGGCCTTTAACCAAGCGGTCATTACCTTAGAAGATTACACGCCAGTGCTGTGGGTCCTGATGGTCTTAGGGTTAAATGTGGGCTACTACTTGATTGATGACAAGCGCAAAGGGGCCATAGACATGGTGAACCTTTTTCCCACCAGTAAAGGTCTGGTGATGTTCAATAAGCAAATTGTCTTTTTACTCGTGACGGTCGTGAGTCTGGCGCTAAGTTTCGGCTTAAGTTTTTTATTTTCTACGGTGACTTCTGGTGTTGGTTCTAGCCAATATCCTTTGACTTATACGCTAGACGGACAGAGTGCCGCAGTGATGACGATTGGGAGCTTTCTTTTAAAATACGGACTACTTATTTTAGGAATTTTGATTTTTTTAATTGGTGTCAGCTGTGTCGTCCAATTGTTTACCACAAATATTTTGGTGAGTTTAATCATTTTAGTTTGTATGGTGATGCTAGGGGCTACTAGTAACGCTAGCACGACGGTCATGACGTTTATCCCCACCAGTTATTTCAATTTTTTAGATATTATTTTACCGCAAACCGGTCGCGTGGTGGATATTTCCGTGACACGCGGTATCTATGTCTTAGGACTTTGGGGCGTCCTATTGTGTGCAGCTAGCATCTTCATTGCTCACAAACGACAACGCATTTAAATTTCATTCAATACTTCTTAGGAAAAATTTTGGCTAAGAAGTGTGCCACAAATTTTTACGAGGGAGGAGCACGAATGAAGAGTTTCCAGTTTGAGTTGAAACAAGTTTTTAAATCCAAAATTCTCTGGTTGATGGTCGTGCTTTTGACCGGGATACTATTGAAACTATCATGGACAGGTATTGCACCAAATCGACCGATTAACGCAACTGGCACGACGGAATACCAATATACCTCTATTCCGGCGTTTATGTATCACATGTATATAGAAGCTCAAAACTGTTTCTCAAGTTTAAAATCCACACCAGCTAATATCGCTAAAACTGAAGAAGAAATCACCCAATTAAATCCAAAAATCGAAGTAGAAAATAAATTACTAGTATCTAATCAAAAATTTCTTTTAAATTTGCAAGATAGTTATGCTTATCTTCTAAAAAAGAAGCCAATCATCCAACAATTGCAAACAGCTTATACAAATAATGATTCAGTGGCGATTAGTAAGGCGTATGCTGATGTTCTTCAATTACAGTTAGCCAGTGGAACAGGAACAGAAAGGCCAATCGGCAACAGCTTAGATCAGAAAAAAAATATTGGCAGCTACTACCGATATTTGGCAGAGAATAAAATTCCTGAAATTTTTATTAACAATTTGTATCCGCCAGCGGTGAATCAACTATTACGCATGATTGACAATCAATTGACTTTATTGTTGTTGTTACCATTCGCCGGATTATTTATCAGTTACCAACTCATTCTTGGCAAAAAGAAAAAAACAGATGATTTACAAAATTTGCTTCCAACCAATAAGCCAGTTTTGGTTTTACAAAAATATACAGGCTTATTCTCAGGGAGTTTAACAATCTGTATACTTCCTATGCTTATCATTTTTCTAGCCTATTGGTGGCGCAATGGACTGGGACGATGGGATTATCCTTTAAAATCTTTTCCTTTGCATACGCTTGGCCTTTATCATGCACAAGGTTTAGTTCTAAATTATGTTTTATGGCTGTGCTTGTTTTTAATTTTGTTTATCAGTTTAGGGGAAATTGTTGTACGGTTAACTAAAAGTCTATTGTTTTCTTTATTTTTTACGCTCTTCGTTTTATTTTTTAGTCAATCTCAGCTAATTTTTGAGCATCCTAGTATCGCCAAATTTCTGCCTAGCACCTATCTTTTTGTGGAAAACTTCTACACCAATCAGTCCAACGTTCCCCTGTTAGGGGAAAAGGTGGAAACATTTACTAAACTCCACGGTACAGCTGATTTTAAACTTGATCTTTTTGGCACGTTAACTAATCATGAGCTATCTTTTTTTAGTAGCGTGGGCGGGTTAGCGTTGATCTTAAGTTACTGTGTTGGACTCTTTCTGATAAAGTTATGTTCTGATATGGAAAAAAAGACGAATCTAACTTTTTATAGGTTAGATTCGTCTATCATACTATCCTTTAGGCCCATCAATAGAGTAAATAACTTTATAAATTTTTGTAATAGTTCCATCTTCATTATTTATCGCATCTATAAGTCGATCCTTGACTATCTCAAGAGTGGAAACATACTCTATCGTTCTCATGGCTATACCATAGGGTTTACTACAAATTTGATTAACTGTGCAATCCACATAAAAACAAACCAGCTACAACTTTTCGTGTGTTCCACGACAAAATTGGAGCTGGATTATTTTTAATTTAAGTCCGCTAGAATCTGCGCCACAATAGCTTGTGGTGTTTGTTGGGGTAGAAGGAGGGTTTCGGCTAAAAAATCTAAGGTATCTTCAGCTTGATACCAACGGGTTAACTCTTCAAGGCCAAATTCTGATTTTTGACTGCGCGTTTGGTGGCGTTGAAAGGTTTCAGCTAAAGTCAATTGAAAGTAATAGGCGTGATAACGCCCGGCAAAGTGTTGGGCAATTTGTGCTAGAATTTTTTCGTAAACTTCTTTTTTAAAGATCCCTTCCACAATAATGGTGGAAAAGCGGCCATCGCCAAAGCATAATAAATCCCACAGCAACGCACTGGTGGGATTGTCTACGTAATCTTTAACTTCCAACATTTCGCGACGTAACGTGTCTTGCGACAAAAGTAGCGTGCTTTCAGCCGGAAGCTTAGCTCGTAACAATTGGGCAATCGTCGTTTTCCCACTACCGGAGTTGCCACGTAAAAGTATTAGTTGTGTTTCCATCTTTATCGACTCCAATCTGTCAACCTCACGCTACACGGGGAAACGCCAATTGTCAATCAAGGAAAAGGACCTTTTATGAAAAAAATATTTTCAACAGTAAAAAAAGTTTCAAAAGAAATTCTAAAGTTTTTTCACAATTCTGTTACAAACGTGTAAAAAATACGCTCTCTTCCTTAAATTTGTTGCTTTTTCCAGTGAACTAGAGTAAAAATAATTGAAGACTGTCGCCATGTGACTATGAAAAAGACGGATAATCTTTTTAAAAAAGTTTTAAGGTAGGCGCCAGTGATTGCTTATTTATAAAAGTCCGCTAAACTTTTCAATAAGTTAACTGACAAATATTTTGACAATTAGGTGGGAAATGCATGAAAACATTCCAAAAATTTATTATCGGTATTTTAGCCGTGATTGCTATTGCCGTGGGAGTAGTGTGTGTCTACGCATTAAAAGTTGCTGATGACGCCAAAGACACTGTCGATAACATCTCCACAAATCTCAATCGCGAGACACGTAAGGTGAGTACTGCCGCTAGCGATCCTATTTCTTTTGTTCTTTTAGGAATTGATGAAGGAACGATGGTGGGGCAAGGACGGGAAGATGATCCTGAAGAAAATCGAATGTCCTCTAGCTATCAAGGGCGTAGTGATTCCATGATGTATGTCACTATTAACCCCCAGAAGAAACAAACGACAATGGTTAGTCTGGACCGCGACTTAGATATTAAAATTGTTGGTAAAACCCATGATGATGGCTCTGCGTATTACTCGAAATTGAATGCAGCTTATGCTTTTGGCGCCGCTGCTGGAGGTAAAGATGCCGGGGCTACCATGGCGATTGAAACGATTGAAGAATTGCTAGACGTTCCCGCAGATCATTATATTTCCATTAATATGCAAGGCTTAGAGGATTTAATTGATGCGGTTGGTGGTATTGACGTAGATAATAAGTATCATTTTGAACTAGATGGGGTAGAACTTTATCCTGGGAAGCAACATCTTGATGGCAAACAGGGACTAGCATATGCTCGTTACCGTGATTACGACTCCGAAACTGGGATGGGTGATCCTGAGGGGGATGTAGGCCGGCAAAGACGTCAACGTGAAGTTATTCAATTAATTGTTAATAAAGTTTTAAGCTTAGGCACGATTAGTAATTACGAAAAGATTTTTAAAGCGATTGAAAAAAATGTTACAACAGATTTGACTTGGGATGATATGCTGAATATTGCTGAAGGATATTCTTCTGTAATGGATAATTACAAAACGTATCAATTACAAGGTCAATATTACTGGCGTAACGAAACCTATTATCAAATTCCAGGGATTAATGCGTTGTTAGATATTCAAAACGCATTGAAAGAGCAACTGGAGTTGCCCACCACTACTACTTTGCCTAACTTAAGCCGCTTGGATGATGGCTCCATGTTTTTTGATGATATGCACATTATTATGGATGCAGGCCAAAGAGAGGACATTGATCCTTATCTTTACTGGGATGGTCCAATCCTTAAACCACAAAAGAGAATTTGGACAGAGAAGCTTGAAGCAAATACTTCCTATCCTGACGACTTTGCTTACTAATACGAATTAAGACAAACGCGACTCTTCTCAATATTTTGGGGAGAGTTTTTTAGTTCTCCAACGTCTTTAACGAAAATGTGCTACAATACTAAGGAAATCTGAAAAGGAAGTGATTTTTTTGATCCAATGGTTCCCAGGCCACATGAATAAGGCCAAACGCGAAGTCAGCGAAAAATTGAAATTTATTGATATTGTTTTTGAACTAGTCGATGCGCGGTTACCCTTTTCTTCCCGCAATCCTTTACTTAAACAAATTATTCAAAATAAACCCCAAGTGATGATTTTAAATAAGGCGGATTTAGCCGATAGCAAAGAGACGCAAAAGTGGTTGAATTATTATCAAGCTCAAGGCATTACGGCTGTAGCTCTAAACGCCAAAACCGATAGCGCTAAGAAAAAAATCTTAGCCGCTGCCGAAGACGCCTTAAAGGCTAAGCGTGAACGTGACGCCAAACGCGGGATTAAACCACGGGCCATTCGTGCCATGGTGATTGGTATTCCTAATGTCGGGAAATCCACTTTATTAAATCGTTTAGTGGGAAAAAAAATTGCCCAAACTGGCAATAAACCAGGAGTCACGAAAGGCCAACAATGGTTAAAAGTTGGCAATCAACTAGAACTTCTGGACACTCCAGGAATTTTGTGGCCGAAATTTGAAGATGCGGAAGTCGCAAAAAAATTAGCAGTCACCGGGGCGATTAAAGATCAATTGCTACACTTAGATGACTTAGCGCTTTATACTTTAGAATTTTTGACGGCTTTTTACCCGCAAGCGCTAGTGGAACGTTACGGTTTTACGGCAACAGAGTTACAGTTACCTAGCGTAGAACAATTACTATTCATTACCGCTAAAAGAGGTTTTAAAGACGATTATTTACGAGGCGCTGAGCTATTGTTAAATGAATTGCGTAACGGAAAATTAGGTGCCTTGACTTTTGATCACGTGGAGGATCTAGTATGAGTTTAACGATTACCCAGGTCAAACAACTTTTACAAGCGCCTACTGTCTCGCCAGAAACCTTAGCACAACTAGCACAAGACGAACGCAAAGGTGTGCAACAAGCCCTGAAAAGTTTTACGAAGCAACAAGAAAAATTGGCGGCAAAAAAAGCAGCTTTTCTTGCTCGGCTTTCCTTTGAGCGGGATTTACGGCAACATGGGTATCAAGCTATCGCCGGTATTGATGAAGTGGGGCGTGGCCCTTTAGCGGGTCCCGTGGTGGCAGCGGCGGTGATTTTACCAGTGGATTGTGACTTGTTAGAAGTCAACGACTCTAAACAGCTTTCCTTAAAGAAAAGAGAAGAGCTCTTTACCAAAATTCAAGCAGAAGCCCTGGCGATTGGCATCGGCATTCAAGATCAAGACGTTATTGATCGCGTTAATATTTACCAAGCTACGAAACTGGCCATGATGGAAGCGGTGGAAAAATTAGCAATTCCGGCTGATTATTTATTGTTAGATGCCATGAAGTTAGATTTACCCCTGCCGCAAACGAGTTTGATTAAAGGGGACGCGCGCTCGGTTTCCATTGCCGCTGCCTCGATTATCGCTAAAGTTACCCGGGATCATTTAATGGCCGACTACGACAAGCTTTATCCCGGCTATGGTTTTGCCCACAACGCTGGTTACGGGACGGCTGAACATTTAGCCGGACTCGCTGCTGAAGGAATTACCCCGATTCACCGGAAAACTTTTGCGCCAGTGAAAGAATATTTATAAAAAATTTTGTCCTCCTTTGCGTACTTTTTGCTAAAGGAGGTTTTTTTATGAGTCGTAAAACATTACTTTATCAATTGTATCTCACACCAGGTGTCGGCAACATCACTATGGCCGCTTTGTTACAGCAACTCACTGACGCCGAAGCCGCAGATATTACGCCTTATGAGTTAGCACAACTCTTACCAGTTAAGCGCCAGGAAAAATTTATCACCGCCTATAGCGCACTTTTGCAGACGCCAGAAAAAATTAAATATTTGCAAGAATTACCCCATGTGACGTTTCTTGATGAAGCGTACTCGCCCTATTTAATAGAAAGTTATCGTTTTCCTTGCCTATTGTTTTACCAAGGGAACTTGTCTTTGTTGCAAGAAAAAGCGTTGAGTGTGGTGGGTACGCGTAGTCCTGTTGCCAACAGTCGTGCCATTTTGCGACGTTTAATTGGCCCTTTAGTTAAAGAGTGGGTGATTGTCTCGGGTCTAGCTCGCGGTATTGATGCTTTGGCGCACGAAACAGCCTTAACTGGCGGTGGAGCCACTATCGCTTGTTTAGGAACCGGCTTAGATATTTTTTATCCGGCTGAAAACGCGCAGCTGCAAAAACAAATTGGTGAGAAAGGTTTACTTTTAAGTGAGTATTTACCCCAACTGGGTCCTAAGCGCCATCATTTTCCGTTGCGCAATCGGATTATCGCCGGTCTTAGCTGTGGGACTTTGGTGGTGGCGGCTAAAGAACGAAGCGGTTCGTTAATTACGGCGCAATTAGCGTTGGAAAATAATCGCGAAGTTTTTGCTTTACCAGGAAATATTATGGAAGGAAATTTTGCTGGTTGCCACTGGTTAATTCAACAAGGCGCCAAATGTGTTCAAAATAGCCAAGATATTGAAGGAGAACTCAAGTTTTTTTAAGAAAAAGCCATCCTTTCTTGACAAAACAATTCTATCTAGCATATGATTATACCCGATTTGTTAGTTAGTCAACGGGAAAGGAGAATCGCCGTGGCATTTAAATATTTAGTAATTGTAGAATCCCCTGCCAAAGCAAAAACCATTGAAAAATATCTCGGCAGAAATTATAAAGTGGTGGCCTCAGTCGGACACGTCCGGGACTTACCAAAAAGCAAGATGGGGGTGGATTTTGACAATAACTTTGAACCCCATTACATTTCCATTCGCGGCAAAGGCGATGTCATTAAAAATTTAAAAGCACAGGCTAAAAAGGCCGAAAAAGTTTATCTAGCAAGTGACCCGGATAGAGAAGGGGAAGCCATTGCTTGGCATTTAGCTTACTTACTAGGTTTAGATTTACAAGATAAAAATCGGGTGGTTTTTAACGAAATCACTAAAGATGCGGTAAAAGCCGCCTTTAAAAATCCCCGCTCTATTAATTTAGATCTAGTGGATGCGCAACAGGCACGCCGGGTCTTAGACCGCATTGTGGGCTATTCCATTAGTCCGATTCTGTGGAAGAAAGTAAAAAAAGGCTTGAGCGCTGGTCGCGTCCAATCGATTGCTTTAAAATTGATTATTGATCGGGAACAAGAAATTCGCGATTTTATTCCTGAAGAGTATTGGTCGATTGATGGGAATTTCAAAAAAGGAACGAAGAAATTTAAAG
This sequence comes from Enterococcus nangangensis, assembly GCF_005405245.1. Classification (GTDB taxonomy): domain Bacteria; phylum Bacillota; class Bacilli; order Lactobacillales; family Enterococcaceae; genus Enterococcus_J; species Enterococcus_J nangangensis. Next base: position 52,681 of record NZ_BJDR01000005.1, on the reverse strand, counting down.
CCGCTTTTTATGGCATTAATGGCAAAAAAGAAAAGCTGAATAACGCTGAAGACGTGAAAAAAGTTATGAGCTTATTAAAGAGTGCGGATTACGATGTGACAAAAGTCGAGAAAAAAGAGCGGAAAAAAAATGCGCCACTCCCTTTTACCACTTCCTCCTTGCAACAAGAAGCAGCGAACCGCATTAACTTTAGAACACGGAAAACCATGATGGTAGCCCAACAACTTTATGAAGGAATTCATATTGGGAAAGAGGGCACGGTAGGGTTAATTACTTATATGCGGACCGATTCCACGCGGATTGCCGATACGGCTAAAGCCGAAGCGGGCAATTTCATTCACGATACTTACGGCGAAGAATTTTCTTCTCATCGCCGGCAAGCTGTGAAAAATCAAAAAGGCGCCCAAGACGCCCACGAAGCGATTCGTCCTTCTAGTGTCTTCCACACGCCAGAAAAACTCAGTAAAGTTTTAGATAAAGATCAGTTAAAACTTTACACTTTAATTTGGAATCGTTTTGTTGCTAGCCAAATGACGCCAGCGGTGATGGATACGGTGAAAGCAACGTTAGCTCAAAACACCGTAACTTTTATCGCTAACGGTTCCGTCATTAAATTCCCTGGTTACTTAAAAGTTTATCCCGAAACTACCAAAGACCAAGATAAAAATTTACCAGAATTAGTAGTCGGTGAAGTGGTGAAAGCCGTTGACGTGGAACAAAACCAACACTTCACCCAACCACCCGCGCGTTTTTCTGAAGCGACGTTAATTAAAACCTTAGAAGAAAACGGGGTGGGCCGACCTTCTACCTATGCGCCAACTTTAGATACCATTCAACGGCGCTATTACGTGAAACTCGCCAATAAACGTTTTGAACCTAGTGAACTAGGGGAAATCGTCAATAAACTCATTGTGGAGTTCTTCCCACAAATCATTGACATTAAGTTTACCGCGGATATGGAAAATGACTTGGACCGGGTGGAGGAAGGATTAGAGGAATGGAAGAAAGTTATCGACCGCTTCTATCAACCTTTTGAAAAAGAATTAACCGATGCCGAAGAAAAAATTGAAAAAATTCAAATTAAAGATGAGCCCGCGGGCTTTGACTGTGAGCTATGTGGCTCGCCAATGGTCATTAAACTGGGACGCTTCGGGAAATTTTACGCTTGTTCGAATTTTCCTGACTGTCGCAACACGAAAGCCATCGTCAAAGAAATCGGCGTCACTTGTCCCCATTGTCACGAAGGGCAAGTGATTGAACGGAAATCCAAGAAAAATCGGATTTTCTACGGTTGCTCCCGCTATCCCGACTGTGATTATACCTCTTGGGATAAACCAACCGGCCGCAATTGTCCCGTTTGCCAAGGCGAACTGGTGGAGAAAAAAGTTAAAGGCGGCAAACAAGTGGTCTGTGTCAATGGCGACTACGAAGAAAAAGTGCAAAAATAAACGAGGTAAATAAATGACTAAAGTTAATGTAATTGGCGCAGGGCTTGCCGGTAGCGAAGCCGCTTGGCAAATTGTGCGCCAAGGAATTCCCGTAGATTTATATGAAATGCGCAGCGTGCAAATGACACCAGCTCACAGCACGACGAATTTTGCCGAGTTGGTCTGTTCCAACTCTTTACGTGCCAATGGCTTAGCCAACGCAGTAGGGGTTTTAAAAGAAGAAATGCGCCAATTAGATTCTTTAATAATTGCGTCAGCCGATGCCACGGCCGTTCCTGCCGGGGGCGCTTTAGCGGTGGACCGGGATACTTTTTCAGCAACCATCACGGAAAAATTACGCAATCATCCCCTAGTAACCGTCCACGAAGAAGAAGTGACGTCTTTACCGGAAGGTATCACCGTTATCGCCAGTGGTCCGTTAACTTCTGAAAAATTAGCGGCAGAGATTCAAGCTTTTAACGATTCTAAAGGTTTTTATTTTTACGATGCGGCCGCACCGATTATCGAAAAAAGTTCTATTGATATGGATAAAGTGTATTTAAAGTCCCGCTATGATAAAGGCGAAGCCGCTTATCTGAACTGTCCCATGACGAAAGAGGAGTTTGAAGTTTTCTATGAAGCTTTAATTCAGGCGGAAACAGCACCATTAAACTCCTTTGAAAAAGAAAAATATTTTGAAGGCTGTATGCCCATTGAAGTTATGGCTAAACGCGGCATTAAAACCATGCTGTTTGGTCCTTTAAAACCAGTGGGCTTAGAAGATCCTAAGACGGACAAACGTCCTTATGCAGTCTTGCAGTTACGTCAAGATAACGCGGCTGCCAGTCTTTACAACATGGTGGGCTTTCAAACGCATTTAAAATGGGGGGAACAAAAACGGGTTTTCCGTTTAATTCCCGGTCTAGAAAACGCGGAGTTCGTGCGTTTCGGCGTAATGCACCGCAACTCCTTTATGGATGCCCCTAATTTATTAACGCCAACCTACCAAACAAAAAAACGGCCAGATTTATTTTTTGCCGGCCAAATGACTGGGGTGGAAGGTTACGTGGAAAGTGCCGCTTCTGGTTTAGTGGCCGGCTTAAACGCAGCACGCTTAGCCCAAGGAACAGAGCCCGTTGTCTTTCCGGCAACCACCGTCATTGGTTCCATGGCATATTACATTACCCACGCCGATAGCAAACACTTCCAACCCATGAATGCCAACTTTGGTATTTTAACGGAATTACCAGAGCGGATTCGCGATAAAAAAATCCGTTATCAAACTTTAGCTGAGCGCGCCTTAAATGATTTAGCGGCGATAAAAGCAACCTTTTAAGCACGACAAATAGTAAAGTTATGAAGAAATTGTTTGATTACCAAACGAGTCTTCATAGCTTTTTTTCTGGGCTAATTTTGGTGATTTCGTGAAGATTTTAAAAGAATCCCTAAAAAATGAGAATTGTTAACTAAATTCTGACAATTCCATTGTCACGTCAGGCTATAATGTGCTAAAGTTATCTTGTTGAGGAGGTGGCTAGATGGATTGGCCGGTACTTTTTAAAGAGTATTTGTTGACGCAACGAGGTTATTCCTTGCGCACCGTCACAGCATATCAAGAGGATTTAAAAGACTATTTAAACTTTTTAGCGGCAAATGGTGGAGGGAGCTACTTAAACGTAGAACCCATTGATGTTAGAAGCTATCTCGGAGCGCTTTATGATCACCACTACGCCCGCAATACGGTTAGCCGTAAAATTTCTTCGCTACGTTCTTTCTACCAATTTTTATTAAAAAATGAAGTCTTGACGGAAAATCCTTTTTCCTATATTCATTTGCGCAAAGGATCCAAGCGTTTGCCGCAATTTTTTTATGAAGAAGAGCTGCAAATTTTGTTCGATTCCTTAACAGGTACCCAGCCGTTAGATTATCGCAATCAAGCTTTACTGGAAGTTTTTTATGCCACTGGCTTACGGGTCAGTGAAGCATGCCAGATGCAACTGCTGGATATCGATTTACAAATGGGCGTCGTCTTATTACACGGAAAGGGCAATAAGGAGCGCTACGTGCCTTTAGGAAGTTTTGCTCAAGATGCCTTACAAGTCTATTTTCAAAAAGCCCGCACCCCATTAATGGAAAAATATCACCAAGAACACGCCTTTGTTTTTGTGAATCGGCTAGGAGAACCCATTACCCCGCGGGGCATTCGTTATGTTTTTACGCAAATGGTAAAAAAAAGTTCATTAACCAGTTCTATTCACCCCCATATGTTGCGTCATACTTTTGCGACGCATTTACTGAATAACGGGGCGGATATGCGGACGGTTCAAGAACTTTTAGGCCACGTAAATTTATCTTCTACGCAAATTTATACCCACGTAACTACGGATCGCTTGCAACAAAATTATGATCAATTTTTTCCTCGTTCTTAACATTTAAGGAGGTTTAACAGATGTCAAAAAGTTTATTTCACTCCACCACGATTTGTGGCGTAAAAAAAGATGGCAAACTAGCCATGGCTGGTGACGGCCAAGTGACGATGGGGGAACAAGTCGTCATGAAAGGAACGGCCCGCAAAGTACGGCGGATTTACAATGATGAAGTCATTGTGGGTTTTGCCGGCGGTGTTGCCGATGCCTTTACTTTAGAAGAAAAATTTGAAGCCAAGCTCAATGAATATAATGGCAACTTAACGCGGGCCGCAGTGGAATTAGCCAAAGAATGGCGCACTCAACAAGCAATGCAGAAACTAGAAGCCATGCTGATTGTCATGAATAAAGAAGAAATGCTCTTAGTTTCCGGGACGGGTGAAGTAATCACCCCAGACGATGGCGTCTTAGCCATTGGCTCTGGTGGTAACTATGCTTTAGCGGCTGCGCGGGGCATGATGAAATACGGCAGTCCTGACTTAACGGCTAAAGAAATTGCCGAAGGGGCGTTAAACATCGCCGCAGATATTTGTATTTTTACTAACCACAACATTATCGTTGAAGAATTTTAGAAGAGGGAGTTACTATGTCTGAAATAAACAAAACACCACGGGAAATCGTTGCGGATTTAGATCACTACATCGTCGGGCAGGGGGCTGCCAAACGGGCAGTAGCCATCGCTCTTAGAAATCGCTATCGTCGTTTGCAATTAGACGAAGAAATGCAAAAAGAAGTGACGCCGAAAAATATTTTAATGATTGGACCTACTGGGGTAGGGAAAACAGAAATTGCTCGCCGTTTAGCCACCATTGTGAAAGCACCTTTTGTTAAGGTGGAAGCGACGAAATTTACAGAAGTAGGCTATGTAGGGCGTGATGTAGAATCCATGGTGCGGGATCTGGTGGAAAATGCCATTCAAATCGTCAAAGAACAAAAATACTCTGAGGTCTACGCTAAAGCTTACCGCAATGCCAACGACCGCCTAGTAAAAGTGTTGGTGCCCGGAATTAAAAAAGAAAAACGGCAAGGCAGCAATCCCTACGAAAACATGATGAACATGTTTAATCAAATGCAAGCCCCCCAAGAAGAAAAAGAAGAAGTCAACGACACAATTAAAACCAATCGTCAAACCGTTGCGGACCAACTAGCTAAAGGTTTGTTGGAAAATCGTGAAGTTACCGTGGAAGTCCAAGAAGTTAAACCCAAGATGCCCATGATGAATAACGGTTTAGAACAAATGGGGATTGATTTAGGCGATACTTTATCGGCTTTAAATCCGCCAAAAAAAATCAAACGCACCGTCAGCGTTAAAGAAGCACGGGAAGTTTTAATTCAAGAAGAACAAGAAAAATTAGTAAACCTCGGGGACATTCACTCGCAAGCCATTAAGTTAGCTGCCAATAACGGCATCATCTTTATTGATGAAATTGATAAAATTACCTCTAAGTCCCAGCAACAATCCGCCGGCGTCTCGCGGGAAGGAGTACAACGGGATATTTTACCAATTGTTGAAGGTTCCACCGTGCAAACGAAATATGGATCCATCGATACTGATCACGTCTTGTTTATTGCTTCTGGTGCTTTCCACGTTTCAAAACCTGCGGACTTGATTCCTGAATTACAAGGACGTTTTCCGATTCGTGTTGAGCTTAACGATTTAACCAAAGAAGATTTCGTTCGGATCTTAACGGAACCAAAAAATTCTTTGATTCGCCAATATACAGCCTTACTGGCCACGGAAAATGTCAAAGTGAAATTCACGCAAGAAGCCATCGCTAAAATGGCTGAGATTGCTTTTGCCGTCAATACCGAAACTGATAACATCGGGGCGCGGCGTCTCCATACAATTTTAGAAAAATTGTTGGAAGAGTTACTGTTTGAAGCTTCTGGGTTGGATATGGGAGAGATTTTAATTACCGAAGCTTATGTAGTAGAAAAAATTGGCTCAATTGCGGAAGATCGCGATTTAAGCCGTTATATTTTATAAAAAAGAATTGGAGGAGAAGTCAGTGACTTTATTAGAGAAAATGCGTCAAATGAATAACTTGTTACAAAAAAACAACGCTTTTGATGTAGAACAAAATGGGGCTTTACCTTATGACCGAATGGCGATGGTCTCGGGGGATTTACTAGATTCCAATTGCTACATCATTGATGAACAAGGAATCCTCATTGGTTTAAACGAAAAGCACGATGTCAACAATCAACGTATCAAAAATATGTTTGAGGAAAAACAATTTCCTAAAGAATACACCGCAGCCATGGACCGTTTAACCGAAACGAGTGAAAATGTGCCCATCACTAGCGATTTGACTGCTTTTCCCGTTGAAGCACGGGCTAATTATCCATTTGGGGTCACGACGATTGTCCCGATTTATGGGGCGGGCAAACGGTTGGGAACGGTAATTTTTTCTCGGATGCAAGAACGGTTCCAAGATGAAGATTTAGTCTTAGCAGAATATACGGCTTCCGTAATTGGGATGCAAGTTTTGTATCAACAATCGCGTACAATGGAAGCTGAAATTCGTTCCACGACGCAAGTCCAAATGGCACTTTCCACCCTTTCTTACAGCGAAATGAAAGCTGTTAAAGCGATTTTTGCCGCGTTAGGGGATAAAGAAGGACGCTTGACGGCTTCTTCCATTGCCGATGAAATCGGGATTACCCGTTCGGTTATTGTCAATGCGTTGCGGAAATTAGAATCAGCTGGCGTCATTGAATCTCGTTCTTTAGGGATGAAGGGCACCTACTTAAAAGTTTTAAATGAACGTTTCTTTAACGAGTTAGCCCAACAATCTTAAGGAGTGTGCCCTAATGATAACTTTAGAGAATGCGTTTATTAAAGCGCAGTTCCAAGAAAAAGGCGCGGAACTGATTAGTCTTTATAGCTTGAGCCATCAATTGGAATATCTCTGGTCAGGGGATTCCCAATACTGGGGGCGCCACGCACCAGTGTTATTCCCTGTGGTGGGTCGTTTAAAAGACGATACCTACACCTATCAAGGAAAAGAATACTCTTTGGGACAGCATGGCTTTGCCCGCGACAAAGAATTTACTGTCGTGGAAAAAAGTGCCCACCATGTTGTGTTCCAGTTAACTAGTTCACCGGAAACTTTGGCTGTTTATCCTTTTGCGTTTGTTTTGCGGATTCGTTATCAATTGTTGGCAGCCCAATTAACCGTTACTTATGAGGTCGTAAATCCCAGCAAAAAACAAGCGTTAGTCTTTGGTTTAGGCGCACATCCAGCGTTTCGGGTACCTTTAAAAGCTGGGGAAACCTTTCGGGACTATCAACTGACGGCCAAACCGCAAGAAACGTACCAACAATTAGCTTTAGTTGCTCCTTATCTGGACTTAGAGCAAGCAAGAACTTTTGACTTTACACAACCTGTTTCCTTAGCTAGCGAACTTTTTGCCGAAGACACGCTGATTTTGGCTACACCAGAAAAAACAGCATTTACTTTAGTGAATCCAAAGACCCATTTAGGGGTGGAGGTCGCCTTTGAAGGTTTTCCTTTCACTGGCTTTTGGACCGCCAATCCAGAAAAAATGCCTTTTGTCTGCATCGAACCATGGTGTGGTATCGCCGACACCTTAGATGCCAGTGGCGATTTTTCCGAAAAATTTGGCAATAATATTTTGGAGCCGGAAAAAGATTTTCAGCGCTCCTTTACTATTGGCATCTTGTAAGAAGACAACACTTAAGGGAGCTTGGCTTCCCTTAAGTTATTTCTAACGTTTAGAAGTAAAGGAGCCTGACTATGAAACAAGATGAAGCCAAGCCCCACTATTACCTAGGTCGTACTCCTTGCTGCGGTATTTTTTGTGGTAATTGTCCTATCTATACGCGAACTAACAATAAATGCCTAGGCGCAGCAGGGCACTGTGAAATAAGAAGATGTGGCATCTATCAATGTTGTATCGAGAAAAAAGGTATCACTTTTGCTATGAATGTCCGACTTTTCCCTGTAGCAAATTTAAAAGATTCGCAGCAGGTTGGTTAAAACTAGGACAAAATTTATATGAAAATCAAGAATTATTAAAAGCCTTAGGGGAAAAGCGTTTCGCGGATAAGTTCAATTCGTCTACGAAAAAATGAACTTCCTTTTATTAAAAAAAAGAACGTCCACGAAAAAACGGCTAAGTTTTCCATGGAGGTTCCATATATTTAGACTTGTGATTTCTCTTTTGGCGAGAAATCACTTTTTACTTTGTGTTTATTTATCTTTTTTCTGCGGATGTAAACCAAAGGAGACGCGGCTTTCGGTGCCCTTTTTTATCCGTTGAATATTTTCACGATGTCGGAAAATAATAAAAACACTGACGGCAAAAGCAATCGCCGTTAACAGCCAATCTTGCTGTGGTAAAATCGCAGGTAAAACTAAAGGTAAAATGATGGTGGAGATAGTAATTAAAATTGCCCCCACCATGGAAGCGACGCTCACCATTGAACTTAGATACAAAATGATTAAAAAGATGGCGGCTGAATACAAGAAGAAGAGCGGATGATACCCTAAGAGCATGCCCGCTGAAGTAGCCACAGCTTTGCCCCCTTTAAAGTTAGCAAAAATGGGGAAAGTATGTCCTAAAATTGCGGCAATCCCAAACCACAAAGGATTGATGTCTACCCCAAAGATTAACGGTAAGACCGTGGCACATGTCCCTTTTAAAACGTCCATCACAAACACTGTAAAGCCTGCTTTTTTACCTAAAACCCGGAACGTATTGGTGGTTCCCGTGTTCCCAGAGCCGTAGTCGCGAATGTCCTTTTGGAAAAAGACTTTGCCAATCCAAACGCCGGAAGGAATGGAGCCTAGTAAATAGGCCACCACAAACAATAAAATAATTTTCATAAATACCTCAACCTCGATTTTTAACGATGAAATGAATCCGAATTTAAGTGTACCATATGGGGAAATTTTAACAAGTTTTTTTAGGGGACGTTTGACAGATGGGCGTAAAATCGGTATTGTACATAAGGAAATGTAAAAAGGAGAAATGACTGTGGTAGCTAAAAAACAAGAATATAATGACGACAGCATTCAAGTCCTTGAAGGGCTGGAAGCTGTCCGTAAGCGTCCCGGAATGTATATCGGTTCCACCGACCATCGGGGCTTACACCATTTAGTATATGAAATCGTGGATAATGCTGTCGATGAAGCTTTATCCGGTTACGGCAATGAAATAGATGTTGTCCTTTATTCTGATGGTTCCTTAGGGGTGAAAGACTACGGGCGCGGAATGCCAGTAGGGATGCACGCTTCAGGTATTCCCACCGTAGAAGTTATTTTTACGGTCTTACACGCCGGCGGGAAATTTGGTCAAGGCGGCTATAAGACTTCTGGTGGCTTACACGGTGTAGGGGCTAGTGTCGTGAACGCTCTTTCTACTTGGTTAACCGTGCGAATCGTCCGTGAGGGCGTCTTATACGAAGAAAAATTTGTCGATGGTGGCAAACCCCACGGCACGTTGAAAAAAATAGGTAAGACCAAAGAGCGCAACGGTACGGAAGTACGTTTCATGCCGGATAAAACTATTTTTTCCACGATTCGTTTTTCTTATGAAACCTTAGAAGAACGCTTGCGAGAATCCGCCTTCTTATTAAAAGGCGTCAAAATTACTCTTAAAGATTTACGTGGCGAAGAACCTAAAGAAGATATCTTCCAATACGAAGAAGGCATCAAAGAGTTCGTGAGCTACTTGAACGAAGAAAAAGACGCCTTAACGCCGGTGATTTATTTTGACGGGGAAAAAGAAGGTATGGAAGTCGAGTGTGCGTTAGAGTATAACGATGGCTATTCGGAAACGGTCTTGAGTTTCGTCAATAACGTTCGTACTAAAGATGGGGGAACCCATGAAGTCGGCATGAAAACGTCTTTAACTAAAGCGTTTAATGAGTACGCCAGAAAAGCAGGACTCTTAAAGGAAAAAGATAAAAACTTAGAAGGTTCCGATTTTAGGGAAGGTTTAACCGCTGTCTTATCCGTGCGTGTGCCGGAGCATCTTTTACAATTTGAAGGTCAAACAAAAGAAAAATTAGGAACGCCCATTGCCCGAAGCATCGTGGATGGCGTCGTGGGGGAACAACTTTCTTTTTACCTGCAAGAAAATGGCGATGTGGCTCAACTTTTAGTGAAGAAAGCTTTAAAAGCGCGGGAAGCAAGAGAAGCTGCCCGCAAAGCACGGGAAGAAAGCCGGACGGGGAAAAAGAAAAAGAAAGGGGAATCCCTCCTTTCAGGTAAGCTCACACCGGCGCAGTCTAAAAACCCTAAGCGCAATGAACTTTTCTTAGTGGAAGGGGATTCCGCTGGCGGCTCAGCAAAGCAAGGACGTGATCGCAAGTTCCAAGCGATTTTGCCTTTGCGGGGGAAAGTCATTAACACGGAAAAGGCCAAACTCCAAGATATTTTAAAAAATGAAGAAATCAATACGATGATTTATACGATTGGCGCAGGCGTTGGTCCAGAGTTCACCGTTGACGATGCCAATTACGACAAAGTCATTATCATGACGGATGCCGATACCGATGGCGCCCACATTCAAGTCTTATTGTTAACCTTCTTTTATCGGTATATGAAACCGTTAATTGAAGCGGGGAAAGTCTATATCGCCTTAGCACCCCTTTACAAAGTGCAAAAAGGGGTCGGCGCCAAAGCCCAAATCGAATACGCCTGGACAGAAGACGAATTAGGTGACATTACTCAACGTTTTGGTAAAGGATACCAATTGCAACGATACAAAGGGCTAGGAGAAATGAACGCTGAACAACTTTGGGAAACTACCATGAATCCTGAAAGTCGGACTTTAATCCGCGTACGGATTGATGATGCTGCCAAAGCAGAACGACGGGTAGCGACATTAATGGGGGACAAAGTAGAACCTCGGCGGAAATGGATTGAAAGTCACGTGGCTTTCACCTTGGAAGAAGAAGGTTCGATTTTAGAAAATCAAGAAGAATTAGCTTATCAAGATGATCCTGAAGTACCCGTTGAAACGGCGACATCATCTGAAGAAGTCACTTCAGCAATAACGGAGACACCAACAACAAAAGCACCAGCCGCCACGCCAACTTTCAGCGAAGAAGACGTGGATAATTTTGAAACATTTTCATTATTTGATTTAGAGGAGGAGTAGCCGATGAAACGTGCCAACGACATTAAAGATTTAAACTTAGAAGATGTCATGGGAGATCGCTTTGGCCGCTACTCCAAGTACATCATTCAAGAGCGCGCCTTACCTGACATTCGTGACGGTTTAAAACCAGTGCAACGGCGCATTTTATTTGCCATGCACCAAGATGGCAATACTTTTGACAAACCTTTTAGAAAATCAGCGAAATCAGTGGGGAATATCATGGGGAATTACCATCCCCATGGGGACTCCAGTATTTATGAAGCCATGGTGCGCATGAGCCAAAATTGGAAGTTGCGGGAAGTTTTGATTGAAATGCACGGTAATAACGGTTCCATGGATGGGGATCCTCCTGCAGCGATGCGTTACACGGAAGCGCGCCTTTCCAAACTTTCGACAGAATTATTAGCCGATATCGATAAAGAAACCGTCGATTTAGTCTGGAACTTTGACGATTCAGAAAAAGAACCTACAGTTTTACCGGCGGCATTTCCTAACTTGTTAGTCAACGGTTCTACTGGAATTTCTGCCGGTTACGCTACGGAAATTCCCACCCATAACTTAGGCGAAGTGATTGACGGGGCGATTTATTTAGTAGATCATCCTACAGCGAGCCTAGAAAAATTGATGGAATTTATTCCGGGACCTGATTTTCCTACCGGCGGCATTTTACAAGGTAAAAATGAATTACGTCACGCCTATGAAACGGGCCGCGGTAAAGCAATTTTGCGCTCGCAAACAGCCATTGAGTCCATTAAAGGGGCCAAACAGCAAATCGTCATTACTGAAATTCCTTATGAAGTCAATAAAGCAGTGCTAGTGAAACGAATGGATGAAATTCGTTTGAATAAAAAAATTGACGGGATTGCTGAAGTGCGGGACGAATCCGACCGGACAGGGTTGCGCATCGTGGTAGAACTGAAAAAAGAAGCTAATAGTGAGGGTATTTTAAATTACCTCTTGAAAAATACCGACTTACAAATTAATTACAACTTCAATATGGTGGCTATTGACGAAAAAGCACCCCGGCAAGTAGGCTTGAAAAAAATTCTACAAAGCTATTTGACCCACCGTCGCGACGTCATTAAACGGCGGAGTATCTTTGAGTTGTCTAAAGCGCAAAAACGGCAACATATCGTGGCAGGTTTAATGAAGGCTCTTTCGATTCTCGATGAAGTCATCCAAATTATTCGCGGCAGTAAAGATAAAAAAGATGCTAAATTAAATTTAATTCAAGAATTTCAATTTAGTGAAGAGCAAGCCGAAGCCATCGTCACCATGATGCTTTATCGTTTGACCAACACCGACATTACGCTTTTACAAAAAGAAGATCACGAGCTGCAAGAAGAGATTAGTAAGCTACAATTAATTATTGAAAATCCTAGCGAGTTGGATCACTTACTGAAAAAAGAATTGCGGCAAATTCGGAAAACATACGCTACGCCACGCTTAACCGTGATTCAAAACGAAATTGAAGAAATCAAAATTGAAACAGAAATTTTAGTGGCCTCAGAAGATGTGATGGTGACCGTCTCCCATGAAGGTTATCTCAAACGAACTTCCCTACGCTCGGTGGCAGCGTCTAACTTCAATGAAGTAGGATTAAAGGAAGGGGATCGCTTGCTCTTTGCCCAAGAGTTAAACACCCTCGATCATCTGTTACTCTTTACGACCCATGGTAATGTCATCTACCGACCAGTTTATGATTTGCCTGATTTAAAATGGAAAGACCTAGGAGAACATATTTCGCAAACCATTAACGGCTTAAGTCTGGATGAAGAAATCTTGCAAGTGGTGGGCTATCATCAGTTGGCCCAACAGCGTCTGGTCTTCATTACTAAAAATGGTCTCATTAAGCAAACGGAATTAAAAGAGTTTGCACCATGGCGGACTTATAAGACAAAAAGCACCCAAGGAATCAAGCTAAAAGACAATGACATTTTGCAAAATATTATTTTTCTCACTACAGAGGAAGAATTGGATGTTTTACTGGTTACTTATCGCGGTTTTGCACTGCGTTATCCATTGGCCGAAGTCCCCGTAGTCGGGGCGAAAGCTAGTGGTGTGAAATCCATCAACTTGAAACCTGAAGATTATGTCGTCAATGGCATCTTGTTGGAAGCGCAAGGGGATACACCAGTAGTCATGGTGACACAACGAGGCGCTACCAAAAAATTCTTAGGGCAGATTATTGATCCCTTGAGTCGCGCCAAACGAGGCTTAATGGTCTTAAAAGAATTAAAGAAAAATCCGCATCGTGTTGTGTTCTTTGATTCGGTACAAAATAATGATCAAGTTTTCACAATCATTAGTGGTAAAGGGCAAGAAGTTACCTTTACACCAGAGGACCTAACCTTCAGCGAACGCACTAGTAACGGGAGTTTCTTACTGGATGAGAAACAAGTTGGCCCGGTGATGAGTGTTTTAACGCCAGCCATCCTCAAAGAAAACACAAAAGATTCGGATTCTCAGTTATAAATTCTAATTGAGAATGAGCTAGTTTCTCGTCATATTTTGGTGAGAAACTAGCTCTTCTTTTATGGAAAAGGGCGGTTTAATGCATTTTAGGACCATAGAGTGGAAACGGTTTCCACTGTTGTATATCTTTGACAGTTTTCACTAGCTGTTTTAATACAGGGAGGTGGAAAAATAACACAGATTTCCTTAATTTTTTCATAAAAACACTTGGTATAAAATTAACTTCACAAGAGACAATCCTTTATATACCAAGGGATTTAACGATTCTCAAGGAAATATTTGAAAAAAAGTCAACAAACTTGAGGAATTGCACTTGCAATCCATTACCTTTGTGTTATACTTTACTCGTAAACCTGTTACATATGAGTGATCATATACTTTTAAGGAGGTCTCATTAATGGGAATTGCAAAAGAATTAGAAAAAATGTCAAATGTTGACAAACCCGCTTGGGCTGGTTTCAAAGGTCATCTTTGGAAAACAGAAATCAACACGCGTGATTTTATCCAAGCTAACTACACTCCATATGAAGGCGATGCTAGCTTCTTAGCTGAACCAACTGCAGCAACAAGCAAATTATGGAAAACGCTCCAAGGATTACAAAAACAAGAACGCGCTAATGGCGGTGTCTTGGACATGGAAGCTGACGTCGTATCTGCTGCTGACGCATATGGTGCTGGTTACATTGCTGAAGACTTAAAAGACGAAGAAAAGATTGTTGGTATCCAAACTGACAAACCTTTAAAACGTGCTTTCATGCCTTATGGTGGTATCCGGATGGCTGAAGAAGCTTTAGAAAACTACGGCTACAAACCAAATCCAGAATTACACAAAGTCTTTACTAAATATCATAAAACGCATAACCAAGGTGTTTTTGATGTTTACACTCCAGAAATTCGCGCTGCTCGTCGTAACAAAATCATCACAGGTCTTCCTGATACTTACGGCCGCGGACGTATCGTAGGGGATTACCGTCGTGTTGCTTTATACGGTATCGACTACTTAATGGAACAAAAATTCAACGACCATGAAAACTGTGGTCACGGTCAATTCACTGACGAAGATATTCGTTTACGTGAAGAAATCACTGACCAATACAATGCTTTAAAACGCATGAAAACAATGGCTGCAGCTTACGGCTTTGATATTTCTCGCCCAGCTGAAAACGCTCAAGAAGCAGTTCAATGGACTTACTTCGGTTACTTGGCTGCCATTAAAGAACAAAACGGTGCTGCAATGTCTATCGGCCGTATTTCCGCATTCTTAGATTGCTATATCCAACGCGATATCGAAAACGGAACATTGACTGAAGAAGGCGCTCAAGAATTAATCGACCACTTAGTAATGAAATTACGGATGGTTAAATTTGCGCGGATTACTTCTTACAACGAATTATTCTCAGGTGACCCTGTTTGGGCTACTTTATCTATCGCTGGTATGGGGATTGACGGACGTACTTTAACAACTAAAAATGACTTCCGTTTCTTACGTACTTTACAAAACATGGGACCATCTCCAGAACCAAACTTGACTGTTCTTTATTCTTCTCGTTTACCAGAAGGCTTCAAAGAATATGCTGCTAAAATCTCTGTAGAAACTTCTTCTATCCAATACGAAAACGACGATGCAATGCGTCCATTCTGGTTAGATGACTACGCAATTTGTTGCTGTGTATCTGCTACGCAAACTGGTAAAGAAATGCAATTCTTCGGTGCTCGTGCTAACTTAGCTAAAGCTTTGTTATATGCGATCAACGGTGGGGTTGATGAAAAATCTAAAGTTCAAGTTGGACCTTCTTACCGTCCAATCACTTCTGAAGTCCTAGACTTTGAAGAAGTTATGGCCCGTTATGATGACATGATGGAATGGTTAGCTGGGATGTACGTTAACGTATTGAACGCTATTCACTTCATGCATGATAAATACTTCTACGAAGCAGCTGAACTTGCTTTGATGGATACTAACTTGAAACGTACTTTTGCAACTGGTATCGCTGGTTTCTCTCACGTAGTTGACTCTTTATCCGCTATTAAATACGCTAAAGTTTCTACTGTCCGTGACGAAAATGGTATCGTTGTAGATTACAAGATTGATGGGGACTTCCCTAAATATGGTAACGATGACGAACGTGCCGATGAAATCGCTGTTTGGTTGTTGAAGACCTTCTTAGAAAAATTGGAACACTACCATACTTACCGTGATTCCGAACCTACAACTTCTATTCTGACCATTACTTCTAACGTTGTTTATGGTAAAGCTACTGGTGCTCTTCCTGATGGACGTGCCGCTGGCGAACCTTTAGCTCCAGGGGCTAACCCATCTTACGGTGCTGAACAATCTGGTTTACTTGCTTCCTTGAACTCCTTGACTAAATTGCCTTACGAATATGCTTTGGATGGTATTTCTAATACCCAAAGTATTAATCCTGATGCTTTAGGTCATGACGAAGATGAACAAGTAGAAAACTTAGTAAACGTCTTGAACGGTTACTTTGACAAAGGCGCTCACCATTTGAACGTGAACGTATTTGGTAAAGAAAAACTTGTTGACGCTATGGAACATCCAGAAAAAGAAGAGTACGCTAACTTCACAATTCGGGTTTCCGGTTATGCCGTTAAATTTATCGACTTAACTCGTGAACAACAATTGGATGTTATCTCCCGTACTTTCCACGATCATATGTAATAAGTTCTAACTAGAGGCGGATGGGGGCGTAACAGTTCCCACCGCTTCTTCTTTTTTAAATGTATGTAGTTGCTGTTAAGCGCAGCTTTAAAAAGTTGACGCTACACTGTACAGAAAGGGGAAAGATGTCATGTCTGCCCAAGTTAAATCTGTTCCTGTCAATGAAAATAATGAAGTTTTAGGGAATGTCCATTCCATTGAAAGCTTCGGTTCTGTTGATGGTCCTGGCGTACGTTTTATCGTCTTTATGCAAGGCTGTCAAATGCGTTGTCAATTCTGTCACAATCCCGACACTTGGCGTTTAAAAAATCCTAAAGCAAAACTGCGGACTGCAGATGATGTTTTAGACGAAGCCCTAAAGTATAAAAGCTATTGGGGTAAAAAAGGTGGCTTAACTGTTTCTGGTGGCGAGCCTTTATTACAAATTGACTTTCTGATTGACCTGTTTAAAAAAGCAAAAGCACGGGGCGTCAATACAACAATTGATACGTGTGGTCAACCGTTTACTTACGAAGAACCCTTCTTTTCTAAATTTAAAGAGTTAATGGAATATACCGACCTCTTGTTGTTTGATATTAAACATATCGATGCAGAAGGTCACAAACGTTTAACCGGTCATACCAACGAAAATATCTTAGCAATGGCTAAATATTTATCCGATACCGGTAAACCAGTTTGGATTCGTCACGTTTTGGTGCCTGAACGGAGCGACTATGATGAATTTCTAGTGCGCTTAGATGCTTTCATTAAGACCTTGCATAACGTGGATAAAGTAGAAATTTTGCCTTACCACACGATGGGTAAATACAAATGGGAACAACTAGGGATTGACTATCCACTGGAAGGAATTGATCCACCAACTAAAGAACGCGTGTTAAATGCTCAAAAAATCTTACACACCACTGATTACCAAGGCTATAAGACACGTGTCTTCTAATAGGCAACAATATTGAAGAAGGGAAGCTAGCTGATAGCTTCCTCTCTTTTTTTAGAGAAATTCTTTTAAAGCGCGCTAAAATTTGCTATGATAGATTAGGAAAATAAAGGAGTGAAATCATGTCAAAATCATTAATTTTTGGTCACCAAAATCCCGATACTGACGCGATTGGCGCAGCGATTGCGTACAGCTATTTACAAAACGAATTAGGCCACGACACCGAGGCTGTTGCTTTAGGCGCACCTAGTGAAGAAACCCAGTTTGCTTTAGATTACTTTGGCGTTGCCGCACCACGCGTGATTGAAAAAGCCAGCACAGAAGTAGAAACCGTCATGTTAGTGGATCACAATGAATTTCAACAATCGGTAGCCGACATTGAAGATGTTGTGGTAACTCATGTTGTCGATCACCACCGGATTGCTAACTTTCAAACCGCTAATCCGCTATATTATCGCGCTGAACCAGTGGGTTGTACGTCGACTATTTTATTTAAAATGTTCAAAGAAGGCGGCGTAACGATTCCTAAAGAAATCGCCGGCATGTTAGTGTCCGCCATTATTTCCGATACCCTCTTGTTTAAATCTCCAACCTGCACCCCAGAAGACAAAAGTGCAGCTACCGGTCTAGCAGTTTATGCCGACATCGACTTAGAAGAGTACGGCTTAGACATGTTAAAAGCTGGGACAAACTTAAGTGCTAAATCAGAAGCAGACTTGTTAGACCTTGATGCGAAAAGTTTCCCAATGGGGGGCAAAAATATCCGCATTGCTCAAGTCAATACGGTAGACTTAGACGAAGTCAAAGCACGGAAAGAGGCATTACTTGCTGCCATGAAGGACAGCAACGCTACTAATGGCTATGACTTGTTTATCTTAGTCGTAACTAATATTTTAACCAGCAATTCTTTATTAATCGTTGAAGGTAGTGACTTAGACAAAGTAGAAGCTGCTTTTGGCGTGACGTTAGTGGAACAAGAAGCAGACCTTGCTGGGGTTGTTTCTCGGAAAAAACAAGTTGTACCACCACTAACCAATGCTTTTGCCTAAAAAATAAATTAAAAAAGTACCTGTGGCGTGAGCTACAGGTCTTTTTTAAACAAATAAAAGAGGTGTCTATTTGACCATTGATTTTAAAGAAGTAGAAGCTTGGGTGGCCAGTTTTTTTGCAAGCGACAACTCCGGCCACGATCTCGCCCATATCTTGCGGGTTGTCAGCAATAGTCAAAAAATTGGTAAATTGGAAGGCTTAACACCAGCAGAATTACACGATGCACGTTTACTAGCTTATTTACATGAGATGTTAGATAAAAAGTTTTTTCCAGATGCCGATTTAGCCCACCAGCAACTGGTTACGCAATTAACAAAGTGGAATATTGTCGGTGAAGAACAAGAAAAATTAATAACTAGTATCGGGCAAATTTCTTTTAGTAAACGGCTTCCTGATAATCCAGTCTCTCTAATCGTCAAAGTTGTCCAAGATGCCGATTTACTAGAAGCCATTGGGGCCATTGGTATCGCCCGTACCTTTATGTACGGCGCTACCCGCAATACACCAATCTATGACGAAAAAAAAGTTGGCGTACCTAATAGCTCCATCATTCAACACTTTTACGACAAGCTATTGAAAATTAGCGGACTTATGAGTACCGCTGGTGGTCAAAAGTTAGCCGAAAAACCCCAAGCCTTTATGGAGAGTTTCCTAGAGGAGTTTTACCGGGAATGGGAGGGCCGCTAATGCTTTATTTGCCGCAAGGGACCTCGAAAAATATTCGCAACTTTTTTCCGGAACTACACGCCTACTTGTTACAACATCCAGCAGTCATTTTACGGGAATTAAAACAACAGTTTCCTCATGTCCCGAAGTTTGATCAAACGTTAGATGAATTAGTAGCTCGTAACTGGGTAAAGCGGCAAGACCGCCGCTACACGAGTCAAATAGCGAGTTGGCCGCAAGATTTGGTGGCTCACACTTATCTGGAACCAATCGTTGCAGAAATTATTGCTGAAATCCCTCCTAAGACCACGTTAGAGGCTTTATGGGCTAGTCTACCGGTAATTGAACCTACCGAACCGCTAGCCGCACCAGCGGACGTTATTGCCAGTTGGCGGCAAGACCAAGTAAGTCAAACCGTGTTGGAAAGTCGCTACGGCGTACTGACTTATCAAAATGCTTTACCGCAAACCACCATCGTCAATTTTTTTAGCAACCCACAAGCCACCGCTACCTTACAAGAAATTTATCAGTTAATTGGAGACGTCACTGTCGATTATTATCTAGATCAAGCGCTCCCTAAAATTTTTCGAGCGCAAGGGAAAAACTTAAAGGAAGGCCGCCGCGATATTTTCACGGAATCCCTAGTCCTTTTTGGTCTTTTAACGCCGGAATTAACAGCAACGGTTGTCCCCAGCATCCAACCTACCACAACAACAAGTTTAACGAATGTGCAGGCGAGATTTAATCAAGCAGCGCAAAAAATCGCGGCCACCTTTCCTCAAGCTGTCAGTCAACAATTAATGGTCCTTTTACGAGGGCAAATAGTTGCCGCAGCTTTAAAAATGGGGTATTTTAATCAAGAAGTTAGCGGTGATTTAGCCGGTAGCTGGCACATTACTAAAATTTTTAAAATCTAGTTTGAGGAAAGGAACACCAATCATGTTAAAATTCGCGTATAGTCAAGATGGCCAAAATTTTCAATGGGCTGAGTATGCTAAAGCCAGTGATTTTGTTGCCGCGCAATTTAAAGAGGTGCCTGATTTACAAGATTATTTGAAAGTAAAAGAAATCACTGTGGATGGCGTCGCTGTAGACTTACCCGACGCAACAGTGGGGGGATTATTTAATTACCTTAACGCTTAAGAGTAAAGAGCTAAACAAAAGGTGTCTTCCTCGGAAGAGGAGATGCCTTTTTGTTACTGAAAGTCGCACTTAAGCAAACTTATAAAAACCTTAGATAATTCCAACTTTCTTCTTGTTTGCCAATCCTTTATACTGGGAACAAATAATAGAGAAAGAGTGACGCCTAGCTATGAAAAAGATTCCAACACCATCATCGCCGCCAAGACATCTCACTAGTTTGGATGCTTTTCGCGGCATCGCCGTTATGGGCGTTTTAGGCTATCATTTACTACCTAATGCTCTGCCGGGTGGCTTTCTTGGGGTAGTCCTCTTTTTAGTCTTAAGTGGCTATCTTTTAACTAGTCACTTTTTAAAAGAAATCAAAGACACCCAAACTTTTCAATTTCGCCGCTACTTCTGGAAGCGAGTCAAAGGGATTTACCCTGCATTACTGATGGTTTTAGCTTTTAGCATTTTATATCTTACTTTTTTTGCACCGCAACTTTATACTTCAGCTAAGGTTTCCGGCAGCGTATTTAGTACCCTCTTACTAGGGAATAACTGGTGGCAAATCGCTACTGGTAGTTCTTATTTTGCCGGACTAACGCCATTTACCCATTTATGGTACATTGGGGTCATCGGCCAATTATATCTTCTTTTGCCTTTGCTCTTATTTATTTTACACAAATATTTTCCTAAAAAAGGGCAGCACGTTGCTATTTTATTAGGTCTAACGGGAATCTCCGCCTTATTGATGGGGCTCCTTTACAATCCGCAAGATATTACGCGTGTTTATTACGGAACCGACACCCGCGCTTTTGGTTTGCTTTTAGGGATGGTCTTGGCTTATCTTTGGCCACAGCACCGTTTGAAAGAACAATTAAAGCCTGTTGCGCGCCAATTAATTGACATCCTTGGTCTCGTTAGCTTACTAGCAATAATCGCCAGCTTCTGGTGGTTCCACGATCACGACAGCTCTTTATATCACGGAGGCTTTCTGTTTTTCAGCCTACTAGCTTGTCTGAACATCGCGATGTTGGTGCATCCAGGCAGTGATTTTAATCGCTGGGGCAATACGCGTTATTGGCGTTTTCTTGGTAAGCACAGCTACACGCTGTACTTGGTTCAATATCCGGTAATGATTTTTTACGAGAGCAGCGTAAAAAATTTAGCCAATCATTTGTATCTTCATGCCCTGATTGAAGTGTTGTTGATTCTGATAGTTACCGTCTTCATTGATGGCTTATTAGCGCGTAAAAAGACGCGGCAACAACGTAAAATACAATTAATCGTAAATACTCTTTTAGTCTTGGGAGCGACAATCGTTTTAGCTATGCCACCAAAAGTCGCTGCTGATACGCAAAAAGAAGAATTGGAACAAATTTTAAAAGAAAACGCGAGTCTCAATGCGCAAGAAGTAAGTAGTGATACCAGTAGTTCCACTACAGCAAACAGTACAACAGCGACAACTTCCTCATCAGTAGAAGGGACTAGTGATTCCACCGTAGCCACAACCACCACGACCTCATCTACGACAAATCCGGTTGATAGCCCACTAGCTACCTTAGCGCAAACCTACAGCATCACAGTGGAACAGGCGGAAAAAGCGCAAAGCTTACCTGTGACGGCAGTAGGGGATTCGGTAATTCTCGCGGCAGCGAAACCCCTAAAGGAAGTCTTTCCTAATTTGCTTTTAGATGGGGAAGTGGGACGCCAACTTTATAATAGTGCCGAAGTATTGCAAGCCTTAGCTAACAGTGGTCAGTTGAAGGAGACCGTCATTTTGTCTCTAGGAACCAACGGACTTTTTCGGCAAGATCACTTTGATGAATTAATGGCGGTCATTGGTTCAACGCGGCAAGTCTATGTCATTACAGTGCGCGCGCCATCAGTGAAAGCACAAAATCAAATTAACGACTTACTAAAGGCGCAACCAAGTAAATACAGTAACGTTCATGTCATTGACTGGTATAGTGCCAGTAATGCCCATGACGATTGGTTTTATGATGATGGTATTCACGCTAATAAAGAAGGAGCTATTTACTATACAAAACTAGTAGTGGATAGTATTTTGCCACCAAATTAAAAAATTGTAGCGTAAAGATTGGTTGCGAGTTCTTTACTAATCTTTGCGCTTTTTAGTTAGAAAGGATCTGAAGATGGAAGTAATTCTTTATTTTTCCAACGCTGGTGAAGCTTTTGCCGGCGGAAAACAAGTCCAACTTACGGTGGGAAACACCGCTAAAATTGCCCAACAAATTCATCAAAAGACGCAAGCACTACTCTTGGAGATTCAAACAGTAGTGCCTTATCCTCAAGCTTATCAAGCGACTTTACAACGAGCACGGCAAGAAAAAGAGGACCAAACTTGCCCAGCAATTTTGCCCCTTACACTACCACAAGATGTAACGCGTCTTTATTTAGGTTTTCCCAATTGGTATCGCAGTTTACCCCTCGCGGTAGTAGGCTGCTTAAAAGCGTTATCTTTAGCCGAGGTTGAAATTGTTCCTTTTTGCACCCATGAAGGAAGTGGCTTTGGGACTGCCCTAACTGAATTAGCCAGTTTGCTCCCTGATAACCCCATCTTAAAGGAATTTAGTTGCTACGGTTCTAAAGTTGATGACGCTACAACCCAAGCTGAACTTCTAACCTGGTTGAAAACATTATAAAAAACAAAAAAACGCGCTGAATTATTTTTTTCAGAGCATTTTTTTTAATGGAGAGCTGTTTTGTTTTTCAGATGATATTGATAGACTTGACTATCTAAGACGCAAAAACGTTTGACAATAAACTGATGCCGTTTGTTCCAATCACCCCCAAGAATCACCGTGCTGCCAGGGGTAACTTCAGCTAAAAAGTTAAGGGCATCGCGGGCTACGAGACAATTAACACTGTCAATTTGACAGTATAACAACGGGTGCGGGTTTAATTTTAACATTTTCACTTTAGCGGCCGTTCCACGAATGGTTTCCATAGCACGCCCTCCTTTCTTTATTTTTATTATACGAACAAACGTTCCTGTTGTAAAGCGAAAACAGATTAGTCAAAATTATGCTACAATACATTTAAATTTAGCAGCTGAAAAGGGGAGTCTTAGGAATGGGGAGAGAAGATTACGTTAGCGGTTTGCGCAAGTTAGTCGGTTCACGACCGCTAATTTTAAATGGTTCGATTGTCATTATTAAAGATGCTGTCGGGCGCATTTTATTACAACAACGGCAAAGTCCGAGAGGGTGGTGGGGTTTACCTGGCGGCTTGATGGAACTAGGGGAGAGTACCGAAGAAACTGTGCGTCGGGAAGTTTTTGAAGAGACAGGGTTAACCTTAGGAGTGGTAAAACTAGTCAATGTTTATTCCGGCAAAGATTATTTTGTGCGGGTTGTGGAAAATGGCGATGAATTTTACGTTGTGACAACGCTTTATGAGACACAAGAGTTCAGTGGTGAACTTTCGGTGCACGATGAAGAATCCCTGGGGTTTCGTTGGTTAACGCCGGCAGAAATTGCCCCGTTAACGATTGTCCATTCCCAAAGAAAATTATTAGAAGAATACTTGGATAAGTTGGAGAAAAAGGCTGATGCCTAAACAATTTGTCGAATACGGCTTTGACTTAGATCAGCATCCTTTAGGTTTTGGTGTTAGTACCGAAATCGAATATCCCGATGGTCATGAGACACGGCAAAAAGGACGCCAGCCTTTTAAAAAGATTGACGAACTATACTTGCGTTTTTGGTTGGGTTATCACGTTTTTGTGGTTAGTACCAAAGGATGCCGTCATACTAAGAAAAAGCGGCGCAATTTTAAAATTCTTTTCGGTCTAAGTGGTGAGAAAGATTTCAGACCAAAGTCTGATTTTTTTTAGGTGCAGATTGGGTATGATTAAAGCAAGTTAAGGAAAAGGAGGTACAGCCGATGCTTGCCAAAAATATTCACCGTCTTATGCTATTATTGACCTTTATTGTATTAGGAATTACTTATTATTTGGACTTTTCAGGTTTTGTCATGGTGCTACTCATTAGCTTGCCCGCTTCACTTACGGGTTATCTCTTTGCTAAACACGACGCCCATCTCTCGGTAGAATCCTTTAAAAAACAGTATTAACGATTCCTCTTTAAAATCATCAGCCGCAGCTGGTGATTTTTTATTTTGAAAAAATTTTTTCATGCGTCTTGTGCTATACTGGGAGCAATAAGTTAGGAGGTCCACAATGATGGAAATTAAGCAATACGAAATTGACAATCAGCAAGAAGTCATCCAGCTTATCCAACAAGCGATTCGTCAAGTGAGTGCAGCCGATTACACTGCCGCACAAATTAAGGCGTGGGCGAGCTTTGATCCGCAAAAATGGCAGACGTCAGTAGCACAGCACCAGGCTCTCGTGATGTGGGAGCAGCAAAAGATTGTCGGCTTTGCCGACATGGCTTTTGATGGCTATCTGGATCATCTTTTCGTACACCCGGCCTACTTGCGGCAGGGAATTGCGCAACGACTGGTTGAAGCTTTAGAAAATGACGTTAAAGCTCAACAATATACTACCTACGCCTCCATTACAGCACGACCATTTTTTAGCGCCCAAGGCTATCATGTCTTACGAGAAAATATTGCCGAAAGTCGGGGCGAAAAATTTTTGAATTATTATATGATAAAAAGGGGGTAAGGAAACAATGCGTTTAATCCTAACAGCAGCACCAATGTTGAATAATCAAATGGCAACGAATCTTACTACCGTGACGACCTTAGCCTATAAATACCAACACCAAGGAATTGATTTTCTTTGCTTTGGTGAAGCGTATCTCCAAGGATTTGATGGTCTAACTTGGACGGCGGCAACTGACTACGAGCGGGCGATAACACTTACCAGTCAAGAGTTGCAAGCCTTGCAACAACTGGCCAGAACCTGCGAGCTTGGTCTAGCATTAGGGTATTACGAAAAAGAAAACACCAAAATTTATAGCGCTTATGTCGTGATAGATGCTACCGGAAATATTTTAGGCAACTATCGGCGCATTTCTCGCGGTTGGAAGATCGCCACTGCTGACAACCAAATTTATCGCCACCATGACAGCCAAGTAGTAAGCTTTGATTATCGTGGTAAAAAGGTAGGCCTCGGACTATGCGGTGACTTTTGGGTCAATCCTCAGCTTTTTGCCGCCGAAAAGGCTGACATGTATTTGTGGCCCGTTTATACGGATTATAGTGTAGCCACTTGGCAAGAAAGTGCCCGAGGAGAATACGCTGCGCAAGCACAACTAGTCGGCGAGAATGTTTGCCTAATTAATTCCTTCTGCCTTGAAAAAGGAGCCCTTGGTGGCAGTACCTATTTTAAAGCTGGTAAAATCTTTCAGGAGCTACCTTTAGGTGAAGTCGGCGAACTTTTGGTGGAGGTATAGTAGGAAATGGCAGATTATATTCGAGAGATTCGCAGCTTAGTTGGTAAGCGCAAAATAATTTTAAATTTTGTAGGTGCCTGTGTCTTCAATGATTGCGGAGAAGTTTTACTTCAACGTCGTAGCGATAAAAATAAATGGGGATTTCCTGGTGGAGCCGTGGAACTTGGGGAATCCTTAGAGGAAACTTTGTTACGGGAGCTAGCGGAAGAAACTGGTTTATATGGACAATGTCAACAATTGGTCGGTATCTACTCAAAATATACGGATACGTATCCAAACGGTGACAGCTGTCAGCCTATCACGCATTTATTTCAAGTTAAAATTATTAGTGGTACCTTAATTTTAAAGAATGAAGAATCCTTAGAATTGAAATTTTTCCCCTTAAATGCTTTTCCTTCGTTAGTTAATCAGCAACACCAAGACATGTATCAAGACGTATTACGGGGACTAGACCACGCACCATTTTTTCATTAATAAACTAACGAGGAGGGAAAAAGATGATTAGTTTTATTTGGGATTTGGATGGCACTTTAGTTGATTCTTATGAAGTTATTTTGCAATCTTTAGCAGAAGCGTTTGATTTTTTTCACTTGGACTTTGACTATACTTCAGTAAAACAAATTATTTTAGAACAGTCTGTGGTGTACTTTTTGACCGAGACTGCGCTAAAAAACAATTTATCTTACGATTTGCTAAAGAATTATTTTTCTAAGCTAAATAAAGCAAAGGTTGACGAGCTCACCCTGATGGTTGGTGCAGAAGAAGTTTTAACTTGGACTAAGGAAAAGGGTATTCAAAATTTCATTTATACGCATAAAAGTGCTACTGCTTTAACGCTGTTAAAAAAATTAAATATTGATCATTATTTCGCGGAAGTTATTACTAGCGCTGCTGGCTTTCAACGGAAACCGCACCCGGAAGCTATTGATTATCTGATAACTAAATATCGATTGAAAAGAGAAGAAACTTACTATATTGGCGACCGACCACTAGATCATCAAGTGGCTCTAAATAGCAAGATACAAAGCGTTAATTTAGCTGTAAAAAATTCCGAAAATAACAGTGCGATTGATAAGTTAGCTGACATAATGGATCTTTTT
Source organism: Enterococcus nangangensis (assembly GCF_005405245.1). Taxonomy (GTDB): domain Bacteria; phylum Bacillota; class Bacilli; order Lactobacillales; family Enterococcaceae; genus Enterococcus_J; species Enterococcus_J nangangensis. The sequence goes on along the minus strand of NZ_BJDR01000005.1, from coordinate 26,274 downwards.
TAAGAAAATATGAGGTACAAAACATGCGAAAAATCTACTTCGTGCGCCACGCGGAAAGAGACACTAGCGTCCAAGATGATACACTAGCACCTTTAACGACAGCCGGCCAAATCGCCGCTGACCAACTAGCCATTTACTTTCAAAATAAAAAAATTACTGCCATTTACACTTCACCATTAACCCGAGGGAAAGAGACGATTTTACCCACCGCTAAGGCGCTGCATTTACCCTTGCAAGAAGTTGCTGCTCTCAAAGAACGTAAAGTAGGGGCATGGGTAGCCGACTTCAAAGCTTTTACCCAACAACAATGGCGTGACTTTACGTATCACTTGTCAGAGGGGGAGTCTCTCCATGCCGTTTTGCAACGTATTCTACCGCAGTATCAACAAATTTTGCTTAACTCGAAAGGAAATATCATCATCGTTGGCCACGGTACCGCCTTGTCCGTACTTTTTCATGCATTAACTGGCGGGAAATTTTCCTACGAAGATTTTTGCCAGCTCCAACAACCTGATGTGTTAGTAGCGTGTTATGATGAAAAACAGCAATTTATCCGCCTTACTCATGAAAATAGCCTGACAAAGTAGTTTTAGTCACCGCAAGTGGTGGACTACCTTTGTCAGGCTATTTTTTAATTTTTTTGCCAAGCACCTAAATTTTTCTGTACAAATTGCCGGAAGGTTTGGGGCTTTTTCCCCATGACTTTTTCGAAATTTGTCGTAACTTTTTTAGCAGTGCCCATTCTCGTCATGAAATAAAGCATGCTCATGACGGTGGTATATTCTTTTTCCAAGCCGCGAATCTCTAACCAATATTTTTTCGCCAACGCTGGCCGAGGATTAGCATACGTGATTTTTCTACCTAACTCTGCGCTTAAAATATCTGCTGCGGCATAGTAATCTAGCGCTTCAGGTCCCGTAATCGCATAAGCTTGATTTTGATGTTTTTCTGGTTCGCTTAAAACTTTGGCGGTTAATTCGCCGATATCTTCCGCATCAATAAAGCTGGTGAGCGCCTTTTTCACCGGCACAACAATTCGATCAAATTCCTTAATTTCAAAAGCGTGAACGCCGCTAATATTTTGCATAAAAAAAACTAGGACGAATGTGACAGTAGGGTAGTCCAGCTTCTTCGATATACTTTTCAATTTTGTGATGCGGCGGCACCGGATTTTTTTCGACACCAATTAAGGATAAAAAACTAACGAGTTGGATATTGCCTTGGGCCTTCAGTGTTTCAACGAAAGGTTTCAAGTCTTCTGGCTTTCCTAAGTGTGGCGGTCGCATAATAAAAACACGATCAACATCTTTTAAGACTGCAGCAAAACTTTGTACTTTAGCAAAATCAAAATAAACCGTACTTACTTCGGCACCAAATTTTTCTGCCAGTGCATTGGGATTAATATCGGCAGCGACTACATCTACACCGCGTTGCAAAAGGTATTTCACCACGTAACCCCCAACATTACCTAAAGCGCCTGTCACCATTACTTTTCCCATTCTTTTAGCTTCCCTTCATTAATTCCATTTATCTTAATCTTTTTCTGTCAGTAAAATTTGATTTGCTTGATCCAAAAGTGCGAGGAATGGCTGAAAATTTGTTCCCAGTTCTTGTTGGAGTAACGACATTGTTTTTAAATACTCTACATACGTTTCATCCACTAAAGTAACGGCCTTAGCGGTAGCCTTTAACGTGAAACTCCGCTTATCGGTTACAGAAGGAACTTTCTCCAAGTAGCCTCGCTTCACCAGGGCGTTCACCATCGTAGTAATCATCGGCTTTTTCACCTTGAAAAAATCCGCCGCACTCACTGGCGTAATGGGGGTGGGGGTTTTAACAACTAAAATCAAGAGCCCCATCTCACTAGAACGGATAGGTAAAGCAATTTTGCGATTCACATTCAAACGACAAAATAGAGCAACTATTTCGGCGCCTTCAATTAATTCTTGTTCCATACGTTCCTCCTTAAAATAGTTAAGTAAGTTAACTTGATTATAGTTAATCTGTTTAACTTTTTCAAGAGAAATCTTTTGGGTGTTTGACAACCTCATGGATAAAGCATATAGTCAAAAGAAAATTAGCCATAATTAATTTACCAAAGAGTTTTCATTAAAGGAGGTACTCCATGAATCCCAAAGACCAAATCACCCAAGCGCTAGCACAACCCGGCCCGGTCAATGACGAATTAATTCAGTTGATGTTCCAACATATTGGCGACCTTGATCCTGATTTACGAGATGAAACCATCTATCTCGGTTGGCTGAAACTTTTGATGGAAAAGCGCTGGACGACAGCACAAAAGCAGTGGCTATTGACCGAAATTAGCCACCAAGATCTTTTATTTAAGGACATTGAAGAAGTGGGAGATAGCGTCTTTACTCGTAGCTTCACTTCGCTTTTATTAGTACTGTTAATTGGAGATAATGCGGAGGAGCAGTGGCTAACACCTATCCAGGAGCAAACAATTATTCAAACGAGCTTAGCTTATATGCGTCAAGAAAAGGATAATCGCGGCTTAGTCGCCGAAAAAGGTTGGGCTCATGCTTTTGCCCACGGTGCTGACTTGTTAGGCGCATTGGCTCAACTAAACAGTTTAACCGCAGCAAACGTGTCCGACATTTTAAACTGTTTATCCCGCGCTTTGTTAGACATCGATGATTTTTTATATGGCGAAGAAAGTCGCATGGCCATTGCCGTCATGGAATTAATCAAAGGAAATAAATTAACCGAAGATGTACTGCAGTCTTGGATTCATAAGGAAAATCAGCGCTTAATGCGTGGGAATAGTTTTAACCTTTGTTGGAGCAAATTCTTATTAGCTTTACCGAAAATTTTGCAGTTAGAAAATATTCCCATGCCTACAATTGGTGCAACAGCTGACGAATTTTTCAAATGGAATTACCAAACATTTCAAGTGATTTGATTTTTATAGTAGTAGCCTGCTTTCAGCTGAAAGTGGGCTTTTTCGTTAGAAATGTAGTAAGACTTGCGATGTTTTTATTCGCTACTACAATTAAAACCTAGTTGACAGCTGGCAGAATTAGTGGCAAGATAGATACATACTTTAGGTATGTATCGGAAAGCGAGGCTAGCATGAGTCGTAATAAGTATCCAGAGGTTACTGTTGAAAAAATTTTAGCTGCTGCTGAACGCTTATTTTTGCAAAGAGGTTATGATCAAACTACTATCCAAGATATTGCTAAAGAACTAAGCATGACCAAAGGTGCAGTTTATCATCATTTTGCTTCTAAGGAAGAAATATTAGAAGCCGTTAATCAAAAAATGGCCAACGAGAATAATCCTTTCAACTTAGTTAAAGAGCGGACCGATTTAAACGGTCTTGAAAAGCTGCAATTAGCTATTGTCCTCAACCAAAGTAGTCAGGAAAAAAATACCTTAGCTCAAGAAGAAATTCCTCTTTTGAAAAATCCGCAAATTTTAGCGGCATCCATCGATGCTAATCGTCGCTATTTATCTCCCCAGTGGCTAAAATTAATGGAGGAGGGGATTGCTGACGGCTCAATTAAGACGGCATATGCCAGAGAACTGGCCGAAGTTTTGCCGTTGTTAGAGTTATGGCTGATGCCTTCAGTCTTTCCTGCTACGGATGTTGAGCTAAAACGACGAGTTGCTTTTATTGGTGAGTTATTCGCTAAAATGGGCGTTCCCTTATTTAACGAGAGCATTACTCAGTTGTTAAAGAACACTTTAGAAGATATCAACAGTTAAAACGCCTTGAAGATTTAATAAGAATTGTCTATGAAGGTAGGCAATTTTCTTTTTACAACTATACATACCCAGAGAATGTAAAATGAAATAAAGGAGTAAAGTAATGGAAAATCAAAGAAACATTATCGTTGCCACCCAAAAGCTCACCAAAATTTTTCACGGTGTAGAAGTGCTGAAAGATTTGAATCTCTCTTTAAACGCCGGCAGTATTTATGGGCTATTAGGTCGTAATGGCGCTGGAAAAACAACGCTGTTCAAACTACTATTAGGCTTAACTAAGCCAACCCAGGGAGAGATTATTCTTTTTAGCAAAAGTATTCGTCAGGAAACGCCCGAATACTTAAAAAAAATTGGCTGTCTCATTGAAACACCCGTTTTTTATGAAGAACTATCTGCTCCAGCTAACTTGCGGCTTCATCTTCAATACATGGATTTTTCCCATACGGAAGATAATTATATTGAGAGCTTGTTGCAAAGAGTCGGATTAGCCGGAACCGCAAATTTACCCGTCAAGGATTTTTCTTTAGGTATGCGCCAACGTTTAGCGATCGCCCGTGCAATTGCCCATCAGCCGCAACTTCTTGTTTTAGATGAACCGATTAACGGTTTAGATCCAGAAGGGATTCGGCTGATGCGTGAACTTTTTTTAAAGTTAGTCCACGAAGAGGGTATGACGATTTTAATTTCTAGTCATATTTTAAGTGAAATTAACCAGCTAGCCGACTATATCGGTATCTTGGTGGAGGGAAGATTAGTAGAAGAGTTAACAACTGAAGAACTAATAAAAAATCATCCCGAAGGACTCGAAGAATATTTTATCCATTCAGTAAACGAAGACGGAGGTAATGTCAAATGATTAAATACTTAAAACTAGAGTTAATTCGAACGAAGTTGACGAGCTATAACAAGGCAGTAGCAGTAATTGGCATCATTTTATTTTTATTTCTCTACCTGTTAGCTGCTATCCCTACCTTTGATCCAGAAGAAACTGATTTAACAATCTTAAATTCTTATCATTCACTGCTTAACGTTGAAAATATTGTAACAATGGCAATCTTTTCCGTGCTAGCCAGTGTATTGGGTTCCAAATTAATTATCAACGAATACACGAAAGAAAAAGTTATTCTTTTATTCATCTATCCAGTAGGTCGCACTAAAATTTTTTATCTCAAAATAAGTATTATTTTCTTTTATACGGTCTTGGCAATGCTGATTAGCAACGGCGTGTTGCAACTCATATTTTTTGCAGGGGAAAGTATTCACCCCTTTGTTCAGCAAACACTTACTCTAACCGTGGTTATGAATAGTCTTGTATCCTTATTTCTTTTTTCTTTACTAGCCGGACTTTTAGGAATACTAGCTATTTTTATTGGCTTTCGAAAAAAGTCCATTGCTGGCAGGATTGTAGCTGGTTGTATTATCGCCTGTATTTTTGCCCAAGTGATGGCTGCTGCGCTTAACTCTAATCTTATCGCCTTAGCTATTTTTATTTTGCTTACCCTCATTACTAGTTTTTGTTTAAAAAATCTTAGTCAGCAAGTAGAACAACTAGAAGTGTAACAAAAAGAGGAGGGGAGACGATGAAAATTATTTTTTTGCATGGCTTAGGTCAAGTGCCTAACAGTTGGCAAAAGATCCAACAGCAACTAAAAACCCACACCTCAAACATCTCTATGGAAGCTTGGAATTTATTTCAGGATTTAGACAGAAAAAAAGAAATTACTATCCAGACTCTCCACGAAACGTTGACTGAAAAATTAGCATTAGAGGATGAGCCCTATCTTCTTTGTGGTTTATCGTTGGGGGGACTGTTATCCTTATTATCCGCAGCAACACGGCCTAGGCAACTTCAAGGTGTGATTCTAGCCAGCGTAAGTTACCAAGCACCAAACAAGCTAAATATGTTCCTAATCAGGCAACTGATGCGCTGTTTACCAAAAAAGCAATTTAAAGAGCTAAATATTACCAAAAAGGAATTGATTACCATTCAAAGTTCTTTAGCGACGATACAACTTACCGAACAACAGCTAACTGAGATTCAAACTCCCAGCTTAATTATTTGCGGAACACGCGACAAAATGAATTTAGCGTCTGCTAAAAGATTAGCACAACAGTTACCAAACAGTCGTTTAGAATTGATTGAAGATGGCAACCATGAATTAAATATTGAAAAACCAGAGATTTTTGGATCGTTAATTCAAAGTTTTCTAAAAGAAATTTACTTTATCTAAGGATATAATCAGCTCGAACATTAAACTTGCAGCAAGAGAGGTAAACCGAAAAGGAAGAATGAAAGCTTCCTTTTCTTGCTATATAACTTCCGCAAATATATATTATGTTAACTAGAATAGAAAAATTTTAAATCTATTCATCTTCAGCAACGTCATCAACACTTTTAACGCCATACTTAGCCATAAATAGCCAGCTCTTAACAATGCGTTACATTGTCAGGATTCTGGCTATCATTTTAGTACTTTCTTATGGTTTAAATAGTGTAACGTCGCCTAAAACTTGCAAAGTATCAGCTGTTCTAATAAGGCCACCAGTATTACCGATAGCATAAACGGGTTTTTGTGTATCTGCGATACAACGTTTAATCGCTGCGTTCATCACAGCATCCTGAGCTTCATAATGGACTTCAATATCAAACTCCGACACCAATTTTAAGCCTTGATGGTACGTATATGTCAGATAATGATCATCTGGCGTAATATGAAAATTAGCAATTTGAATCATCGCACCAGCGCTAAAACCGATAATCTTTCCTGTAAAGTTTTCAACTGTTGCTACTAGTTCTTTAGACAAAAGGCGCTCGTAAAACTCATCCGGCGCGCCTCCTGGCAAAAATAAAACCTCAGCAGCGTTAATTGCTGCTGAAAGTTGTCCTTTTGAATCTAAAAAGTAATTTCCCCAGTGGATATCAGCTTCTTGGACACCAAAACTTGTGAGAGATTGAACAATCTCGTTATAGTATTTTCCGGTTTGTGGCGCGTACAAACCTTGCCAATCTTCAGCGCTTTGAACAAATTCTTGCGGAAAAGAAAATGCTAGGATAAAGACTTTTTTATTTTTCAAATAAAACTCTAGCTCCTCGTTCCAATCTTCTTTAGCCGGAAACATGCTTAGTAAAATATTCGTTGCTGTCATTTTGCATCTTCTTCCTTAATAAAATATGGTGTTTTAGTTTTATTTTTTATAGACATTTTTGCGATGAGCAACCTCTAAAGCTAAGACTAACAGTTGGTGATCATCAGTCAAACAAATCACACGATAAATCCCGACACGATAACGCCATTTACCAGCATAATTTCCAACTAGAGCCTTCCCTTTTACTCGCGGATTTTCTACATCATCTACATTTTTCATTAGCCACGAAATAATTTGTTTACCTTCAAAACTGTTTAACTTTTTAAACTGCTTGATAAAATTGGGTGTCAAGTTAACGTGATAGGCCATTAGCTTAAGCCTAATTCTTTAGCAAATTCTTTTAAGGAGATACTCTGAGGGTTTTCTAAATATTTTTCATACGCTAAGTCCCCCACTCGTGCATCATAAGCATCTTCTAGCGATTCGAGAGTTGCTGTCTTCATGAGTTCGGAAAGACTCTTACCCTCAAACTTGGCCATGCTATCTAAAAATTCTTTTTCTTCATCAGAAACCCGCACTGTAATAATTGCCATCGTAATCCCTCCATTCCACTAAATTATATGCGAATACATTTGTATGCGCAAACTATTTTACCTACCTTCAAGGTTAGTAGGAGCTAAATTTATATTTTTAGCATAGAACAAAATTAAAAAAATTTTCGTATATCTTAGTAAAGAAAACTATTCACGGAAAGTATGGTCGGCCTAGTGAAAACAATTACCACAATTCCCGTTAAAAAATTTTTTACTTTGACTTTACGGACGTTAGAACGGCGATTACAAGATGAGTTTAGCGACAATCCTGATGGTAATCGTCTTATTCGGCAAATCGCATTGCTACAGATTCGCCAAGATCTACTGACAGATAATCAGCTAAGACAAACGCCATTAAAAAATCTCGTACGCCAACTTTATTTTACGCAGCAGGAATGCTTCTTTTTTCAAAAAATAATTGAGCTACGTTTACTCCAAGTCATGTTAGTGAACAAAAAACCTGTGCCGGTCCTAACGTCTCGTAGTTGGATGAAAAGTCGTCCCGCTGTCATTTTATTAGTATAAATTTAACTAGTTGGGTTTACATACTAGTCAGGCTGTGCTACACTCGTCTCAAGTAGTTGGTATTACATACTAGGAGGCTAGAGCATGAAAGAAACTCAGCTGTTAAAAGGTGTTTTAGAAGGCTGCGTCTTGAGTATTATCAGTCAAAAAGAGATTTACGGCTACGAGCTAGTGCAAGCCTTACGCCAAGCAGGCTTTGAAAATATTATCGGAGGCACCGTCTATCCACTGCTCCAAAAACTGGAAAAACAAGGGTATCTTATCGGCACTATTAAGCCCTCCCCTGACGGACCGGACCGCAAATATTTTCGTTTAAGCGCTGCTGGTGAGGAGTATTTAGCGCGTTTTGAAGCGCAATGGGCACAACTCGTCGTGAAAGTAACGGCAATTTTGCAAGGAGGGCAACAAGATGCATAAAGAACAGACACCAGGGGAAAAATTTCAAACAGCTACAAGTAAGGTTTATCAGGAGTTGACGCCGGCGAATCAAAAATATTTTGGGAAATTGCAATTATATTTAAAGACAGCTGGTTTATTTTACGATGACGATGAAGTACAGGAGCAAATTTTTCAAATCGCTGCTGATTTACTAACCGCGCAACGGGATGGCCTAACCGCTGAGGAATTTCTAGGAACGAAACCGCGGGAAATGGCCAATCAATTGGTGCGGAATTTTAAAAAGGAAAAGCCTAATAATTTGTTTTGGTGGAGTTTAATGACGGTGGGCTTAATGTGGTTCCTCCTCTTAATGGATGGTGCTGAAAGTTTAAATGTTTTGACATATCTCTTATCAGCAGTCGTCGTGGTACTAGTAACCTTCACGGCGCTAAAGATTTTCCATTTTGCCGTTTATGAAGGAAAAAACGCTTTATTAAATTGGGGGCGCAAACGGCCTGGACTTTTCACAGGTTTACTCTTTATTTTGGTAGTCAGTTTACTTGTCGTCATTCAATTGTTTACCCCAGCTATTTGGGTTTGGCAACTAGCTTTTCCAGCAAATATTTTATTTTTAGCTATTTTTGGTCTTGGGTTAACCGGTGTGCTGTACAAAGTTCTTGGGAAAGCCGGTATCCCTTTTTTAATTATTGTGATGGGCTATCTCATAATGAATATCATTGCTAATCTACCTAGCACTAGGGAATTTTTTCAACAAACCATTCCTGGCATTCTCCTAAAAAGTTACGGTCCCCTCTTCTTCTATTTGCTTTACTTGTTCCGCGTAACTCGGTCCATAAAGAAACAAAAATGAAAAGTAGTCTAGTTCAGCCGGCAATTTGGCTAAGCTAGACTACTTTTGTTTTAACGAGAATCAGGAAAAAGTAAATCTAAAATATTTTCGGTTACCCGACGACCCGTGCCACTTTCTGGAAAGACGTGCATAAACATCGCCGGATTAAAATTAGCTTCCAAGATTCCATAATCAAGCGAATCAGCAGCAAGATCTGGAATAATCAGATCAATGCCACACACTTTAGCCCCCAGAGCTGTCACAGCCGCAATGGCGATTTTTTTGTAGCTTACAGGCATCTCATCAGTGACATCAAGGGAATCGCCACCGGTACTAATATTGGAATTTTCCCGTAGCCAAACTTTTGCGCCTTTTTGTGGTACTGTTTCTAACGTCATACCGGCTTCAGCTAAAACCAGCCGTTCGATTTTTCCCAGCTTGATTTTTTCTAAAGGGGCGCGGTGATGTGTCCCACGTAAAACATTGCTATTTTTTTGCGCTACTAATTGTGCGATCGTGTCTATCCCGTTACCAGTCACATGAGCGGGAATCCGGAGTAGCACGGCGGCCACTTGATTATTGATAACCAAAAAGCGATATTCCGTACCAGGTAAATACTCCTCCACTAAGACGTGGCTATCTTCTTTAAAAGCTAAAGTGAGGGCCTGTTGGAAAGATTCGTAGCTAGAACTCTCGGGAAAAATGGTAATACCTAGGCCGTAATTAGTGGATTTAGGTTTAATGACAAAGGGGCGTTGCGCAAAAAATTCGTAATCAGCTAAAGCGTGAGCCAGTTGCCGATATTCACGACTTTTAGGCACTAGAAAACCGTGTTCAGCTAAAATATTTTTCGTCACGACTTTATTAACCATTAAAAGAGGCACAATATAGCTATCTTTACTGGTCATATTGGCGTTTTTTACATACTCTACTTGTCCTTGCCAGGTGAGTTTCACCAGCTGGTCGCTTTCGTCTACCACTTCAACGGTAATCCCCCGTTTGATGGCATCCGCTAGCAAGATTTGTGTCGAGAGCTCTAAGTGTTCAAAGCCTGCTAAATTATAAAAAGTTTTATCAAAATGCGCTTGTTGTTCGTGGGCTAACTGTAGGCCGGCTCCTTGGTACCCGTGCTTTTCAATAAGACGTAACAGTTTAGCGGCGGGTGTCTTTTGTGGTTTTAACAAACGTTGGTAAAATTTATCCACCAGGGGAGCAAATGCTGCCAAATTCAACACCGTAAGCATCGCCTGTAGACTTTGAAAGAGTTCTTCTCCGGCTGCCATTAGCGCGGTCCTAGTCGCGGGGTGTTCCAAAGCGACTGTTTCATTTTGACTATCCCCCAGGGCCAAAGCTTCTTGTGACGTACAGTCTGGTAAGTACAACATCAATAAGTAAAAAAGATGCATAAACTGTAAGGTTGCTAAGGACACACCAGCTGGAGCAAAAGGATCTAAATCGAGATTGCGAAATTCTAAATAACTAATGGCGTCTGGTTGCTTATGCCGCGTTCTAAGACGGACAGCGCCATAATATTCCTTAGCTTCTGCTAAATGTCCGGCTGTAACCAGTTGTTTGAGACTCTTTTGATAACTAGCAAAGTCCGTGTAAGAGACGTTTACTTCTGCAAAATTACGATAGCCTAAGCTACTGCCGCGGATGGTCCGCACCGGTAACGAAGATGTCTCTGTCGTAAAGAAATTGTTTGGTGCGACGGGGCTTGCCCCAAAGAGATAACTAATCAGCCAGCGGTGCCGCAAATAATTGCGGGCTAACTTACAGTACACGGCATTGTTAAAATCCGTAACGTCTTGATATTCTTTTTGCTGTTGGAACAAAGCACTGAGTAAAGATTCATCTAAGCCAAAGTTAAAATGAATTCCTGACATCATTTGTTTGCGGCGACCGTATTTTTTAGCTAATTGTTGCCGATAATCCACATCCGCTGCTGTCGCCAGTTGCGCAATTTGAATGTCTGCTTCCGTATCCGGCAAATGCGGCGGCATCGAACAAGGCCACAATAGTTCGCTTGTCGCTAAATTTTGGCGCGTAACACTATGAATAGCCGTTAAATAGCGCAAGGCCTCAGCTAAAGACTCTTGCACCGGCGTAATCAATTCTAATTGCGTTTCGCTAAAATCGGTCTGAATATACGGATGAAAGGTGCGGCTACCAAAACTTTTAGGATGCAGCGTCGCAGCTAACGCACCTTGATTGGTAATGCGTTGACTTTCTCCTTCTAAGCCAAAATGACCGAGAGATAACAATTTAGGATTTTCAATTTGGATAAGGATTGTTTTTAAATCCATGGTTACTTCCTCCAACTAAACAAGTTAAATAACTTTCTTACGTTTAAGTATAGCAATCTTTTTTATGGGAACCTAGCCTTTTAAAAATAATTTCGTTGAATTTTAATGTAAAAATAAGCAACCTGTTAGCTCCATCCGCAGAACTGACAAGTTGCTGATATTAGGGGATTAAGACGAGGCGTTCCTTCGTAATGAAGTGCTGCTCTAACCGCTGATGCGCGGTGCTAGCCTCTGCAAAATTTTTGATGAACAATTTTTCGGTTAAAAGCTCGCCCCGCCTAAAAAATGAATTTAATAGCTCAGCGGCTTCAGCTAATTCGGCCGCGGTAGCATGACTAATCACAAAACCTAAAAGCTGACGGTCCGCCATATAAAATTGCGCAAAATCAGGTAACTCTGCGGCAGGTGGCGGTGTGGTAATCATCCCGATTGTGCCTTTAAATGCCAATAGTTCCATACTAACAGCTAAGGGCACCCCACCAGACGTATCCACCAAATAATCAAACCCTTCAGGATAATCTTTTTTCATTTTTGCCTTAAAGTCGTGGTAGTCGTAACAATTTTTAGCTCCTAGACTTTGCAGCAAAGAAAAATCAGCCGGCGCAGCAGTTGTTACGACTCGCAATCCTAAAATCGCCGCTAACCTAACTAATTTGGTTCCCACGTGTCCAGCCGCGCCAGTAACCAGTAACGTTTTTCCTGGTACCACGTGTAAAACATTTTGCAATAAAATCGCCGCTGTCGCGCCAGGGTGAACGCTGGCTACTAGTTTTAACGGATCAACACCAACAGGTACGGGATAAAGGCGTTCTTTTGGCACTGCCACCAGCTCCGCCGTCGCCCCTGTTCGTCCGTCATAACCCATGGAGTTACTCCAAACCCAGTCGCCAAGCTGAAAAGTTGTCACAGCTGAACCTTTGGCGACGACTTCTCCGACTAAATCGCGACCAATCACTTGGGGTGCAGCTAGTTTAGTAGAAAAACGTCCGCTACGGATAAAGGTATCAACATGATTAACTGCCACGCCAACAACCCGCACTAAGACCTCATTTTCTTGTGGTATAGGTTGTGGCAACTCCTTTAAGGTAAGCACTTCGGGTCCGCCAAATTTTTCGAAAACCATTCCTCGCATAGTATCAACTCTTCTCTTTATTTCTTTATCGCTTTATTGCTTCATCGCCTTTAGTCTAGCACGTGCCTAGCTAACTAGGGCCAATAATGCTTACAAAAAAATTGCCGACTATTCTTGTAAATAGCGCAGCAATTCTTTGCGATAACGAACGGAAACAGCACATTCTTCTTGATTTTTCATCACTAAGACGTGGCGTTTCTGTTCATAGTAATCGATATTTTGGCGATTCACCACGTAGGACTGATGAACTCTTAAAAATTGTGGATTGAGCTGCGGTAAATCTTTAATTTTGCCATAAAAGTCAACTTGGCGTTGATATAAGTGCACCGTTACGCGATGCGCTTTGACGGAGGACTCGAAAAATAAAATCTCTTTTAACGGTAAGTTCAGTTGTTTCCCCTGACTTTGCAAAACCAGATGCTCCACGGCATCGCTTTTAGCAAAACGTTGAAACGCGACGTCTAAACATTGACTAATTTTTGCCGGCAAGTGTTCAGCGCCTTTTTCTAAATAGTCCAGCGCTTCAATTTGGTATTTAAACACCAGACTCATGAGCTCGTTGTGGGTAGTAATAAAGACGATTTTCCCATTAGCATATTGTGCTTTCAATTTTTGGGCTAACTGTAAGCCGTCTAACGTCGCTTTTAAATCAATATCTAAAAAGAAAAGTAAGTCTTGTTCTTGCAGGTCCCGCTGCTGTAAAAAATTTAAAAGTGCTTGGGGGTCAGGAGTGCCTAACACAAAGGTTGCTTGATAGTCCTTAAATAATAATTGATTAGTAATCAGGGTTTGTAACTGTTGCAGTTGTTGCGGATCGTCTTCACATAGATAAATCTCCATTAGTGTTGTTCCTCAATGCTTAAAATTTGGGTGAAAGTCCCTTCCGTAATGACTGTGTCTAGCAAAAATTCCGGGCGCTTCGCCAATAATTGCTGCAAATTACTTAAGCCTAAACCGGCGTGTCCTTCCTTACTAGAAAAATTTTGCTGCTGCAACACGTGCAGTGGGGGTAACTTTTCAGCAAAAGGATTTTCAATAATAAATTTTAAACTGTTCCCCGTGGTAAAACAAGCGATTTTTAACCATTTATTTTCCGTTTGGCGACTGGCCTCCAAGGCATTATCCAAAAGAATCCCTAACGCCCGCACCGTAGTGACTAAATCGCCGGGACAGCGGGTAATGGTGTCCGGGATTTCTAAGCTGACTTTTAAGTGTAAAGCTTCTGCCACCATCACTTTATTGACTAAGAGACTTTTCAAAGGCGGAACGGCTAACTTCGCTAGTTTCGCCGCTTCATGACTGCCACTATCCAGTTCACTTAAAGTCGGCCAAATATTTTTCAAATAGTACTGCTTGAGTCCAGCTAAGTCTTCGGATTTTAAATAGCCTTCCATAGAAAGCAAAATATTCTCATAGTCGTGCTTAAATTGTCGCAGCTGTTGGCCACTTTGCTCTAACTGCTGTAAATATTCTTTTAAGTAGATATCGTTAATTTCTTGTTGTCTTTTTTGTTGCTGTTGGTGGTAAAAGTAAGTCAACAACGCTAACAGTGGTAACAAGACTAGACTGCGATAATCTACCCAAACTAGCCAGCTAAAAGCTACCATAAAAAGAATGAAAGAAGTTACGACTAAAAGTAAATTCTGGCTAACCGGCCGACGCACCGGTTCCAAGAGAAACAACAAACAAAAAGCGACAAAATTACTGGCTTGTGGCCAAATAATAGTTTGTGGCAAGAGCATCCACCAAAAACCCGTGAATAAAAAAATAACCGTTCCTAAATAGCGTAAAAGTTCCCAAGGCAATTTACTTTTCAGCTGCGCCATTTTATTTGCCCTCCAAACCATACCAATGCTGGGCGACTAAATGCCGATAATTTTCACCAGAAAAAGCCATTGGACCCGTTTTACTATCGTTCAGCCAAAAGCGATAAATCTTTTCCCCGACATTAAAGGTCAGATTAGTATCCAGGGCCTGTTCTTCCACCGTGAAGTGACTAATTTTTTCATAGGGTAGAATCACGAGTCCGTGATTTAAAGCTCGCTGCTTTTTCGTCACCTTAAGCCACGGCCGCCACTCCTTACCATATTGAATCATTAACTTGTTTTTGGTAAAAATCAGCACCACATCCCGCGTCAAATAAAAATCAAAGAGCGCGATATTGGAACTAATGAAAAAAAGTAGTTTTGCGCTACCGGAATGGGTCGTGCGCCCAGGGATAAAATTATTTTCATCCGCCACCCCTAGTGCCGCCAACTGTGAAGCAAACTCGCCCCGTTTTGATTGTAATAGTTTCACCATGTTTCTCTCCCTTCTTAATAAGTTGAGTATACGGGTAAAACTTAATTTTGACTGGTAAATGTCCTATTTGATTACTTTTCCTTCAAAAGTGACTTAAAATTGACAGTGTCCCCAAAAATTAAAAGGACTCTCGGTTGTGAGTTCATTCTAGTCGTTCTTACTTCTTGATAAAACCAAAAGAAAAATTTTCTGGACTTGTATAGCGAAAACTTTTTTTGGCGGTTTGATCTTTTTGTTCTTGAAAATAAGGAAGAAAAGAATGATATTCAGGATGCTTTTGAGCATACTGAATACGATGGACATAAGTTTTTTCGTAGAATAGATGCAAGTCCATTCCTACTGGTACCAGATAATACTGAGCAACTGCATCTTGAAAAGTACCATAACCTATTTGCGGGTAGCAACATAAATAGAAAAGGTTTTTGGCATAATAAGTTAAAATTTCTTGGAGCCCCTCCTTTGAATCACAGGAATTCCCATTATAGTGCGCACTAGTATTTAAAAAGAGCATCTCTTGGTTGGCTAAAGCTTTGCGTATTTGAAAAACATCCAAATATTCATCCTGTTGATTTTTTAGGTAGAGATTGTAGGTGGGATCTACCATGATCCATTTTTTTAAAAAGTCAGAGTAAACTTGAACTACTACATGATTATCCATATCATAAGGACTGCAAGGAAATTCCCAAATTGGATAAGCCGAAATACCTAAAGCTAGAAAACACTCGGTTAGAGTAATAGATTGCTCTTTGCAATTTAAGACGTGGGCCGAAGTATCAAAAGCGTGAGCTAAAAAGCCCAGTGCGTTGCGAGGAACTCCTTCATTGGCATCATTACCATGAGTGATATGTTGGCTGATGAATGCTAACACATTTTGAATAGTTTGAAAGTCATTTTCAGCATCAACGAATTTTTCTAAAGCGTATTTTTCTTTTAAAAGCATTAGCTCAGGAGCTGAGAAATCGAAAGTAAAAGTTATTTTTTCCCCAGTAGTTATGGAATCATTGATTGCTAACAAACCCGTTAAAATATCATATTCTCTAGACATAAAATGGCCTCTTTCCCTTAACTTATAAAAAATCTACCACTCCTCTCCCTCACTGTCAACGTACCTTATGGGAGAATCTTGATAAACGGAAAAATAAAAATATATACTGAAATATCACTATTCTATTAAGAATTGAAATAAAGTACATAAAAAATCCCCGCTAGCGAAAAGCTAACGGGAATCTTTGACGAGCGATTATTCAGCGCGTAACGCTTCAGCAGCATCTTTTTTAGCGGCCATGCGCGCCGGTACGTGCCCACCTAAAATGGTTAAAATTGTGGAGACGATGACTAAAACGACGGCATGAACAGGATTTAATTGGGCAACATTTTTCAAATCCGTTAAGTTTTCTAGTAAAGCGTTAATGGGGAAAGTCGCCAGATAGGCAATTAAAATCCCCAACAGGCCAGAACCTACACCTAACAGACAAGTTTCCGCATCAAAAACGCGAGTAATATCTTTTTTCCGCGCCCCTAAAGCTTTTAAGACGCCGATTTCTTTGGTCCGCTCAATGACGGATGTGTAGGTGATAATCGCAATCATAATCATGCTAGTCACCAGGGAAATTCCGGCAAAGGCTACTAAAACGTATGTCACCGCGTCCATCAAGCCCCCAGTCAGTTGGGTCATGGTGCCGGCTAAGTCCGTATAAATGATTTTATCCGCATCTTTTTTATCTTTATTGTAGGCATCTAAATACGTTAAAATTTCGTCTTTATCGGAAAAATTGTTAGGATAAATCATAATACTGGCTGGAACGCTACTGCCACCAAAGTAAGCTAACAAGTTTTCTTTGCTACTGTCATCCACCGCTTCATTGGTCATCACGTTGACGTTAGCCTCTTTTTGGGCGGTGACAATTTGTGAATTTTCATTGGCTTTTAAAAGTTCAGTCACTAAGCTTTCTTGATAGGCGATACCCTTAGCTAGAACAGCCATTTTGGCATCTGCTTGAGGTTGAATAATCCCGGCGACCTTTAACGTCAGATTACCACTTTTAGCCACACTACCAGCTAAATCACTCGTCGGCACAAAATTTCCAGTCGGGAGTTCTGTATAGTAATTGTCGTTGGTTAACGCCGTCACTTCCGTCCCTAATAAATCGTCGTAGGCAAATTTTTCGTTGTCGGTAACATTGAAGCCGAGATTGGCTAAAGCGTGATAGTTGGTCTCATGGTTTTCATCCAGCACTAAAACGACGTCGGTGGTTGCTGTTGGCCAGGAACCGGCTACCAACTGATAGTTGTTACTTAAAAAGTTATTATCGCCTTTTAACGCCGTTGGAATTACCGAGACACCAGTTTCCATCATGGAAGACATCATGGCTGTTTGACTGTTGCTGTTTTCATCCACGTTGGAAAATTTCACTTGGGTCATGGTGCCATCAATGTCCCGCGCCAAGTTTAAAGCGGCACTGTAAGTAAAGACCACATCATTGGACAATTCAGGGTCAATACCCTTGATATAATCCACATAGTCACTAGTCATCACATTCAAGTGCGTATTTTCTTCCAAGATACTCTTTTTGGCAAAAACGGCATCTGCTTTACGTTGTTCCTCTTGTTCTTTCGTTGCTTTACCGTTGGGGTTGCTGTTAGCATCTAAGGAAGTGGCACTAGGAGAAATCGTCACGGGATAATTGGCCAGTGTTTCTTGCTGGGTGGAGTCAATTTGTTTTTGGAAACCGTTAGACAAGCTTAAGACAATCCCGATACTGATAATGCCGATACTAGAAGCAAACGCCGTCAGGAAAGTCCGTCCTTTTTTGGTACGAATGTTGTTGAAAGACAGCTTCAAGGCCGTAGTAAATTTCATTTTCGTATGTTTTAAGCTAAAAGGTTCTTTCTTTTGCCCTTCAATGTGGGGATGAGAATCATGGCGAATCTTGCCATCAGAAAACTCAATAATTCGATCTGCGTATTCAGTAGCTAACTTGGGATTATGGGTGACCATAATCACCAGTTTTTCTTTTGACAGCTCTTGAATCAGTTGCATAATTTGCACGGAGGTTTCGGTATCTAACGCCCCCGTTGGTTCATCACACAACAAAATATCTGGATCATTGGCTAAAGCGCGGGCGATGGCCACCCGCTGCATTTGACCCCCAGAAAGTTGGTTAGGCTTTTTATGCATATGTTCAGCTAAACCAACTCGCCGTAGTGCTTCTTCCGCACGTTTAGTCTTTTCAGCCTTATCGACACCACTTAAGGTCATCCCCAGTTCGACGTTATCAATAATCCCTAAATGGTGAATCAAGTTATAACTTTGGAAAATAAAGCCGATGGAATTGTTACGATAAGCATCCCAGTCGCTGTCTTTGAAATCTTTAGTGGATTTGCCGTTAATCACCATGTCGCCGGAATCATAATTATCCAGCCCACCAATGACGTTTAACATCGTCGTTTTTCCCGAGCCGGAAGGTCCGAGAATAGCCACAAATTCTTTTTTCCGGAAAGCCACCGACACACCGTCTAAAGCTTTGGTGGTGGTCTCTCCTACTTGGTAATATTTTTTAATGTCTTTTAATTCTAACAAAATGCCACATCCTTTACGTTTTTCGCCACTTCCCAGTCATTTTACGGGAACAGTGTGAACTGAATATTAATTTTTCTCAGAAAAGAACAGTTTTCTGATTTTTTCAAGAAATAGTTCACCTTGAGTTCATTTTGCCAGTTATAATGAAGTTACGCAAAGAAAAAGGACGTGAAGAGATGGCGAAAATTATCGTTGCTGAAGATGATGTGAATTTAAATACTTTATATAGCAAAACCTTAAGCTTAAATGGTTATGAGGTGACCTCTTGTTTTAACGGGCGCGAAGTTTTAGATGCTTTGGCGCAGCAGACTTTTGATTTAGTGATTACCGATGTCATGATGCCGGTGATGGACGGGTTTACTTTGGCTAAAGAATTGCGGCGTGCGGGTTGGCAATTGCCGATTTTAATGATTACTGTGCGGGAAGCTTTTGAAGACAAGCGCCAAGGGTTTAAAAATGGCGTGGACGATTACATGGTCAAACCGGTGGATGTGGACGAGATGCTCTTACGGGTGGAAGCTTTACTGCGGCGGGCACAAATTGTGGCTGATAATTTATTAACGGTGGGCAACACTACTTTAGATTCCCAGAAGCTTTCTTTAACCGTTGAAGGGACTACCCGCTACTTACGACAAAAAGAATTTCAACTTTTATTTAAACTTATGAGCTATCCGGGCAAAATTTTTACCCGTGCCCAACTAATGGATGATATTTGGGGCTACGACAGCGAATCAGACGATCGCACGGTAGATGTTCATATTAAGCGCCTGCGGGACCTCTTAGGGGAAGATGCGGCCATCACCATTCAAACAGTGCGGGGCCTCGGCTATAAAGGAGTGAAAAAAGCGTGAAGAAAAAAATCTACGCCAATCTTTGGCTGTATTTGTCCTGCATCATCTTTTTCGTGATGTTGGGAACAACCTTTATCATCGCCATAATTTTAGCTGCGTTGGCTAATAATTCCCTCTTTAATTTGCCTTCTAGCATCCAATTTCGCCCGCTACTGATTTTATTATGGTTTAGTATTTTAGTCGGCACCATTGTGAGTTTCTTAATCGGTAAAAAAGTATTGGCCCCCATTACGCAATTGCGCCACGCCATGCGCCAAGTCTCCAAAGGCGATTTAGGCGTCCAACTCCAACTAGCGAAGCCTTCGAAAATTGAAGAAATCGACGACCTCGTTTCCGATTTTAATTTAATGGTGCGGGAACTTGGCAGTATGGAAACTTTACGGAATAGTTTTATCGTGGACGTGTCCCACGAATTTAAAACCCCGATTGCTTCTATTATGGGCTACACCCAACTTTTAAAACGACCAGAAATTAGCGAAAGTGATGCCCGTGACTATCTACAGCGGATTGAAGAAGGCGCTCAACAACTCAGCAAACTTTCCGGCAATATCTTAAAGCTCTCCAAGTTAGAAAATCAAGAAATCGTCTTAAACCCCGCCACTTTTTCCTTAGATGAACAGCTGCGGCAAGTCATTTTATTTTTACAACCCACTTGGGAAAAGATAGACGTCGACTGGGACTTACAATTACCCGCTGTGCCTTTTTTTGGTAACGAGGAATTATTGTACCAAGTGTGGCTAAACATCTTGGATAACGCCATTAAATACAGCCCCACCGGTGGACAAGTGCAAGTACTCCTTACAGAAAATACCCGTGAAGTGGTCTTGACGGTGAAAGATCAAGGACTGGGTATGGACTCCCATACGCAAGAACATCTTTTTGATAAATTTTTCCAAGGAGACACTAGCCGTAAAGCCCAAGGAAACGGCCTAGGGATGACTCTCGTTCAGCGCATTGTCCAACTAGCTGGCGGCACCATCACCGTCAGTTCCATCGTTGGTCAAGGCACCAGTATTCAAGTGACACTACCTAAAAATAAAAATATCTAAGTTAAAAACGAGGCGTTAGCGCAAACAGCTACTGCCTCGTTTTTTAGTGAGAATTTTTTAACGTGCAAATTATGCTAAAACCAGTTAGAATAACACAAACTAAAGGAGGGACAATTTATGTTAACACTAGCCAAAATTCAGCAATTTCCAAAAGCGGAGCTGCACTGCCACTTAGATGGTTCTATTCGGCCACAAACCTTGCAAAAAATTGCGCGCTTGGACCATTTACCCATTGATGAAGATCAACAAGTAGTCGCACAAAAAATGACAGCCTCCAGCAACTGTCATAACTTAATGGATTATTTAACTTGTTTTGACTATGTCCTGCCTTACTTGCAAACAGCGCAAGCTTTAAAAATCGCGGCTTTTGACGTTCTTGAACAAGCAGCTGCTGATGGCATTCAATATTTAGAATTGCGCTTTGCCCCTAGTCTTTCCCAACAACAAGGCTTAAGCGTTACGGAAGTAATTCAAGCAGTAGCTGCCGGCGTGGCGAAAGCTGAAGCCCAGTACCCGATTATCGGCAACCTATTGATTTGCGGCATGCGCCAAGATGAGCTGGCGCATATTCAAGCGGTCTTTCAAGAAACTTTAGACCAAGGCCATCAAAAAATTGTCGGTCTTGATTTAGCCGGTCCAGAACGGCCTGACTTCCCCCTAACCTTAAAAGAAAGCGTCACGCCTTTTTTAGGCCACCAAGGAGTCCAACTGACCTTACACGCCGGTGAATGTGGCTGCGTACGGAATATCCTGCAGGCAATTCAACTGGGAGCGACCCGCATTGGGCATGGCATCGCCTTAAAAGACGACCCCGCCGCCCAACAAGAAATTGGCCAGCTTCCCGTGTGTTTAGAGTGCTGTCCTACAAGTAATTTGCAAACCAAAGCCATCGCTAGTTACGAAGAGTTTCCTTACCGCGCCTATTTAACTCATGGCGTAAAGTTTTGTCTGAATACGGATAATCGCACCGTTTCAAACACCACCTTAACCAAAGAATATGCGCATCTTTTAGAACATCATGCCATGACCACCGCTGAATTTCGCCAATTGAATCAAAACGCCATCGACTTTGCTTTTACCACACCAGAAGTTAAAGCCCAGCTTAGCCAAAAGATGGCTCAATTTTCTTTATGAATTGGAGGGTATCATGACGACAGAAAAAGAAATCGCCGCTTTTTGGGATGACTTTGCCGCCGAATACGAAGCGATTCAACAAGAAGCGTGTGCTGATATTCCCCAGGCTTTAACAGCTTACTTATTGCAAGAAAAAATTTTACCGGCTCCTTCTTTTTTAGACTTAGCTGGGGGCAGTGGTAAATACTTACCCGCCCTTGAACCTTATGTCACCCACTATACTTTAGTCGATATTTCCGAAAAAATGCTAGCCATCGCTCGTGCTAAAGGACAAAAGTCCACTACCCACTTTTACCAAATGAGTCAGGCTAACTTTTTTAAAACTCCTTTAGTGGAAACTTATGACGTCGTTTTTAGCGCCATGAATCCCGCTTTAACAACCGTGAGGGATGTAGAAAATTTCATGGCGTTAGGCCAACACCGCCTAATTTTACGTTTTGTAGCCAGTTACGACACCGTCTTTTCTCCTTATGAAAAGACGACGCCAGATACTTTGCTTTCGGACTACCAACATTTCTTACAACAAAAAAAGCTTCCGTATCAAACGAAAACTTTTTCTTTTACTAACACCGAAAAAATCAGCCGCGACTTTTTTCTGGCTTATTTTGCTGAGGATTACGCCCCAGAACAACTACAAAAGATGGTTGAAAAATGCTTCGGCAAAGAACAGGAAGTGACTAATACCACGACGGCGAGTTTTAGGTTACTAATATTTTAAGAGAAATCCCTGACTAAATTAATAAAAGGATACTGGCCGCCGTTGTTTTCCATCATGAAGTGAGTCACTTCTACAAAGCCCAGCTTGCGATATAAGTGATACGCTCGTTGATTAAACTCTGCCACATCTAAAGTGATCTTTTGAAAAGTAAAATGCGCCGTTAAATAGTCGATAATGGTCTTCATAAAAGCTGCACCTTGACCTCGTCCTGTGAGATCAGGACGCATGCCTAGTCCTAGATCTAAAACATTTTCGTCTAGTTCACAGGCAAAAAAGCCAATTAATTCGCCAGCAGCCTCAACTTGATAGTAATGGTCTTGACGCAGGATCGGATCTAGCAGTTCCTCATAGTCTTCCAAATCGGCAGTAGCGTCATAAAAATCATAAGGCGCTGGATAATGCCAATCATTGGCGATGATTGTGGCATTTTCTTGGGTTAATAAACTAATTTCCATCCAAATTCACTTCTTTCTACAAGCATCCGCAGTATTTCTCTAATTTTAAACTTAATTTTTTGAAAAAGCTAGCTGAAAAAAAATTGAGCAGTTGCTGCAATTTGAACTTTTAACCATAATATGCTACACTCACTTCATAATAATTTTAAATGTAAAGGGGAATCTGCCATTGATTAAGTAAGCTATCTAGTAAAAAGTTGCACAGGATTAGACTGCACTTTTTTACAGGGCTTACTTATTCATGACCGAGGACTCTTTTTTTGTTACTCTCATTTTTTGTCGTGGATCAGTTGCCCTAGGTAGCTGGTCCTTTTTTACCGAAAGAAACGAGGAATTTCCATGTCGAAAATTGAAATTAAACATTTGAACTTTAGCTATGACGGACAAATTGACCCCCTTTTTACCGATGCAAACTTAAACATTGATATCAGTTGGAAGTTGGGTTTAGTCGGCCGCAACGGGCGGGGGAAAACAACTTTATTAAAACTTTTGCAAAACCAACTTCCCTTTACCGGCACCATCACCCATCAGCTGACCCTGACTTACTTCCCCCAAACTGTCAGCAATCCTCAACAGCTTACCTATTATGCTCTAAATGAATTAGCCGACTTTCAGCAATGGGAGTTGGAGCGGGAATTAAATCTTTTAGGAGTAGATTTGGATTGTCTCTGGCGGGAATTTGCGACTTTATCTGGGGGTGAGCAAACCAAAGTGTTACTGGCCCTTCTCTTTTTAGATCCCGCTTCCTTCCCCTTAATTGATGAACCCACCAATCATCTAGATTATGCAGCCCGTAAGCAAGTAGCCCAGTACTTGCAAAAGAAAAAGCAAGGTTTTATCGTCATTAGTCACGATCGCCGCTTTATCGATGAAGTTTGTGATCATCTGATTGCCATTGAAAAAAATCAGCTTGCTTTGTACCAAGGGAATTACACCACTTACCTGACGGAAAAAGAACAGCAAGACCAATTCGAGCTGGCGGAAAATCAAAAGTTACAAAAGGAAATTGGTCGCTTGAAAAAGACCGCCAAAGATAAGTCTGATTGGTCCATGAGTCGGGAAAGTGATATTCACGGTAATCCTTTAATTAAAGGGAGTGGCGGTACTGGGCATGCTGGTGCTGTAACCGCTCGCGCTGCCCGCGTCATGAAACGTTCCAAAGCGATTGAAGGACGGATGGAACGGCAAATTACGGAGAAAGAAAAATTATTAAAAAATCTCGAGTTTATCGATCCTTTAAAAATGCTTTTTGCCCCTACTCATCACGAAATTCTTTTCCAAGTTGAAAATTTACAATTGTTTTACGAGGATAAACCTTTATTTGAACCCTTGAACTTTACTTTAAAAAAAGGCGAACGCCTCGCACTAGTCGCCCCCAATGGTTATGGGAAATCTAGTCTTTTACAAGCGCTCCTCGGAACTTTTCCCGGTAAAATTACGGGCACTATCTTGCGCCCACAAAACATCAACAGTTCTTATGTTCGGCAAATTTACACGGATAATCGTGGTCTTTTACCAGCCTTCGCCACCGCTAACGGTCTAGACTATGAGACTTTTTTGAGCAACTTAAAGAAATTAGGCATGGAGCGAGCAGTTTTTACTAATGTAATCGAAAAAATGAGCTTGGGCCAGCAAAAAAAAGTGGAACTAGCCAAGAGTCTCTCGGTACCCAGTGAACTTTACGTCTGGGATGAAGCGCTAAACTATCTAGATCTTTACAATCATCAACAATTAGAAGCAGTGATTCAGGCAACGCAACCGACGATGCTTTTAGTGGATCACGATGCCGATTTTATTGAAAAAATCGGTGCCAAAGAAGTTCATTTAATCCGCTAGCAAAATGAAAAATACACAAAAACACCTCAAGGAAACAGTCAGCAAGACCATTTCTTGAGGTGTTTATTTGTGTAATTAACGGCTTAAACGAGCACCGCCGCCTGCAGCCATAACATTTTTGATGTCGGCTTCAGAGACGAAGTTTAAATCACCAGTAATTGTCAGTTTCAAGACAGAGGCAGCCAAACCAAAGGCCACTGCATCTGCTGGTGTGTAGTCATGTAAAATGGCATGCATTAAACCAGCACCGTAAGCATCACCAGCGGCTACACCTTCCATGACGTGCATTTTATATGTGCCCGTCTCGTAAAATTCGCCATCTTGTAACAAGAGAGCTTTCCATTCACTTTCTTCTACTGAATGGATATTCCGTAAAATACTGGTGACTGTTTTACAATTTGGATATTGTTTTTGTACTTCTAACATCGCTTTTTTAAAATCTTCTTCTTGTTCAATGCCGCGACTAGAATCACCATCAAAAGCTTTAATGCCAAGTGTTGCTTCAAAGTCTTCATCGTGGGCGATACAAATCGTCACATATTCCATCACTTTAGACATTACAGTGCGCGCTTTTTCAGGGGACCACATTTTACCCCGATAGTTCATATCACAAACCACCGGAATATTATTGGCTTGACAATACTCACAAGCGGCTAAAACGGCCTTTTCTAACTCAGCAGAGATTGCTGGAGTAATACCAGAAAAGTAGAAGTAATCCACATCGGCAAAAATTTCCGCCCAGTTGAATTCAGTAGCTGCAACTTGTGAAAAAGTGCTATAAGCGCGGTCATATACAACGTTTGTAGAACGAACGCTAGCCCCTTTTTCAAAGAAGTAAATTCCAAGACGACCTTCGCCACGGAATGTTTTGCTAGTATCTACGCCATATTTCCGTAAGGTCCCCACTGCGCTATCACCTAAAAGATTAGCGGGGAACTTGGATAAATATTGCACATCGTTGCCTAAAAGCGCTAAAGAAACCGCGACGTTGGCTTCTGCCCCTCCGTATGTGCCTTCAAATAAATTTGTTTGTAGGATGCGTTCATTAGCAGGCGGCTTTAAACGCAACATCATTTCACCAAAAGATAAGACTTTCATGCTTTCCCTTCCTTTCACAAAATACTCATTCATTGTAGCACGCTCTTTTAAAAAAGGCTCTGGCAAATTAGGAATTTTTCTACTTTTCACCAAAATTTTGCCCTCTTTATTTGTCTAACGCCCCTTTTTCTTTTTAACGCCGTCTTCAGCTTCTTGTAAGACTAAGAGTTTTTCTTCTTCTAGGTAAACAAACTCCAAATAATCCCCGATTCGTACTTCGAGTAGTGCTAAAACTTCATCTGGCACCGTGATAATGGTGGAATTACCCGACTTACGTAAGCGAAAAGTATTGATTGCTTGACGACTTTTCGCTTGCGAAGCTAAGCGTCGCCCCTCTTTTTTTGGCGACTCCTCTTTTTCGTCTTGATTAAGTTGCTTTTGCTGTTTTTTGCGGAGAAACGCGGGCACATCATAACCATGAAGCTCTTCTTGCATGATATTCCATCCTTTTATATCAGTATATACTGTTTATTTATTACTATCTTAACAGTGTATACTGTTAAGAACAAGCTGATTCCATATAAATAGCTCATTCTAGTTGTCATAACCTTATTATGGTAACTAGAATGAGCTAAAATCGAGTAGGAGGTAGACGATTATTTCGCCTACCGACCTCTCACACCACCGTACGTACGGTTCCGTATACGGCGGT
>NZ_BJDR01000004.1 GCF_005405245.1 Enterococcus nangangensis | reverse complement strand
AATCACTCTTGCAATGCAGCTCCCTTATAATAATGCCAAATTAGAGAACCTTCACACCCATATTAAAAACTTGAAAAGAACCCTTTACGGGTTCAAAAGTTTTAAAAATATGCGTACTCGAATTTTTCTACTCAATCATTTAATTGAAATAAAATAAAAAACACCTAAAGCAGACTTGATATCTACTTTAAGTGTTCCATTTTCAGACCTATCAGTCCGATTTGACAAAGAGCCCTTTTTTCATAAGAGTGTTTTTGGAAGAAATATCACGATAAACTTTTGATGCACGCAAAAATTTATCTGACGAGAGAAGCTGAAATAAAAGCTTTTTAGCCGAAGACTTTTATTATTTTCTCTCTTCTTTACATTTTCAGTATAGAATAATTTGTTAGCGTTTACAATAGCTTTTGCGAAAAAATTTACGATTAATAAAAAACTTTTATCCTTGTCAGTAAGCCTTAATCGCCCTCTGATTTTTTCTTAAGTTTCCTCTTCATATTCAATTAAATCTCCCGGCTGACAGTCTAAGAACCGACAAAGCGCTTCTAAAGTTGAAAAGCGAATCGCCGTGACTTTGCCCGTCTTTAACTTGGAAAGATTCACGTTGGTAATCCCGACTTCATCGGCCAACTCTTTTAAAGAAATTTTGCGATCAGCCATGACGCGGTCTAAACGAATAATTAAAGGCATGCGCCAACCTCCTAAACAACATCCTCCGAGAACTCTTGCAAATGTAAACCGTAACGAAAGACCTCAGCGACTACTAATAAAATCAGACCGATAATTAGTTCGCTACTTAAGCCAAAAGTTACGTAAATATCATGAGTCATGAGGGCTAATAATGGATAATAAAGTAGCTGCGGAGTCAGCCCCAAAAGTACGAAGAGCCAACCAACTTTTTTTAAAATTTTTACTTTGCTAAGGGCAAAAGGAGTTTCGCCTTGTGCTAAGCATTTAAAGAGCTGACTGATTTTAAGAAAAGCTAGGCCAAAAATGAAGGCAGCGAAAACTGCAACAAACATTGTGATGATTTCTTTGAAACGTTCCTCTTGCCCGCTAAGGGGTGTGTGGACTTTTGAGTAAGTGAAAAAAGAGAAATATTGTGGTTGATAAGATAGCCAATTTTTTTGTTGAGTGAAAAGAGTAGTGAGGGCAGGAAGACTAGCCGCAAAGCCAAATAAAGCAGTGACTTTGAAAAAGAAAGCCAGCACACTAGTGAGACGTAAAAACTTTTTTGTTTCCATGATTTTCCCTCCTTAGATACGCGCAGCCTTTTAGACGACGTCTTCAGAAAAAGTTTGTAACTGAACACCGTAACGAAAGATCTCTTTGACCACGAATAAAACGCCACTGATAATTAAAAAAAGATTCAAGCCAACTAACAGATAAGTTTCTTGAATAGTTAAAATCAGCAGTGGATAATACAGCAATTGCGGTAATAAGCCGATGAAAAAAAGTAATTGCGTAATTTTGGTGAGTTGGCGCACATTATTCAAAGTAAAAGGAATTTCACCTAACGATAAAGTTTTAAATAAACTTGATGCCAGATAGAGACACCGACTCCCTGAAAGAAGGGCGACGCTGTTTGCCAAGAGTAAGGAAATATTTTTTAAAAAGATTTCTGTTGTGGATAAAGGCAGAATCGTTTGGGTATAACCGATAGAAAAAAAGAAATTCGGTTCAAATGAAAGTAAATTATCTCCTTTTAAGAAAAAGATAGTCCAGGCAAGAGGAATGGTGAAAAGCAAAATAAATAAGATAACTTTAAAAAGGATAGCTAAAAAATTGGTCATGGCAAAATAATTTTTTGTTTGCATAGGAAGTCTACCTTTCTTTTGTTTACACTACTTCATCATTAAAGGCTTGTAAGGACACGCCATAGCGAAACGTTTCGGCTACTACTAGTAAAATTAAGCCCACGATCAATTCATAAGTAAAGCCAAAAATAAAACTACCGCCAGCTTTAGCCAAGAAAAGCAGAGGATAATACCCTAAACCGGGGAGCACACCTAAGATACAAAAAAGAAAACCGATGTTCCGCAGTTCATTTACTTTCTCTAAAGAAAAAGGCGACTCCCCAGTAGTTAGCTCAGCAAAAAAGCGACTCACTTTAAAATAAGTAAAACTACCAATAAGTAGACTAAGCAGGCCAAAAATTAAACCAAATGTTTCCTCCAACTGTGGTCGGGCCGCAGTAGCAGCACTGATAGCATAATTAAAAAGAATAATAAGGTGAGGCTGAAACTCAAAACTGGCATCAGCATTACTGAAAAATAATAGGAGAAAAAAGGCAACACCGAATAAGCAAAAAACAGCAGCAATTGTAAAGAAAATCTGCAATAGACGAGTTAAACGCAAGAAATTTTTTTGCCTCATGAAAACCCCTCCAAAAGAAATGTTTTTCTTTATTATAGCCATAAACTTTTCGATAAGCAATAAGTAATTATCGTTTTGCGATAATTAAATTTGATGTGCTAGAGAAATTAACGACAAAAAACTTCCGTAAAAATTTATGTCAAGCCGCTGAAACGAAATTAGATGGTAAAATACTTGTAGGAGTTCATTAAGGAGGAAATCAAATGAAAATTGAACACATTGCATTGTGGACCAAAGATCTAGAACAAATGAAGGGTTTTTACGAAAAATATTTTGCAGCAGAAAGCTCAGCGTTATATGTAAATGAAAAAACAGGCTTTCGTTCTTATTTTTTGAGCTTTGCTAGTGGTAGTCACTTGGAGTTAACTAACAAAAAGTTTCTCTTGGAACGTGCAGTGGACGCGGTGGGTTATTCCCACTTGGCTATTTCTGTAGGGACGAAAGAAGATGTAGATAGCTTTGTGACAAAAGTACTCGCAGATGGTTTTCCGTTATTGAATGGACCGCGAACTACTGGTGATGGTTACTATGAAGCTGTTATTCAAGATCCGGAAGGAAATTTATTGGAAATTACGACAGATTGAAATATGTAGGTGTAAAAATGATCTTTAAGCGTTATATTTATTTTAGAGGTGCGAGTGTCAGGTAAACAATTATTGACTAGTAGATTCGCACCAAAATTTTGGCTAGATTATAAGCATTTAGCAGTAAAATTTAGTATTTTATCATACCAGTGCTATATTTCTCGTACTTTTTTGTGAAATCAACTTATTTTGGATAGATTTCACGGTCGCACCTCGCATGAGGTGCGTGGATTGAAATCCCGGGTTGAGTGGTTGGTGAATCTGTCACCCAGTCGTCGCACCTCGCATGAGGTGCGTGGATTGAAATCGTCCACGTTGTGCCGATTAAAGTATAGATGCCAAGTCGCACCTCGCATGAGGTGCGTGGATTGAAATTCCTGCCATATAATTTCCTCCTAGCTATAGTAAGTCGCACCTCGCATGAGGTGCGTGGATTGAAATTTAACGCCTTCATAAGCAGATTTCAACCCGCCAAGGAAGTCGCACCTCGCATGAGGTGCGTGGATTGAAATAAAGTCATCTATTCCCCTTTCCTGTTTTCAAAATGTCGCACCTCGCATGAGGTGCGTGGATTGAAATAAAAATAGTGTGAAAGGTACGACAGTTTGAGAAGTCGCACCTCGCATGAGGTGCGTGGATTGAAATCGTTAAATCAATATCTAGCGCTTCCGCTATCCGTGTCGCACCTCGCATGAGGTGCGTGGATTGAAATATTTTTGTTTCCTCCTTTGATTTGTTTACCTCTTCGTCGCATGTGGAGACAATAGTGTTGCTACAACGACACTAAGGCTGGAAATCCTTAATTTTAGGCAGTTTTACAAGCATATCGTTTTCACTGGCGAGGGGGATAAAGTACGAAATAAGGAGATTCGAGACTACATCAATGTGTCAGTAGTCATAGACCTAGTAAGTGGGAACACAACAAATGAAAACTAAATATTAGAGTAGATAGTATCTATTTACTCGTTAGAATAAGGCGTTTCTATAAAAGGAAGCGTCTTTTTTTGTACCCAAAATTAAAAGAGAAAAACAATGAAAGGAATGAGTATGAAAACAAAATCAAAAATACCACAAAAAGTATTGAGTTTCGTTATGGTCTTAGTGACACTATGCGGAACATTATTCTCAAATGCGATACCTGTTCATGCCAGTTCATTAAATTTAGATGAACCAACGCAATACTATTATACAGGTGTCAGCCCTAACACTGGTTATGCCATTACCCATAATGTATATGTGTTAAAAATGGACGGCAAAAAAGTATTCTGTATTAAATCTGGTGTGCCTGCTAATAGTGGCGAGGGATTTGTTCCAGAAACTTACGTTAATGCAAAGAAAGAGTTGCTGTCTAAGATTGCCTACTATGGCTATACCACTACAGGTCAGAGCCATTATGATTATGCCGTAACCCAATTGATGATATGGGAACAATTAGGCGACCAGTATGTTTCGTCCACAATTCCCAATTACCATCAACGAAAAGCTGAAATCATGGCATTGGTAAATAAGCATGATACCTTACCCTCATTTAACGGTCAGTCGGTATCTGTAACGGTTGGCGATAGTCTCACGTTAACCGATTCAAATGGTGTCCTGCGTGATATGACTATGGAATCCAACACTACCAATGCACCAACGAGCCACAACGGAAACAGCTTGAAAATTACACCAAGTGCTAATTCCAATGATGGTACTATCACATTCCGTAAAGTACCTCAAAATGAAGTCGGTACGTCGATTGTCTACAAGAAACCTCATGAACAGTCTATGGTTGAATTCCACTTGGAAAGTTCTAAGCAAGCTACAGTCAAGGTTGATGTGATTCATCTTGGAAATATCCAAGCTACAAAAATTGATGAAGAAACTGGCAAGCCTTTACCTAATGCCAAATTGAAGTTTGAATACAACGGCACGTCTAAAGAGATCGTGACGGATTCAAACGGCTTGGCTACTATCAATGATATTCCAGAGGGAACAACTGTTACTGTAAGCGAAGTAACCGCACCTAACGGCTATTTTAATAAAGGAGAAATCAAGAAAGTCGTTATCAAACCAAATACTACCGTGTCCGTGACCTTGAACAACAAGGAACAACTTGGACAGGTGCTATTAACTAAGACGGGTAAAGAGTTCGGTTCTGCTATGTTAAACAAATACTATCTATGTCAAAATTCAATGAAGATGGCGAAACGGATACATTCTTTACCAACGAAGAGGGTTACTTAATTACCCCAGAAGCCTTACCATATGGCGATTACGAACTAATCGAAGTCCAAGCACCAGAGGGATATGTTTTAGCCAAAGAGCCAGCCAAATTCAAAGTTGATGGTTCAAATAATGGGTTAATTGAAATCCGATTTGAGGATAAATCCCAAAAAGGAATCGTGACTCTTGAAAAGACTGGACAGACACCAATTGATGTCACTGTAAAAGAATCCGATTATGGAAAAGTCCATGAGTTTGTCTATGAGTATAAACCAATCGCTGATGTTACCTACCGTATTGAAGCCGTTGAGGAAATTAAAACCAATGATGGTACAGTTCGTGCGAAAAAAGGCGAAACAGTCGCTACCATTACCACTGATAAAAACGGCGAATGGCAATCGCCAGAATTATACCTTGGAAAATACCAAGCGATTGAAGTATCAGCTCCAAATGGTTTTATCTTAGATGATAGACCGATTCCATTTGAATTAAAATATGCTGGACAATTAGTAGAGCTGACTTCTACTTCTATTACGGCAACCAATGATTTCCAATCCTTAGATATTCAATTATTTAAGAATGAAGAATCTATTTCTAGCTGGAACAATAACCAGCCAGAGATTGAAGCTATCAAAGGGAATAACAAGGTCTTTGGTGTTTTCACTCGTGAAACTCAAAACGTATCCGAAACTATCCAAGTACCAGAAAATACCTTGATTGCTTATCAAGCTGTTAAAGATGGGAAAGCAACCTTTTCCTTGCAGTTACCACAAGGAAAATTCTACTTAAAAGAGATTGACGCTGGTTCTTCCCATGTGGCTGATGATACCGAATATGACTTTGAATTTACAGCCGAAAACAACCATGTGACATTCCCAATCCATATCTATCAAGATACGGTAGCTTATGGTCGTGAAACCATGCAAAAGATTACACGCAATCCTATTTTAAACAAATTGCATTTCAATGAATTTACCATCAAGAAAGTGAATGAAACAGCTCACTTTGACAAAGAAACTGGCGTGGAATTTGCTTATGACGCTTTGGGTACTGGTGCAGTATTCGCATTAGAAAACAAAGATGGCGAAGTTTTACAGGAGGTCACTATCACAAAAGATGGTCTAGGTGTCTTTACCAATATTCCAGTAGGCACATTCTACCTAAAAGAAAAAGCACCATCTTCTGACCAATACTTGGTATCCAAAGATGTGATTCGTATTGAATCGACCAAAGAGGGTATCAAGGCTTTTAATGCCGAAAATGAATTGCTTGGCGAACAGCCTGTTTCATTAGAAGAAACCGAAGCTACGATTCTATTTGAAGTCAAGAACTACCTTATCAAAGGAACAGCAGAATTAACCAAAAAAGATGTATCCACTGGGGAACTTTTACCAGATACAGGTGTTCGTATCTTAGACAAAGAAAAGAACGTGATTGTTGAGGGGCGTACCAATGACAAAGGAATCTTTACTTTCAAGCAGTTACCAAAGGGAATCTACTATTTCCAAGAGTTTGACGCTCCGAAAGGTTATGAGTTGGACGAAACCCCTATACCGTTTGAAATCAAAGAAAATGGAAAGGTTGTGACTTGCGTTATGACAAATAAGAAAATTGAAACACCATCAACACCAGACCGCTCATTACCAAAAACTGGTGATACCAGCAATATCGGTTTCGCATTGATTGGTTTAGCAGTTTCGGCAACGGCAATTGGTGTCTTATATTTCCGCCGTAAAAAAGCAAAAGCAGAATAAAGGAAACGTCTTACGCAAGGATCAGTCATGAACAATGACTACCCCTTGCGTTTTTCTATCCCAAAATAAAGGATTCGTGGTTCTTTCCAAAAAGGAAACAGCCACTTTAACAACAGAAAGGATTGAGAATGTATGTATCCTATCCGTTCACCGACAGTAAAAGACTGTCACTAACAACTGAATAACCAACTATATAAAAACAGAAAGAAACGAGGTAAAACTATATGGAATTAAAACACGTCATTCCCAATATGGAAAAGACATTTGGAATATTAGAATACGCTGGCGAGGGCAAGGCCGAACAACGACGTATCAATGGCAGACAGACCATTCTCTCACGAAGCTACAATTTATATTCAACGGTTCAGCGTGCAGATGATATTGTAGTCGTCTTACCTGCCGAAGCAGGCGAAAAGCATTTTGAATCAGAAGATAAAATTTGTTTGATTAACCCAAAGATTACTGCCGAAGGTTATAAGATTGGCAATCGAGGATTTACAAACTATATCATGCACGCTGATGATATGGTAAAGGCATAAGAAAGGACAGGTAAAAAATATGAGATTAGCACAAGGAATTGTCATTGAAAAAGAAAAGACATTTGGATTATTGAAGTTTTCAGCCTTGCGTCGTGAAGTTCGTATCACTGATGAGGAGGGCAATGTTACAGAACAGATAAAAGAACGGACTTATGACCTTAAATCGAAAGAACAAGGTCGTATGATTCAAGTTAGTATTCCTGCTTCTGCTGGCGAGAAAAACTTTGAGTATAACGCCGAAGTGGAACTTATCAATCCAGTAGCGGATACGGTAGCGTCTGCCACCTATATGGGTGCTGATGTGGACTGGTATATCAAAGCTGACGATATTGTATTGAAAAAGCCTGTTGGCAATCATTCAAACTCACAGAAACAGAACTTAGACAAAAAATAAATGCATGTTATATTATCTCTCCCTTTGCTATAATATAAGAGAAATCAAACATATGGAGGATAGTAAATGAGCGTTGGACAAGCACAAAGAACAGTGAATCAACTAAATAAGGACATAGCTTCACTAGAAAAAAAGATGGCTGACTTAGTAAAAAAAGAAGCTGACAGAACAAAGAAAATTGGAACAACTCAACGAAGTATTACAAAAAACACTTCTGCTTCTATGCTAAGAACAAAATCACGTCAAATTGAGGGTTATCAAAAAGAACTTGCAAAAGTCCTTTCTGATAAAGCTGATATTAACAAAAAAATGGCTGATAAGAGAAAAAGATTATCAGACGCAACCTTAAAGTTACAAAAGGAAGAATCAACGCAAGCCAAGTCTTTAGTTAAACAACAAGAAAAAGTCTATGCTACCTATGAGAAACAAATTTCAGATTTAACAAAGCAAGTAACTGAACAATCAGCTATTGCCACTTCATCAGATAATGTATTTAACTCTGATGGTACAGAAGAATTTGACGTGTTTCTATCTCATGCGGCGGAAGATAAAGAAAGTTTTTGTGATGAATTTTCAGCTATTCTCCAAGAAAAGCACGGACTAAAAGTTTGGTATGATAGTATCTCCATAAAATGGGGTGATAGTATTAGGGCTGAAATTGATAAAGGGCTAAAAAAATCAAAATTTGGTGTAGTAATCTTATCGAGAAATTACATCAAGAAGTATTGGACAAATTATGAGCTAGAAGCTCTCTTTCAGATTGAATCCAATGGAGGAAAAGTCATTTTACCAATTTGGCACGACATTACTAAAAAAGAAATACAAGATTTCAGCCCAACCTTAGCTGGTAAACTTGCTATGAACACAAGTATGATGACACCTGATGAAATTGCAGAAAAATTAAACGAAATTTTCCAATCGTCTTTAGAAGATTAGGAATTAGAACAAGGAATTAGTTATTTACCACTTGTTCTATTTTGAAAGGAGTATGTATGAACACTATAAATAAAATCATCTATTTTGATAAAGAGACAATAAGCAATATTCTGCAAGAATCAAATAAAGGTGAAAAATCAACACAAACTGGCGTTAGCTCTAGTATAAAAGGGAGCGGTGAAGTTTCCGCAGATACTTCAATAAAACTAGGCGTTCCTTTCATTCAAAGGTTAGGCTTCCTTTTTTCAGGTAAAATGTCTGCTTTATATATTCTACAAAGGGATAAAACTACCACTATCACATCAACTGAAATTTCAGAGTTTGAATCGCTTAAATCTAATCTCACCCCTATAACGGGGGTAAAGTTAGATGATATTGAGAATTCTTCAACCTTTTTTCGGGTTGCAGGTGGTTATTTAAATATGGTACAAGGTGGTGTAGATGGTGTTAATGTGAAAGAATTTAATGCTGTAATGAATGACTTTGATGGATATGACACATACAAAATTGATGATAATCGTTATATTCGTTTTAATAACTCCGCTTTTGTGAGTAACTATAAAAGAAATGACGTAATTACTACAATTATGGACGTATATTGTATTCCAGTTGGAACATTTGAAACTGGACAATTTGATTTCATCAAACAGATTACAAAAATGCAAACTTTAATATCTGGCGTAGAAACAGCTTCTACATTAGCTGAAAAATATCCCTCTAAGAAAAAGACATTTGACGTTGACGCTGTTACTAATGATGATTCTACAAACATTCTAGATGAAAAAACAGTAGAATTATATGACGTGGTTTATGCTTCTATTTCTGCGGATAATGGTACAGGAGGGACAGATGAGTAATAACAGGAAATATATCGTTTCTATCGGTTCTAAAACCTATTTTAAGAGTCAACTTGAGAGCCAGCTCCCTAATTGGGAAGATGATGATAATGTTGCCACTTTTTTAGATTTAGTTAAAGAATCTGATGAAAGGAAAACTCAAGGGATTCCTTTTGAGAATCATGCAGACATACTCATTGTTTATAATGATAATTATAGTGGGATTACTGAACAAGCACATGATAGGATAGGTGTTCTGATTGATGAACTGAGTAATGAAGATTCTACGATATACATTCACAATCCTCCAATTAGATTAAAAGAATATCTTGCATATGTAAAAGAAAATGAAGATTGTGAAGTTGAATATTCTTCAGAAATATATACAACTGATATGAATGAGGAAGATTTTGTTGAAAATATGCATTCTATTTCAACAAATATTTTCGGTCAAGAACAAGCACTGAAAGAAATCACAAAATCCATGTGGTATTTGACAAAAGTAGAACGAAAGAAACCATACGTAATTATGTTATATGGAAACAGTAGTTTAGGGAAAACTGAAATTGTTAGGGAAATTGCAAATAAATTTTATGGTGATAAATTTGTTGAAAAACATTTATCTATGTTTAAAAATACCACATATTCAGATTACTTTTTTGGGGAACAACCTAATCGAAAAACACTGGGATTTGATTTATTAGAACGGAATTCAAATTTGATATTTCTTGATGAATTGGATAAATGTCCAGACTACTTTTATTCGGCTTTTTATACATTATTCGATAGTGAAGTCTTTAAAGATGCTTCCTATGAAGTGAGTACGTCAGGTATGTTTATCATTTTAACAGCTAACTATCTGGACAAAAAACAGATGATGGATAATTTAGGACTGCCTATATATTATAGAATTGATAAGTTTATTCCGTTCAATGATTTTGATTGTGATACCATTCGTGATATTACTTTAAAAGAAATTGCTGATAGAGCTGATGAATATTCAAATTTACTCACTTCTGATGATATTTATGAAGCGGTTAGTCCATTAATTTCAACTCAAGGTGAAAATGCACGAACAATTAAACAAAAAGTTCAGCAAGTAATAGAGGAATTACTTTTCTCAAAAATTGAAAGTGAGTTTGATGATTAATTAAGAAACATTGCTTTATGAAAGGAGTGATACAATCTTTAAATACAAAGGCAAACGAATCCATGCCAGCGACAAAAGCCTATTCTACAACACCGCACTAGCAGGATTCAGCTTCATATTCTTACTGGTGATGATTCTGTTTCATTTATCATCACTCATGGCGGTGGATTGGAATACCGTTACTATAGATAGCCTTATTAGGCAACTTCATAGACCATACTTCTGGGGTAGTGTAATCACTGCCCTTTTTGTATGCCTACTATTCGGACTCTTGTATTACCGATAC
Organism: Enterococcus nangangensis; assembly: GCF_005405245.1. GTDB lineage: Bacteria > Bacillota > Bacilli > Lactobacillales > Enterococcaceae > Enterococcus_J > Enterococcus_J nangangensis. Next base: position 87,170 of record NZ_BJDR01000004.1, on the reverse strand, counting down.
CGCATTGATTCCGTGAAGCAACTGCAACACCGCCAAAAGCTGGCACATATGGTATTACAAAACGGCTGGTATGAAGCAGAGCAGATTCAAGATGATGGCTTCTTTAAAGACCTGCCAAGCTCTAAGACGAAAGAGAAAATCAGCCACTTTCCTAAGCTGTATTATTACTTGAAAGATGGTCTTATCCATATTAACGTGGAAATCACTATGGGAAAATACCAAGACCAGCTCCTACAGTTAGAAAAGAAGCTGGAAACTGGCTTGTTCTGCGAACTAGTCGATAAAGAGCTAAAGGAATCCTACATTGAATATACGTTGCTCTATGACACAATCGCCAGCCGTATCACAATTGATGAAGTGGTTGCCAAAGATGGACGCTTGAAACTGATGAATAACGTCTATTGGGCGTATGATTCACTGCCACATATGTTGATTGCCGGCGGTACTGGTGGAGGGAAAACTTACTTCATTTTGACCCTCATTGAAGCCTTGCTTCACACCGATTCCAAGCTCTATGTCTTAGACCCAAAGAACGCTGACTTGGCAGACCTAGAAACTATCATGGATAATGTCTACTATCGCAAAGACGATATGCTGGCGTGTATTGAACAGTTCTACGAAGATATGCTGGCACGCAGTGAAGAAATGAAACGCGACCCCAATTATAAAACTGGGGAAAACTACGCCTATTTAGGCTTACCAGCGAACTTTCTAATCTTTGATGAATACGTCGCCTTTATGGATATGCTGGGAAAAGAAAGTACCAAGGTGGTCGATAAGTTAAAACAGATCGTCATGCTTGGACGACAAGCAGGATTCTTTTTAATCTTAGCGTGCCAGCGTCCAGATGCAAAATACTTAGGCGACGGAATCCGTGACCAGTTCAACTTCCGTGTTGCCCTTGGGCGTATGAGTGAGCTAGGCTATGGCATGATGTTTGGTTCAGACGTGCAAAAGCAGTTTTTCCTAAAGCCCATCAAAGGGCGTGGCTATGTAGACGTTGGAACAAGTGTCATCAGTGAATTTTACACCCCACTTGTACCAAAGAAATATGACTTCCTAAAAAACATAGGAAACCTAACAGCCAGAACGCCGACTGTGCCAGTGGCGGACGAAGTGCAAGCCACAGGTACAGACGAGCGTTGACTTGGTGTGGCGTAAGCCACGCCAAGCGACTAGCCCCCTATACCTAACAGGGGGGCACAAAAACAACAAGAAACAGTGATTTTAATAAGAAAATCCCAGATAGTACAAGGGATTTGCGATTTTTCGGCAGATGTCAACTAGACCCCAAAAGTTGACACCTGCCTTTTTGATTGGAGGAATGCGATTGAAACAACCCACTTGGATTGAAGAATTAAAGGACAAAAGGCTGACTTATGGACTATCGCAAAATAAACTGGCAATAGCTTCTGGAATCACTAGACAGTATCTTTCAGATATTGAAACAGGAAAAGTGATTCCCACTTCCCAAGTTCAAGAAGCCTTACTGGAATCCCTAGAACGATTCAATCCAGATAACCCCTTAGAAATGTTATTCGACTATGTGCGGATTCGGTTTCCCACAGATGATGTCGCCTTTGTCATTCATGATATTTTACGGCTGAATATTGACTACATGATTCATGAGGATTTCGGTTATTACTCCTATCCAGAACATTACCGCTTCGGTGATGTGGTGGTACTTTGTTCCCACGACTTAACCAAAGGTGTGTTGCTGGAACTCAAAGGAAAAGGTTGTCGCCAGTACGAAAACTTCCTGCTGGCACAACACCGTAGCTGGTATGACTTCTTCCGAGATTGCTTAAATGTCAAAGCTGTATTCAAGCGAGTAGACCTTGCCATCAATGACAAGGTAGGAATCTTAGATATTCCAGAACTGGCAAAAAAGTGTGATGAAGAAGAATGTATCTCGGTCTTTCGTAGCTTCAAGAATTACCGTAGTGGTGAGTTAGTCCACCGTGACGAAAAACCAGATATGGGAAATACCCTCTACATTGGTTCAATGAAAAGTGAGGTCTACTTCTGTATCTATGAAAAAGACTACGAGCAATACGTCAAGAATGATATTCCTCTTGATGAAGCGGACGTGAAGAACCGCTTTGAGATTCGCTTGAAAAATGAGCGAGCCAGTAAAGCCATTGAGGATTTACTGAAATTTGAAAATGCCGAGCGAACGACATTTAAAATTATCAATCGGTATCTACGTTTTGCGGACAAAGACGATACCAAACGTCGTAGCGACTGGCAGACAAACGAACGCTGGGAATGGTTCATTGGAAAGAATCGAGGTGAATTACCTTTAACTACCAAACCAGAGCCATACAGCTACGAGCGGACACTAAACTGGTTACGCCATCAAGTAGCACCTACTTTGAAAGTAACCAGTATTCTTGATGTGTTAAATGAAACTAATGTCCTGCCAGAAATGATAAAGGAAGCCAAACTAACCGAGAAACACGAAAGGTTGATTGAACAACAGAACTTGTCAGTTGAGGACGTTATCGTATGAGTAGCCTATTGACTGAAAAGCTCTACGAGCTTGGCTTTCTTTGCGGTATCGAATTGGAAATCTATATTCAAGATACTGGCAAGTACACTTCCCTCATTATCGAGAATGAATATAAAGGGGGTGATATTTACCGATACGATTTTTATAAGAAAACCTTTTACCCACGTTATCCTAATCAGACAACGGTGTATGGGGAAAACATGACTGCGGTGGAATTGTTGGAACGAGTAGAACGCTACTTGGAAAACCGCCAACAATACCTAGCAGAACTATCAAACAAAATAAAGACTTAGCTTGAGACTTCTAAAACAGAGGTCGCTTTTTTGATGAAAGGAGGATTTTATGTGGCTACTACTTAGCCGTTTTCTACTAATTGGCTTAGGTGTCCTCATTGGCGTTACCTTGATGTGCCTAATGCAAATTAGTAAACAAGCAGACAAACAACTAGAAGAAATTCAAAGGAGGAATGCTAAATGAATTTTGGACAAAACTTATACAACTGGTTTTTAAGCAACGCCCAATCACTGGTGCTACTCGCTATTGTGGTGATTGGTCTGTATTTAGGCTTCAAGCGTGAGTTCTCAAAGCTGATTGGTTTTGTGATTATCGCCTTGATTGCCGTAGGTCTGGTATTCAACGCTGGTGGTGTGAAAGATGTACTACTTCGTCTATTCAACCAGATTATCGGTGCGTAGGAGGTATTACTATGGAAATGCAAGTTTATATTGCCAATCTTGGCAAGTACAATGAGGGTGAACTGGTAGGAGCATGGTTCACCCCACCTATTGATTTTGAAGAAGTGGAAGAACGTATCGGCTTGAATGGTGAATATGAAGAATACGCCATTCACGATTACGAGTTACCTTTTGAAATCAGCGAGTATACTTCCATTAATGAAATCAACCGCCTATGTGAACTGGTTATGGAATTAGAGGGTTCACCTATCTTGGGAGAATTGAAAGAAATTCAAGGTATGTGGTTTGGCTCTTTAGAAGAATTGCTGGAACACGTAGACGACATTCATTGTTATAGCGATTGTGATTCTATGGAAGATATTGCTCGCTACTACGTGGAAGAAACTGGACAGCTTGGGGAAGTACCAAGCAACCTACAAAACTATATTGACTATCAATCCCTTGGTCGTGATATGGAAATCGAGGGCAACTACCTCGTCACTTCGCATGGTGTGTTTGAATACTGTGGGTAGATAAACTTATTCACCCTCCGCTTATAATTCTTGTTATAATATAAATTAGTGGGGGGGATAAAAATGGAACTATTAGAATATTTTTTGAAAGAAGTTGATGTAAGCAACCCATACTATCAATTTAGAGAAGAAATTGAAAATGGACAGGTGAATTTATTTGAAGATACTCCTGCGCCATATGAAAAATTATATGTAAGTTCAAGCAAAGAAGCCATAAACAAATTTCGCAGTTTAACTCAACCTCAAAGTTCATACGGCTTGGAAGATAACTGCAAGTTCATACTTATTTGTCATTACTTGTATAAAAATAAATATGTCATTGAAGAATTTCCAGAGTTACTGGAAAATCCTGTATCATTGAACGATTTTGCAACTGGACAAGTGCGAACATATTTAATTGCTCATGGTATAGGTGATTCTAGTAAGGTTGCGTGGCAAGACCGCAGAAACTTGATTAATACGTTAAAATTTAAAATACTTGAGAATTTTTATGTTCAATCTGAAATTAATCAACTATTCCAAATAGTATCTACGAGAAGTGCGGAATTTCAAGATATGACAAATGAAGAAAAGCTAAAAGAAATAGCTAACCTACTTGAGTATTTACTCAAAGACGGCAAGAAGTTTATTACGTTAGATACAGAAACTATATATTGCGGATTCATCAGCAATGAACAAATTACCGCTTATCGGAAAAAGATTCAATGTTTCAGACATAGTTCCGTAGATAGTTTGGCAGAACGTGAATCCCTAAAGGAAAACATCGAATTTCTTATAAGTTATGGACTTGCTATTCTTGCACCACTAAAAAAGGATAACAACAAATAAATATCTAATATTTAGAGCAATCAGCTATTATAGTCGATTGCTCTTTTTCTATGCAACAAAACAGAAAGGACGTGATGAAATGAAGAAAATTAAAAGCTATACCTCTATCTGGTCGGTGGAAAAAGTAATTTATGCTATCAATGATTTACAGCTCCCATTCCCTGTCACCTTTACCCAAATGACATGGTTTGTGGTGTCACTATTCTTAGTGATACTCTTTGGAAACTTACCACCGCTATCTATGATTGACGGTGCATTACTTAAATACGTGGGAATCCCTGTTGGACTGACATGGTTCATGAGCCAGAAAACCTTTGATGGTAAAAAGCCCTATGGATTCCTAAAATCAATTATCACCTACATGGTGAAGCCTAAAGTTACTTATGTTGGAAAACCACTAAAACTACACAATCAACGGTTCGATGAAACCATCACCATAGTAAGGAGTGAAATGTATTATGGCGTACCCAATTAAATATATTGAAAACAACCTGGTGTTCAACCATGACGGCGAATGCTTCGCCTACTATGAGTTGATACCTTACAATTACAGCTTTTTAAGTCCAGACGAAAAGTACCAAGTTCATGATAACTTCCGTCAGCTTATCGCCCAAAACCGTGATGGCAAAATCCATGCCATACAACTGGCGACGGAATCTAGTATTCGAGCGACACAGGAACGCTCTAAGCAGGAAGTGACTGGACGGCTAAAAGATGTAGCTCACAAAAAAATAGATGAACAAACCGAAGCGTTAGTTTCTATGATTGGTGACAATCAAGTAGACTATCGTTTTTTTATTGGTTTTAAGTTATTGCTGAACGACCAAGAAGTATCTATCAAAAGCATTGGTGCAGAAATTAAGAAAGCCTTTGAAGAATTTATCCACGGTGTCAATCACAAACTCATGGGCGATTTTGTATCTATGAGCAATGATGAAATTGACCGCTTCTCAAAGATGGAACACTTGTTGGAAAGTAAAATATCCAGACGGTTTAAAATCCGCAAGCTGGATAAAAACGACTTTGGTTACATCATTGAACATCTCTACGGTCAAACTGGAACACCCTATGAGGAATACGAATATCCCTTGCCAAAACGCTACCGCAATAAAGAGGTTCTGGTAAAAAAATACGATATTCTTAAACCTACTCGTTGCTTGATTGAGGAAAATCAGCGGTACTTGCGATTGGAACATGAGGACATGACAACCTATGTTGCCTACTTCACCATTAACTCGATTGTGGGTGAGCTGGACTTTCCAAGTAGTGAAATCTTTTACTACCAGCAACAACAATTCACGTTCCCAATCGACACCAGTATGAACGTGGAAATCGTCGCTAATAAGAAAGCCTTAACGACAGTTCGCAACAAGAAAAAGGAACTCAAAGATTTAGACAGCCACGCTTGGGAAAGTGATAACGAAACCAGTTCTAATGTCGTAGACGCTTTGGATTCCGTCAATGAGCTGGAAAGTAGCTTAGACCAAAGCAAAGAATCCATGTATAAGTTGAGCTATGTTATCCGAGTGTCCGCAAAGGATCTCGACGAGTTGAAAAGACGGTGTGATGAAGTCAAGGACTTCTACGACGACTTATCTATCAAACTCGTTCGTCCCTTTGGGGATATGTTAGGATTGCACGGCGAATTTATCCCAGCGTCCAAACGCTACCTAAACGATTATATCCAGTACGTGACTTCTGATTTTTTGGCTGGACTTGGTTTCGGTGCGACCCAAATGTTAGGGGAAACCGAGGGAATCTATGTCGGTTATAACCTTGATACTGGACGCAATATTTACCTCAAACCAAGCCTTGCCAGTCAAGGGGTAAAAGGTTCAGTCACCAATGCGTTAGCGTCGGCGTTTCTTGGTTCGCTTGGTGGTGGTAAATCCTTTAGTAACAATATGCTGGTTTACTACGCTGTATTATTCGGCGGTCAAGTGGTGATTGTTGACCCCAAAGCCGAACGTGGCAACTGGAAAGAAACTCTACCAGAAATCGCCCATGAAATTAATATCGTGAACCTTACCAGTGACGAAGAAAACAAAGGCTTACTTGACCCTTACGTGATTCTCAAACGCAAGAAAGATTCGGAAAGTCTGGCGATTGATATTCTCACGTTCCTTACTGGTATTTCATCAAGGGATAGTGAAAAATTCCCTGTGCTTAGAAAAGCCATTCGTAACGTCACCCAAAGTAAGCAACGAGGGCTACTACTGGTAATTGGTGAACTCCGAAAAGAAGATACCACCATCAGTAATAGCATTGCCGACCATATCGAAAGTTTTGTGGACTATGACTTTGCACACCTACTCTTTAGTGATGGCAATGTGAAACAGTCCATCAGCTTAGAAAAACAACTGAACATCATTCAAGTAGCCGACTTGGTATTACCAGACGCAGACACCTCTTTTGAGGAATACACAACAATGGAACTACTTAGTGTGGCAATGCTCATTGTCATTAGTACCTTTGCCTTAGACTTTATTCACTCTGACCGTTCCATCTTTAAAATCGTAGACCTTGACGAAGCGTGGAGCTTCTTACAAGTCGCCCAAGGAAAGACCTTATCCATGAAGCTAGTCCGAGCTGGACGAGCCATGAACGCTGGGGTCTATTTTGTTACCCAAAATGCCGACGATTTATTGGACGAAAAGATGAAAAACAATATCGGTCTGAAATTTGCGTTCCGTTCTACGGACTTAGTGGAAATCAAGAAAACGCTAGAATTTTTCGGTGTGGATAAAGAAGATGAAAGCAACCAAAAACGGCTACGAGAACTGGAAAATGGACAATGCCTTATCAGTGACCTTTATGGACGTGTTGGAGTAATGCAGTTCCACCCAATCTTTGAAGAACTACTCCATGCCTTTGATACCAGACCACCAGTGAGAAATGAGGTGGAATAATGCGTGATAAAGAAACAAAACGAAAGGAAAAGCTAATTAAACGACAAAAGAAAGCCGAGAAAAAGCAAGCACGAAAACAACAGCCCTTACCCAAGAAGATTTTACGATTCGCAAGTTTAGCGGTGGTCGCCGTAGTTGCGATTATCTTTATGCTTGCTAGTGTCGGTACGGTGGCTCATGCGACTGGCTTAGTAGACGATACCATCAATACCGCCAATGAGTATTCCAAGTATGGGCTATCCAATTATCAGCTCGATTTTTATGTTGATAATAGCTGGGGCTGGCTACCGTGGAACTGGTCGGACGGTTTAGGTAAATCCGTGATGTATGGGCTTTATGCCATCACCAACTTTATCTGGACAATCTCATTGTACTTATCTAATGCCACAGGCTACTTGGTACAAGAAGCATACAGCCTAGATTTCGTATGCAAGACCGCTGATTCAATCGGTAAAAATATACAAACCATTGTAGGTGTAACAAGGTCAGGATTTTCCAGTTCTGGCTTTTATGTAGGATTCCTATTGATACTTATTTTAGTATTGGGAATCTATGTTGCTTACACAGGGTTATTGAAGCGTGAAACTACCAAAGCTGTCCGAGCAGTCTTAAACTTTGTGGTGGTCTTTATCGTATCGACTTCATTCATTGCTTATGCTCCGGACTACATTGGCAAGATTAACGACTTTTCCAAGGATGTGAGTAACGCCAGCCTTGATGTGGGTACAAAGATTGTCTTACCAGATACCAACAGCCAAGGCAAAGATAGCGTGTATATGATTCGTGACAGCTTGTTTTCAGTGCAAGTGAAACAACCGTGGTTACTCTTACAATTTGGCTCAACCGACGTTGACGCTCTTGGTGCTGATCGAGTAGAGAATTTATTATCGACCAGTCCAGACACCAACAACGGCGAAGATAGAGAAGATATAGTCATTGAGGAAATCGAGGATAAAAACAATAAGAACTTAACCATTACGAATACCATATCCAGACTTGGTACGGTATTCTTCCTCTTTATCTTCAATATCGGAATCTCGATATTTGTATTCCTGCTGACTGGAATCATGATATTTTCGCAGGTACTCTTTATCATCTTTGCCATGTTTCTACCGATTAGCTTTTTACTTAGTATGATTCCGAGTTTTGAGGGCATAGGCAAACGAGCCATTACTAAGTTATTCAATGTAATTATGACACGAGCTGGTATTACGCTGATTATTACCGTAGCATTTAGTATTTCTACTATGTTGTACTCCATTTCTGCCAGCTCACCATTCTTTATGATTATGTTTTTACAGATAGTTACGTTCGCTGGTATCTACTTTAAGCTAGGCGACATCATGAGTATGTTTGCCTTACAAGGCAACGATTCCCAGAATGTCGGACGGCGTATGTTCCGTAGACCTCGTATGTTTATGAACCGCCAAGCAAGGAAGTTACAACGAAGCGTCAATCACGCCATTGAGAAATCTCCAAGTAGTAAGTCGCCCAAAGATACCACGGCAAAAACAACCAAAGCCAACCATGAACGGACAAACGGCTCTACTGCTGGCGGCGGTTCAACCACAAGAGGAAATCCGACGAAGCCAACCACTGAACCTCGCTCTATGGGACAAAAAGTCGGTGAGAAAACAGGTCAAGTCATGGACACCAAAAATCGTGTGGTAGACAAAGCCAAGGATATGACCGAGCAAGTAAAAAACGCTCCTACCAATGTGAAGTATGCACTTCATAAGGGTAAGCGTGACCTTGTGCAAAATGCGTCGGACTTCACCCAATCGGTAAGTGAAACCAGAAAACATAAGCAAGAAGAACGAGCCGAGAACCGCAACCAGAAACGAGCCAATCTTGCACAAAAACGCCTTGAACTGGATAAGGAAAAGAAGGATAAAGATAAGACTGAATCTATGTATTCTATGCGTCAACGAGAGTACCAGCGTGATTATGAGAATCGCAATAAGCCAGTAGCACCAACAGAAACTAGGCAAACCAAACCAGCAACTATGGAAACCAAACCGACTAGACCTGTGACGGCGACACCACCAACGCCAAAAACGGAAAGCTCTGGTCGGACACCAACGATTAGCCGTGAAAATGTACAGGTTGACAAGCACCCACCAAAACCGCCAGTCATTAAGAATCGTCCATATGACAATCGGACAATTCTACCCAAAGAGCCAACCAGAGTAAAGGAGAACCAATCGACTAAGAAACAGACAACCAGAACGACGAAGAAAACAACAACCACTAGAGGGCGTAAGAAATGAAGCTAAAATACGTGGCTATCTCTGGTGTGGTATTCTCCCTGTTCTTTGGTCTATTGTTTTTTATGGTGATTGTATTTGCGGATTCCGACGATAGTTCTAGCGGTGGTTTTGATTTAGAAAATGGTGGTCTGAACGTATCAGCGGAAGTGTTAAAACACAAACCTATGGTAGTGAAATATTGTAAGGAGTTTGGCATTGAGGAATACGTCAATTACATTCTGGCAATTATGCAGGTGGAATCTGGCGGTACTGCGGTCGATGTTATGCAATCCAGTGAATCCCTTGGGCTACCGCCCAATAGTTTAAGTACCGAAGAATCCATCAAACAAGGTTGTAAATATTTCAGCGAATTATTAGCCAGTGCGGAAAGCCTTGGCTGTGATATTGATTCTGTGATTCAAAGTTATAACTATGGTGTCGGAGTTCTAAACTATGTAGCAAAAAAAGGTAAGAAATACACCTTTGCACTGGCAGAGAGTTTTTCAAGGGATAAGGCTGGTGGCAAGAAAGTGGATTACCCTAACCCAATCGCAATCCCCATCAATGGGGGCTGGCGGTACAACTACGGCAATATGTTTTATGTCATGCTGGTAAAACAATACCTACGTCCAGCGCACTTTGATGATGAAACCGTTCAATCCATCATGAACGAAGCTCTAAAGTATGAGGGCTTTCCGTATGTCTTTGGAGGTGCGTCACCAAGTACCAGCTTTGATTGTTCTGGCATTGTTCAGTGGTGTTATGGCAAAGCTGGAATCCAGTTACCTCGTGTCGCCCAATCTCAATACGACGCAACAACACATATTTCCATGTCCGAGGCCAAAGCTGGCGACTTGGTATTTTTCCACTCTACCTATAACGCAGGTAGTTATGTGACACATGTAGGCATTTATGTAGGCAATAACCAAATGTTTCACGCAGGTGATCCGATTGGTTATGCCGACTTGAACAGTAGTTATTGGCAAGCTCATTTAATTGGAGCTGGTCGAGTGATAAACCGATAAGAAAGGATTTGATAAGATGAAATTAAAAATCGAACGAACCAAAAAAGAGCCAAAACCAAAGAAACAAAAAAAGCCCCACACTATCAAGGTGGGAACGCATAAGAAGCTGACAATAGCTCTATGGGTACTGCTGATTGGTAGTACCTGCTTTGGGGTGTATAAGAACTTCACCGCTATTGATATGCACACCATCCATGAGAAAGATGTCATTGAAAAGCAGATAGTTGATACCAATAAGGTAGAAAGCTACGTGGAATCTTTCGCCAGCGAATATTTTTCGTGGCAACAAAGCCAAGAATCCATTGGTAAGCGAAACGAACGGCTAAAACATTATCTCACCGAGGATTTACAGCTATTAAATACCGATATGGTGCGAGTGGATATTCCCACCAGCTCTGCCGTTAGAAAAGTTCAGATATGGAATGTATCGGAAATAAACGATACTGACTTTAAGGTGTTATTCTCGGTGGAACAACAATTAACCGAGGGGGAAGCAAAGAAGAATGTGCTATCTACCTATACCGTAATTGTTCACATGGATAAGGCTGGTGACATGGTAATTGTGCAGAATCCAACCATGAGTAGCAAACCAGAAAAATCCGACTTCAAACCAAAGCAGGTAGAAAGTGACGGTACAGTGAACGCTATGATGGGTGAAGAAATCAACAGCTTTTTAGAAACGTTCTTCAAACTTTATCCAAAAGCTACCGATAAGGAACTGGCATACTATGTCAGCAATAATGCTTTACCTACCATCAATAAGGACTATGTATTTGAAGAGCTGGTGAATCCTGTCTACGCTATGAAAGATGACAAAGTAACGGTGGTTGTGACTGTGAAATACTTAGACCAAGAAACCAAAGTGACACAGTTATCACAGTATGAATTGGTGCTAGAGAAAGCCGAGAATTGGAAAATCATAAAATAACACTTATGGCGTACAGCTCTCAACATTGTATGCTTTATTATTATAGATTCTCATAATACTGGTACAGTTCCTTTCCACGTTCTAATACGAGGAATTTTAACTGTTCTAGATAGAATTAATCAATTTACCATATGTGAGGAAATAATAAGCAATTAATCTTTCTTCACCTACATTGTAGAATATTCTTATTTTATATTGTCCATCACAGTTAACTAAATTCCACAGACGGATAATTTTATTTATAAAGTAGATCTACTCCTTTATTTGATATTTGTGCTTCAAAATCCGTAGCATTTTCAGGCTTAAATATGTTTGTTGAATAATTTAGAAGCCCTTGTCTTGGCTTAGATATATAGCATTGACATTCTGAAATATCCATAATTCTATCACAGAGAAAAACTTAAACGCTTTGTTTGTCATGATTTTGCTTTAGTCATTAAGCCCTCTCAAATTTGCATAATAAGGGAAAATAATTGTTTACAAAATTTGGGATTGTGATAGAATGTAAATAAGACTTAACATTTTTAGGGTGTGGAGGACATGAAAAATTATCTGCAAAAACTACGAAAACAGCATAAACTTACGCAACAAGAGTTAGGCGAAAAAATGAAAGTCACAAGGCAAACAATTATCGCTATCGAAAACGGAAAGTTCAATCCATCCGTTATCCTAGCGATTAAAATATCGCGCTTTTTTGGTGTACCTGTGGATGAAATTTTTATTGTGGAGGACTATGATAATGAAGATTAAAACTCGAATAAAGTTAAACCTTGCTTTTGGTTTTCTATGTATTCTATTCGGAATTATGCTGATTGCAGTATCTCTTACAAAAGGTAGCGGATATGCCGGAATAGAAATGTTTTTAATAAACGGTGTGGGATTGTTCTTAATTGGAATACTTAGGGCAATCCGCTATATACCTGCTTTGAGAAATAAAAAGAAACTTGAAAAAATAGAAACCCAAATGGCCGATGAAAGAGTTTTATTGCTGTCATGTAAGGCAGGTAGTGCCGCATTTATAGTATCTACTATGGGTGCTTACGTTTATTCACTTTACCTTTTGCTAAATGGTTCACCATTGTTTGAACAGGTATCGCATTTCTGTAGTATTCTTTTGTGTATTTATTTGGTTTGCTACTTTGTAATTCGCAAAATAAATTAGGAGGTAATTCAATGTTAAAGGGAAAAACACAGATAGTTTTCAGAGTAGGTATAGGACTTGTTATGCTGATAGCTAGCATTAAATATTTTGATAGTAGTGAGTATCTTATAGCTGCTATTACGGCATTAGCAGGAGTAGCATTTATCGTTTCTGTACTGTTTAAGAGGAAAGGGAAGAAGGAATAAAATGCTAACGATTAAAAATATCAAAATATGGTATAAAGCTGATAAGAATATTATCAAAGAAGCAAGTTTGTCAATCAGTGAAAATACCGTTGTCGGTTTGCTCGGATTTAACGGAGCAGGGAAGTCAACTTTAATCAATACGATTTCTGATGTCCACGAAAAATATACCGCAACAGCAATTTCATTCAGAGGAGAGTCGGTTGCATTTTCTGATGAAGCATTTAAGTTGGAGCGCTATACTGTTTTCACCGACGAACAGGCATTTATGTACTGGCGATGTGAAGATTATATTTCATTTATTGCAAAAGCCTATAAGAGGAAACTCGACCAAGATTATCTTAACTATTTGATAAATGGTTTTAATTTTGGCAAATTCAAAAACTATGAGATTAAAGACCTATCCACTGGTAACAAGAAAAAAGTGTTTTTAATAACTGGCTTTTCTTTGGGCTTACCTCTCCTTATTTTAGACGAGCCATTAGATGGTTTAGACTTTAGTTCTTCCGAGTTTTTATATGAAGCAATTACCGGATATAAAAAGTATGGCTCGATTCTGATGTCCTCACATATAGCAGAAAGTTTTGAAAAAACTTGCGATTATGTTTTGCTTTTGAATGGTGGTGTAATAGATAGCCGAAATATTGAAAGAGGCATAGATATTCGTACTCAGCTTGAGGGGTGGCTTAATGAATAAGGCAGAACTATTCCTTTTTGATTTTGTGACAAAGAGAAAAATTATCAGAACAGGAATTGAAATTATACTGTTTTTTGCTATTTCTTTTTATTACCATTCAAGTAATCCAGCATTTATGATTAGCACAGGTGTAATGTCAAGCATTGGTTTATCAATGGCTTTTTTGACAACTTTATACAGCATATTGTCATACTCGACTATGAATAGAATTAGAGCCTATCTTATGCTACCTTACAAAAAATCAGAAGTGTTTTTTTCATTTATCTTTGCTCAACTTTTTGTCTTGCTTTTGGAACGCATGAGCTTTGTTATCATAGTGGTGGCGCTTTTTGTAAAAATGCCAGTTTTGAATATAACTTACCTAATCATCAGCGCAATTGTTGCGGTTGTTTTAGATACAGCTATCTTAATAAGTATGAATAAGAAGCAAACATTTTACTTGTGCTGTTTCGTTGTTCTAGTTGCAGGATTATATACTTTACTCATATTATCACGAAATCATGTTCTTAATTTTTGGGTGTTGTTATGCATATTTTTAATCGGTACAGTTTGCCTATTGAAAGCAAATCCCAAAAATCTTGCCGTGAATAGAGAGGGCAAAGTTAGAAATAATCGCTTGCGTCAAATGAACTATTTTTTTATTGTGCTTTTGCGCGAGAAAAGTACATTGATAAATACAGTGTTTGTATTTATATTTGCAAGCGTTTTTATGGCGATGTCTAAAGAAACACCAATTTTATCAAATATGGTTTGGTGTATTGTTGCCGTAAATACACCAGTATCAACAATGTTTTCAGGGGATAAATATCTTTCGCGGCACGAAAAAATGCTTCCGCAGTGCAGTCATTTGATGTATGGCATTTATGGTTTGTTTGTAATGACTTACTTTGCCATTGCAAATTCCTTTGCCCTACTGCTCTTTGCGGCTATGGGAAAACTAAGTATCGTCGTTATTGTAACAGGGACAGTCCTTGTAATATTTGAAACAGTCATAACTTTGTTGTTAGAAAGGAAATATCCAATTCGCTCTTGGCAGACAAAACAGGAGGTGTGGAAAAACCCAAGAAAGTATATTTTGCCGATAGGTGTATTTACGGTAGCAATAATACCTTATTTATTAAGCTTAATAAAGTAGTTTAGAATTTGCTGATGAACAAAGGATGTTGCGTTTGAGCATTAGTGCAGAACGTAGGAAATGGGAGGTAGATTATTGGTAAAGCAAGAATGGATTCTTTGTCCAATATGTAAGAGCAAAACGAGAATCAAAATATGTGAGGATACTATCATAAACAACCTTCCCATATTTTGTCCTAAATGCAAACAAGAAACTATGATAAACATAAAAAAATTAGCTACAACAATCATAAAAGAGCCAGACGCTAAGACGCAGAGCCGATAATTAAGGAGTTGAAACAAACTTCCAATTATCGGCTTTTTTTGATTGATGGACATAAAACTAGACACGCAGTTATTGGTGTAGTGGCAGCAAGGAGGAGCCATTATGCCTATGTGTGAAGTGATTAAAATTAAAACTGAATACAAGTTTCAGATACACATTTTTTCCGCAAGGATCGAATGTGTATTTTTTTTGAATTTTTTTTCTGATTTTTCGATATTTTACCCCCTCCCGTCAGTGATAGGAGTGAGCAAAGGATAGCTCGCCTTTGCAAAGCGGAAAGGGGGTGAATCTTATGGCGAATACTTCTGATTATGAAAAGACTATCGAACATCAATTTGATAGCTTCTGTAAAACAGTCCTGCGGAATCAAGCGAGAACCATTTATGAAGATAATCGACGCTGGCAAAACCGCTTCATTTCTTTAGAAGCACTGACACCAGATGATTTAGTAAAGCTATGTAGTCTGGATAATTACGAAGCCGAATGTATCTTTTTTAGAGTGTTTGATTACGAGATACCGATTGAAAATATTCTGATTGCACAGGCAATTGAATCACTTTCAAAAAGACGGCAAGACATTATCCTGCTTTCGTATTTTCTGGATATGAAAGAAATGGATATTGCTTCAATGATGAATCTTGCTCAAAGTACCGTGCATTATCACAAGGAAAATGCTTTGGACGAATTACGGAAATTTATGGAGGAACACACAAATGAATAAGCAGAACGTATTACCATTCCCAATCATTGTGCTGGCGGTTCAAGGCGATGTTATAGCTATGAACCAGATTTTAAAACACTTTGAACACTACATGATTAAACTCTCGCAGAAAACCTTATTTGATGAATTTGGCAATCCCTACATTCATGTAGAGTCAGAAATCAAACGGGCATTGGAAACCAAGCTAATTATGGCGATTCTAAATTTTGAGCTGATTTAACAATTATCTCCTCCCCATGTATCGAGAAAATGCGTTGGTGCATGGGGAACTCTTAAAAATTATTTGTCTATCAAGTTCCACAAACCATTGTGATCCTTGATAGGCAAATAAACGCCGATTCGTTCTTTGACAACTGAATAGCATAGCCAGACACATTCAATCTGTAACAAGCTGTGTAAGCAAAAGCGCCATGACTTCTCTTGAACGAGCGATATCTATTTGACCTACAATCTTCAATCTTGGAAATTGAAGTAGCCGTGATTTATAGATTGCCATAATGATACTCCTACCTTGAACGCTTCACCGCATTGGGTAGCTACTCCAAGTTTGAGCAGAGGTGAAATTCCTGTGGGTTTTCCTAGACCATCTGGCTATGTATGAAGACTACTGAAATGAAAGGAGCTGATTTATGAAAATGCAGTTGTTAGAATATAGTATGCAATTGGCTATGTTAAAACAGCTTTACAAAAATGGTCTAATAAGCGATAAAGAATATCAGAAGATGGAACAACGAATAAAAAAGGACTATGGAATTGTTTCTAATATTACTACTTGAATTGTATCTTGATTCGCATTACAATAAACACTATAAAAGGAATACAAAAAGAGAGGTGAAAGTACATGACAGAAATAGAAATTATTAAAGCGAATCGTACAATAACAGATAGAAACAAAACCCATAGTCTACAATTATTAAGAGTAGGAGCTTATTGCCGTGTTAGTACCGATTCTGAAGACCAGCTAAACAGTTATAAATCACAGGTTACCTATTATACAAAATTAATCAAGAAGAATAAGGATTGGGTATTTGCTGATATTTATGCTGATGAAGCTATCACAGGAACACAAGTTGACAAGCGGACAGACTTTCAACGGCTGATTAACGATTGTATGAATGGCGAACTTGATATGGTGATAACTAAGTCTATTTCAAGGTTTGCTAGGAATACACTTGATACATTGAAATACGTTCGTATGTTAAAGGAAAGGAATATTGCGGTTTATTTTGAAGATGAAAAAATCAATACCTTAACTATGGATGGTGAATTACTACTTGTAGTTCTAAGTTCAGTGGCACAACAGGAAGTAGAAAACATATCTGCCAATGTTAAAAAGGGTTTGAAAATGAAGATGAGCCGTGGCGAGTTGGTTGGATTTCAAGGTTGCCTTGGTTATGATTATCACCCAGAGGATAAAAGTATCACTGTCAATGAAGAAGAAGCTGTAATCGTAAAATATATTTTTAATAGATATATCGAGGGAGCAGGCGGAAGTGTCATTGGTAGAGAGCTTGAGAATCTTGGATATAAAACAAAGCGTGGTAGTAGTAACTGGGCTGAATCAACGGTTTTAGGAATTATCAAAAATGAAAAGTACAAGGGAGATATATTACTGGGTAAGACATTTACAGTTGATCCTATCTCTAAACGCCGACTTGCAAATTATGGCGAAGAAGACCAGTTCTATTTGAGAAATCATCATGAACCAATTATCACAGAAGAAGTTTTTGAGAAAGCTCAAGAGATACTAAAGAAGCGTAGTATTCCAAGAGGATTACAAGCTTCAAATGATGGTACTTTAAAACGGCAAAAGTATAGTCGTAAATATGCCTTTAGTTGTATGCTGGAATGTGGATTTTGTGGTGGAACACTCACACGAAGAAAATGGCACAGTAGTAGCCAATATAAAAAAGATATTTGGCAATGTGTTGTAGCTACTAAAAAAGGAAAGAAACACTGTCCTCATAGTAAGGGAATCCCAGAAGAAGCCATAGAGAAAGCCTTTGTTGAAAGCTATCGCCAGTTGTGCAATGGCAATAAGGATATAATGGAAGATTTCTTGAAAAAGCTAGATGAAACACTGAATGAAAGTAGTGTCGAGAAGCAATTCAATAAAATTCAAAAGAAGATTGCGACCTTAGATAAGAAAAAAAATAATCTCGTTGATATGAGATTAGATGAAAAAATCGACAAAGAAACTTATGAGATGAAATTCACTGAAATAACCTTGAAGCTAGATGAATTGTTAAAGGAACGTACATCTTTAGAAAATTCCTTGGATAACGAATATACCATGAAAAAGCGATTGGCTGAATTTAGAAAGACGTTGCAAAATAACCAAGTCCTTGATGAATTTGACCGCTATGTTTTTGAAAGTATTGTCGAAAAAGTAATTGTGGGTGGTGTCGAAGAAGATGGCACGATTGACCCATACAAACTCGTCTTCATATACAAAACAGGATTGACAGACAGCCAAAATGGCGGTAAGTTTAAACCGAAACGAAAGAATGCGAAGAAGTCAAATGACATTGTTACAATGAGTACCGATTTGCGTTCACAAGCAAGTGACGAGGATAATAAACTGTGTTCACATGCTAGTAACCACACACCTCGCATGAGGTGCGTGGATTGAAATTTTTCAGGGAGGGTTTAAAAATAAATATAAAGTATGTCGCACCTCGCATGAGGTGCGTGGATTGAAATACTAAAAAGGAAATCAAAGCCAAAGGCGAGCGTTACTGTCGCACCTCGCATGAGGTGCGTGGATTGAAATTAAAAAAGTAGAAAAATTTAAGCAAAGCGTGAACACGTCGCACCTCGCATGAGGTGCGTGGATTGAAATCACGTAATCATTGTTAAAGTCTTGCATTGCTTTTGTCGCACCTCGCATGAGGTGCGTGGATTGAAATGTGCCCGTCGGACTGGTGTCGCTGTATTCGGCCCGTCGCACCTCGCATGAGGTGCGTGGATTGAAATATTTTGCTTAAAAAATCGTAGTTGTCAGCATTAAGGTCGCACCTCGCATGAGGTGCGTGGATTGAAATAATATCAATAAGTATTTCTTCTGCTTTCGTCATTGTCGCACCTCGCATGAGGTGCGTGGATTGAAATAACCACTCTTTATTCTTCATTCCGCTTCCTCCTTGTCGCACCTCGCATGAGGTGCGTGGATTGAAATACTTCCTTGAGATTTATGAACAGTTAAGCCATAGTCGCACCTCGCATGAGGTGCGTGGATTGAAATCATGCTACAAGCCACATCAATTATGGCTCGTTCGTCGCACCTCGCATGAGGTGCGTGGATTGAAATAAAACCTTTCTAGCGTAATCCACACGTTGACTAAGTCGCACCTCGCATGAGGTGCGTGGATTGAAATAACATCATAATTTTGCAGCTTAAAATAATTAGAGTCGCACCTCGCATGAGGTGCGTGGATTGAAATCAATCAGATTGTTCTCATCCTCCAGGAACTCCTCGTCGCACCTCGCATGAGGTGCGTGGATTGAAATAAAAGTGATTAATCTCATTGGCTCATTGGTTCCTGTCGCACCTCGCATGAGGTGCGTGGATTGAAATCAAGATTACAAATAAGATATACACGCACGTTACAAGTCGCACCTCGCATGAGGTGCGTGGATTGAAATTGATGAAATTGAGGAGCTGGAGCAACAGAATGAAAGTCGCACCTCGCATGAGGTGCGTGGATTGAAATCAGATGTGCAATATTTTCACTTCTGGGGATTTTGTGTCGCACCTCATATAGGCTACCCCAAAAATTATAAAAAATGCAGTACATTTTTCTACATTTATTTTAATGGGCATTTTAAAAGATTGAGTTGAGCAAGTTTCTCTTCTAAAAAAAGAACGATGCAAAATCTCGCAAAAGATTTTGCATCGTTCTTTCTTTTACTGGAAGTCGTGCAATCTTTTCCCCATTCTTCCGCTACGCGTCTTTAAAGCTCATATGCGTGGGTAAAAAAATCAGCTGTATCAGTCATCAAATCTGGTTCGACTAAGTGGTCTTGGCCTTCGCCAGTAACAAAAATTGTGCGCTTAGCGTAAGGTTCATTCTTAATCGCTTGATAGAAGCTAGCTACATCGATATAGGGAATTCGTTGGTCTTTGGTGCCATGCCAAAGGTAGAAGGGGCGACCGTTAATTTTTTCTGGTGCCATACTTAAGTCGTAATATTTAAGCCAACTGACTAATTGCGGATAGTCAGCGCCTAAAGATAATTTTTCGGCTTGGGCGCGCTCTTGAATGCGTTCTAAGTATTTCCATGGTTGAGGACTGCCCATAAGACAAGCGCCGGCTTTAATCTCAGGATGAGCCGTTAAGAGCATGCTGGTGGTAATTCCTCCCATGGAGACACCACCGACACCAAGCCAGTTATTCAAAATTAAACCGCGTCGTTGATACTCGGCCACCAGTAAAGGAAATTCCGCCAAGTTGCCTTGAATGCTTTGAAAGAAAGTTAAGCTAGGAACCTGCGAGGCTTTTTGACGGCGGGCCCCGTGATTCAAACTATCTGGCAATAAAACGCGAAAGCCTTGTTGGGCTAACTTGCGGCCTTGAGTTAACACTAATTCTTTTTGCGATTGCCAGCCGTGGTAGTAAATAATCAAGGGTAAAGGTTGACTTAATGCAGCTTCTGGAAAAACTTCCAATAACGGAATGCCGCGCAAATGGCGCTTGAGAATTTGTGTTTTCATAGGAGCCTCCAAAGATTTATTTTAAAATAAAATAGTGAAATTGTTATTGACGGTAGCTTCGATTACGGGGTGTTTTTTCAAGTATTCGGCAATCAATTCCGTCATATCGACTTGGATTTCTTTGACGATTTTAGTTGGGGAAAACATTGCGTAGTTGCCCCCACCAACGCCACGGTATTGATTCATGACTACTTCATAGCTGGCAGTGGGCTCTACTGGGGCGCTGTCAAACATTAAGCGCGTAACTCGTTGACCTTCTGGCAAGCGTAAATCGATAGTATACTCGATGCCTTCATACATGTCATAGTTATAGTATTGGGGCTTCGGATTGACGTAGCGGGGATTGAAGATGACTTGTCCATCTACTAAGCTTAAGAAGGTGGCGGTTTTTTCTAGGGCAGCTTTTAAATCGGCCCCAGAAATTTTTAGGACCGCCAAAGTGTTCGGATAAATATAGTTGGTGATAATATCTCGCATGGTGATGGTGGGATTAAAGCCGCGTCCTTCATTGTTGAAAAGGGCTGCACCGGAAATTTTGGCACCTGAAGCTGCCATTTGGACTTTATTAATCAACTCAATGTAAGGATGTTCCGTTAAACGAGCGGCCATCGGGTCGTGAATCAACATGTCACCTTCAACTTTTCCGCAAGGTTGATCTAACCAAGTTTCTACCTCGCTACTTAGTTCTGCGATACTTGCCACTAGTTCAGCATCTGGCGCGTAGTCTTTGGTGGCTAACAATTGGCTAGAACTATCCGTTACGGCGTACCCTTGCGCTGTTTTTTTTAGTTGTAAGGTAATTTCTCCTACAAAAGCACCGCGGTAGCCTGGTTGAATTACCGGCACGCCAAAAAGTTTGGTAGCAATTTCCCGATGTTGGTGTCCAGTAACTAAAGCGTCAATTCCAGGTACTTCTTTCAGTAACGCGTAGCCTTCGTTTTCGCCAGTTAATGCTTCGGTAGGCTCGCCGTCGTTTAAGTCGCGTTCAAAGCCCCCATGGTAGGCGACAATCACCACATCCGCTAGTTTTCGCAATTGAGGGACGTAACGTTTCGCACACGTGACGATGCTTTCAAAGGTAATCCCTTGAATTGTGGCAGGTTGTTCCCAATGGGGAATGTATTGGGTAGTCAGACCTAAGACGGCAATTTTCACGCCTTCTTTTTCTAATAGATAATAAGGCTGACCAAAGAAAGGTTCGCCTTGATCGTTTAATAAATTAGCGCAGACTACAGGATGTTGGTAGCTCTTTAAAGCCGCTTTTAAATACGGTAAGCCATAGTTAAACTCGTGATTGCCGATAATTCCACAGTCGTAGTGCAGTCGATTAATGACTTGGGTTAAAGTGTTCACTTCATGGTGGGGCATTTTGGCGACGTAATAACTTAAGGGGGAGCCTTGAATAAAGTCGCCATTTTCAATAGCAACAACTGGACCAGTAGCTTTTTGCCGCACTGCTTTAAATAAACTGGCAACGCGTGTCGTGCCAAAAGGTAAAGATAAATTTCTTTCTGCAAAGTTAGTAGGATTTAAGTAACCGTGCATATCACTCGTAGCTAAAATTTTTAATTCCATTGGTCTTCCTCACTTCTTTAGGTTTCACTTTCATTTTACCAAAGGCTGGCAAAATAAAAAACCGTTGGCGAGTAGCCAACGGTTTTTCCTTAGTTCAAGCTTATTGATTCCAAGCGCTGTCTAGGGAAGCTTTGCCATCTTCAATCATTTTATCTACATCTTGTGTTGGGTTAGATAAAATGTTTTCCATGATGGCTTTCATTTCGTTATAAGCAGCGTCAGCGTTTTGTTTCACCGGAATAGAAGTTAAATGCTCGGTGTTTTCTGCTAAGATAGCAGGGATTTTAGTGTTTTCAGATTTTTGATAAGCATCAGATTCGATAACTTTATCTAAAACAGGCATGTAACCAGTGTTTTGCGCCCAGTATAATTGTGCATCTTCAGAAGTTAAGTATTTCATTAACAAGTAAGCTGCTGTCCGTTGGTTAGCATCGGCGGAAGTGAACATGTAAAGATCAGTACCTTGTTGGATGTTAATTTTTTCTGGACGAGGAGCAACACCGTATTCAAACGTTGCATCTTTAGCCACATAAGATTCACCAGCGGTAGAACCTACAAACATTGCCACTTGACCGTTGGCAAATGGACCAGAAAGGTAGCCATCAGAACCGGCAATCCGGAAGTAACCGTCTTTGACGCCTTCAGCGTAGTAGTTGATGACTTCTTTAGAAGCATCGTCAGCGATATCTAAATCTTTTGTAAAGTCTTCGTCTTGGTTTTTCAAGCCGATAACGTAGTAGTTATTTAAGGAGTCAAAACCAACACCAGTTACTTTACCGTCAGATTTTTCGTAAATAGTTTTTGAAGCTTCTTTTAATTCATCTAAGTTTGTTGGCACTTCAACGCCATATTCAGTCAAAATATCTTGGTTGTAGAATAGTGCTTCTGTTGATTTGTTGAAAGGCATACCATATTGTGTGCCTTCAATTTGGGCGCCAGCTAATAAATCTTCTTTGATAGGAGCTTGGTCGCCCCAACCAATTTTATCGTTATCCATGTATTCCCCAAGATCAACTAACAAATCTCCTTGGGAAGCATCCCATAACCAACCTGGGTAAGCTTGGGTAATCGTTGGTAAATCTTTTGGTGATTGCATTGTCGAAGTAATTTTGGCTTGCATATCGCCGTAGGAACCTTGGTTTTGCAATTCTACTTTGATTTTGGGATTAGCGGCCATGAAATCGTCCGTTAATTTTGTTAACGCTTCTTCTTGCGCGCCGTTCATGGCATGCCAGAAAGTAATTGTGGTATCTTCTGTTACATCCGTAACGATATCACTCTTATCTGCGCTCCCTTTATCTGAATCTTTGGAATTTCCACATGCACCTAAGGCTAGGGCAGCAGAGGCAACCAACATAAGACCTGCCAATTTTTTGAACTTCATTTTGACTCTCCTTTAAAAAAGTATTTTTTCTCCGCGTTGCGGAAGTATTCTTTCACCAAACGGATTCTCCAAAAGTTCTGGATGGTACGAATGGATTGGAATCAAAAGTTTAGGCTCGATCAAAGCGACGATTTTATTTAAATCGTTGGGTACCGCATGACCGGAGCAAGCTAGCCGCACGAATTCGATGCTGTGTGCCGCTAACAAGTCGAGAAAAATTTGGTAGTGGGGATCAAAGTCCCCGAGGGGTTGGGCATCGCTATGGATGTAAAGTCCCCCAGTCTGCAAGTTTTCAAAATGGTCCACTACTTGCCAGAAATATTTGTTCGTGTCTGCTAATAGCGTAGGATAAGGCAGTGCCAATGTCGCATCTAAAAGCGGGATTGGCGCTTGTTGAGGATTCGCATAATAGTAAGGAACATCCACTTGAAAAACTTCTTTCAAAAGCGCCGCCATATTGGCTTCTAAAACTACTTGGCGGGGGATGTTGCGAACAATTTCTAAAAAGCGTTTGACGTTGGCGGGATAACCGTTAAAGGTCAATTGGCGCTCAGGATTAGCTAAGACGATTTCTTTCATTTTAGCAATCAAGTCTTGTTCACTAGCAATTTCTGGGGTCGCGTCATCTTTTTCCCGCTCAGGGAAGCTAATGCTAACGCCTTCCATAATTAAGCAATCCGTATGGCGGGCAGCGACACAAAAATTTAAAGTATCTTCTGCATCATAGCCGTGTAAGCGCAAGTCACCGGTGTAAGTAATTTGCGTATCTGGTGTTTGAATAATTAACGCTGCCGCCCCATAAGCATCGTGGTCGACAGGGAAGATTTCAATGGAAATTTTCCCCACCTGAACGACGTCATGGGCTTTTAAGCCAATCATTTCCCGGACGAAATTTTGTTTTTCAAAAGGACTCGGAATTAAAAAGTCGCCATTGCGATTTAAAGAGCGTAAGATGGCTGCCGTTTCTGCCATGGTATACATGGGAATCGCAGGATCTAAGTAGTTCACCATGCGAGAATGATCTAAATGCGCGTGGGACAAGAAGACGGCCGTATGGGCAAACGTTTTTTCTTCGTCGCCTTCATAGGTATAGCTGAGGCGCGGATCATAAATATTTTTCAGTTGGGGCACCAGACGATTGTCGACTAAAGTCTGTAAGTCGTCATTTGGTAAATTTAATTCTGGTCGAAACTCGGTACCAAAGTCGAAAAAGATATGGGCATCTTCGTAAGCAATTTCTACGACGGTACCGCCGATGGTTAAAACGCCACTATGAAAAGTAACGCTAGTTTTACCCTTTGAGACCATTTTTTGCCACTCCTCGAATAATTTCTTTTCTAAAGACTAAATAGATAATCAAAATAGGAATAACGGTTAACGTCGCTGCAGCTAATTGTAAGTGGACATCGTTGCCACTTTCGGTGGTGAAGGCCGATAACCCATTGTTTAATAAACGGTATTTCTTTTCGTTGGTGACTAGTAACGGCCACAAGAAAGAATTCCAACTGGAAATGAAAGTTAAAATTCCCACCGTTACTAAAGCAGGTTTTGACATAGGAATCAAAATCTTGCGAATGTATTCTAAATCACTAGCGCCGTCAATTTTAGCGGCTTTATAAAAGGTGGAAGAGATGCTTCTTAGGTACGTGTTTAAGTAGTAAATATAAAAGATACTAGTTAAGAAAGGAATAATTAACGCCGGGTAAGAGTTTAAAAGGCCCATTTTAGAAATCGTGTTGTAATTGGTAAAGATGATGGATTCGTAAGGCACCATCAATAAAGAAATCATGATGGCAATCACCACGCCTTTAAACTTAAAGTTCAAGCTCGTTAAAGCAAACGCCGCTAGTAGAGAAGTAATTAGCGTCGCAATCGTGGTAATGGCAGAAACAGCCACGGTGTTAATGAAGTATTGTAAGAAAGGTGCTTTACTGAAGACTTCAGTGTAGTTTTGCCATTGGAAGCTGGCTGGAATCAAAGTTGGCGGAATGCTAGTCGCTTCCCGGAAGGTCATGAGGCCAGCTAAAATCATGTAAATGAAAGGAAAGACAGTAATGATGGCTAATAAAATTAAAAAGATATAAGCCACAATGGTGAGTACTTTTTTCATTTTAGTAATCCCCCAATTTCTTCATGATTTTATTTTGAATAAAGGTAATGACTAAGATGACTAAGAATAAGATAACGGTAGCCGCCATGGCAATCCCGGGACGGCCGGAAACGATGAACTTGTCGTAAATGTAGTACACCGCAGTGGTGGCACTTTTAGCTAACCCTGGTTGGCCGTTAAACAAGGCGTACACTTGTGTATACACTTTAAAGGAACTAATGATGTTGACTAGTAATAAGAAAGTAATGGTGGGAATTAGTTGGGGGAAAGTAATGCGCCAAAAAATTTCGCCGTCTTTAGCGCCAAACATTTTAGCAATTTTGTAATGCTCAGGATCAATGTTCCGAAAGCCCCCTAACAAAATAATAATGTTGAAAGCGAGACTAGACCAAACACCAAAGATAATTAAAGTGGTCATGCTCATGTGGACGTTATCTAACCAGTTAATCGGCGCAATTCCTAGAAAACCTAAAGCATAGTTGATTAAACCATAGGAGCCGTTAAAGAAGTAACGGAAGACAATCCCGATGGCAATGGTACTGGTGACATAAGGCATGAAGAAAATCGTTTCAAAAAAACTTTTGTGTTTTACTTTTTCAAAAATAATCCACGCTAAGGCGATGGAAATAATTAAGGCAATGGGTACCACGGTAAAAGCAAAGAGGGCGGTGTTTCCCATGGCTTTATAAAAGACGGGATCTTGCAATACTTGCTTGTAGTTATCAATCCCTGTCCAACTTTGATTAATCAATGGTCCCCGCAAAAAACTCATGTACAAGGAGCGGAAGAGGGGATAAATACTAAAAATCGCAATCACGATTAACGCGGGAAGAAGGAAGAGCCACGCTTTCGGTTGATTTTCTGGATTATAGCTTCGTTTCATCTTAGTAGACTCGCTTTCCGCTTTCGTCAAAGAGGAAGGCTTTATGATACGCCAGGTCAAAGTTTAAGTTAGCCCCTTCTTCGATGGCGTCTTCCACACTGACGATGGCTTTCATGTGTTCAATTCCTAGGTCGAATTTTAAAATTCGTTCTCGTCCGATTAATTCGACACCGTCAATCACAGCCGCAAAGGCCCCAATGCCGTCTACTGGTAAAACATCTTCCGGACGAATCCCTAAGAAATAGTTGCCGTCTTTTACTTCGGCTTTAAAGCGCTCCGTGACAAAACGTTCTTGCGGGATGGCGATGTTATCGTGATGGAAGACGCCCTTTTCCAAGCGCATTGGCAAGATATTAATAATTGGATTGCCAATAAATTGGGCTACGAATAAGTTGGCTGGCTCTAAATATAAATTTTGTGGATCGTCGTTTTGTTGAATGACCCCTTCATTTAACAAGATGATTTTATCACTGATGGACAAAGCCTCTTCTTGGTCGTGGGTTACGAAGATCGTGGTAATGCCCACTTCTTTGACTAAACGGCGAATTTCTTCCCGAATCCGTAAACGCAAACGTGCATCTAAGTTACTTAAAGGTTCATCTAGTAAAAGAACTTGTGGATTTTGCACTAGTGCCCGCGTGATAGCCACCCGTTGTTGTTGCCCACCAGATAAAGTGCCTGGCTTTTTATCTTTCAAGTCCTCGATGTTAGTGAGGCGCATAAATTTATCAGCGGCAGCCCGCGCTTGTTCTTTCGGCACTTTTTTATTGCCGACAGTTAAAGGAAACATGACGTTTTGTTCCACTGACATATGTGGATACAAGGCATAGTTTTGGAAAACAAAGCCGATGTTGCGATCTTTTGGTTCCGTTTTGACGATGGATTCTCCGGCAAACTTAATATCGCCAGCACTAGGCGTTAAAAGTCCGGCAATTAAATTTAAAATAGTCGACTTGCCGCAACCACTAGGACCCAATAGACAAACTAAATCCCCTTTTTCAATGGAAAAGTTTACGGATTTTAACGCTTCAAAGCCATTTTCATAGACCTTTTGTAAGTTGTTTACTTCAATCATACGACGACCCCAATTATCAAATTTTTTTGGAAAAAATTACTAAACTCTAGACCTCCGCCATAAAAATTTAGTAACTGAATATATTATACCCTACAATCTTAAAAGGAGATTATAAAAAATTGAAGAGAATCAGCCGGAGATACTCATAATTCTTAAAGAAAGCTGTTCCATGTGAATCGCTGAATAATTTTTGTGAGAAAAATGTAAGGGGATAAATTCCGAACATTGTGAGATTATCATGAGAAAATCAAGGCCTGTAGATTAAACGTCTTACTTAACAAACGGCGGAATAAATAATTTTTAAAATAACTATTTCACATTGTCTCTAAAAAGTGTCAAGACAAAAAAACTCGCCTCCCGTAAGTGGGAAGACGAGTCATTTGTACTGTTTAATAAGAAAAATCTTCAATTAAAATAGTTTGTTTTGTTTCTTCAATGTGTAGACCAGTCTTTTCTTCCCACCAATTTTTTAATTCTTTTTCGTAGGTGGTAGGGAAATCTTCAGCCAGTTCCAACAAGCGGCGACCATTTAAAGTCGCGTAAGGAAAGCTCATTAAAATATTGTACTTCAGCTCAGTTAACAAACTATAGTACTGGAACATCATGTAGTTGAGATCATCTTCATCTTTTTCTTCATACAAGACAGCTGGTGCGCGGTCCAACATAAAACCAAAGCTCCGCATCATAAAGGTGAAAGCTTCCATGTTTTCCTCTGAGATTTCTTCTACCTCTTGCAAAAGATGAATGTGGAGGGTCAAGGCCGTGGCTAAATCTCTCCGTAAAGCAATTTTATCCATTCTAATTCCTCCTTAGTGGAATAAGCGTGACCAAAAACTTTCGTCTTCTTTAACCGAATCTTTTTTTGTCGGCGGAGTTTCCACTGGATATTTTTCTAAGAGGGCAACTGTAGGTAAATCTATGGCGGTCAAACCAGCATAGACCACACCTAACGCTGTCGCCTCTGAAGAAACGTGATTATTAATAATGGTGAAAGGACGGTGGTGAGTGGTGGCAAGCGCAATCCACGTCCCTTGTAGCTCGCTAGACATTTGCCCATTGAAATAAAACTGACCGTCTGGATATTGCGCAACTTCTTGGGCCACCAGCTTGGTGACTCGACCATTGCTTAACTCTTGATTGGCTACGGTAAAAATGACCCGCTCTTTAAAGTTACTCAGGTAACGATTTTTTTCGTCGACTTTTAGTTGCGGCGCACCGTTTATCCCTTGTAAGACCCGTTGTGTGACATCCTCGCTCAAAAGACCACCTCCTTTAATCATCGGTTACACTCATTATTATAGCATAGGGGAAAAAAAGTTGAAAAAGTTACCTGACACTAGCAGTTGTCAAAAAAATAAATTTAGTCTATGCTGATAAAAATTATCTAAAAGGTTGTGAACAAGATGGAAGAAATTTTTTCCCCCATGAAAATAAATTATTTGTTAGCCCAACATAGTCATCTAGAAACGCAGCGCCTTATTTTGCGCCCGGTGACGTTAGGGGATGCCCCCGACATTTATCGTTACGCTAAGAGTACCAGTAACACGCGCTTTATTTTTCCACCTCATGAAAGTTTGACAGACACGCTAGAACGAACTGCTGATTATTTTGGCAAAGAACCTTTAGGGAAATTTGCCATTGCCCTTAAAGAAACGAATCAATTAATCGGCACCATCGACTTGCGCGTCAAAGAAAATCGCCAAGCTGAAATCGGCTACGCTTTAAATGCTGACTATTGGGGTCAAGGAATCATGCCAGAAGCCTGCCACGCTCTTTTAGACCTCAGCTTTAACACCTTACGTTTAGTCCACGTCTATGCCGACTGTCTGGAATTAAATGTCAATTCCGCCCGCGTGATGGAAAAAGTTGGACTGCGCTTAGAAGCCCGCATTCCTAAAGCCCGTTTTTTTGAAGGACAATGGGTGACCAGTTTGCAATATGGGATGACGGATGAAGAATATTTTACTGAAGTGAACCAACATCTTTTCCCGAAATAAAGCGATAAAACAGCTGTGGAAAAATAAATTTGTCACCACAGGCTTTGCAGTGAGAATTTTCCTCCTTATTTCATGAAATTTGATTGACACCCCCGTAATAATTCGGTATCATGTTAGATGGTATTGTTTGCCCCACAAAGAGCCCCGGAAACTCAACGTGTATGTCAAACATTAAACGAATAATTGGAGGAAACAAACGTGCGTACAACATATATGGCCAAAACAGGCGAAGTAGAACGTAAATGGTACGTAGTCGATGCAACTGATATTCCTTTAGGACGCTTATCAGCAGTCGTTGCTTCAGTACTACGCGGTAAAAACAAACCAACATTCACTCCTCATGTGGATACAGGCGATTTTGTAATCGTGATTAACGCTGACAAAATTAAATTAACAGGTAAAAAAGCTACAGACAAGATTTACTACCGTCATTCCAACTACCCAGGCGGATTAAAATCCGTAACGGCAGGCGAATTACGTGCTAACAATTCTCGTCGCTTGATCGAAACTTCTGTTAAAGGGATGCTTCCTAAAAACACTTTAGGACGTCAACAATTCACTAAATTACACGTCTACGGTGGCGCTGAGCACAACCATGCAGCTCAACAACCAGAAGTTTTAGACTTGACGAACTTAATCTAAGGAGGGAATTACATTGGCACAAGCTCAATATATCGGCACAGGCCGTCGTAAAAAATCTGTAGCCCGCGTACGTTTAGTACCAGGCTCAGGTAAAATCACTGTCAATAGCAAAACTGTTGAAGAATACATTCCACACGCTGACTTGCGTGAAGTAATTAACCAACCATTTGCAGTAACTGAAACCAAAGGCGCTTACGATGTTTTCGTAAACGTTAACGGTGGTGGCTACTCAGGTCAATCTGGCGCAATCCGCCACGGTATCTCTCGTGCATTATTACAAGTAGACCCAGACTTCCGCGGAGCATTAAAACGCGCTGGCTTGCTTACTCGTGATGCTCGGATGGTTGAACGTAAAAAACCAGGTCTTAAGAAAGCACGTAAAGCTTCACAGTTCTCTAAGCGTTAATATCCTTTATATATCAACGTTTCTGGCACTTTCCGATTTTGGGGAAGTGTCTTTTTTTGTACGCTTAGGTACGAAAAAATGTACGAGATTTTGAATTGGCTGTTTTTAAGACCTAGGTCGGACACTATATAATCGTTCTTTTTAGTTTGTTTGATTGTTATTTTAAATAGTTATTTATTTTGCTTTTCGAGCTTCATCTAGGCGTTTCTCGAATTTTTCATAAGTGGAAAGATCGACAACATTTGGGGTATTAACGTATATTTCTGTCGTTTTGATATCCGAATGGGTTAAGGCTTGAGAAATTTGCGCCATTGTTGCACCGCCTTCACGAGCTAACGTACTAAAGGTATGGCGTAGTTTGTGAGGGTTTGTCTGAACCAGTTCCTCATGTCTTCGGCGAATGGATTTTAGCCGATAATTTAAGTAATCCACATGAACCGGAATATTTACTTCGCCACTTCGATTGGCATAAGTGAAAAGAAATTGTTCTTTCGTCTGTTTAATGCCCAACTGTAGCAGTTCTTCCTTTTGTTTTTGCTTCCATTCTTTCAATAGTTTAATAAGGAATGTCGGAATCTTGAACTTCGTGGCTTTGCGCCCTTTTGTGGATTTTAAATTGCCAAACTTATCCTTACTTTGAATCAAACTGACATAACCATTTTCAAAATCAATATGCTTCCACTGAAGGGCATAGGATTCGCTCTTGCGGTCCCCTAGGTTCAACGTTAGCATCAAGAGAACATAGTCTTGCATGATTAGAGAACCATTGCTGTAATCCTCATTCGCTGCGTCTAACCAATCAATCAATTCTTCGGCTGTCAGTGCTTCACCGTTTAGCTGACGTTCCGCCTTTAGTTGCTGTTTCTTAGGATCACCCACATACCGAATCACTTTTTCAATCCGATTGTATTCGATATACTCTAATAGCTCCGCAATATCAAAAATCTGGTTGACGTAACTTTTGATGATTTTGATATTGGCATAAATTTGGGACTTTTTCATCAAAGCACGAAGCACAAAGTCTTTATTGTCGTTTAAGAACTTGATGGAATATTCACCAAACATCGGTAGAATATGAAGACGGAAGACATCTTTCGTATTGCTAATGGTTGTGGCAGTTGGTATTTGCCTAGATCGTCCAGTAGAACCAGCGATATACATATCCAACCAAACTGTTTCATAAAACTCTTTGAATTTGATATGCCCGTTTAATTCAAATGAACGAGCACTCTTTTCATTAAGCACACGTTGAATTTTTTGAGACAGGTCTTTTTCAGCTTGTTCCGCTTCTTTTTTCGTCCTAAATGTTTTGCGGTAGCGTTCGGTAGTGACACCTAGAATTTGTCGCACCTCCTTGGGGTAAAACACCTCCAATTTGTAGTGGTTGTTTTTCAGTTTAGTAATTGCCATGTTCCTTCCTGCTTTCTTATACGCAAACCAGAACGTAGGAATGACTACGTTCTGATTATAAACCGCTTCTAGCGAGTATAGCAATGGAGCCATTCGTCTATAGCTTGCCGATCAAAACGCACAACACCTTGAATCGTGATTTTTGGCAGTCCTTGTTCGACCCATTTATCCAAAGTGTTGTTCGCAATATGGAGATATTGGCAAGTTTCTTTCTTGGTTAAATAGCGTTTGTCGATCGCAGTATCTTGTCGTACTTGATTCACATTGTTTAGAAGAAGTGTGTAAACACTATTTCCTAGCTGTTTCATCTGCTCATCGTTCAGTAAAAATTGAACTTCGTGCATAGGTAACCTCCTTTCTCTAGTAAGAATCTTCATTTTCCAATTCCAGTATTTTTTGTTCGATAAAGGTCTGATCTGTTTCCGTGAATTTTTCTTTTCCTTTGGCTAGTAATTCTCTCAAATAAACTTCTGCTTGTTCTGGGCCATAGGCTTGTAGAAAAGCTTCATAAATCATGGCGAGCGATTTCGAAGTGGCATTTTCTAACCATGCTTTCTTCTTGGAAAAGGTTGGCTTTTCACGAACTACACGTAAGGGGATTTTGGGCATGTCCCCCACAAATTTATCCCACCATTTCATGTTCGGCCAACGAGCTTTGTTGTGATAGTTGACGGGGCCTTTGGGTTTGGTCTTGAAGCTGTAGTGGGAAGCTAAAATGCCACGAATTACCGTATTGAGTGGTATTCCTTTCGCAAGCTTTTTTACGGCTTGCCGAGCTTTTTGATCGGTTAACTCCAATTCCCAGCGAACCCACTCGTTGACTTGGGCAATTTCTCCCGTTTTATCGCGTATTTCTTGCTTTTTGTCATAAATCCGCAGTAGTTGTGGCTGAGCGCCAATGTAAAGCGTATGACCAGTCAGAATGCCTTCCTGTAGTTGCCCACTGTTTACTTCCCGAAAGTGGCGGCTTTGAGAGCTGAGTTGGCCGTTCCTCACGTATTTTTGCAAAGTAGATACAGGAGGAGAGGAGCCGTCAAATAAATCCATTGCCAAGTCGGCACGAGTAATGGTTCCTTTGGCTTTTAAAATGGTGGCTAAGAATTTCTGCCAATGCCAACCCTCCACACTAGACATATATTCTTCGTATTGGCGACACCCTTGACCCGATAAGTTTACTAAGAGATTGTGGTGGTGGTCACTTTGGTGAATGATAATATCTGCAAAGGAATAGTGAGAATCGTAAGTGGGAAAAGGACTCCCTTTCTTTTCTGAAGTAAAGTCAGAAAGGGCAATTCCCAGTAAGTCCGCAACTTTTTCCATCGAAGCATCCGGTAATGAAAAACGCAGAAAATCGATCAGACATTCGTTACTTTGCCGGTGTGTTTGGTTCATTCACTTCTCCTAGTTGATAGGAGGTGGCACTGAT
The DNA here is from genome assembly GCF_005405245.1 of Enterococcus nangangensis. Taxonomy (GTDB): domain Bacteria; phylum Bacillota; class Bacilli; order Lactobacillales; family Enterococcaceae; genus Enterococcus_J; species Enterococcus_J nangangensis. The sequence continues at coordinate 53,730 of NZ_BJDR01000004.1, read as the reverse complement.
TTTCAATGCTGCAAATTGCCAGGTGTCAATCATTGGTTGACCTTCTCCCACAAATGACTTTTTCTGAATTTTTCGGGGATAGACATTTAAACCATTAAAACGAATGGGAATCAACTCGCCGTCTTCATAGTTATCTAAAATGGGTAATTCTTCTTGATGCTCGACCACAATGGTAATCGGGGAGCCGAGTTCTGTTCCGCCGTTATTCAGAACCAGTTCGACAAAAGCCCGATCATAGACTTTGAAGGTGAGGGTCATTAGCCCGGTTTCTACACGTTCGCCCACATGGTTCTGTTCACGTTCCATCCGCATTTGAATATCACTTTTGGCTACAACAAAACGTTGCGGGAGTTTGAATTGTTTGAGATCGAAACGTAGACTGGCTAGATTGACAGTTTCTGAATCGTTGAGTGAGATACTGGTTCCTTTTTGGATCATTAATTTTTTTGACATGTGTATTTCTCCTTTGATTTTGAATTTAGTCTTTGTTTTAATTGGTTGAAACAAAGTAGAGTGGGTGCACGAATCAGTTGCATAAAATTTCCTCCCTTCACTAACAAGAACAATTTGGAACCCCCTATTTTCCAAAAAATGTGGAATTTCTCATAATTTTCTTTATGGATGATTTCTCTTCCATTACTACTACAATCTGAGTAGGGCAATTTTTCGAAACAACAGGCAATTGAATTGACTTGTAAGAGATTCTTAAACTATTTGCTCCTTAATCGCCTCATTTCGAAAAAGTTTCTTTTTTGATAAAACACAAAAAAGACGTGTAAACGAACTCGGCTCTGCCGCTGGCAGCCGGTCCGTTCACACGTCTTTTGGTTTTTTATTTAGCTAATTTTGACAAAAATCGAATCTTTGAAGAATGCTCGTGAAGCCTTTTGTAGCAACCATCAGAGGGATTTCCAATGAGTTTGGTACCCCCGTGTTACCACCGGGCATAAAGATTTTCTTCTGCCAATCGATCAATCTTACGAATAGTAAACGTTTTTCTCGTATAGGCAAAAAGAACCAACTTCATCATTGCACCCAAATCATATTCTCTTGGTCTTCCAAAAAGGTAAGGTTGTTTGATTTGAAGAGATGCCACTAACTCGTTGATAAAAAGGGCTACGTGATTTTCTTTTGGCTCGAATGAGGTACTGATGTCCAATGTAAGTTGATTCATGTTATAATTAGGATACATTTGTTTAGTCCTTTCAGGATTAAAGTGGAAGTATGGGTGGCTACCTATACTTCTTTTATTTTACCCAAAAAAAGCCCGTGAAATGAACGGAATTTCGTCATTTCATGGGCTTTTGTAAGGGACTTTTTTCACAGCCCCTACTGATTAAAAAAACGGATTGAACTTGAAAAAAAGAGTTAGATTTTTTGAACAATATTAGTAACGCTCACATTAGACTTCAGTAATCTTTTCAAGTTTTCTAGGAGCAATATTTGTTGCTACTCTTTACTTTCGAAAAGAATCTCTAAATAAATTTCATCGATTTACACAACTTCTTCAGACCAAAGAGTCTATGACGTACTTTATCACCTACAATAAAGCCATTTTGCTCTGTATCTCCAGTCGATTTTCTTATGTTACGAGGTAGTGGTTGCTGTCGTCATGTGTGAAACCTTCAGAATCAATCAAGAGCAAGTACATTTCAGTCCAAATGAAAGATATGTAGGATAACCGACATTCCTCTTCGGCTTCATTGTCGTTGCAATTCAAGCCGCTAGCCATATTCAAAGTAGACTTAGGGTAAAGATGGCGAAGGAACAAAACAAGTTTCGTTTTTAACGGCTTTTTATCCACTCTGATTGTAACAAGAGGTCATTCGTGCCCTAGGAGAAAATAGGAACCTAGCTTCAATTTCGATTCCTGAAAAGAGACTTACATATTTTCTAGTCTTGATTGAGCGGTTCAAACTATGATATTAAGTGGTATAATTTTTGGTTAGATTGAAGCAGTCAACTGATACTGATCAGTTAAGTATTGGTAAAAAAATTCTTTTACCAATCAAAAAAACCTCGACTATTAGCCGAGGCTATGACTTTTTATGTCATTGGGGAAGAACTTACAATACAGTTTAATTACTCGTCCTACGACTGAAGAAGAATGACACCACGGCAACGAGAATCACCGCTCCGATAATCGATGGTACCAATGCCATCCCGGCTAATGACGGTCCCCAAGAACCAAAGAGTGATTGTCCGATAGCGGAACCGACTAAACCGGCCACGATATTCGCAATCCAGCCCATCCCTTTTCCAGTGATGGCACCTGCCACCGCTCCGATAATCGCTCCGACAATTAATGACCAAATAAGACCCATAATAAATTCCTCCTCTATTAATTAGATTGCTTCTTTCCTAGCTTCACGACAACTTGTTCGTTTTTTCCTGTTTGCGATAGTCATCGTGTATTTCTTTGACCTTCAGCAACACCGGCAGCAAAGTCGCCACCAACGAGACAATCATCATGACTTTTCCTTGCTTTTTCATGTGCTTTCAAGTCCTTTCTATAAGTTGATTGCTTCGCCACCGGTTACCCCGTAAATTTGGGCGGTTACGTAGCTTGCTTCGTTGGAGGCTAAGAAAACATAGACTGGCGCTAATTCTACCGGCTGTCCTGCCCGCTCCATTAAAGAGTCTTGCCCGAAGACCGGTAATTTTTCTTCCGGTTGGCCTTCGTCTAGTTGCAAGGCTGTCCAAATCGGTCCCGGTGCGACACCGTTGACCCGAATGCCTTTTTTGCTCAACTGTTTGGCTAATCCCACCGTGAAGCTGGCAATCGCGGCCTTCGTTACCGCGTAGTCCAAGAGATGACCACTTGGACTGAACGCTTGCACCGAGGTGGTCGTGATAATGCTGGACCCTGCCGGCAAGTGTGGTAAGGCGGCTTTCACCGTGGCAAACATGGAAATAATATTCACATCAAAAGTATCCCGGACTTGCTCCATGGTCAACTCTGCTAAAGAAGGCTGAGTAATCTGTTGCGCCGCGTTTAACACCAGCGTGTCTAATCCGCCTAGTTCTTTCACTGCTTGAGCCACCATTTTTTCAGGTGCCGCAGCGTCGCGCAAGTCAAATGGTAGTAAGACGGCTTTGCGCCCCGCTTCTTCCACATACTTGGCCACTTGCTTGGCATCCGGTTCTTCTCCCGGATAAAACTGCAAAGCAATATCGGCGCCTTCTCGCGCATACGCAATCGCCGCCGCTCGGCCAATCCCCGAATCGCCCCCGGTAATCAAAACCCGACGATTAAGTAAGCGCTCATGACCAACATAGCTCTCTTCCCCACAGTCCGGCACAGGTTTCATCTTCTTCTGTAGGGCCGGGGTTTCTTGATCCTGTTTCGGAAATTCTGATTCATAATATAACTCCCGTGGATCCTTTAACACTGGATCTGTCATATCCTCACTCCTAACATAATGTCGATGTTACAATTCTATGTTAATATAAATTTCATTTTTTGAAAAGAATTACGCCTTTTTATGCAAAAACAGCACATCATTTGACGAAAAAAAGCAAATGCTCTATTCTGAGATTCGAGGATGAAATGTTGTTATTTACTAAAAGTAAGCGTTTTCTTATCGTTACTTATTTTATTTATTGCTTGTGGTCCATTGGTTAGAAATATTATAGGGGGATTAAGATGATTTCAACTTTTAAGATAACAGATTCTGGCATAGAAAAAGCGACCCAAGACGTAAGTAACTGGATTGTCTTGCAAAAAGCCACCAAAGTCGAACTCACCGAAATCGTGGAGAAATACGAATTGCCAAAAGACATCTTTCTCGGCGGTGACGATGCAGAAGAAATCAACCACTATGAAAAAATGAATAACGACCGCCTAGGGGAGTTGACGATTCTTTCTTTAATGAACCTAAGCGACAATCGCGAGCTCCCCATTGAAAAACGCTTAGAACCGTTAATCTTGATTTTTGCTAAAGAAATGACCTTGACTTTTGTGGGAGATAATTCAGATTTTCTGACTTCTTTTTTGACCCGTTCCGCTCATAAAGTCACGAATAAAGAGCAACTCTGCGCCTATATCATCAAACGAGCCTATGCGCATTTTCTAAAGGAATTAAAAACCATCAAAAAAATCATCGATGAGCTAGACGCAGCGGCTCGCATCACTACGAAAAACGAAGAACTCTTTCGCTTGGCAGACACGCAGCGGGATGTCGTGTATCTGGACAACACGCTGCAAGGCCAAAAAGAAACCTTGAATTATCTCTGGGAAGAAACCGATTTCGCCCAGCAACTAGGCGACGAAAATCTCGTGTACAACATCCGCTTGCGCCAAGCCCATGCAGAGGAACGAATCCTGATTTATCGTGATTTGCTTGAGACCATCGGCGGGTTGTTTTCCGATATGATGAGCAATCATTTAAACCACTTGATGAAATTCTTGGACTCCGCTACTTTAGTCGTCTCCATACCTGCTCTCGTTGCCGGCATCTGGGGCATGAATACCGGGGGACTCCCAGGCAAAGAGACAAAAAACGGCTTTTTCTTCGTGATGATCCTCGCGGTCGTTGTAAGTATCTTGACCACCATTTATTTAAAACGCAAAGACTTTACCAAATAAATCACCAAACAAGTCACTGACAAAAAAGAGGTGAGGATTCGTGAAAGAAAGTGGGCGCACAAAAAATAAGCAAACCGCGGTTACACCTAGGGCTTCTCCTAGGTTTTGACTAGCACAAGTGCTGATTTTTTACAAAAGGAGGAATCCAGATGAAGAAATTTCTAAAAATTGCGGCGGTCATTTTGGGCATTCCCTTACTATATGTGTTAATGGCCCGCAAGCAAAACCAACAAAAAACTGGTAGCTAGGGCTAGTCGCCTTCACTCTCAGTTTGTGAAAGGAGGTGCACTATGAATCGTGGGCTTAAAGCACTCGGAATCGTTCTTTCGTTACTGTTGATGTCGGTTTTACTCATGGTAATGCTCGTTACTTCATCTAGTGTTGCGTTACCTTTTCCGCTTTTCAACCGGAATCGCCTCTTGTTCAACACTTTCACCAACCAGCTTTTGCAACAATATCTTTTCTGGGTGGCGCTCGTCTTTTTCATCGCGCTTTTACTCTTGATTTTCTTCTTTCTCTTTTATCCCCGGGTTAAGCAGACCTTTGTGCTCAATAACGACAAAGGCCAACTCTCGTTGGATAAAAAGGCCATCGAAGGTTTCGTCCGCTCCAAGCTAATAGGTGTCGGTTTTGTGGGCAATCCCAAAGTGCGGGTACACGCCACCAAACGTAAAATCAACGTCAATGTGAAGGGCCAATTGACCAGAACTTCTGCTCATATCGGCAAAACTGAATTATTAATGGAAGAAATCAGAAGCGAACTCCAAGAAATACTCGGTACCACCGAGCAAGTCAAAGTCAATGTGGCGTACACGGAATTTGAGCAAGAAGATTGGCGTGCCACGAGTCATTCCAGAGTCATTTAAGGAGGGAGTACCATGAAATACTTGTTTTACCAATACAAACTCCCCATTGTCTGTGGGAGCATCGGCTTAGTTCTCGCCATCTTACTTGTCACAATCGGTTTTTTCAAGACGCTTTTGATTCTTTTACTGACCCTGTTAGGCATTTATTTGGGCTTTTACTTGGAACAAAATGAACGTTTAACCCAGCTGTTTCAACGAAATAAGCGCTACTAAACTTCGGGGCAATCATCCCCACAAACTAACTAGGAGGAATAAAAATGGTAGACAAACACAAAATGAATCGTCCTGACGACAAACTGGCAACACCGGGAGCGGTCCCTCTCCCTGCTGAAGGGATTAACGACTACGAACAAGAAGTCCATGAAACAGTAAAACAATTCGAAAAAAACCGGCAACCCGCCCATGAAACCCATCCAGGCGTGAAAAAAGACGGGCCTACTTCCGACTCCGGTGACATTCGTGGCGAGTTGACCTATGACGACAAAGTTATCCAAAAAATCGTCGGCACCGCCGTGGATCAAATCGATGGCTTGTTAACCGTGGATGGCGGCTTTTTCTCGAACATTGCCGAAAAATTAGTCAATACGGACAATGTGACTTCCGGCATCGAAACCGAAGTGGGCAAAGAACAAGTTGCCGTGGACATGGACGTGGTCATCGAATACGGCCGGGATATCCCCGAGATTGCCAATCAGATTAAACAAGTGATTCATGACGAAGTGAACAACATGACCCACTTAGATGTTATCGAAGTCAATGTGCATGTGGTCGACATCAAAACCAAAAATGAATACGAAGCCGACAGCGAGACCGTGCAAGACAAAGTAACCAGTGCCGCGAAAACCACCGGCCGCTTTGCCGCAAAACAGACGGATAAAGCCAAACAAGTGGTCAATCGGGGAACCAACAAAGCCCAAGAAAAAATCGATAAAAATAATGAACCTAGGGTCTATTAAGTAAAGACAATGGTCGAATGAAACGCTCCATACGTTCTTCAATAGAATTCACTTTTTCAGAATCTTACTACGTAAAACCAGCCAGCAATCGTTTTAATAGATTGTAAATAAGCTTATGAGAAGTTCCTAAACCTGCTACTGATAAGAAATCTGGATTAAAGAAGAAAGCAAGGATGTAACTCTACTTGTGCCTGACAGTTATCACAGATTGATGCAAGAAACCTAAAGGGGATTAGTATAACGATTATTTGATACATTGATCAATGGGACCATTATCAGCGGTGTGATTACCGGAGAAGTAATGGGATGACTTGCCAGTATCGTAGCTGGCTTAGTCGACTCTGTTCTCGGGCAGTTGATTTTTAGTTCTTGTGGCCAGCCTCTAGCAGGTATCAAGCTGGCACCATCGATGCGTTTCTACGCGTGGATGAAGTAGCTTTAGCGATAAAAAACTCCTTTCGATGGACTAGTGAGTGGCTACCAACCGCTCATCGTATGGAAAGGAGTTTTTTTATGTCAAATGACGATAAAAGTTTAGCACATACTCGTTGGAATTGTAAGTATCACATTGTCTTTACACCAAAGTATAGACGGAAAGTCATTTATGGATAATTACGAAAAGACATTGAAAAAATACTAGGGAAGTTATGTGAAATGAAAGATATGGAAATCATCGAAGCACATGCAATGCCAGACCATATTCATATGCTAGTTCGGGTCCCTCCTAAAATGAGTATATCCAGTTTCATGGGATATCTGAAAGGTCGGAGTGCCATGCTAACCCATGAACAATATGCAAATCTCAAGTACAAATATGGAAACAAATCTTTATGATCAAAGGGATACTATGTGAGCACAGTAGGATTGAATCCAAAGACAATTGAGAAATATATTCGTGAACAAGAAGCGGATAATCGTATTCGGGATAGTATAAGTAAAAGAGAGTACGTAGACCCATTTAAAAAGTGAAGAGAAGTAAATGAGCGAAGGTGAGCGAGTGGCAGTCTGTTAAAAAGCCCTTTTAAGGGGCCACGAGTGTTGCCCCCTTCTAGGGGTATTAAAAATCCATCCGTTTTCACGGGTGGATGAGTTACTCTAGCGTAAATTGATTACAAAACAGATGCTTGTATAACATTTTTTAAATGTTTATTGCGTTCCTCTGACCTGTAATTCCACCTATCCAATTAAGTGATATTCAGATTCCACTTGAACCATCCCAATTAGTAATTGTGATGGTAAGAGCAGCACCAGTAGCTATTGTAATAGCACCAAATAGGATCGCAACAGCAAGAGTGTCTCATAAGACTTGTCTCAAAAACGAGGTGATTTTTGCGAAAAATCGGTTATATACGTGTCAGTTCGACTAGCCAAAATCCTTCAAGACAATTTCAGCAATTAAACGAAATCGGTATGGATATTATTTTTGAAGAAAAAGTTTCTGGGGCAGCAAAGGATCGCGAGCAACTTCAAAAAATGTTAGAGGATTTACAGGAAGGAGACATTATTTATGTTACAGACTTAACTCGGATCACTCGGAGTACGCAGAACTTATTTGAATTGATTGATTTAATACGCAGGAAAAAGGCAAGCTTAAAATCACTCAAGGATACATGGCTAGATTTATCAGAGGATAATCCATACAGCCAATTCTTAATTACAGTAATGGCTGGTGTGAACCAATTAGAACGAGATCTTATCCGTATGCGTCAACGAGAAGGGATTGAGCTGGCTAAGAAAGAAGGGAAGTTTAAGGGTCGTTTAAAGAAATATCATAAAAATCACGCAGGAATGAAATATGCAGTAAAACTATATAAAGAAGGCGGTATGACTGTAAATCAAATTTGCGAAATTACTAATGTGTCTAGGGCTTCATTATATAGAAGGCTATCGGAAGGAAACAAATAGTTTGTCCTGATTCTATCAAAAGGTTTATTTTTTGATACCAACATTTTTAGGCATGAAATGTCGGCAATTATTATCTATTTTGTTTTAAAGTAAATATTGAAAGGGAGTAAACTTATGGATTGGCTAGAAAGAATGAACAATGCGTTAAACTACATTGAAAATAGCTTGAATGAAGAAATAGACTACAAAGAGATTGCAAAAGCAGCTAATTGTTCTGAGTTTCATTTTTCAAGAATGTTCTCTTCAATCTCAGGTATATCGCTATCAGAATATATTAGACGTAGACGGTTAACACTCGCAGCATTTGAAATTCAAAAAAGTGATATTCGGATCATTGATGTGGCAATTAAATATGGTTATGTTTCTTCTGATACTTTCTCACGTGCTTTTCAAAAAATGCATGGAGTAACCCCTTCCAATGCTCGTAATAGAGGGGTACAGTTAAAAGCCTTTCCCAGAATTTCCTTTCAAATTTCTATTAAAGGAGATACCGAGATGGAGTACAGAATTGAAAACCTTGATTTTGAATTAAGAATTGTTGGAAAAAGTAAGCCAGTAAAAACAAGCAGAGCATTTAAAACAATCCCTACGCTTTGGAACACTGCGAAAAAAGATGGATTTATGCAAGAACTAGTAGATATGTCATGGGAAAATCCAAAATGCACGCTTGAAAGCCTTCTGGGGGTTTGCGGAAAAGAAGCTGCCATAACAGATGAACAATTTTCCTATTTCATGGGCGTAAGATACGATGGGGAATCCCCAGAAAATATGGAGACGCTTATTATTCCCGCAAGTACATGGGCAGTTTTTCCGAACATAGTGGATGCATGGAAACGTTTATATTCCGAGTGGGTCCCTACCTCCGAGTATGAACTTGCAAATTTACCGTGTATAGAATGTTATTACGGTCCGAAGCATAAACCAAGACACGAACTCTGGGTCCCTGTTATCCCGAAGTAAATTACATATTCAGTAATAGAATGCTGTTTATGGAGTAACGAAAAAAGAGCCTAATTTCTCAATTTAGGTGATGGGAAATCAGGCTTTTTATATTGGAAATTCCTTATCGTTGTAAATCCGCATTTTCCTGACGCTACCCCTAAGTGTGGAAATAATATTGTATTAAAAAAATCGTTTTATGGTTGTTCTAATTATCCTGAATGCAAGTTTACTTGAGAGTGTAAAATATTTTGTGTAAATAGAAAAAAGGAAGTCCCTTCTGTAGAATAGAGTTACCACAACACATTCACAGAAAAGAGGACTTCCATATGAACGATTTTACTACAGAAATTCTAAAGACTCTAGCGAACAAAGGCGATTTGAATGAATTATTCCGTGTCCATTTGGAAAAAGCTGTCAATACGCTTCTCAAAACGGAGTTAACGGCTTTCCTCGATTACGAAAAGTACGATCGCATTGGTTTTAACACGGGTAATTCTCGTAACGGCTCCTATGACCGTACGGTCAAGACCGAGTACGGGGAACTTCATCTCCAGATTTCGCGCGACCGCAACGGCGAGTTCAAGCAACAGACTGTTCCTGCTTATAGACGGACGAATGATACCTTAGAGGAGACCGTCATTCACCTCTTCCGAAAAGGTATTACCATGTCGGAAATCGCAGACTTGATTGAGAAAATGTATGGGCATCACTACACGCCCCAAACCATGTCCAACATGACTAAAGTGCTGACTGAAGAAGTAAATGCATTTAAAGTTAGAACTCTAAATGATAAGTATGTCGCTATTTTCATGGATGCTACTTATATTCCTTTAAAACGGCAAACCGTCTCCAAAGAAGCAATCTATATTGCCATTGGTATACGAGAAGACGGCACTAAAGAAGTACTAAGTTATGCGATTGCTCCGACTGAATCAACCTACGTTTGGAATGAGTTGTTACAGGACATTTACTCCAGAGGGGTTCATGATGTCTTACTGTTTATTACCGATGGCTTAAAAGGCATGAAAGATACGATTCACCAGATTTATCCTAAAGCTAAATACCAACATTGCTGTGTTCACGTTTCCCGTAATATTGCTCATAAAGTACGTGTCAAAGATCGAAAAGAAATCTGTGATGATTTTAAGGCTGTTTATCAAGCTAGCTCAAAGGAAGAGGCAAATACCTTTTTAGGGAGTATGATTGAGAAGTGGCAGAAAACTTATCCTAAAGTGACGCAGTCACTGATAAAAAATCAAGATTTATTGACTTTTTATGAGTTTCCGCCTGGTATCCGCCGAAGCATTTACTCAACTAATTTAATCGAATCTTTCAATTAACAAATCAAGAAATACAGCCGTAGAAAAGAGCAGTTTTAAAATGAAGAATCATTAGAGCGTTTCCTAGTATCCATCTTTGATACATACAATCAAAAATTCTTAAATAGAAGCCATAAAGGCTTCCAACAAGTGACGGATACATTAGCTTCAATGTTTACTGAGTAACCCATTATTTTGCAGAAGGACGAGTTATTTACACAAAATTATTGACGCTCCCAAGTGATTCAAATAGACGGAAATATAATACGGTTCAGATAAAAAGAAACAAACAAAAAGCACACTCTTAATTGACTGTGCTTTTTATTTGCTTAAAAGAATGTTGAAATAAGTGCTAAAATAGCTAAACCACCTTGGGTTAGAATAATTTTTTTATCACTTGTAATACTGCCATATAATGCCACTAAAATAATATAAATTAATAGTAATCTACTAATTTCGATTGGATTACTTGAAAGAAAAACACTATATAATAACCCAACACCAATCAAACCATTATAAATACCCTGATTTTTAAAAAGTGTGTTTAAAGCTTTGCTTTTTAACTCTTCTTTTGTCATGTTAAATACTCGACTTGTAGCGTCTGAAGTTGTAGCAAATGTTTCTAAATATAGGATATAGAAAAATTCCAAAGCTACTAAAACAATCAATACTGTTGATAATATTGACATTCTTTCTCCTTTCTTAACTATTTATTTTGATTACTATCCAACTATACGTTATTTTAAGTGAGTTGTAAAATATCTTGTAACCACCAATTTAATCTAAGGGATTGAACTTATCCAAGCTAGCTCGTATTTCTTCTTCTAATCCGATGTATCGGATAGTCACTGCTTGACTAGAATGATTCAAAATTTTCATCAATGTGGGAATATCCCTGAATTGTCGATAATACTTATATCCGAATGTTTTTCTCATGGTATGTGTGATGTTAGGATGATTTCATGGACACGATTTGGTAGAATCTAACTACTAAGAAAAGGACGTGTCCACGATGGCAAAAGCCAAGAAAAAATTTGATGAAGACTTTAAGAAGACGATCTTAGATTTAAACCAGTCTGGCCCATCGGTCGAGGAACTGGCAGAGCAATATTTCTTGATGTGTTAATTCAAATAAAGAATCAACTAGAGATTGTTCATTTTTAGCTACTTCATCTAAATGGGCAGGTAAAATTTCTTTGATACAGGTAAGATTTAAATCTGATAATTGATTTAATAACTGATGGTAATTTGACATATGAGCCTCCTTATAATTCATCGTAAGCATCTAAATTTTCTTCTACAAAGCGCTCCAACTCTTCGTCTTCTAAGTATTTGAAGACATCAGATCGAAGAATCTCAAGAGAGTCATCACGTTGATAATTTAAGGTTTTTTTGCTTAATGGGTGCGAGCGAATACATTGATGGCCATACCAAATGAATAGACTGTCCTTACGGACATCTAAAGTTACCTCTTTACCAATATATTTCACGGGAACAGAATACTTTGAGTTTTGATATTGGACCATGGATTCAATGGAAACTTTTCTAATTACGTGTTGGGTTCTAGAAATATATCTGACTAATTCTAAACGATTGAAAGGACGCAACACCGATTGTTCATCTATAAGAAGCTTAGAGGGATGATTATTCACTGCTTGAGAACGTTCATTATTTAAGTCATTCATAAACTCATAGACGATTCGTTTTAGCTCCTGCTCATTTTCAAACTCGTAGTTAAAGACCATTAAGCGGTTAACAGTACGAGCTAAAGCTTCAACTTTGCCTTTGGTTTGTGGACGAAAAGGGCGACAAGCAATCGGATTGAATCCAGCATCTTTAGCAAATTGACGAAATTTTTCGTTAAAAACGGTTTGACTAAATTGGCTTTTACTTCTGTCAACAACTGTTTTCATATTGTCAAACCAAATTTCTTGAGGAATACCATTCCCGCAGTACTCAAACGCATTGACCAAACAATTGAAGACATTCGCTTGGGTTCGATCAAAGGTTACCTCTAAGTATTTCATGCAAGAATAGCCTAGAATATATAGAAAAAGATTGAAGTAAAAGACTTCACCATGTTTACTCACCATCTTAATATTTTCTTTCCAATCGACTTGAGCAGAAAGACCTGGCGTCGTTTCAATTCGAATGGTTGCTTTTTTTACACGCTTTTCTCGATAGTTCCGACAATATCGTTTGACGGTGGTATAGCCACCTTGATATCCTTTTTTCTTAATAAAATAATAAATTGAAGAAGCGGAACAGCTTAACTCCATTTTATCTTTAATAATTTCTTCAAAACCGCTTAATAAAAGGGGAGCAGAAGATTGTCTCTTTTTGATCTGTTCTACTTCCCCTTTAGTTCCAGCTTCATAGTAACGCTTGACTGTTCGGTAATCACAATTATATTGCTTGGCCATGGCTGCATAGTTAGGTTGAATATCGTTCATAATGTGTCGTAAGACTCCTTCTAAGACATCTTTTCGCATGAGTCACTCTCCTTGAATGTTTCATGAAAAAGAATATCAGATTTTAAATCTAACCTACATTTTCGATGGCCCTTTTCCTACATTTTATCATGGCCCTTTACAAAATTAACAAATAAAGTCAAGTATTAAAGTTCTTTTCTTAGTATAATGAAAAGTATTAGAAAGAGGTGATGATGAGTGTATGAGTGGGAAAAATCATTTCAAATGATTATTAATGAGATTGATAAATCTATTTCAAATTATAGCAATGAATCTTTAACACTTCGATTTCTTTCCAAAAAATTAGGGTATTCTGAATTTTACACAACCAAAAAGTTTAAAGAGATTCTAGGGATGACATTTCGGGACTATCTTAGACAGAGAAAATTAGCTTTTGCTTTTAAGGAAGTTAGAGATAACAATAAATCTATTATAGAAATTGCTTTTGACTATGGTTTTTCGTCGCATGAAGCTTTTACTAGGGCTTTTAAATCAACTTTTGGAATAACTCCTAGCGATTATCGAAAAGACCCCATACCTATTGTACTTCGAACAAAGCTAACGCCATATGATCGTTATTTCTTAGGCTTAGAGGAAATTGGTAAAATTAAAAAATCAGATAACGTAAAGACTTATTTTGTTACAATTTCCGCACATAAATTTTTATACATTGAAAATAAAGAAAGTAATGGGTATTGGGATTTTTGGGATAAGCAAAAAGATATTAAAGGACAAGATTATGAAACTATTTGTGGATTGTTAGATAGTGTAAAGGGAAAGCTCGACGATTATAGTGGTGAAGAAGCAAATAGTGGAAGTGGACAACTCATGGCTTATATCAGTAATCCTGAGGGACGGTTGTGTGATTGGGGATTTTCTAGAACAGAGTGTTATGGTGCTCGACTCCCTTCTAATTATCAAAAGGCTATCCCTTCACAAATGAAATTAATGGATATTCCTGAATCAGAATATTTAGTCTTTGAACATGGCGAATTTGATTATGAACAAGAAAATAGAAGTGTTGAAGAAAAAATGGAAATAGCTATGGAGACATTTGATTTTAATGAAACAGGCTATACTTATGACACTTCTGTCGGACGAATTATGTATTTTTACTTTGACCCGAGTAAATACTGGAAATATATTCGTCCCGTAAAAAAAATAAAATGAGATTTCTAAAGGAGATAATAATGAAAAAATGGTACGAAGAAGAATATGAATTTAACATTGAAGTGACTGGATTTTTAAGAGGAAATCAAACGGAACGATATTGTAGAAATGGAGAAGAAATTGGAGATACCTATTCTTGCACATATGGATGTCCTGTTAATCAAGATGGCTATGGTATCTGTTCTAAAATGATGATGATTATGTTTCCAACTATGGAAGCTGTTAGAAGTGGCGGGAATTTAATAAATATTGGCGGTCAAGATGAGTTCTCTAAAGACCTTGTATGCCCTGATGGTTGTGTTATGTTTAAACTGACCGTTAAAAAACTAGGTAATGAAAATTTTTATACAGGTGATTTCTTTGATTGATATTCCATTATTAAATTTTTCAACTTATAAAAAAAATAGTTCTAAGTGAAATTTAGAATAAGCAAGGAGAAGGTATGAAGTGGATTTGAGTCAATACCTCGGACACGATTTGTGAGAATTTTTTCGAGATTCCAGCGGGTGAGTATCTCATCGTTTCGACCAGCCGTCAAACCAAAACCGTTTGACCGCTGATCGAAGCGATGAAGTTGAAGCCCTGTGGAAATCTCGCCAAAAAAATGTAGGTGGTAGCTAGGAACTAAGCTTGCAATGCCATCTTGCATGTCGCAAATAGTAACTGTGTGTTTCTCTCTGGATAACTGTCAATAAAGTAGACACAAAAAGAGAAGGTACTTAGCGAGAATCAAAATATCTATCCTCCATTTCATTTGGTGTAAGCATATCTAGGGTGTCATGAGGGCGCTGCGTGTTGTAGAATCCCTTGATATATTCAAAGCAAGCCAGTTGGACTTCTTGAAGAGAAGAAAAGGTTCTCCTGTTGAGTTCCTCTTTCTTCATATATTTGGAGAAAGCTTCTGTTACGGCGTTATCCCAAGGATATCCAGGTTTCGATAAGGATTGAACAATAGAATGATTTTCTAAAAACTTCCTGAATTCAAATGAAGTGTACTGGGAACCTTGATCTGTGTGAAAAAGAACAGAAGCCTGAGGATTTCTGACTTGGATTGCTTTTTCTATTGTTGTAATAGCTAAAGCTGTGTCAATTTTTTTGCTGACAGACCAAGCAATGATTTTCCTAGAAAATAAATCTAAAATTACACAAAGATAAACAAATGATTTATTTCCAATAGGAATATAAGAAAAATCACTCGTCCATACTTGATTTGGTGCAGGAGGGTTAAATGCTTGCTTCAAATGATTTGGGCGTTTCAAAGAAGTCTGACCTTCGGTCGGTTTAAAGGCAGGTTTCACTGTAGACATTTTAGGTAAGTGCATAGTGCTCATTAGGCGATAAACTCGGCCAATGCTGATAGAAATGCCATAGTCACGTAGAAGCATACGTCGTACTTTTGCAGGACCTACTCGTTTTTGAGAAGTTGTATAGATTTCTAAGATTGTCTTTCTCAACTGTTGATTTTCTGCTGTTCTGGGGGAAATCTTTCCAGAAAAACGTTTGTAGTAAGTCGAGCGATTAACCTTAAGAACCCTGCAAAGCGTAACAATAGAGTGTTCGTGATGTAACATACGAATTGCATTTAGTCGTTCGTTGAGTGTGGCGTGAATATGGCAATCGCTTTTTTTAAGATTAAGTTTTCCTCTTCTAGCTGAAGATTTCGTTTCTGTAATTGCTTGATCTGTCGAGCCGTGAGGATCGTATCATCATCAATTTTAACTTCAGAATATTGCTTCACCCAACGAGCTACAGAGGACAGGGCGATTCCATATTCATTAGCTAATGCGTTTTGTGATTTGCCGCCTTCATAAAGTTTTACGATTGATTTTTTGAACTCTTCGTCAAATTTTCGTGGAGATTTACGCTTGTCTACCATAATCAAAATTCCTTTCTCAAAAGATGTCTAAATAATTAATAGTATAGCAAAAAAGGTGTCTACTTTATTAGGATACATGCATTTCTAGAAGCCTTTAAAGATTATTCGGATCGTTATGTGATAATTGGTAGTACTGCTACATCACTTGTTTTACATCAAAACGGATTGAACAGTCGTTCAACAAAAGATTATGACTTAGTGATTATCGAAGAAAAGAAAGATCGGTTGTTTTATCAGGCATTTGTTGACTTTATTCATGTAGGTGGGTACACACCAAATAAAATGGATGAAAAGGGAAAACTATATCGCTCTAAAACAGATAATCCAGATTATCCAGCAATTATAGAGCTATTTTGTGTAACACCAAATTGGTTTAGTAGTACATTAAGAACAGCCCCAGTACATTTTGATGAGGATACGAGTTTATCTGCGTTATTACTGGATGAAGACTATTATGATCTTCTCGTAAAAGGAAAAATTATTGTAGATGGCTATTCAGTGCTGGACAGTAAATATCTTATTGTGTTTAAAGCAAAAGCCTGGTTGGATTTAACTAAAAAACGTGAACAGGGAACCATGCGCGTGGATAGTAGAAACATCAAGAAGCATTTAAACGATATAGCAAGACTATTAGGTTCTTTGAAAAATCTCGATCCGTTGTCCGTTAATGAACATGTACAAGAAGACATGCTGGAGTTCTTAGATGAATTACAGACACGAATAAATGAAATTCCTCAAAATGAGGATATTCCTTTTGATAAAACGCAGACATACGAGATGCTAACAGTATTGCTGCAATCTAAATAATAATTCCATCCCTCAAAGGATCTGTTATGGTTTTAATGATTTTAAACTATTATGTAATCAAAAAGGAGTAGTTTAATACAGAAAAAATGTGTCAGTATTTTATTAGTAAGCAACCCATAAGGAGTCGTAGGGTATGACTGATGACGAACATAATGTAAGATACACCACGAAAATTGAGCGGCAAAAACTTCGAGATACTGCTTTGGCATACTCAGCATTAGATGCAGTAATGCCTTCCGAAGAGACGATGAAATTAGTAGAAGAATATGTAGATGGAAATATTGAAATTGTTGAGATTTTAAAAATAGTCATTGAGAAATATCACTCGTCTGAGTTAGAAAGCTGATGAGATATAATGTTGTTTAAGGCGGCTGTAGAGAATTAATCTTGAATATTTCTAGGTATGATATGTCAAACATAAATAATTATTAGTTCGTTATTTATGTTGAGTAGTCGTGTTCTGGTTTGCGTATTTTTTTGATGTACGTTGTGCTGTACGAGTTGCTTGAAATCAGTTGAAACTGATTGATGTAAAGACTTTTAAAAATTTATAAAACCCTTGAAATTAAACAATAAACAATCTGTTTGCGTTCTTTATAAGCGAAACCAGGTCTTAAAAAAGCTCGTAAAGCTTCACAATTCTAAAAACGTTAATCTTTCGATTCCGTTTTTTTAGAAATGAATAGTTTATGGCTCTATATCAAATCAATTTGATATAGAGCCATCTTTGTGTAGAAGAATAAATAGATCTTTTCGTAGAAATCGAGGTCTATTCATTCTGTGCAAAAATATATAGTGTGATTTTTCGAAGTCGGTGATCAGTGTACTTTGAACTCCATTAATCTAGTTCCTTGAGATGTCTCCTTATGATAGAAGCTTATAGTTGCAAAGAAAATTATATGTTTGATGATAGTATTTAGTTAGTTGAATATATGTGAGTAGTAATTCAAAATAGGAACATCATTTTTTATTAGAAAATTACCAAGATCTTCTTCAAAAGTAGAGGCTCTATTTTTATCTATCGATGTGTAATCCTCAGGCACCTTAATAACCCAAGCTAATTTATAATAACTGGGCAAATCATCTGCAAAGTCATTTCCAAACTTTGTTCGCAATATAATATTTGCAGTTCCAGCTAAACCGGTTAGATTTAATTCCATAAACAAATCTCCATAACTATTTTTTGCATCTGTAAAAGACGATTTTCCAACAACAGCAACCATTCCATCGTTTCTGTGGACAACATAGACATATTCAGTTTCTTTTTCTTTATTTATAGTTTCGGCTGCGTTTATGGCTATTTTAAAAGCTTCTATATAATCATCTAAGGTCATGTTGATTGAGGAAAAATTCATGTTGACGTAAAGAATGTTATCATCTGTTAACTTATACTTATCAAATTTTTTTATTAATTCATAAACGGCTAGACAATGTATGGAAGAATAATCTGGATCCTTAAGTGGACGTAAAAACTTATCGACTTTAAAGATATTTTTATTTGGATTATTTGTTTCAGCTTCTTTTGCTTTTTTATTGAACCATTTTTTTATTTTGGTAATTCCAGAATCTTTTTCTAAGTAAGGACTTTGAAATAATTCAGCATTTGATAGAAACAGCTCTTCCTGCCTTTGGGCCATTATTCCTCGTAATTCCCAATCGCTTTTATCCGCTACAACCTTGATTTTCATAATTTCACTAATTACAATTTCTTCGTCTTCATTATTCATTATGTCACCTTTTTCTTTTAAATTTAAATTAAACTTCTTCTCTTAGCTACTATACTACTCTAAATTGCATATAAGGATATCTAAATTTTATTGGGATTCATTATTTGAGAGCGTTAGCAAAAAATATTTTGCTCGTCTCAGAGTGACGTTTGTATTAAATTCAATAAAAGACAGTAAGATATACTTATCCCAACTTAATTGCGTATAATAAAAGAAACACGAGAATCGAGGAAGAAAAATTGGAAAAAGACGACATGGGTGGAATTAATTTTAGAAAAATGAAGCAAGAAGATATTTGTAAGCTAGCAGAGATGTTTGTAAATCAAGGCTGGGATGCTAGAGAAGATGTCTTAAAAAAATACTGGGAGGAACAAGTTTTAGGAGCTAGAATAGTGTTGGTAGCAGAGATTCCAACAGAGCTAGCCGGATATGTAACCTTAATAAAAGTAGCGTCTCATGGACCGTTTGCTAATCTATATCCAGAAGTCGCAGATTTTAACGTCTTTAAAAAATACCAAAAGTTGGGCATTGGAAATAAACTATTGGAAAACATCGAACAGAAAGCAAAAAACTTTTCCAACATTATTACCTTAGGTGTCGGGATGCATTCAGGATATGGAGCGGCGCAAAGAATGTACGTTAAAAGAGGTTACATACCGGATGGAACTGGTTTATGGTTTAACAACAAAAATTTAGCTGAGGATGAACCGTGTTTGAATAATGATGATTTAGTGATTTATTTATCCAAAAGTATTTGATACTCAACGTAATAGATAAGTATTCAGCCTTTCGCTATTTCAGATACCTTCTCCTTGTGAGTGGGTGTCTTTTTTATTTTTTGCACTACGGTTAAGTTTTCTACCCAAATTTCTTGTAAGCGTCTTCTTGACAACGCGAAATAAAATTTGTACACTAAATACGTAGTTCGTTGGTTTAAACGATTAAACGAACAAACTTGAAAATAAAAATATGTATGAAAAAAACAGCTACTTAAATCATTAAGAAAGGAGTTCGCCATGGCAGAAAAGTACGAGAACACGATTCAAGCAATTGAAAAAGGATTTATTGCCTGTCAGCCGATTCTTACAGCGATTGGCGATGAAGTGCGGCAATCGATTTTACTGACTATGATGAATAACGGCACGTGTGAAAAAGGCATGCGGGTGGTGGAGATTACAGCTTGTACAAATTTATCCCGACCAGCTGTTTCCCACCATCTTAAAATTATGAAAGACGCCGGTGTTGTCCACATGCGCAAGGAAGGGACCATGACATTTTATACGTTAAACCTAAGTGTCTATGAGCCTTTGAAGCAGCTTTTTTTAGATATTGATTCTATTAATTGTGATAAAGGAGAGTAATTATGGATTTATTTGATGCCATCAGTCAACGGAAAGCTTGTCGAGAGTATCTTGATGAGCCCTTCAGTGCAAGTGAATTAGCAGAAGTTGAAACAACGATTAAAAATTTTGAGCCACTTTTTCCCAATGTTTCCCTAGATTATCGTTTTGCCACTAAAACAAAAGGAATTTTTCAGGTAAAAGCGCCTCAGTACTTAATTATTAGTGGTAGTGGTCAAGAAGGGGAGCAAGAAAATGCTGGTTTTATTGGGGAGCAGTTTATCTTGTGGTTAAATACACGAGGTCTAGGGGCTACTTGGCTAGGTGCTTCTAAAGATGCCAGTGAAAATCGCAAGAAAAAAGACCTGATTGTGATTGCTTTTGGCAAGGTGGAAGGATCTCCCCATCGTCAACTTTCCGAATTTAAACGAAAGGAGCTTGCTGAAATAACTAATGCACCAGAAGATAAGGGGATTCAAGCCATGCACCTAGCGCCTTCTGGTATAAATTTACAACCTTGGTATTTTGAAAAAAAGTGGATAAAATCTTGATTTATCGGCAAATCCTTAAGCCACCAGTATCCCTTTTATATAAATTAACTAGAATAGATATCGGTATTGCTCTTTGCCATTATGCGTTGGCTTGTCAACATTATGGCGCACCTTTCAACTTTCAAGTGGGAGGAAATGCAGAAAAAAGAAAAGGGTACAACTATTACGGGTATGTAAATATTATAGAGTAAGAAGGTCAAGGCCAATGATATTTTATTTTACAGGAACAGGGAACTCTCTTTATTTAGCAAAAAAATTAGGGGAGTTAACTGGCGATGAAGTATTTTCCATTGCTGAAATTATGGCAGGGAAGCCCATGCCAGCTTGTGAGGGCGTTGTGGGTTTAGTTTTCCCAACGTATGCTTGGGCGCCTCCTGAAATTGTACTGGATTTTGTGGAAAAACATTTAGTGGAGGATGCCAAGGATATTTATTTTTATGCGATAGCCAGCTGTGCAGGAAGTGTTGGTAATTTGATGCACTATCTTGAAAAAGCAGCAGGACGCTCATTAGATGCAGCATTTTCCGTCAAATCAGGAATTGTCGCCCCCATTTTTCATAAATATGCCAGTTCAACGAAACCTTTTTATGCAGAAGATACGTGCATCACCTGTGGTGAATGTGAGTGGATTTGTCCAATGCGGAATATTAAAGTCGATAAAAAACCGGTGTGGGGCAACAACTGCTCCATGTGTGCCCGCAAAAAGCTATTCAACGAGGCAAAGGGACAAAAAGTAAAGGTCGCTACATGAATCCCAATGTGCGAATAAAATATAATTTTTAAAGGTTTCTTTTCAGACACTTTCTTTTAGTGAGGGGGTGTCTTTTTTGTTTGTTGTGGTTAGTTGCCAGGCTTGTAAAACTTGTGTAAAAAGTAATGCACCATTTATAATCATTAAAGGTAAAGTTCTAGTTAGAATGCTTACAAATTTTTTAAAATAAATTCTCCTAGAA
This sequence comes from Enterococcus nangangensis, assembly GCF_005405245.1. Lineage (GTDB taxonomy): Bacteria > Bacillota > Bacilli > Lactobacillales > Enterococcaceae > Enterococcus_J > Enterococcus_J nangangensis. The sequence goes on along the minus strand of NZ_BJDR01000004.1, from coordinate 32,259 downwards.
GCGGGGAGAGACTAATAATAGTCCCAAAGGTATGCTATTCTTGAAGGAGAAAAAGTAACAGATATTGGTACCAATACCAGAAAAGTTCGATTAGAGGAATGAAACAGCAATGGTGTGAGAACTACTTTCTTATTTCAACTTAACTGACCGACATTTTTGTCGGCCAGTTAAGTTGAAACGTTGATATATCAAGGGATTTAGTGTCTTAAAAATAGGAGGGAAGCAGAGTGAATAAGGATTTAACAGAGTCATACTTGGATAGACAAAATATTTTAAATAATAAGTTAGCAATTAAGGAAGCAGAAGATGTTTATAAATTAAACGGCTTATTATTTGAAGGCGTTCAAGTTTATTCAAATGCGCAGATTGCAGAATTCTTCGAAGTAGATTTAAGAACTATAGAAAGAATTATAGAGTCTGATCGAAAAGAATTAGAGAAAAATGGACTTATGGTTTTAACCGGTAAGAAATTAGCTCAGTTTAAAGACGCTGTATCAAAAGAACCAAAAGCTGATATAGCGATTGGTGCAAACACTCGGAGTTTTTCCGTGTCTACATTTAGGACGATATTAAATTTTTCCATGCTCATTAAAAGTAGTGAAAAAGCTCGATTAGTGAGGTCAAGAATTCTTGATATTGTTTTAGACGTTCTTACAAAAAAAACAGATGGAAAGGTTAAATATATTAACCAAAGAGATGCATCATACTTAGATAGAGCTTTTGCCGAGGAGTCGGAGAGAAAAAAGTTTACACAAGCATTGAATTTATATGTCGATATGAATCAGTACAAATATGCCTTTTTTACTGATGAAATATACAGATCTATTTTTAGAGAAAATACTAAGGAATACAGAAATATTTTATCTCTTGCTAAAAGGGACAATGCTCGTGCAACTATGTATAGTGAGGTTCTATTGCTTATAGCAAGCTATGAAGCCGGTATAGCCTATGAAATTGAAAAGGAAAGTAGTTCTTTAGGTAGAATGCTGACTAGACAAGAAACACTTGAAATTGTCGATAATTTTGCTAATCATCCAGCGCAGAAGCCTCTTATTGAAGATGTGCGGCTGAAAATGGCCAGTAGGGATCATGGCTTTAGGAATGCTTATCATGAAAAGATGGCTGAATACATTCGGCCAATATCTGAAAATGATTATGAGAAATTTTTGGGAGATCAAAGTAAAGCGTTAGAAGAGCAAATTGAAGAACATCGTGCTGTCTTTGAAAGGTTAAGGGATAAATAATTATGGTTGAATACAGATACTTTGATGTTCAGCATGCTATAGAAACCCATGATATGATTTTAAAGAAAACAGGTGGATTACCGGGTGTAAAAGAAAAAGGATTGCTCGAAAGCTCCTTGTTTCACCTGCAAAATGATCTATACTATCCAACTTTTGAAGAAAAATTATTACAGCTAGTCTTTTCTATTGCACAAAACCATGTGTTTTTAGACGGCAACAAAAGAACTTCCATCTCTTTAGGTGCATATTTTCTTTTAATAAATGGGTACCCTAGTTGGATAGTCGGAGATTTTATTGAAAAAATGGAAGACTTAGTGTTATTACTAGTAGAAAAAATATTAACTAAAGAAGAATGCGGTGAGTATATTGCATTAATTATTAGCGAAAATCCTCTTCCTGAATTGCTTCAGCTAAAACTTGTCAACGCTCTAAGTGAACTAAGAATGCGAGAAGAAAAACGTCAATAAATTAGCATGCTGGCTATAATTTGCAAGGATAACCGGACGATAGAGTGTCAAAAGTATGGCATAAAGGAAAACTGGACTGCTCTTCTACAATCAGCCAACTTACCAAGTTATGTTAATGACTCTATGCAACGCAGTCAAACTTTGTGAGTAAGAAAGCATTGCTTCTATACAATATACAATTGAAAAGTACTTACGAGAGGAGTTTTGTAATGATGACATTTTTTTTGCAGTTGTATAAAAACCGCCAACTTGAAACATCCCGCTTGATTTTGCGTCCCGTGGCACTTGCTGATGCGCAAGATATGTATGAGTATGCTAGTGATGAGGAAACGACACGTTTTGTTTTTGATAGACACCAAAGTTTAGCTGAAACCGAATCATTAATCGCGCAAATTTTTTTAGCGAAACCTTTAGGCAGTTATGCTATTGTCCTGAAAGAAAATAACAAAATGATTGGCACGATTGATTTTCATCATTTAGACGAAAAAACGGCTAGCGCAGAAATTGGCTACACGTTAAATAAAAAATATTGGCGTCGCGGCTACATGACAGAGGCGTGTCGGGCGTTGCTTAAAGTTGGTTTTGAAGAGCTTGGTCTTAATCGAATCTGCGCGCGGCATGATCTGGATAATCCAGCTTCTGGCATGGTGATGCAAAAAAAGTGGTCTGAAGAAAAATGCTGTGGTTCCTTATGCACGGCAAGATCGTAAGGATTCTCAGCGACTAGTCACAGATGTTTTCTACCAGTTGACGAAAGAAGAATACTTCGCAGCGCTAAAGGATCAGATACGAATAGTAAATTCAAATAAATAAATCCAAAAACGAGTGAACCTTTCATCGTAACGTGATGAAAGGTTCACTCGTTTGTTTTACAAATTCAAATCAATCCCCACGATGTCTTCCACCGGAATGGAGTAGGCGATGCAGTGGGCGGGGGTGTCGATGCCCACTTGTTCTTGAATGGCTTGCATGACTTTGATGCTGGTTGCAGCATCCGTCAAGCAGAGGATGATTTCTTTTTCAGAATCGATGGTGATGCCTAAAAATAATTCGTGGCGGCGTCCTTCGCCCCGGGCGTTAATGATGGTGGCGCCACCTGCGCCGGCTTTTCTGGCCACCTTGACGACTTCATCGGCAAAGCCAGCGCGGGTAATAATATGGACGGCACGTTTTTCCATAGATGGGTTCATATATTTTCTCCTTTAGGTCAAAAGATAACCTGGTCGACTTTAGCAGTAAAGGCGATGCCGGTATTAGGTTGATCAAAATGAAAATCTTGCCGCAAGGCTTGAAAAATCTCGGCTTTTTGATTTTTTTTAATCAGGCAGTTCATCATAATTTTTTCTTCTTCGGGAATTAACCCGATTAGTTCTTCTAAAAAGTTAGCGTTAACCGTACCAGTGGCATAATTAGCCGTCAAAATGTGGACGTTATAGCGCGTCAATAGCGACAAGAGGCGATCTTTTTTGCGTCGGCTGGTAATAATGGTTAAACGTAAAATTTCCACGACTTTTTTTTCCATGCTACTCTCCTTCTTCTTCCATCAGTTCTGCCAAGTGGAATTTCTCGTCGGCAATATCTTGGGCTTCCTGTTTTGCTGCTCTGCTCTCATATAGGATACCTAAAACTTGCACAGCAATCAATGGGGTGACAGAAATAAAGGCGATAATACCAAAGCCATTGGTTAAAACGGATTGGGCGTTGGCTGGATCTTGCAGCGCTACCGCTTGGGCGATTCCTAGCGTTAAGGGGGTTAAAAAGGCGGAGGTTAACGCGCCACCAGTCACACCACCAGAATCAAAGGCGAGGCTAGTAAAAAGTTGAGACGAAGGTTTCATTAAGAGGACGGCAACCAGGTAAAGAGGGGCTAAAAAGAAGAGAATATTGATACCCGTTAAAATTTTAACCACCGACAAGACTACCGCACAACCAATTCCTAAGGCTAAGGTTAAACGAATGGTCATCTTTTTGATATGGCCGTTAGTCAGTTCTTCTAATTGGTCCCCTAAGACGGTTACGGCGGGTTCAGATAAAGTAATAGCCATGCCTAAAAAGAAGCTGATAATCAGCAATATGTAGCGGAACCACGAAGGCCGGGCAGGATCTAAGAAGACTTCCCCGATATATTTTCCGGCAAAGGCAAAACCGTAATCAATTCCCGAAAGGAAAACTAGTAAACCAAAATAAACGAGAATTGCCCCCAGCATTAAATGAATAAATTTTTGCCGTGGGAGTTTGACAATAAAAATTTGAAAAGGGATAAAAGCTAAGAGGACGGGTAATAAAGCTAAAGCGACGGCGACAACGTTATCTTGGAGAATACTCATAAAACCACCACTAATGGCGGGATCATAGATATCGTTTAAAGGGAGATTCCCTTGGCGACTGATGAACAGATACAAGCCGTAAAGGAAAATGGCGATAATGGGACCAATGGACGTAATACCAATAATTCCAAAGGTTTCGTCATTAGACTTGCGTTTGGATAAAGTTTGCGAGACGCCGATTCCTAGAGCCAAGATAAAGGGGACCGAAACATCGCCGGTGGTAGCGCCACTGGCATCAAAGGCTAAGCCGACAAATTCTTCTGGCACAATTAAAATCATGGCAAACACAAAAGCATAGGCCAAGGCAAAGATTTTTTTGATGGACCAGTTTTTCATTAGACGCAAGAGGGCAAAGCCGACAGAAAGGCCGGTGCCGGCGCTGGCTAACCAGACAAAGGCGTGAATGTCCACCGCGTCTAAGACGAGATGTGTCTGCCGCGCTAAAACTTCTAAAGCTGGTTCGGCGACGGTCACGACAAAACCAAAGACGATACCGCACAGGACGATGAGCCAAAGGTTTTTCAATTTAATCAAGGACTGACCGACAATTTTACCAATGGGCAAGATGCTAGACTCTAGTCCGACTAAAAAGAGAGTCTGGCCAACAGTTACGGCCAAGTAACCAATCAAAAGCTTCAAGTAATCAGCTGGGTCAGCTAGGGGCGCGATAAAAACGCAGACTAAAAGAACAATGGCTGCTAAAGGTAAGGAAGAAAAGATCGTCTCTTTAAATGTGATTAATAAATTCTTAATACGGGACACCTCCATTTTTTTAGCTAAAAAAACAAAAACACTTCCTATATATAATGTTAACATTAAAAAAACGCTTTTTCAAAGCTCAGCTCTAAGAAATAGTCAAAAAAGTTAAAAGAATTTATTTTTATTTGCAGAAAGTTGGTAGGAGTAGATAATAAAAAACTGCGCAACGACAGCTGTTACGCAGTTGAGAAATTTTATGAGCCAGTAGATTGATATTTTTTTAAACCGTAGCGCCAACACCAACGAGTCGGCAAGGCAAAAACCAAACATAAAAGCGGGGAGATGATGAGCCAAGGATTGGTGGTGCGACCTAATAAATATAAAAAAGGATAATATTGGAACCAAGCCATGGGAATGACGAAGGTGAGGATGCGCAAAACATTTTTACCATAAATACTAAAAGGGTAGCGCCCAAATTCCCGTGCGCCATCGGTAAAAATATTCATAAACTCTAGTCCTTCCAACGTGAAAAAGGCGATGGCAGCATAGAGAATAAAAAGCATGAAGAAAAGAGCGGTGCCACAACTAATCATTAAAAATAAAGTAAGGACTTTAGCGCCGGTCCAGTTGACCCCGCTTTGGGGCAGCGCATACGCAAAAATAACTAAGGATTGCAAGACGCGACCGAGGCGGGTGAACTCCATCTTGTTGGCTAAGACTTGGAAAATCAGGGAACGAGGGCGCACTAACGCCCGGTCAAACTCGCCGTTACTAATCATTTGGGGAAATAAATCAAAACCGCGACCGAAACATTCCGCCAAAGAAAAAGCCAAGAGCACAGTGGCAAAGGCTAGGAGCACTTCGGAAAAAGTAAAATTTTCCACTTGGGAAAAACGAGTAAACATAAACCACACGCCTAAAAAGGCCGTGAAGGAAGTTAAAATTTGGCCTAGCATGGTTAAGGCAAAAGAAACTTTGTACTGCATTTGACTATTGAGGTGCATGGCAAAATATTTTAAATAAAGTTTCACAGCTAACCTCCTTGAACGATGACTTTTTTAGTTGCGCGTTGCAACCAAAAGTGACCAATGACAACTAAAGTGACGAGCCAAAAAAGTTGTAGCGCAATTGCTTGCCAAAGAGCAGTGCCAGTTAAATTCCCACTATAGATGCGTAGCGGTACATTTTGCACTGCGGCAAAAGGTAAGAGCTGGGCAATTTGGCGAAAAGGGGCGGGGAAAAAAGGCAAAGGAATCACGCCACCAGCTAAAAAATCTCCTAAAGAAGCCATAATCATCCGCACGCCTAACGAAGACAGCGTATAGAAAGTAAAAGTATAAATTAACATGGAAAGCGCCACGACGACGCCTAAACTTAAAATGCTAGAGGCTAGAAAAAGGATTAAAGTTAAAAAATTTTGCGGCAAACGTAAACTGTAAGGCGCCGGGAGTAAAAAGGCGATGATTAAAATAGGTGCACAGCGCAGGAGGGCTTTTGCTAAGCGATTGCCACAAGATTGGGCGAACCAGCGGCTGTATAAGTTCATGGGACGTACTAATTCGTAGGCGATGGCGCCACTAGTAATGGCTGAAAAAATTTCATTTTCAAAGAACCAAAGCATAAATAAAGACAAGAAAGCCTGTTGTAACCAAATATAGGATGTCGTTTCCTGAAAGGTCATGGGAAACGCGCTGGGGTCGGCTTGGTAAAAGGCGCGATACGCCAAAAGCGACATGATTCCCCAGACAAATTGGGTCACCATACCGGCTAGGGCGGCCGAACGATATTGCAAAGTATTACTAAAACGAATGCGGAAAAGTGCTTGGAATTTTTTCATATCTGGTACTCCTGATAGAGTTTGGCTACCATTTCTTCAGCGGTGATACTCGTGATGGCTAAATCTAAAATGGTCACTTCTTGACTGAAAAAAGCCACAGCGTCAGCTACAGAAAGCTCGTGAGGATTCAACTGACAAACTGCTCGCCCGTTAGTTTGTTCTTTTAAGGTTAAGCCGCAGGGCAGAGTTGGGAGTTTCCCCGCGTATTCCACCGTTAACATTTTACTAGCGGCGAAGTGTTGCTTTAAAGAAGGCAGGTTACCATCTAATAAAATTTCACCACGACCAATTAAAATAATCCGCTGTGCCAAGGCTTCAATGTCTTGCATATCATGGGTGGTGAGAATGACAGTGGTCTTTTTTTCAGCGTTGAGCTTTTGAATGAATTTGCGCACCGCAATTTTCGAGACCGCATCTAAGCCGATTGTCGGCTCATCTAAAAATAAAATTTTTGGATCGTGTAAGAGGGAGGCGGCTAGTTCACAGCGCATCCGTTGACCTAAACTTAAGGTACGGGCCGGTGTTTTTAAAAGCTCTCCTAATTGCAAAAGTTCCGTCAGTTCGGCTAAATTTTTTTGGTACTGGGGATTCGGAACGCTATAAATATCACGAATTAGTTCAAAACTATCGGCTACCGGCACGTCCCACCACAGTTGACTGCGTTGCCCAAAGACGACGCCGATTTCTTGAGTGTGAGCTGTGCGTTCTAACCACGGCGTGCGCCCATTGATGACGCAACGCCCGCTATCGGGTGTCAGGACCCCACATAAGGTTTTAATGGTGGTGCTTTTGCCAGCACCATTAGGACCGATGTAGCCTACCATCTCGCCATCATTAATCGTGAAGCTAATGTCTTTTAAAGCGTGCAAGGTAGTGGTCTCCCGGTGAAAAAGGGCTTTGGTGGCGTTTAAAAAACCACTTTGACGTTTCGCCACTTGAAAAGATTTACTCAGGTGCTCTACTTGAATCATTTGGATTCCTCCTTTTATTGAATGGTTGGCAGTTTTACTAAGCGCCAAAAAAGAGTATTCACCAAGGCAAATACTCAAAAGAAGTTGGTCCAAACGAACATGGTGCGCCTTCAGCGGTTCGTCAGCCAAACAAGGATATTCAGTGTACCACTAGGAAAAAAGTTTTTCAAGGCGTTACTGGCTGATTTTTAGGCGCAAGAAGATTCAAGGGGATAAATTGACTTTTAACAGTGAAAGACGTATACTGACTGCGAATTAAATAAGCACGGGGAGCTTGTAGGCAGGCTGAGAGGAAGTCATTAACTTCGACCCATAACCTGATTTGGATAATGCCAACGGAGGGACGTTTACGCTGACTTTTTGCGGGAGGATTCCAACAGGGATGCTCTCTTTTTTTTGTCCGCAAGTTCCACAAGGAGGAAGACGTGGAAAAACAAACGAGTGTTACGGCAAATGGTCTGCTGTGGTTTGGGGCCGCAATTTCCATTGCCGAAATGTTATCAGGAACTTTCTTTGCTTCTTTAGGCTGGCAAAAGGGTTTACTAGCCATTGTTATTGGCCATCTGCTAGGTGGCGCTTTAATGTTAGGAGCAGGTTTAATTGGCGGCAAGTTGCGGCAAAATGCTATGACCACAGTAGCGCGTTCTTTTGGGAGTAAAGGTGGACAGTTTTTTGCTGGACTTAATGTTTTACAATTAATCGGCTGGACGGCCGTGATGATTTTAAGCGGCGCGCAGGCTTGCCAATTATTTTTACCTTTATCCACCGCTTTTTGGGTTATCGTCATTGGTGGTTTAACCGCAATCTGGGTTCTGGTGGGCTTAGGGAATCTGACGAAACTGAATAGTTTGGCGATGGCGAGCTTACTAGCGGCCGTTTTATATTTGAGTTTCTTATTGACAAAGGGGAGCACGGCAAGCGTTCCTAGCAGTGAACTAACTTTTGGTGGTGCCGTGGAATTAGCCATTGCCATGCCTTTGTCGTGGTTGCCGCTGATTTCGGATTACACCAGTGTCGCGCAAAAGCCAATTAAAAGTACTTGGGTCAGCGTCATTATTTATAATCTTACTAGTAGTTGGATGTATTTTGTCGGCATGATGGGGGTCTTAGTCACGGGGCAAGAAGAAATTGCCGCCATGATGAAAAGTTTTGGTTTAGGGGTGGTGGCACTAATTATTATCGTCTTATCTACCGTCACCACCACTTTCCTTGATGTTTACTCTGCGGGGATTAGCAGTCAGACAATTTGGACTCAAACGAAAGCAAAGACAGCCGGTCTACTTGTTTGTGTGGTGGGGATGGCGATTGCCCTTTTTGTTCCCATGGCGTTTTACGAAAACTTTTTATATTTGATTAGCTCCGTTTTTGTCCCCATGATTACCATCCAAATTGTTGATTTCTTCTGGTTCCGGAAAAAGGCTCAAGGAAATTGGCAAGTAGGGAATTTTATTTTGTGGACTTTAGGCTTTATTATCTATCAAGTCTTTTTGCAAATGGCAACGCCTTTTGGCAGCACTGTGCCGGTGGTGTTGATTGTTGTCGGTGGTGCTTTGATCCATCATATTTTAAGGAGGAAAAAAGATGTTAAACGTTTGTCTTGAAAATGTCCGTCAGGTTCAACCTTTGATTCATAATATTACCAACTATGTAACGGTGAACGATTGTGCCAATATTTTGTTAGCGGTGGGGGCCGCCCCCATTATGGCTGATGATATTGCAGAAGTAGCCGATATTACCACTATTTGTGGCGGTCTCAACTTGAACATCGGCACGTTAAATGAACGGACGATTGCTGCCATGCTTCAGGCCGGTCAAACCGCCAACCAGTTAAAGCATCCCGTCTTACTGGATCCCGTTGGTGTGGGGGCGTCGGCTTTACGGACGACAACAGCAGAGCAATTATTGCGGGAAGTTCAATTCACCGTAATTCGCGGCAATATTTCAGAAATAAAAATGTTAGCTTTGGGTGCTGGTTCCGTGCGGGGCGTTGATGCCGACTTGGCCGACCAGTTAACGCCTGCTAACCAAGCACAAGTGATGGCTTTTGCCCAAAAGTTTAGTCAACAAACTGGGGCCATAATTGTTATCACGGGACCAACAGACGTCATTGCCAGTGGCGAAAAAGTCGCGTTAGTACAAAATGGTGTGGCTACAATGGCGCAAATTACCGGTTCAGGTTGTATGTTGAGTGCTTTATTGACGGCTTGTGTGACAGCTAACCCGCAAGATGTTTTTGCTGCTAGTGTCATGGGGGTCGCCTTAATGGGCTTAGCTGGCGAGCGGGCGGAAGTGAAACGTGTCGCCCAACAAGCCGGCAATGCGAGCTTCCGCAACTTTTTAATTGATGAAATTGGTTTAATCACGCCAGAAATTTTAGCAGCAGGTGCCCGCTATGAGCTTTACTAAAAAGAATTTATTATTGTATGGTGTCACCGACCGAGCTTGGTTAGGGGGACGCACGCTAGCCGAATGTGTAGAAGCAGCCATCCTAGGTGGGGTGACCTGTATTCAGTTGCGGGAAAAACATTTAGCTTTTTTGGAGTTTGTGGCGTTAGCCAAAGAAATTCAAGTTGTCTGTCGCAAGTATCACGTGCCTTTGATTATTAATGACAACTTAGCGGTGGCTGAAGCGGTGGATGCTGATGGGCTCCATGTCGGCCAAGATGATTTAAATGTCGCGGCGATTAAAGCTCAGTGGCCCGGAAAAATTGTCGGCGTTTCCGCGCAAACGGTCGCCCAAGCGCTGCAAGCCGAAAAAGAAGGCGCCGATTATTTAGGCGTAGGGGCTGTTTTTGCAACCGATACGAAAGCTGATGCGGTGGCGGTGCCTTTAGCGACGCTACAGGCGATTACGGCGGCGGTGACGATTCCCGTTTGCGCCATTGGGGGGATTCATCGCCAAAATATTGCCCAATTGTACACCACCGGCATTGACGGCGTGGCGTTAGTCTCAGAAATTTTTCAACAGCAAGATATTCAAGAAAATGCGCAAGCTCTACGTCAATTGGTGGCACCTTTCAAGCAAGGAGGAAGCAACGCATGAAAAAAGTTTTAACGATTGCCGGTTCAGATTCCAGTGGCGGTGCGGGGATTCAAGCGGACTTAAAAACGATTGCTGCCCATAAAATGTACGGCATGAGTGTCATCACCGCCTTAACGGCGCAAAATACCCAAGGGGTGCGCGCCGTGCAAGAAGCAACCCCGGAATTTGTCGCCCAACAAATCGACGCCGTCTTTCAAGATATCGTCCCAGATGCGGTGAAAGTTGGCATGGTGTCCAGTAGCGAAATCATTGCCGTTATTGCTGAAAAGATGCAAACCTACCACGTCAAACGTCTAGTGGTGGATCCTGTGATGGTGGCCACCAGTGGCAGCGTCCTTTTACAGCCCAGCGCCGTAACTAATTTAACGACGCTCCTCTTTCCCTTAAGCACGGTGATTACACCGAATATTTTAGAAGCTGAATTTTTGTGGGGACAAAAAATTACTAGTAAAGAAGAAATGATGGCTTGTGGCGCTGCATTGGCGCAAAAATTTCAGTGCAGTGTCTTAGTTAAAGGCGGACACTTGGTAGAAACCGCCAATGACTTTTTATACGACAAAAAAAATGGGGGCCAGTGGTTTACGGGAGAACGGATTGCTAATCCTAATACGCACGGCACGGGCTGTACCTTATCTTCCAGTATTGCTTGCGAATTAGCTGCGGGTGTCCCCTTAAATAAGGCGGTAGCCGCTAGCAAAAAGTATTTAACTGGCGCTTTAAAAGCCGGCTTAAACTTAGGGCAGGGCTCAGGTCCTTTAGATCATTTGTATAACTTACAGCGAAGGGATGTCCTAGCTGCGGCAAAGAACGAACGTTAAGACTCTAAAAAATATTTTTGCCTAGAAAAAAATAGAGGGCCGTTTAAATGTCTGCTACAATCAAGCCCATGAAGGAGGCATAATGATGACTAAAAATCCGGCCAAACAACTAGCTCTTGGCGCTGTATTTATTGCGCTGGAAACTTTATTAGGCAGTGTTTTTTCGCTGCAATTTTTATTGACGAAAATTTCTTTTAGCTTCGTGTTAATGATTATTGCCGGCTACTTTTTCTCGCCTTTCATGGCGGGCTTACTTAGTGGTGTGAGCTACACGCTAGGGATGTTGCTTTTTCCTAAATTTCCTTTTTTCTTAGGCTTTAGTTTTTCGGCCTTTTTAGCCGGCGTTCTCTTTGCGTATTGCTTACAAAAAGCTGCCACGTGGTGGTCCATCATAGGGGTGAACTTCTTGGTGACTTTTGGAATTTATCTGGGCTTTAATAGCTGGTGGTTACATTTACTTTATGGCACTAGTTGGTCAGTACTCTTGACGACCCGAACACCGCAAGAGGTGGTGACCTTTGGAATCTATGTCTTGGTGACGACCATGGTGCTTAAAATTCCTACGTGGTCCCGTTTGGCGCAAAAAGTTTGAAATATCTCAAGTAAAAAGAAGAGGAGCAAGACTCTTCTTTTTTTATTTTGATGACAAAATATGGAAAAACAATTGTTGTGGCGGAGTATTTCGAGTAGAATAAAGGCAATTCATGGGAGGTGGCTTAATGTCCATAAAAAAATTGGACCTGGCAGCATTAATGGAAGCTTTTATGCAAGATTTACCGGAAGTCTTTTTTATGGGACCACAAGTAAATTTGGAAGTGCTGGAAGAAACGATGGATTTCTTCTTCCAAGGTTTTGGTCCACAAGTAACTATCGCAATGTTGACCCAACCGGAAAATTTCCGACACGTCTATTTGAAATTTTTACCCACTAACTTGCCGGTTTTTCCCGAAGAGGCGGTGGCTTCAGTGCTTGCTTTGAAACATTTTTATCACACGCTCTTTCGTTTACAACTGTTAAGTAAAGAGCGCTACCAAGATTTTTTACTGCTGTTACAAGAGCAACAAGGAAACTTTTTAGAGGCCATGAGTCAATTTAGCGTTTGGTCAGAAGAAAAGGTGGCAGTCTTAAACGCCATCGTGGAAGATAGCGACCTGGTGTCCGCTGATGAAGATTTGCCTTACGTTGAAAAAAGAAAAAGTATTGCCGGTAGTAACGTCATTGCCTTTCCAGGCCTGATAAAACCTGCAGACAAACGGGAAGTAAAAGCACCAATTTTTCCAGGTGGTTTTCAAGTTCGCATTGATTTAGCTGACAGCAAGCCACCGATTTGGCGGCGACTTTTATTGCCGGGAGATCTGACTTACGAAACGCTGCATCAGGTCATACAAACGCTTTTTGCCTGGGACGATGATCATTTGTATTTGTTTCACGCCGGTGACCGGTTAATTCGCAGTCCTTATACGGAACCTTTTGGTGAGCTCAAAGAAAGTATCGCGCAAGAAGCGTGGCTCGCTGAAGACTTCCACAAGTTAAAAAAAGTCGATTACCTTTACGACTTTGGTGCCGATTGGCAATTAACGATTAAAATCGAAAAAATTTTGACCGCAGCAGAAGTGGTCACCGTCCCGCAGTGTGTGAAAGGCAAAGGCGTGGCGCCTTTAGAAAACGGGAAAGTGCCCACCACAGCATTTGATTTGGAAGCTGTGAACCGCAAGTTAGCTAAAATTGGCGAAGATTTGCCCTTTTAGTTCAACTCCGTCTTAAGACGGATACCCTAGCGTCAGAATTTTGGTATACTCTGGCCATTAACAAATGAAAAAGGGAATGGGTGAAAAAAATGTTTTTAGACTTTGTACAATTAACGGCCCTCTTTGGGCTAGGAATTTTAGGCACCAGCTTAATTTCCATTTGGTTTTTTAAGAACGCCCACAAAAAGTTTGTCATTCTTTTAACTTTAGTGGAACTCTTGTTGCTAGGGGCTTTCTGTTATTTCGTGTTGCCTAATAAAAACTTGTCAGGTATGCTAACCGTCAATATTTTAGGAGCAATGGTGAATAGCGGTTTACTCCTAGTCTTATGGCAAGGACTGTTGTCGCGAGAAAAGCGCAATATTACGCGCAATTGGCCGGCGCTTTTACTAGGGGCCAGTATCGGCGCTTTTGTTTTACTGTTAGGCATCAGCTTTGTCACGAGCTTTACCAGTGTCGATGAAGTGTACGGCACGATTCCAGTGACGACCGAAGAAGAGAGCGAGAAGCTAGCTTCCACGACAGAAACCCCGATTGCATTAGCACCGGCTACGGCCAAACGTAAAATGCTCCAACACTTTTCCGTGATTCCCAACTCCAATATGTTTTCCTTAGACGGCATCACCGCCCAAAAAGTAAACGGCGAATACGTCTATGTGGCTACAGTGGAATTTAACGGCTTTTTCAAATGGTTGAAGTTAAAAGAAGTTCCCGGGTACTTTATGATTTCGGCTACTGATGTGAATGCCCAACCAAAATTTGTAGAAAAAGCCATCAAGTATTCGCCTAATGCTTATTTCGGAAAAGACGCTGCCCGCAAGATTTATGCCGCCTTTCCTGGCTATGCCTCAACGGGGACCATCAACTTAGAATTAGATGATGATGGCAATCCTTTTTATGTCCAAACGTTGTACAAAGAGTACGGCGTATCCGGCAAGATGCACTACAACGAATTTAAAACGGCGGTCTTAAACGCGCAAACCGGCGACGTAAAACTTTACGATTCCACAAAAGCACCAGAATTTATCGATGCGCCGGTCACCAGTTCGGCTGCTGACAGCATGAACACCTACTTTGGTCGTTATAGCCAAGGCTGGTGGAATCAAACGAGTTTTGGCTCTAAAAAAGACGTGAAAATTCCTACTGAAAATGGCGTTTACGCTTCCGGTCGGATTACACCGCTTTTAAGTAAAGATGGCGATTTATTGTACTTCACGGACTTTACTTCTGAAGACAATAATCAAGATTCAGCGTTAGGTTACACGTTAGTTAATGCCCGTACCGGAAAAATGGTTTACTACCGCGACACGAGTATTGGCTTAATGGATAGTGACGGAGCCATTTCTTTAGCGGAAAAAGTTTACCCTGAGAAAAAATGGGATGCCCAAATGCCGGTCTTATATAATGTGGATGGCGTGCCAACCTGGATTGTTTCCCTCTTAGACAGCAAAGGGATTTTCAAAAAATACGTCTACATTAACGCGGTGGATAACGACATCGTGGTAGATGGGGATACAGCTCAAGGCACCTTAGACAGCTATCGTTTGAAACTAGCTACTTCCGGTAGTAACAACGAAAATACTAGTGACACAGCTTTAACCACCATCACTGGCACCATTGAACGAGTGCAAGTGTTAGGCACAAGCCAAGCTACGACGGTTAATTTCTTAGTGCAAGAACAAACGACGGTCTTCACCATCAATGCGCAAAATAATCCTTACGCCATGTTCTTACAAGCTGGCGATACGGTAACGTTTAAAGCTAACGTAACGCAAGGCCAACAAATCGCTACGGTTCAAGACTTATCCATTGAAAATATTACTCAAGACGATCAATAGTCTGAGAAGAAAGGGGCGCTAGTTCGCCCCTTTTTCCTACGCTGAAGGAGAAAGGAGTACACGATGCATTGCATTTTTTGTCAGGACATCAAAGAAACGGAAAAAATATTCGTGACGTCTGATTTTTTCGGTGTTTTTGATCTTAACCCAGAACAAGCCGGACATCTCCTGATTATTAGCCGGCGTCATGTCATGAAGCTGACTGATTTAAATCCACAAGAAGTTGCCGCCTTCTTTCCTTTAGTCCAAAAATGTGTGGCTATTTTAGAAAGAAACTTTCCCGTGTTAGGAACAACTGTGGTGCTGAATAATGGGGGAGCGATGGATGAGGGCGTTCATTTTCACGCTCATTTGATTCCCCGTTACGCAAATGATCAATTTTGGCAAGGACGAGTGGTGCAACAACACTCCTTAGCCGTTGCTAAATGGCGTCAGCTTTTAAGTGAATTGTCCTAAAAAAGTTAGCATTCCTCGTCGGAGTGCTAACTTTTTTGTTTTTAAATCTTTTTTGCGGGGCTTTTTTCAGGGAGGTTCGAATTTTGACATCAAGCGGTTGCATAGAGAATACATCTGGTTTGTCAAACTCTTATAATACACTATGTTTAAAAAAAAGAAAGCGGCTTACTGTGAGCAGTTTTCAAAATTTATGGGAAACAAAGGAGAGTAACGATGAATAATTACCAATGGATTTGGCAATTTGTGCGGCCCAACAAAAAGCGTTTAGGTTTGGCTCTTATTTTAATTCTAGTCAACGCCGTACTGATTCTCATTAATCCATACTTGACCGGGGTTTTGGTGGACCAAGTCATTGACAACAAGAAGCTGAATTTACTGGTGCCAATCCTTATTGTCATGGTGGGAGTCACCTTGGTGCGAACGACGGTGCGGTACACGTACCAAATTTTGTTTGAACGCACAGGCCAAAATACGGTCTATGATTTAAAACAAGCTCTTTACCGTAAGTTGCAAGAACTAGACTTCGACTTTTTCAATCACACCCGCGTCGGGGACATTATGGCGCGGATGACGGGGGATACGGATGCGATTCGCCACTTTGTTTCTTGGGTGGATTACCAGACGATTGAATGTGTCATTTGGTTCATTTGTGCCATTGTGGTGATGGGCTGGATTAGTTGGCCCTTGATGTTAGCCCTTGTGGCGGTCACCCCTTTAATTTTTATTTTCACGGTGTTAATGGCGAAAAAAGCACGGCCCCTCTTTTTAGAGATTCGTGAAAGCTTTTCCCGTTTAAACTCCATGGTGGAAGAAAATATCGGGGGCAACCGGGTGGTCAAAGCTTTTACCCGGGAAGATTATGAAATTCAAAAATTCAATGAGCACAACGAAGATTACAAACGCCGCAATATGGATTCGGCGAACGTCTCAAAGAAATATTTGCCGTGGTTAGATGGTTTTGCTTCCAGCTTAACGATTATTACTATCGTCTTTGGCGGGTCTTTAGTCATCGCCGGGAAAATGACTTTAGGAGATCTCGTGGCCTTTAACGGCTATTTGTGGATGCTGAATCAGCCGATGCGCATGAGCGGTTGGTTGATTAACGACGTGCAACGTTTCAATGCTTCTTGCGTCAAGATTCGCCAAATGCTAGGGACGGCACCAAAAATTTTACTGGAAGACAAACAATTGCAAGAACGGATTAAAGGGGATGTTAAGTTTGAAAATGTCAGCTTCCACTTTTCCGATGATCCCACGCATACGGTCTTACACGATATTTCCTTTACGGCCCACGTGGGGCAAACTGTCGGCATCTTAGGGGAAACGGGTGCTGGGAAGACGACCTTAGTAAACTTAATCGCTCGTTTCTACGATCCAACTTCTGGTGTGGTGGAAATTGATCAACAAAACGCCAAGACGTATCCGATTCGCAAACTGCGGGAAAGTATTGCCATGGTGATGCAAGATGTCTTCTTATTTTCTGATACCATTTCAGATAATATCGCTTTTGGGAATCCTCAAGCACCGGATAATTTTATTCGGAAAATGGCCAACATCGCCGATGCCGATTCCTTTATTTCTAAAATGCCAGAAGGATACGAGACCATTGTGGGTGAACGGGGCGTCGGACTTTCCGGCGGTCAAAAGCAACGAATCTCCCTAGCCCGTGCCTTAGTAAAAGATCCATCTATTTTGATTTTGGATGATACCACGTCAGCAGTGGATATGGAAACCGAAACTAAAATTCAAAAAGAGTTAACCCAATTAACTGAAAAGAAAACTACCTTCATTATTGCCCACCGGATTTCTTCAGTGCGGGATGCTGATTTAATTTTAATGATGGAAAAAGGTCATGTGGTGGAACAAGGAACCCATGAAGAGCTAGTGGCTTTAAAGGGTAAATACTACGAAGTGTATCAAAAACAATTAGGTTTATCAGGAGGTGAGACCAATGGCCCGAAATAAATATGACGTGGATGAAGAGCTAACCCAAGAGTTTAATTGGGGTCATTATCGCCGATTAGGCCAATATATTTTGCCCTACAAAAAGCGAATTGTAAAAATTTTAGCCGTGATTATCTTCGCCAACATTTGTGGCATGTTTGGGCCATATTTTACTAAGATTGCCATTGATGATGCGATTCCTAACGGCAAGTCCAGTCTCTTGTATTTAATTGGTGGCTTGTTCTTACTCACCTTGATTATTGTGGGCATCTGCATGCGCTACCGTATTTACCACATTACGGAATTAGGGCAAGATGTCTTAAAAGGCATGCGCTATGACATCTTCCAACATTTGCAAAAACTATCCTTCTCTTACTTCGATTCTCGTCCTCACGGCAAAATTTTAATTCGGGTAGTTAACTACATTAACACCTTAAGCGATTTGCTGAGTAACGGGCTGATTAACTTAATTTCTGATTTTTTCAACGTCTTCATTACTTTAATTTTTATGTTGGTGATTGATCCGAAATTAACCTTATACAGTTTAGTATTGATGCCCGTCCTTTTTGTCATGGTGATGGTGATTAAAACGAAACAACGGAAAGCTTACCAAGTGTTAAGTAATAAGCAGTCCAACTTAAACGCGTATATTCATGAAAGTATTGCCGGGATTAAAATCACCCAATCCTTTGCCCGTGAAAAAGAAAATTATAATATTTTTAATGGCATCAATGAAGAATATCGTACCTCTTGGATGCACGCGGTGAAAATTCAATTTCTTTTGTGGCCGGGGGTTACCAATATTTCCGTCATGGCTACCAGCTTAATTTACTTTTTAGGAATTCAACAAGTGGGGGTTCACGTTTCCACCGGGACGTTGATTGCCTTTATCGGTTACATCAATAACTTCTGGAATCCAGTTATTAATATCGGGAACTTTTATAATTCTTTGATTACCGCGACAGCTTACTTGGAACGGATTTTTGAAACGATGGATGAACAACCAGAAATCGTGGATGCCCCTGATGCAAAACCTTTACCAGCAATTGAAGGGGATATCACCTTTGACCACGTAACGTTTGGTTATGAAGCGGATAAATTAATTTTAAAAGATGTGGACTTCCACGTGCAGCCGGGGATGTCGGTGGCTTTAGTGGGACCGACTGGTGCCGGTAAGACCACCATTATTAACTTGTTGAGTCGTTTCTATGATGTCGACGCCGGGACGATTGCCATTGACGGCCACGATATCGCTCACGTTACTTTAGCCTCCTTACGGCAACAAATGGGGGTTATGCTCCAAGATACCTTTATTTTCTCCGGGACGATTTTAGAAAATATTCGCTACGGTCGTTTAGATGCGACGCAAGAAGAAATTGTTGCTGCCGCTAAAGTAGTGCGCGCGCATGATTTCATTATGGAATTAAAAGATGGCTACGATACGGTGGTGGAAGAACGGGGAAGCACCTTGTCTGCCGGTCAACGGCAACTGTTGGCTTTTGCCCGGACCTTACTAGCTAATCCGAAAATTTTAATTTTGGATGAAGCAACGTCTAGTATTGATACGAAGACAGAAGAACTATTGCAAGCGGGTCTCCAAGCCCTCTTAAAGGGGCGGACCTCCTTTATTATTGCTCACCGTTTGTCTACCATTAAAAATAGTGACCGCATCTTCTACATCGCCAACCAAACGATTCAAGAAGCGGGAACTCATGATGAGTTAATGGCCCAACGTGGCTTATACTATCATTTGTATCAATCGCAGTACGACTTAATTAAGATGCAATAACTAAAAATAAAAGCCAAAACCACTTTTTAGCCCGCCAAAAGCATGCTAAAAAGTGGTTTTTTTGCCGGAATATTTGTACGGATAAAAGTGCTTTATAATATTTACTTGTACGGACATAAAGAGTATACTGGAGGTAACAAAATGAAGGAGGTTACAGCATGGAGCAGGAACAATTGTTCACAGCACCAGCAGAACTTTTTTTAGGAATCGAGTTTGGGTCCACCAAAATTAAAGCGCTCTTATTAGACGAAAACCAGCAAGTAATCGCTAGTGGCGACCACGGGTGGGAAAACCAACTAAAGGACGGTTTCTGGACCTACGATTTAACTGACGTGGTGACCGGTTTACAAGACTGTTATGGTCAAATCAAGCAGACGTATCAAGAAAAATTTAACCAGCCCTTGACCCAATTAGCTGGGTTAGGAATTTCAGCCATGATGCACGGTTATCTGGCTTTTAATGCGCAAGATGAATTACTGGTACCGTTTCGGACTTGGCGGAATACCACCACCGGTGAAGCTAGTCGCGCTTTAAGTGCAGCCTTTCATTATAATGTACCGGAGCGTTGGAGCATCGCCCATTTGTATCAAGCCCTTTTAAATCAAGAGGAACATGTATCAGAGGTGAGCTTTTTCACGACCTTAGCCGGCTGGGTTCATTGGCAATTAACTGGCACTAAAGTTTTAGGCGTCGGGGATGCTTCAGGCATGTTTCCCATTAACGAAAAAACCAAAAACTACGATGAAGAAATGGCCGCGACCTTTAATCACTTAGCTAAAGACCACGGCGTTTCTTTAGATGTATTACAACTTTTACCGAAAGTACTCGTTGCTGGCGAAACAGCCGGAGAACTAACAGCTGCTGGGGCAAAACTATTAGACCCTAGTGGCGACTTGCTGCCAGGTGTCCCCCTTTGTCCACCAGAAGGCGATGCTGGTACCGGGATGGTGGCCACAAATTCCGTGACGCCTAAAACCGGGAATGTTTCGGCCGGGACTTCGGTTTTTGCCATGGTGGTTTTAGAAAAAGCTTTACAAGAAGTTTATCCAGAAATTGATTTAGTGACCACCCCTAGTGGCGATCCGGTGGCGATGGTCCACGCTAACAATTGTTCTTCAGAAATCAATGCCTGGATGCATTTGTTTAAAGAATTAACGGAAACCCTAGGCTTAGAGCTAAGTTACGATGAGCTCTTTGCTAAAATTTTTCCGACAGCGTTAACCCATGAAGCAAACGTGGGGGATTTACTAAGCTACGGCTATTACTCAGGAGAAAGTATTACCCAAATGGCAGCCGGCCGACCCTTATTTGTCCGCCAACCGGATAGCAATTTTTCTTTAGGCAATTTTATCCGTGTCCAATTGTTTAGTGCCTTTGCCACTTTAAAAATTGGCATGGACTTACTAGCTGAAGAACAAGTCGCCATCACTAAAATTTATGGTCACGGCGGTATTTTCAAAACGCCGGTGGTGGCCCAACAAATTTTAGCGGGGGCTTTAAAAACGCCGGTGACTGTCACCCAAGGGGCTGAGATGGGAGGCGCTTTTGGCATGGGTCTTTTAGCTAGTTATTTACCTAAAGCGCGGACCATGTCTTTGGCGGAATTTTTACAACAGACAGTTTTTGCCGACGTACAAGAAACCACCGTTGAACCCGTTGCTGCTGATGTTGAAGCCTTTAAAAAATACATGACTGTTTTTAAACAGGGGTTAGCCATTGAAGCTAGCGCTGTCAAAAATATGGAGTAGGTGAAAAAGTTGTTAGAGGAATTAAAAGAAAAAGTTTTCCAAGCAAATTTAGAGTTACCGCGGCAAGGGATGATTAAATATACTTGGGGCAATGTCTCTGCGGTGGACCGCGAAAAAGGGTTATTTGTCATTAAACCTAGTGGCGTCAGCTACGACGTTATGAAAGCCAGCGATATGGTGGTGTGCGACTTAGACGGTAACGTGGTGGAAGGAAAGTTGAATCCTTCTTCTGATACGCCAACCCACGCTGTTTTGTATCGGGCCTTTCCCACGATTGGCGGGGTGTGCCATACCCATTCCACTTATGCGACGGCTTGGGCGCAATCAGGGCACGATATCGCCGCGATGGGGACGACCCACGCCGACACATTTTACGGTGGCGTACCTAATGCGCGCTTTTTAACGCCGGCAGAAATTGACGCTGGCTATGAAGAAGAAACCGGCAACGTGATTGTGGAAACTTTTAAAGAGCGGAATTTAGATGAAATGGCTGTACCAGGTATTTTACTCCACGGTCATGGGCCTTTCACTTGGGGGAAAACAGCTGACGCCGCAGTAATGAACGCGGTGATTTTAGAAGAAATTGCCAAGATGAATTTATTGACGTTCCAAATTGATCCTGGAGCACCCCTTTTACCACAACATATTTTAGATAAACATTATTTACGGAAACACGGCAAAGATGCCTATTATGGCCAAAAATAAATTTTAAGGAGTAGATACACATGACAACAACACAAAAAGAATTTTGGATGATTGTAGGATCCCAACATTTATATGGACCAGAACCTTTAGCCCAAGTAAAATCTGACGCGCAAAAGATCGTCGACAGCTTAAATGATAGTGGCGTGTTACCTTACCCTATCGTTTTACAAGACTTAGCGATTACCGCTGATAAAATCACGGAACTCATGAAAGAAGTCAACTACCGCGATGAAGTTCAAGGGGTCATTACTTGGATGCATACTTTTTCCCCAGCTAAAATGTGGATTCGCGGCACGAAATTATTACAAAAACCCCTTTTGCATTTAGCTACGCAATTTAACGAGAGTATTCCTTGGGCGACGATGGATATGGACTTTATGAACTTAAACCAATCGGCTCACGGGGATCGGGAATACGGCTTCATTAATGCTCGTTTAAAGAAAAATAATCAAATTGTGGTGGGTTATTGGCAACGGCCAGAAGTCCAAAAACAAATCGCCGATTGGATGCAAGTAGCGCTTGCTTACAACGCAAGCTTTAAAATTAAAGTCGCTCGTTTTGGCGATAACATGCGGAACGTGGCTGTAACCGATGGCGATAAAATTGAAGCGCAAATCCAATTTGGCTGGACGGTAGATTATTACGGCATTGGCGATTTAGTCAAAGTAATTAATGAAGTTAGTGCTGATGAAGTCGACGCTTTAATGAGCGAATACGCCAAACTTTACGACTTTGATTACGGCGATTACGACCATGATACTTGGGAACACAGTGTCCGGGTCCAAGCGCGTTATGAAATTGCTTTGAAACGTTTCTTAGATGCTGGTAACTACAACGCCTTCACGTCTAACTTTGAAGATTTATATGGTATGGAACAATTACCAGGTTTAGCTGTCCAACGTTTGATGGCCCAAGGTTACGGCTTTGCTGGTGAAGGAGACTGGAAAACGGCCGCCATTGACCGCTTGTTGAAAGTGATGGCGGGGAACCAAAGCACGGGCTTTATGGAAGACTACACCTATGAGTTGAGCCAAGGTCAACAAGCTATCTTGGGTTCCCACATGTTAGAAGTTGACCCGACTTTAGCCAGCAATCGCCCTAAAATTTTAGTTTCCCCATTGTCGATTGGCGATCGCAAAGATCCTGCCCGTTTAGTCTTTGATGGGAAAGCTGGGGACGGCGTGGTAGTGTCCATGGCCGACTTTGGGACGCACTACAAATTATTGATTAACGAAATCTCCGCTTTTGAACCTACTGTCCCAGCGCCGAAATTGCCAGTGGCTCGCGTCTTATGGGAAGTGAAACCAAGTTTTGAAAAAGGTGTTCACGCTTGGATTGAAAATGGTGGTGGGCACCACACGGTTGTTTCCTTAAACTTAACAAAAGAACAAGTCATCGCTTGGGCCAAGTTAGTGGACGTGGAATACGTTGTGATTGACTAAATTCTTATTCTTGCAACAACTAGTGATATAGCGGCTAAGGCTGCGTTGAAATTTTTGAATTTTGGGTAATGTAGCTCGGCGCTCTTGTTTCATGAAGAGTGCCGAGCTTTTTTAGAGGGTTTGCCAAAGAACATAAATGTGCTAGAATATAAAAAAAGTCCAGCAGGTGATTGTGATGTTAATGAAAGTCTATTTGAAATTTGTTAGAACAGTTGCTCTTAACAAGATAAACCATGAAGTTTGTTAAGAGCCGGGAATAAGAAATCTTCATGGAAAGAAAACGCGTTACGCAAAGTCTTTGACTAAGTGCTTAATGGGTAGCTCCTAGTTGGTGTCTGTCTCGCGTTTCTTTCCCTTTCTTAATCACAATCAGGTGGCTGTTAACTTGGGTTAACAGTCCTTTTTTTATGGAGGAAAAAAATGAGTTTATTACAAGTGAAAGAAATTACCCAACAATTTGGGGATAAAATTTTATACGAAGAATTAAGTTTACAATTAAATGCCGGGGAACACGTGGGGATTACTGGTCAAAACGGGGTAGGGAAAAGTACCTTGATTAAAATTTTAACCGGCGAAATTTTACCTGATGAAGGCAGTGTTACATGGCAAAAAAATATCCAAGTGGGTTACTTGGATCAATACGTCAAAGTGAAAGAAGATTTGACGATTTATCAATTTTTGGAAGAAGCCTATCAGCCGCTTTTAGCAATTGAAAAACAATTAACCCAATTGTACGAAGCATACAGTACCAGCTTAGACGATACACTATTAGTCAAAGCGGGTCAGTTGCAAACGCAATTAGACGAAAGCGAATTTTACAATCGCGAAAACGTCATTAAAGAAATGGCGACCGGGCTAGGAATTATGCCCCTAGGACTGACGACATTACTAAAAAATCTCAGTGGTGGTCAGCGTTCAAAAGTTATTTTGGCTAAATTATTATTGGAAAAGCCACAAGTCTTACTGCTAGATGAACCAACAAATCACTTGGACCAAGAACATATTGTTTGGCTGAGTCGTTTTTTACAAGATTTTCCAGGTGCTTTTTTAGTTATTTCCCACGACCGCGAATTTTTAAACGAAATTGTGACCCATGTGGCGGACATTGAGTTTGGCAAGCTGACGAAATATACGGGAAACTTGCAACAAGCACAAAAGCAAAAAGAATTGCAAAAAGAAAGCTATTTGCGGGAATACGCCGCCCAGAAAAAACACATTGAAAAAACGGAAGCGTATATTCGCAAATATAAAGCGGGCTCTCGTTCCACCATGGCCAAAAGTCGGGAAAAACAATTGGCTAAAATTGACCGCTTGACGCCACCGCAAGATGTACCGACCCCGAAATTTGATTTTCCTTATGCCCCAATTGTCACGAGCTTTGCTTTAGAGACGGAAGATTTATCCATTGGCTATCGTCAGCCTTTGTTACCACCCCTTAATTTGACGGTGCGCTTTGGAGAAAAAGTGGCCTTAGCGGGCTTTAACGGTATCGGTAAGTCGACGTTAATTAAAACCTTATTAGCGGAAATTCCTAAGTTAGCCGGGAGCTTTCATTTTCCGAAAAATACGACGGTGAATTATTTTGCCCAAGAATTAACGTGGGCTGCACCACTACAAACACCGTTGCAGTATTTAAGTGAACACTTTGAAAAACTCAACACCAAAGAATTGCGGCGCCAACTAGCCAAAGCCGGTTTAGCGGCCAAACTAGTCGATGAACCTTTAAAAAATCTTTCCGGTGGCGAACAAACAAAAGTAAAATTAGCGCAATTAACGCTGATTTCTTCCAACTTTTTATTTTTAGATGAACCGACGAACCACATTGATCAAGAAGCCAAAGAACAATTAGCTAAAGCTTTACAAAAATATCCAGGCACCTTGATTCTCGTCTGTCACGAAAGCGAATTTTATGAAGACTGGATTGATCGCGTTATTAATGTGCAAGCTATTTAAGCGTCAGCGCTGAAGTATTTAGGATTTATTTAATGCTGATAAATTTTTAGGGCAGAAAGGTCGGAACTTGGTATAATAAACAGGATAGGAGGAACGCCCATGATTCAATATTATTCCTTAAAAACCCATGATGACTGTATCTTAGACGTTGCTGTTTTTCCCGTGACAGGACCCATCGGACTCGTGCAAATTATTCACGGCGCTTTAGAATACAAAGAACGCTACTGGGATTTTGCGACTTTTTTACAAAATCAAGGCTATGTGGTGGTGCTATCGGATAACCGTGGCCACGGCGCTTCTTTAGGGGAAAAAATGCCAGTTGGTTTAATGGAAAGTTATCAAGAGCTAATTGCTGATCAAGTAGCCATCACGCATTTTATTAAAGAAATGTATCCTGATGTGCCCTTAACTTTGTTCGGTCATTCTTTTGGTTCCTTACTAGCCCGCGTTTATTTGCAAGACCACGATGAGGAGTTAGCTAATTTAATTTTAACGGGTACGGTGAACTATTTACCCGCCGTAGCGATAGGGATGCGTTTAAGTAAGCTTTTTATTAAGCGCTATGGTCCTTTGGGGCACTCCAAGCTAGTGGCGAAAATGACCGGGGATTTAGAAGGTGGCACGGACTGGTTAACTACCGATCAGGCCTTTAACCAACAAGTTGCTGCCGATCCTAAAATGCTGAAACGTTATCCTGTGCGCAGCAGTATCACCATCTGGGAAACCAATTACCAACTGAAACAATTTAAAAACTATCAAGTAAAAAATCCGCAACTGCGGATTTTAAGTATCGCCGGAGCGTTAGATAAAAAAATTACTGGCGGCTCCAAAGGCTTGAATGACACGGTGGCTACCTTGAAAAAAATTGGCTATGCCCAAGTGGAAAGTATCATGGTGGCCAACATGCGTCACGAAGTCTTAAATGAACCGCAGCATCAACAAGTCTATGACCTAATCGTCAAATTTTTGGCAGAAAGTTAAGGAATATTCATGGAACCTGAAGTTAAAACCGTCACTTATGGGGATAAAACTATTACCTTGGTGGGCACGAACCACGCCGCCCCGGATTCTCCCACTATCGTCAAAGAAACTATTGAGAGCATCCAACCAGATACCGTTTGTGTGGAATTGGATCCTGTGCGCTACGAAAACCGCATGAATCAAAAGCGCTGGGAAGAAACCGACATTGTGAAAATCATTCGTCAACATCAAGCTATTTTATTTTTAGTGCAACTTTTTTATGGCGCTTTTCAAAAGAAGATGGCTAAAAAAATGCACGCACCAAAAGCTGGTGGCGATATGGAACAAGGGATTGCAAGCGCACAAGCAGTCGGAGCGCAACTAGAACTAGTGGACCGCGATGTGCAAGTGACCTTTAAAAAAATGTGGCGCGCTCTTTCTGGGTGGGAGAAAATCCGCTTGCCTTTTATGGCGCTAGATGGCATTGATGATGAAAAATTAGATGAAGATAACTTGGCCGCTTTTTATCAGTCGGATCTCGTGGATACAACTTTTCTCAGCTTAAAAGAAAGTTTACCCGGACCTTATGAAGAGTTGATTACGAATCGAGACAGCTACTTGTCCATGAAAATAAAAAATGCGCCAGGAAAAAAGATTGTCGCCGTAGTGGGGCGTGCTCATTTAGCGGGTATTGTGGAAAAGTTCCCCCAAGATTTTGATTTAGTCGCCATGGATACCATTCCCCCGAAAAAATGGACCAGTAAAATCCTCAGTTGGCTTTTTCCAGCCATTTTAGTGGGCCTTTTGGCTTGGTCTTTTGTGGCCGGGTTTGATCATGGGATGGAACAGCTATCCCTTTGGCTATTGTGGAATTCTAGTTTAGCGGCTCTTTTTACCGCCCTAGCTTGGGGTCATCCTTTAGCTATCTTGACGGCCTTTGTCATGGCACCCATTGGAACCTTGTCACCTGTTTTAGCGGTGGGCTTTTTCGTGGCTTTAGTGGAAGCTTGGGTCCGTAAACCGCGGGTCAAAGACTTCCAAAATATTCAAGAAGATATTTTACACGTCAAAAGTTTTATGCAAAATCGTGCATTGCGCATCTTGTTGCTCTTTTTTACCTCGTCTTTAGGGGGTGCTTTAGGCAATATTATTGGTGGTTTACAAGTAATTAAAAATTTATTTTAGTCAGTAGGTCTATTTCTCTTTAGTGGGAAATAGACCTTTTTTAATATTTTTAAGGAAGCGCGCACTGAAAAACAGTGGGCAACGAAGAAAAAATGGGGCCGACTTTCTGCTATTTTTAGGGGGAAATCTGTCTGTCGGAAATGGTCTAGTCAAAAATTTGCGCTTTCTTTTCGAAAGAAAAATAAGCTTGCAAGCGAATTCTTTTAAAGAAGACTTGTTAAAATCCTCTTTTTAATTTTATGTTAGTTTTTCTGACATAAAGAGATTGGCGTCATGGGAAAGATTTGGTATAGTATCCTCAGTAAAGAAAACGAAGGGCGTTACTGTTTATTCTCTTTCGTTAACTTAGGACAAAGCCCATAATCATGAAGATAATTCGTAAAACTAAATTTCAACCTTTGGGTGTTAAAAACTTTTTTTATAAAAATATAGTGTTAAACTTGAAATTAAATTTTAAAGTGGTATAGTAAATGCGTAAAGGAAACGGTTACAAAGGAGGCTATCATGAAAGGTTTTTCAGTTTTTTTAAGTGAAGATTTAACGACGAAAGAGGACTACTTTAAAAAAATGCAGCAAGCCGGTTTTCAACGGATTTTTACCTCCTTGCACATTCCGGAAGAAGATGTCACTGAACAATTAACACAAATCAAAAAGCTGGGGGCGTTGGCCCAAAAATATCAATTAGGCGTGATGGCCGATACTTCTAAGCACGCTTTAAACCAACTGCTAGGACAAGACATTGATTTAGCTAAGCTAAAAGCATACGGGATTACTGGTCTGCGGGTAGATTATGGCTTTTCTTTAACGGAAATCGCGCAATTATCACAGCAAATTCCAGTCGGTCTCAATGCTTCTACTTTGACGGCTTCAGAATTAAGCGAGCTGGAAAAATTAGGTGCCAACTTTGCCCAAATGGAAGCCTGGCACAATTACTATCCGCGACCTGAAACGGGATTGGCTGCGGAATACTGCTTAGCCAAAAACCAATGGCTGCACGCTCACGGTCTTAAAACAGTGGCCTTTGTGGCAGGGGACAAAAAATTACGGGGACCGTTATTTGCTGGACTCCCTACTTTAGAAAAGCAGCGGTACTTGAACCCTTTGGCTGCAATGCTAGATTTAACGCAGCATTTAGCAGTGGATGAAGTTTTTATTGGCGATCCAGAACTATCCGACTTCAGTATTGCCCAGTTTACAGCTTACGAAAAACAAGCCACGATTTTATTACGGGCCACAGCCGCCACGTCTTTAACGGCCTATCCCTTTTTACAAGAGCCGTTAAACAATCGTCCCGATGAAGCAGCAGCGGTACTGCGTTTTAGTGAAACGCGAGCCGCAGTTACGACGGCAATTGTTCCTGAGGATGCAGTAACGCGACCCAGCGGCAGTATCACGATTGACAACCAAGCCTATGGCCGTTATATGGGGGAAGTACAAATCGCCAAAGTTCCACTACCAAAAGACGATAAAGTGAACGTCTTAGGCTATGTTCAACCAGCAGATCGACCATTGCTAGCCTTTGTTTTGGGTAATCAACAAATTCAATTGCAGTGGCAAAAAGGAGAAGAAGATGGATTTAACCAAATTAACGACAGAAACACGTAATCAAAAAACCATGGCCTTAGATGAAATGAGTATTCCAGAAATTTTACAAACCATGAATGAGGAAGATCAAAAAGTACCTGTAGCGGTAGCCGCCGCCCTACCGGCAATTGCTCAAGCAGTTACTAAAATTATCGCGTCATTTCAAGCCGGAGGGCGCTTGATTTATTTTGGCGCCGGCACTTCTGGTCGCTTAGGTGTGCTAGACGCGGCTGAGTGTGTTCCGACTTTTGGTGTCCCTAAAGAAATGGTGGTGGGGCTAATTGCCGGAGGGGAACAAGCCATGACCGTAGCGGTGGAAGGGGCTGAAGATTCCCTGACTTTAGCTGCGGCGGATTTCAAGGCGTTAAACCTTAACAAACATGATACCGTGGTGGGCATTGCCGCTAGCGGGCGGACACCTTATGTGATTGGTGGCTTGCAGTATGCTCAAGAAGTAGGAGCAACTTGTGTCTCTTTAGCTTGTAATCAAGGCGCTGAAATTTCTAAGTATAGTGAAATTGCGATTGAGGTGGCAGCGGGGCCAGAAATTTTAACTGGTTCAACGCGCTTAAAAGCAGGAACGGCGCAAAAATTGGTGTTAAACATGTTGTCCACCTGTTCCATGATTGGTATCGGCAAAGTTTTTCAAAATTTGATGGTGGATGTTTTACCCACTAACGAAAAGCTAGCAGAGCGGTCATTAAATATTATTGTAGCAGCGACTGATTGTACGAAAGAAGAAGCCCGCGCCGCTTTTATTGCTGCTGAAAGGAAGGTGAAAGTAGCCATTGTGATGCTATTGACGGGAACAGATGCAAAGGAGGCGACGGCAAAACTAGTTTCTGGTGAAGGCTTCATTCGTAACACATTAAAGGATAACTAAAATTAAGGAGGAGCAACCATGAGCGAAAGCAAAGAAACACAAATGGGTCGAAAGATTTTTGAAAAAATTGGTGGTCAAACCAACGCCAGCAAAGTTTACAACTGTATGACGCGGGTCCGGATTGACATTCGGGATGAAGATCAAGTGGACTTTCCCGGTTTAAAAGAAATTCCCGGGGTCTTAGGAGTAGTCGAAGATAGTGGTACCGTGCAAGTTGTGGTGGGACCAGGAACCGCTAGTAAAGTAGCTGGAGAAATGGCGAAACTTTCCGGAATCCATTTAGGGGAAGCCTTAGACGAGAATTTAGATAAAAATTTAAATTCTGGACTAGCCGAAGCTAAAGAAAAAGCTGCTGTCGTGAAAAGTGAATATAAAAAGAAAAACAACACGCCTTTTAAACGGGCCTTAAAAGTGATTGCCAGTATATTTGTACCTTTGATTCCTGCTTTTGTTGGGGCTGGGATTATTGGTGGGATTGCTTCCATTATTCAAAACTTAATTACCGCTGGCATGATTGATGCAACTGTTTGGGGCAATATTATGGCAGTCTTGAAAATTATTCAAGGCGGCTTGTTCGGCTACTTAAACGTCTATATTGGGATTAACGCCGCCAAAGTCTTCGGTTCCACCGAAGGACTTGGGGGAATTATTGGGGGTGTTGTTTACCTCGTAGGGATGAATCCTGATACGCCACTACCGAATATTTTCACCGGCCAACCTTTAGCTGCCGGCCAAGGTGGGGTCATTGGTGTAATCTTAGCTGTTTATATCTTATCTATTGTCGAAAAGAATTTGAAAAAAGTTATTCCTGATGCGGTGGATATTATTGTTACGCCAACCATTTCTTTATTGGTGGTGGGTCTTTTAACCATCTTCATCATTATGCCGATTGCCGGTTTTGTTTCTACTAACTTGGTGGGGGCCATTACGTGGGTCTTAAACGTCGGGGGAGCCTTCTCAGGCTTTATCTTAGGGGCGACCTTCTTACCATTAGTTATGTTTGGCTTACACCAAATCTTGACGCCGGTGCATATTGAAATGATTGCTAGTTCTGGTAAAACCTTATTGTTACCTGTCTTAGCCATGGCTGGTGCCGGTCAAGTGGGTGCGGCTTTTGCTTTATGGATGAAATGTCGTAAAAATAAAAAATTAACGAACATCATTAAAGGATCTTTACCAGTAGGGATTTTAGGGATTGGTGAACCTTTAATTTATGCAGTAACCTTACCTTTGGGACGTCCCTTCATTACGGCTTGTCTTGGTGGTGGGATTGGTGGTGCCGTGATTGGCGCCATTGGCAATATCGGAGCAACCGCCATTGGCCCTTCTGGGGTCGCGTTGATTCCTTTAATTCCTGACGGTATGTGGTGGGGCTATGTCCTTGGTTTATTAGCGGCTTACGCTGGTGGTTTTGTCTTGACCTACTTCTTCGGTGTGCCCAAAGAAGCGATGGAACCTTCTGAATTATCCGGTGATGCCTCTAGTACTAAACCAGAAGATCTCTTAGGTAATCTTTAAAAAGGTAGATGATTAAAGGAAGCGCCCGAAATAGGCAACTATTTTTGTGGTGCTTCCTCTTTCTTTTACGGTCAATTCCTTTTATCATGAAGAAGAGAGGAAATTTTTAAGGAGCACACCATGGAAAATATTTTATTTACAATTAAAGAAAAGTTACCTACTTTACCTGTTTCAGAACAAAAAATTGCAGCTTGTATTTTAGCTGCACCGCAAGAAGTCTTAAATTTAAGTGCCGCTGAATTAGCGGAAAAAGCCGATTCGTCAGCGGCGGCCGTCATTCGGTTATGTCACTCTTTGGGGGTCAAAGGGTTTATTCATTTAAAAGTACAGCTTTCCGCCATGTCTAAAGAATTCCATTTAGAAAAAAAGACGGACATTTTGCCCGCCGAAAGTCTTAGTAGTCTCAAGCAAAAATTATTTACCGACGCTGTCTTTAATTTTGAAAAAACCAATCAAGTTTTACAAGAAGCCGAAGTAAAAAAAGTTGCGGCCGCCATTGAAGTGGCGCCAGTGCTTTTTTTATACGGGATTGGTGCTTCAGCTTTAGTGGGGGCCGATTTGCAACAAAAATTTAGTCGCTTAGGCAAGATGGTGGTTTGTACCAGTGATCAACACGACTTAGCTACCATGATGGCCGTGGCGCCGGCTAGCGCATTATACTGGGGCATTTCCAATAGCGGTGAAACCAAAGAAGGACTGCACTTGATGAAACTAGCGCAAAAATTAGGGATGACCACCGTCTCTTTGACTAAGAATACGGCTAATTCCTTGCGGCAATTGGCGGCAATTCCTTTATGTGTCGCGCAAGCTCAAGAAGTTCCTTTGCGTAGTGGCGCCACTACAACGCTTTTAAATTTGTTGTATGCCGTCGATATTTTATTTTATTATTACTTAGCACAACACTATGAGCCTAGTCTAGCGGGCTTGGAACAGTCCAAAGAAGCGATTGCTCAATTTATTCAGTTACAACAAGAAAATTAAAAAAGTATTTAGTCATAAAAATAGCGACCGCCAAACGTTAGGGGGTCTATGATATCTGGTGTTGTTACACAGAAATGTGTAGGAACACCAATATTTTTTTACACAAAAAGACATCTGGT
>NZ_BJDR01000003.1 GCF_005405245.1 Enterococcus nangangensis | reverse complement strand
TTCCGATTCAGCGAGCAATAAAACAGCATGCGCAAATATCAAAGAAGCCCTCGGATAATTATCCGAGGGTTTTCTTACGTGCTCCTTTTGTTTTCCGTGAAAAACGACCAGCGCAAAAACAAGTGATTATTGAAGTCCAAGATCAGCAGATTAATTCCTTTACGCAATTCATCTGCCAGTTCCAATTGAAATTTATTCATGAACAGAAATATTCATTGGAACAATACTTTAAGAGTTTATATTAAGGAGTTGTATTTATGTTTAACAAAACGATTTTTAAACAAACGTTAAAAGCGAATTATGTTCTTTGGCTAATTTTTACCATCGTGATGAGTGCTGTGAGTGCGTTGATTATTGCCGTCTATGATCCTAAAGCGATGGTCAGTGTCTCTAGTATGATTGAAAATTCGGCGATGGCTGACCTGGTGGGGGTCACGGTAGGGGTCGGCTTAACCACGGCTCAAGTTGCCCATGGGGGTGTCTTCTCACAAGCCCGTACGGCAGATGTTACGGCTACCGCTGATTATTTAGGGGTTAGTGAGGAAAAGTTGGATGATAATCATTATTTGATTTATGCCGATGAAAAAGCAGTGACTCAAGGAGCTAAAGCGCGAGATATTGATGAAGATATCTATCAAGCTTACTTGTTGCAAAAAATGACGGAAGAAGCGAACCAAGCGGCAGCAGATGAACTGGATAAGGACGTTAAAACCGTTAAGAAAAATCCCCAACTCATTTTAGCTAATGCAGCAGCCTTAAAAGCGGCAGCGGCTAAAATGAATATGGAAACGAGTCAATATCAAGCTGTATTAACGCAACAAATCGCTCAAGCCACCGATACCCAGCAAGCTAGCGCTTTACAAGAAAAACTATTAGCCGGGATGACGGCAGCTGCTAAAACCATGAAAATTGATGCCGAAGAGCTACAAGATAAGTTGGGAGATTTAAAGAATAATGATGAAGCCTTAGCCGCAGCGGAGCAGGCTGCACAAATTCCACAAGAACAATTTGTGGCGGCAATTAATCAACAATTGGCAACAAAAGAAATCGCGATGGACGAGGGTTTAGATTTTGACATGGGGGAATATTTAACCATGAACCTAGGACTCTTCTTACTATTATTTGCTATTAGCAGTATTTCTTTTGCCGCATCTTGTATTTTTAATTTAACGAAGTACTCCATGATGTTTGGCGCAGGTCTCCCTATTGCCTTTTTCCTCTTTAAAATATTAGCGGAAACCAGCGAACAATTGGAAGTCTTAAAATACTTGTCGTTAAATAGTTTGTTTGACCCTACCGCAATTACCGGAAACGGGGAATATCTGGTTCAATTTATCATTTTAGCCCTTTTAGGTCTGTGTCTTTATATCATGGGTCTAGAATGGTTTAAGAAAAAAGACTTGCCCCTCTAAGTAAAAATAAAAACGCGACTTAGCAATTTTGTGCTAGGCCGCGTTTTTTACTTACAATAAAATTTTTCGCTGTCGATACTCCTTCGGCGAACAATGATAATATTTTTTAAATAAGCGATTAAAGTGTTGGATGTTTTGAAATCCAGCTTGATAGGCGGCTTGTTTAATGGATAATGCATCGTTAGTTAAGAGGTACAAGAATTTTTGCATCCGAGCTTGGGTGAGTTCTTCATTTGGGGTAGCGTTGAAAAATTCTTTATAGAGCTTATAAAATTGGCTTTTCCCTAAGGCCAGTTTGGTGCATAGCAGTTCTGCCGTCCATTGTTTTTCGCAGCGACTCAGCATCATCAAACGAGTGGATAAAAAGCGGGGATAAAGCTCAGCATTTTCTTGAATAAAGTGCTGGGTGTGTCCGCTACGTTCTAACGTGATGAACAACTCTTCCAGATAATTGGCTAAAAGGGTCGTACTATGGGGCAAATGGTTAACGTACTCTTGATAAATTTTTTGCAACAAATGGTTTAAGCCAGCGGTATTTGAAGGATAAAAAAGTTGGTTGTAGGGCAAATGATAAATATCTTCTAAGGGAAGGTCACTGGCAAATTCCACATAGCTATTAAAAAAAGTTTGGGGTGCGCGATAGTGTTGAAACGTCGTGGGGGTGTACAAAAGGCACGCGCCAGCTTCAGCTAACTCTTTGTGACCATCGGGAAAAGTAAATTCCATCGGAGCCAAAATCAATAAAAATAAATATTTGCCTAAACCTTTAGGGCGATAGATAACGTCACCATCGGGATTATAGGTATCAAAGCCACAAAAGCTCACGGTAAATTTTTCAGCCATATTTTACACCCCTGCTGTCTATTTTCCTTCAGTATAGAAGAAGCGGAGAAAAAGTCAATTGTAGCAGACAAAAAGATATTTTTTTATCAAGGGCAAGTCTTTATAATAAGAGTAAAGAAAGGGGTTTCGCAAAATGAAAAAAGCACAAATTACCATTGATAAATATTTTTTACTCGGGAAAGTCGATGACCGCCTCTATGGCTCCTTTGTGGAACATTTAGGTCGTTGCGTCTATGAAGGCATTTACCAACCGGGAAGTCCTTTGGCTGATGAAAATGGTCTTAGAAAAGATGTGGCGGCTTTAATTCGCCAACTAAACGTGCCAATTGTCCGTTATCCAGGGGGAAATTTTGTTTCTGGTTTCCGTTGGGAAGATAGTGTTGGTCCTAAAGCAGAGCGGCCAGCTAAATTGGACTTAGCATGGAAAGTTGTGGAGAGCAACCAGTTTGGTTTGAATGAATTTATGGCGTGGACCAAAGAAGTAGGCACCCAACCCATGATGGCTGTGAATCTTGGCACGCGGGGGATTGAAGCGGCGAAAAATATTGTGGAATACAGCAATATTAAAGGGGGCAGCTATTACAGCGACTTGCGGCAAAAACACGGCGTAAAAGATCCCCACAATATCAAGTTGTGGTGTCTGGGTAATGAAATGGATGGTTTTTGGCAAGAAGGGCACAAGACTGCCATGGAATATGGCCGGCTAGCGCAAGAAGCCGGCAAAGCCATGAAAAAAATTGATCCGACGATCGAACTTGTCGCTTGTGGTAGTTCGGCTTTAAACATGCCAACTTTTGGGACGTGGGAAGACACGGTACTTTCCCAATGCTACGATGAAGTGGATTATCTTTCCTTGCACCAATACTACGGCAATCCTAACGACGACACACCAGAATTTCTCGCCAACTCTTTGGGCATGGATCAGTTTATTTCGCAAGTCGTCGCCATTTGTGATTTTGTCAAAGCGAAAAAACGGGGGAAAAAAGATATTCATTTATCCTTCGATGAATGGAACGTTTGGTACCATTCCCACGAGCAAGATACTAAAATTGAACCATGGAGCCAGCATCCTCATCAGTTGGAAGATGTGTACAACTTTGAAGATGCCTTAATGGTCGCCAGCATGATGATTACCTTATTGCGCCACGCCGATCGTGTGAAAATTGCTTGTCTAGCCCAATTAGTCAATGTAATTGCACCGATTATGACTAGCGATACCGCTGCTTGGAAACAAACAATTTTTTATCCTTTTGAAATGATTAGTAACCACGGTCGCGGTGAAGTGCTACAAACCTTGGTGCAAAGTCCTACTTATGAATGCAGCCGCGGCGATGCGCCGTATCTAGACGCGGTGGTCTTAGCCAATGACGATGAAACTTTAACGATTTTTGCCGTGAATAAAGATTTAGCAGAAGACTTAGAAGTCAGCTGTGACTTGCGTCAATATGAGGGTTACCAAGTTGTAGAGCAAGTGGTCCTACACCATCCTGATTTGAAGGCTGAAAATACCGAAGCTGAACCTTTAAAAGTCGTGCCGCAAAAAGCGCACACCGCCCGCTTAGAAAATGGCCGCTTCACGGTAGTCTTAGGCCAACAAAGTTTCCAAATGATTCAATTGCAAAAACAAAAATAATTACCAAAAAGCACCGCCAACTGTCCTGTTTGATAGTTGGCGGTGCTTTTTAACTTTATTTCAACACGCGCCCTAAAAATTCTTTGGTGCGGGCTTCTTGCGGGTGGTTAAAGATTTGTTCTGGCGTGCCTTCTTCGGCAATCAAGCCTTTGTCCATAAAAATCACGCGGTCGGAAACTTCTTTAGCAAACCCCATTTCGTGAGTCACCACCAGCATAGTTAAACCAGTGTGGGCTAATTTTTGCATGATACTCAAGACTTCTCCTACCATTTCTGGATCTAAAGCCGAAGTTGGCTCGTCAAATAATAAGACGTTAGGGTTCATGGAAAGGGCACGGGCGATAGCCACTCGTTGTTTTTGTCCGCCAGAAAGTTGGTTAGGCCGGGCTTTAATAAAACGGCTCATCCCCACTTGCTCGAGGTTTTTGAGAGCAACTTGTTGTGCTTCTTCTTTGTTGCGCTTTAACACCGTCATTTGGCCCGTCATACAATTTTCTAAGACGTTCATGTTGTTAAATAAGTTGAAGGATTGAAAAACCATCCCTAGGTGCGTACGATATTTTGCCAAGTTATATTTTGCGGCCAGTACATTTTCTTGGTTGTAAATAATTTCGCCACCAGTCGGTTGTTCCAGCAAGTTAATGCAGCGTAAGAAAGTGGATTTCCCAGAACCAGAAGCGCCGATAATCGTCACGACTTCCCCAGGTTTAACTTGTAAACTAATATCTTTTAAGACGACGTTTTTACCGTAACTTTTTTGCAAATGATTGATTTCAATAATGTTTTCCATAACTTAGGCTACCTCCTGGTCAGTTGTCGTCTCGTCAGTAATTTGCGTGTAGGCGCTAGGTCCATCCATTTTCTTTTCCACGGCGCGCAAAATCGTGGTAATGGTAAAGGTGAGAATCAAGTAGATAATCCCAATGATGGTGAAGGTTTGGAAGAAGAGGAAGTTGGAACCTGCCGCGGAATTTCCTTGGAAGAAGAGGTCGGCAAAACCAATCACGCTTAAAACAGCAGTGTCTTTAATGTTAATGACAAACTCATTGCCCGTAGCCGGCAAGATGTTCCGTAAAACTTGGGGCAAGACAACTTTGCGCATCGTTTGACCGTGCGTCATGCCAATGGCTTGAGCAGCTTCAAATTGGCCGCTGTCCACAGCAAAAATGCCGCCTCGCACAATTTCTGACATATAAGCGCCGGTGTTGATGGAGACGATGAACAGTCCGGCAAAGGTGCGATCCAATTGTAAGCCTAATAAAATCGGTACGCCATAGAAGATAACCATAGCTTGCACCATCATGGGTGTTCCTCGGAAGACTTCAATATAAATGGACAACAAAATGTTCATGAGTTTTTGCAAAAAGCGGGTGAGGGCATGGTGGGCTTTAGGTAAAGTGCGGAAGACGCCTACTAATAAGCCAATCATCATTCCGGCAACGGTTCCCACTAAAGCCACCAGTAAGGTTAAACCAGCTCCCCGTAAAAATAAATTGCCATATTGTTGCCAAATGGTTTTAACTTGAGTGAAAAAAGAAGGGTTAGTAGCAGCGGCCGTTGTGTCAGCGGGTTGATCTTGAATTGCTTGATCCATTAAGGCGCTGCGTTCCGCGCTGGAAATGGTGGCTAAAATTTCGTTCACGCGGGCCACATCGGAGTCACCTTTACGCATTCCCACCGCCACTTGCACATCTTCAGGTGAAGTTTGGAAATTATTTTCTGGGGTAAACTCTAACATTTTAAAGTGACTATCCACGGCTGTCGCTGTGACGCCTTCCGGTCGCTCGCTGACGTAACCATCAATAATGCCGGCGGTTAGCGCCGCCCGCATCGCCGAAAAGCTATCCATGGCGGTTTCTCTTTGCACCTCAGGGATTTGGTCAATGACGGAATAATGGAAGGTGTTTAATTGCGCAGTAATTTTAGCACCACTTAAGTCTGCCAAGCTTTGGGCATTAGCAAAAGGGCCGTCTTGTCGTACCACCACCACTAATTGTGATTCATAATACGCATCAGTAAAATCAATTTCTTTACGGCGTTCTGTTGTTGGGGACATGCCGGCAATAATCGCATCAATCGTGCCAGATTGTAAGGCAGGGGACAAGCCATCCCATTTTGTTTTGACAATCACTAATTTTTTACCGAGACCGTCGGCGATTTTTTGCGCGATTTGGACGTCATAACCGCCGGCATAAGAAGTGGATTGATACATTTGAACGGCCCCATTCGCGTCCGTACTTTGTGTCCAGTTAAAGGGGGCATAGCCAGCCTCCATCCCTACTCGAAATTCATCTGTCGGCGTTTTTTCATCAGCTGCGACCCCTTGAACGTTAAAAATATTAATGCTCATCAAGGCCAATAAAGCTAACAGCCACAGTCCTCTTTTTTTCATTCTCTTCATCCTTTCTCTTCTAACCTGACTTAAATTTAACAATAAAAAAAGCCGCCGCACATCATTATGCAGGCCGCTACCGGGATTGAAGATACCTCTTCACAAAAACATAGCACAACTTAGCGAAACGCTAAGACAGTTCGCAGGCTATTGACCTGTGTCCCAACATACGAAACGAAAGTTTTTTCGCACATTTCGGCGGATCACCCTAGGCCTGTTTCCACGTGACTTTCCACTCCACAGGATTAATGATCTCCGCGACCTCTACCTCAATTTGCTGAGGCGTTATTCAATTGTCAATTCATTTAATAAGTCTAGCGAGCCTGGGCCCAAATGTCAATGATAACTTCAGTTTTTCTTTTTGCCCTAAAAAAGACGCACAGCTCTTAACGCCGTGCGCCTAAATATTTTAATTTTTAGCGATAAATGTTTCTAGTTTTTCGATGGCCTGTAAAACTTTTTCGCCAGTAACTGCCGGATCAATCAAATTAAAGTAATCGGTAGGATCCGCGGCTAACTGCGCTACTGGGGCTAAAGTTTCAGCGTCAAATGCGCCAAGATTTAATTGGGTAACAGAAGTGGGTAACCCAACAGCGTGATAAAAAGGTAAGAGCTGGGCAATCTCATCATAATCGCCGGTATAACTCAATTGGACTAAGACACCGTAAGCTACTTTAGCGCCGTGGAAAATTTCGTGGGTGGCGGGTAAATAAGAAAGACCGTTGTGGGTGGCATGAGCGCCGGCTGTCCGCCCAAAGTTAACGGCAAAGCCCCCCACCGTGCCGGCTAAAGCAATCACCGTGTCAGCAATGCGCCCAAAAGCTGGGGTCACCGTTTGTTCTTTTAGTGCGGCTAAGGCAGCAAGGGAGTCTGCCAATAAAATATTTTTAATTTCTTTAGCACTGGCAATCCCTAAACGCACGCCAGCATTTTTAGTGTCGGCACTTAAGCGCCGCGTGATGCCTTCAATTTCGTACCATTTCGCTACCGTATCACCAATGCCAGCAATTAAATATTCCACCGGTGTAGCTAATAAAAAGCGATAATCCACCAAAGTTAAAAAGGGCGCATCTTGAAAATATTGAATATCTTTAAAAGTATGGTCAGGATGATAGACAGCGGCAATCGGCGTATAAGGAGCGCAATTAGAAATCAGCGTCGGTACGGCAACAAGTTTGCAACCGAGAATTTCAGCGACTAATTTACTCGTATCTAAAACGCGACCGCCCCCAATCCCGATAATAACTTCAGCCGTGCCAATTTCTTGTGCTAAACGGGCGGCATCTTCATTACTGGCACTACCGTCATAATAAAAAAGCGGGTAGGCAAGCTCAGTATTGTAGTAGGCGGCAAAAATTTTAAACGAAGTGGGTCCGGTAATCACCGCAACTTGCGTAAAGTTGGTTAAGTATTGGGGCAATTCCTGTAAAACATTTTCGCCACTGACATAACGATTGGCTCCTGGTCGGACTTCAAAAGAAATATTCATGGGGTTCCTCCTTAGGGCACATTAGTCAGCCTGCGCCCAAATGTTAAATTGACCTCAGTCTACTCCCGGAAAAGTTTGTTGTCAATATTTTCTGATAATTTAAGACTGATAAAAAACTTAGTAGCGCATTGGCCTACTAAGTCTCGTAAAAATATGCTACTTAAATTCCTCGTAAGTGAAGGTGACCTGATCACCATCTTTTAAAATCGTTTCACCAGCGCCGGTAGTGACCGTATGATCATTGACTGCGAAAATCCAGTAGTAATTATTTTTTTCATCTTGTTCCAGCTCATCAATGCTTAAGATAAAGTCGTTGACTTCCTCCACTTTAAAGTTGGCTTTTAAAACTTTTAGTAAGCTGGCACCTTCAGCGAAGTGCACGGTCTTTTCGTCAAAAGTTTTGTCACCTTTCATTAAGGTGATGGTAGCAGTCTCAGTGGCAGGTGCTTCACTAGTGGCGGTGGTGGAGCTTGTAGTAGTGCTAGTCGAGTCAGAATTTGGCTGCGTATTGCAAGCTCTTAAGAGGAAAAAGCCTAAAAGAACGAGAAAGCTTATTTTTATTTTTTGCATCGTCTACTCCTTCAGCAAAAGTTTTTTCTTAGTGTATCACCAGTCTAACAAAAAGAAATCTTTTCCCCAAGAAAAATAACAAAAAATAAAAAAATTCAGGACTTTTCCGCTATTTGCAGGCTTGACGTGAGTTGACGCTAGCAAAAGGGACTTGCTAGAATGAAGTGATAAATCGTCATTTTAACGAAATTTATAAGCCGATAGTCGTCGGCTGAAAGGGGTCATCACCATGTATCAAGGGGCAATCTTTGATTTAGACGGCGTGTTAGTCGACACCGCCAAATATCACTTCTTAGCGTGGCAAGCGCTGGCACAAAAATTAGGCATTCACTTTACGGAACGAGACAACGAACGCTTAAAAGGCGTCTCTCGTATGGCATCTTTAGACGTTTTACTCTCTTTAGGCGACCAACAATATGATACGGCCACCAAAGAAAAATTTGCGCAAGAAAAAAATGATTTATATGTCAGCTACATTGAAAAGATGGATGCAACGGAAATTTTACCAGGGGTCACCGCCTTATTAACCCATCTCCAACAA
The DNA here is from genome assembly GCF_005405245.1 of Enterococcus nangangensis. GTDB lineage: Bacteria > Bacillota > Bacilli > Lactobacillales > Enterococcaceae > Enterococcus_J > Enterococcus_J nangangensis. The sequence continues at coordinate 108,954 of NZ_BJDR01000003.1, read as the reverse complement.
GAAAAAATTAAAATTTGTCTCGGCTCAGCTAGTAAAAATGCGCCCTTAATTTTAAAGCGCACCGGCTTAGATCAATACTTTGATGCGATAGTCGATGGCAATGATGTACAAAAAGCCAAACCAGATCCCGAAGTTTTCTTAAAAGGCGCCGAAAAGTTAGGGCTTGCGCCAACGTTTTGTGTCGTTTTTGAAGATGCCTTAGCAGGTTGTGAAGCGGGGAAAGCTGGCGGCATGTACGTAGTAGGTGTCGGTACGAAAGAAAATTTACCATTAGCAGATGAAGTTCATGCTAATTTAGTCGACTTCACAGGTGATCATTTGTTTCAATTAAAAAAATTGTGAGCGGTAACATTTTATAACAAAGTAAGAGGTGCAAGATGACAAAATGGTGGCAACACGCTACGGGCTATCAAATTTACCCCCGTAGTTTTCAAGATAGTAATGGCGACGGAATTGGTGATTTAAAGGGTATTCAGCAACGTCTGCCTTATTTAAAAAAATTAGGGGTGGATTTTATTTGGTTGAATCCTATTCATCCATCTCCTAATGTAGACAATGGCTATGATATTGCCGACTATCGGGACATCGCGCCCGAATATGGTACGTTGGCGGATTTTAAAGAATTATTAGCCGCAGCTCATGCGCTAGATTTAAAAATTATTTTAGATTTAGTGGTGAATCACTCTTCAGATCAACACCCTTGGTTTCAAGCAGCCCTCGCTGATCCCACTAGTAAATATCGCGACTACTATATCTGGGAAAAGCCAATTTTTAATGAGGAAACGCAAATGCCAGAGGCGCCTAACGATTGGCTGTCAATTTTTGGGGGTTCGGTGTGGGAGTGGCACGAAGCTAGTCAACAGTATTATTTCCATACTTTTGCTAAAGAGCAACCTGATTTGAATTGGGAAGTGCCAGCGTTGCGGCGAGAAGTTTTAGACATCGTCACCTTTTGGTTAGAAATGGGTGTCGATGGTTTCCGCATTGATGCGATTTCCCATATTAAAAAAGCACCGTGGTCAACGCCTTATGATGCGCTACGGCCCTTCGCTAATTTTCAAAATGTCCCCGGCATTGAGCTTTTCTTACAAGAACTGGGGACGGTCTTTAAGCATTATGATTGTTTAACGGTGGGGGAAGCTTCTGGTGTGACGGCCGCCCAAGCCCCAGCTTGGGTGGGCCCTCATGGCTACTTTGACATGATTTTTGAATTTGATCATTTGGATTTATGGAAAAAGACGGCCGCAGACAGTCTGGATGTGGTGGGGTTAAAAGCGGCCTTGGTGCGCTGGCAAAAAGCTTTAGCCGATGGTCGGGGGTGGAACGCTCTTTATATGGAAAATCACGATTTGCCCCGCAGTATTTCTTTATTACAGCCGCCAAAAAATTTGGAGGAAAAAGCGGGAAAAGCACTAGCTATGATGTACGTCTTGCTCCAAGGCACGCCGTTTATTTACCAAGGCCAAGAAATTGGCATGGAAAATTATCCCTTCACGCAACCAACGGAATTTGATGCGGTGGACTCGCGGCATTTTTATCACGAGTTGGTGACCACCGGCTTTGAGCCAAGAGAAGCCCTTAGCTTAGTCGGCAAGACGACCCGTGATAATGCCCGCACCATGATGCAATGGGATGAAAGTGTGTTTGCCGGTTTTTCCAACGTGCAACCGTGGTTTCAAGTAAACCCCAATAAAGAGCATTTAAACGTCACCACCAACTTAAAAAATTCGCAGTCCCTCTTTTGTTTTTATCAAGAGCTTTTAACCTTGAAAAAAAATAATCCGGCTTTAAACAAAGGCCGCTTTACAGACTTCCAACCGGAAAATCAGCAGACCTTTGTCTACGAGCGACAAATAGCAGACACGCGCTTTTTAGTGATGGTGAACTTAACACCACAAATTGCCATGCTGGCTTTGCCCCAACAAGTGGAGAACGCCGAACTATTGTTGAGTAATGTTGAGGTGACCCAAAGTTTAGGAGATACGCATCACTTGACTCCTTATGAAGCGCGTCTTTACAAAATAGTAACGCCAGCAAATAATAGCGAGGAGGACATTACATGAAACAAGCTCATTGGTGGCAATCAGCTATCGTTTACCAAATTTATCCCCGTTCTTTTCAAGATAGTAATGGCGATGGGATTGGGGATTTGCCGGGAATTATTAGTCGCCTGGATTACTTAGCTGAACTAGGGATTGAAGCGCTGTGGCTGTCCCCTGTTTACGCGTCTCCTAATGACGACAACGGCTACGATATTTCTGATTATCGCGCCATTATGCCCGAATTTGGCACGATGGCGGATATGGATAAATTAATCGTCGAAGCTAAAAAGCGCAACATTCGCTTGATTATGGATTTAGTAGTCAATCATACTTCCGATGAGCACCCGTGGTTTCAAGCGGCCCAAAAGTCAAAAGATAATCCTTATCGCGACTACTACATTTGGGCGGATGGGCAAGGAGACTTGCCACCTAATGATTTGACCTCCGTTTTTTCAGGTTCGGCCTGGGAGTACCAAGCCGCTACGGAGCAATACTACCTCCATATGTTTAGTAAAAAACAACCAGATTTAAATTGGAAAAATCCCCAAGTACGGGTCGAAATTTATGACATGATGAATTTTTGGTTAGCTAAGGGCATCGGGGGCTTTCGTTTAGATGTCATCGACCAAATTGGCAAGGAGCCTTTCCGAAAAATTATTAATAATGGACCGCAACTTCACGCCTACTTGCAAGAGATGAATCGTGAAACCTTTGGCAAGTACGACGTGATGACGGTGGGGGAAACGTGGGGGGCGACACCGGAAATCGCCAAGCTTTATTCCAATCCAAAGCGTCACGAGTTTTCCATGGTCTTTCAATTTGAGACGATGGAAGTCGACCAAGTGCCCGGCAAAGAAAAGTGGGATAGTCGTCCTTTCGACGTGCCCCAACTTAAAAATATTTTAGCTAAGTGGCAGACGACTTTAGGGGATGAAGGCTGGAATTCCTTATTTTGGAATAATCATGATTTGCCACGGGTCATTTCGCGTTTCGGTGCGGAAGGAATTTTACGGGAAAAATCGGGCAAATGTTTGGCAATTTTGTTACACTTAATGAAAGGGACACCTTATATTTATCAAGGGGAAGAAATTGGCATGGTGAATCGCCAAGTGAACTCCTTAGCCGAAGTCGCCGATATTGAGTCTTTAAATATGGCCCAAGAACGTCTCGCCCGTGGCTTCACCATGGCAGAAGTCTTGGCGATGATTAACCGGATGGGGCGCGACACCGCTCGTTCGCCATTTTTATGGAATGACCAGCTGCAAGCTGGCTTTACCACAGGCACACCGTGGCTATCCATCACACAAGATTATTTAACCATAAATGCGCAACGGGCCTTAGAACAACCAGACTCCATCTTTTATACCTATCAACAATTAATTGCCTTAAGAAAAGCTTGGCCATTAGTGGTTTGGGGGGATTTCACTTTATTAGCCAGTGCTCCCAATGTTTTTGCTTATGAGCGTTCCTATCAAGGGGAAACTTTACTCATAGTGGCGAACCTCAGTAAAGAAGCAGCTGTCTTTACGCTACCGCGGGCAGTGGAACGAGTAGTAATTACCAATCGATCGGCTTTGAATGACCACCAACTTGAATTACATTTAGCACCTTACGACGCCCTTGCTGTCGTTTTAGAACCAGTTTAAGAAAAGAGGGGATGACCCATGACCACTTTGGCTGACGTTGCCAAACGGGCGAATGTCTCAAAAATGACCGTTTCCCGCGTAATTAATCATCCAGAACAAGTCACGGAAGAGTTAAAAGATTTAGTTTTTAAAGCCATGAAGGAGTTAGATTACACGCCCAATATCGCCGCTAAAGCACTAGTCAACCACCGTTCGCAAATTGTCAAGTTGTTGATTTTAGAAGAAATTGACACCACTGAACCCTACTATATGTATTTGTTGATGGGGATTGCTAAAGCAGTAGGTCAGGCCCATTACTCTTTACAATTTGTAACGGATCCTTTAGTGGATAATGGCACTTGCGACGGCTATATTATTACCGGTTTTCGCTCTGGCGATTTTGAATGGATCAAGTCTTTAACCAAACCGGTGATTTTATTTGGGGAAAATACGGCGGGCATTGACTTTGTGGATAGCGATAATCAATACGGTACCGTGATGGCTACTAAGCACGCGGTAGCTTGTGGCTATCAAAAGTTAGTCTATATCGGCATGGATGTCAATGAATCTTTTGAGTTATCTCGTGAGGCCGGCTACCGGCAAGTGGTGGAAGAAAGAGGTCAGCTCCCTGAAATTTTACGCTTTAAAAATCGCTCAACGTTAACCCAAAACTATATTATGGAAAATTGGTGGCACTTTGCGCCGGATACCTGTTTTATTTGCAGCTCTGATCGCTTAGCAATTGGTATTGAGCGGGGCATCTTAGCTATGGGGGGCCAGATTCCACAAGACTTTGGAGTAATTGGCTTTGACGGCGTCTTCTTAGACCAAGTGAGCTCCCCGAAGCTAACGACTTGTAAACAAGCCATCACCAAGATGGGAGAAGTTTGCGGTGAGCTCCTAGTGAAAAAAATTAATGAAAATGGTGCTTCACAAGGCTTTCGCCGTTTCTTACCGCAACTTATGGTGCGGGAAACAACGCGGCCTATCCCTAAGGAAAATTAAAACTGCGAAGAGAGGATGACAAGCTTGTACTAGTCATCCTCTCTTTTTTGCATAAACGTTGCTGGTCCAACCTCTTTTTTGTTATCGCTAACAGCTTGTGCTGTAAAACGCTTTCGTGTATGCTTTTTGTAACGACAAGAAGTAAGGGAGTCCAGTCTGCTCCTTCTTGTTTTTTAAACTTAATTTTTTGAAGGAGGAAGCTATGGAAACCGCTGCTATTTATCACCGCCCTGATTCCGAGTACGCTTTTTTGTATACCGCTGACCGTTTGCGCATTCGCTTACGCACTGCTAAAAATGACGTGAAAGTGGTGGCCTTAATCAAAGGCGATCCTTATGACATTACTCAAACTAAATGGTACTTGGAAAAAGTCCCTATGGAAAAAACACTAAGCACGGCGCTGCATGATTATTGGGAATTAGAAGTGACGAGTGAAACGCGTCGTTTGCAATACGGTTTTTACGTGGAAGGCTTCGATGGCTTACAAGCCTTTTATGGCGACCAAGGATTATTCCCTTATGAGGAAGAACATCTCGCCGTTCCTAATGCGTACTTCCGGATGCCTTACTTCCAAGAAATTGACCGCTTTAAAGCACCGGCTTGGGTCAAAGAGACCGTCTGGTACCAAATTTTTCCAGAGCGTTTTGCTAATGGAGATAAAAGTAATGACCCTAAAGGCACACTACCTTGGGGAAGCAAGGCGCCTGATCGGGATGACTTTTTCGGTGGAGATTTGCAAGGAATTTTAGACCACTTGGATTATTTGGTAGACCTAGGGATTAATGGCTTATATCTTTGCCCAATTTTTAAAGCTCATTCCAATCATAAATATGACACCATTGACTACTTAGAAATTGATCCTGACTTTGGCGATAAAGCGCTCTTTAAAAAATTAGTAGACGCCGCCCATGCTAAGGGCATCAAAATTATGTTAGATGCGGTCTTTAACCATATGGGGGACACTTCCCCTCAATGGCAAGACGTGGTAAAAAATGGCGAGAAGTCCCGTTATGCTTCTTGGTTCCATATTCATAGCTATCCCGTTGATCAATACGTCATGACAGATGTGGTGGAAACCGCCGCTAACCTTTCCTATGACACCTTCGCCTTTACTCCCCACATGCCTAAACTCAATACGGCTAACCCGGAAGTGCAAGACTATTTGCTAAACATTGCGACTTACTGGGTACGGGAGTTTGATATTGACGGTTGGCGCTTAGATGTGGCTAACGAGGTGGATCATCATTTCTGGAAATTATTCCACCAAGCAGTCTTAGCTATTAAACCAGATTTATATATCTTAGGCGAAATTTGGCACTCTTCACAAAGTTGGCTCAATGGCGATGAATTCCACGCCGTCATGAACTATGCCTTTACTGATAGTATTAAAGATTATTTTGTCAAAGGCTTGATTGCGCCTAGTAAAATGGTTTCGGGCATGAACCAACAACAGCTCCTTTATCGGGATCAAACTAACGAGGTAACCTTTAACTTACTAGATTCCCATGATACGGCGCGGATTTTAACCTTAGCCAACGGTAATCTTCAATTGGCACGGGCCGTCTTAACCTTTATGTTTATGCAAAAAGGTTCGCCATGTATTTACTATGGTACTGAAATTGGCATGACTGGTGGCGATGATCCTGATTGTCGGAAATGTATGATTTGGGAGCCAGCTAACCAAGACTTAACCATGCTAGCCTTTACGAAAGAGCTGATTGCTTTGCGTAAAAATTACGCCGCTGTTTTAGCTTGTGGCAGGACAAATTGGCAAGTGGTTTCCGATGAAACAGAAGTACTAATCTTTAATCGCTCTTACGAAAATGTTACTTTAACTGCCTACTTCAATGCCGGAGTGGATGACCTTTCCCTTGAATTAGAAGGAGAAATCTTGTTGCAACAAAATTGCTTATTAACAAACGACAGTAATTTTGTTTTACAACAGCACGGCTTTGCGATTACTTTAGGATAAGAAAAAACTTGTTATCGGTAACACGGAGAAAACGGTTGCATAACGAATCTTCTCTAGGCATAATAAAAGAGAACCAAAAACAAAACGGATTTTTATTAATAGGAGGAAGAAAACATGAAAGTAAGTACATTCAAAAAAATCGGCTTAGGCCTCGCTTCCATCAGCGCCTTAATGGTCTTAGGAGCTTGTAGTAGTTCCGGTTCTAAAACAGATGGCTCTAATGACGCTAATTCATCTTCTGACAGTAAAACCTTAACGATCTCTGTCGATAAAGGGTATACCGAATATATGAATGCCATCAAAGGGCAATTTGAAAAAGATAATGATGTCACTATTAAGTTAGTGGAAAAAGATATGTTTGAACAATTAGAAGCTCTTGCTTTAGATGGCCCTGCTGGCAAAGCGCCTGACGTGATGATGTCTGCTTATGACCGCATTGGTTCCTTAGGGGCACAAGGTCATTTAGCTGAAGTTAATGTAGATGCTAACGCCAGTGATTATGACGATACAGATAAAGCACAAGTAACGGTGGATGGCAAAATTTATGGCGCACCAGCCGTTATTGAAACTTTAGTTCTTTACTACAATAAAGATTTAGTGGATGCAGCCCCAGCAAGTTTTACTGACTTAGAAGCTTTAGCCAAGGATTCACGTTTTGACTTCACTTCTGAAAGTGGTAAAAATACCGGCTTCTTAGCTAAGTGGACGGACTTCTACTATTCTTATGGTTTGTTAGCGGGTTACGGTGGTTACGTCTTTGGTGAAGATGGAACGGATCCAAGTGATATTGGTTTGAATAATAGTGGAGCGGTAGAAGGAATTACTTACGCCGCTGACTGGTTCAATAATGTTTGGCCACAAGGGATGAAAGACGTTTCTTCAGCAGGAGATTTCGTAACACAACAATTCATCGATGGTACTGCGGCTGCTATTATTGATGGCCCTTGGCAAGCAGCAACATATAAAGATGCCGGCGTTAACTATGGTGTGGCTTCCATTCCAACGTTAGACAACGGTAAAGCTTACCAATCCTTTGGTGGTGGTAAAGGTTGGGTTGTTTCTAACTACAGCAAAAACAAAGAGTTAGGACAAAAATTCTTAGACTACGTCACTAACCAAGAAAACCAAGAAACTTTCTTTGAAATGACCAATGAAATCCCTGCTAACCAAGCGGCTAGAGAAACAGCTAAAGGGAAAAACGATGAATTAACGACGGCTGTAATTACGCAGTACGCCGATGCACAACCAATGCCAAACATTCAAGAAATGGCTGAAGTTTGGACTGGTGCCGAAAACTTGATGTTTGATGCTGCTTCTGGTACCAAAACACCACAAGAATCAGCAGATGATGCCGTTGCCCTCATCAAGGAAGCCATTGAACAAAAATATTAAGCACAAATTAACGGCGGAGAATTTTAGATTCTTCGCCGTTTGTTTTAGAAAAGGAGGGGCTTGAGGTGCAAGCTCAAAAAAAAGATGTAAAAAAAGCCACGTTGCTTTCCCTGATTCCCGGATTAGGACAATTTTATAATCAACAACCTTTAAAAGGGGTCGTCTTTTTAGGAATCTTTGTGGCCTTTGTGGTGCAAATGATTCTCAAAGGGGCTAGCTCTTTAGCCGGATTAATTACTTTAGGTAGTGTCCCCATGGAAGATCATTCTTTATTCATGTTGATTGGTGGCACGTTACAACTGATTATCACGGTAATTTTCTTAATCTTTTACGCTTTAAACATTAGTGATGCGCGGCGAGTTGCGAAACATTGGAATGCGGGGGACAAGGTTAATACTTCAGCCAAAGAAATTATTTACACTATTGGCGATGGTGGTTTTCCATACCTCCTCACGATGCCGGCTTACTTATTAATGATTTTTGCGATTGTTTTTCCGGTATTAGTAACGCTGTTTATCGCTTTTACCAACTACGACTTTAAACATATTCCACCGGCTTCTCTAGTGGATTGGATTGGTTTTGATAATTTTAAAAGCATGTTCTTCTTAAGCTCTTATCGTCGCACTTTTGTAACGGTTTTAGGCTGGACGGTAATTTGGACGTTATGTGCTACTACGCTACAAATTACTTTAGGTGTGCTAACGGCAGTTATTACCCATCAAAAATTCATTAAATTCAAACGGATTTTCGGGATTATTTTCTTGCTACCGTGGGCTGTACCAGCATTCATTACCATTATGAGTTTCTCTAATATCTTTAATGATTCCGTGGGGGCCATTAACACGCAAGTTATTCCGTTTTTGAATCAATTGTTACCGTTCTTTGACATTCCGGCAATTGCTTGGAAAACGGATCCCAACTGGACCAAAGTGGCCATCATTATGATTCAAGGCTGGTTAGGTTTCCCTTATATTTACGTCATGACTACTGGGATTTTGCAGTCCATTTCTGAAGATTTATATGAAGCGGCTAAAATCGATGGTGCCAATGCGTTCCAACGTTTTAGAAATATTACTTTACCGGCGATTTTCTTAGTAGCTGCTCCAACTTTTGTTACCCAATATACGGGGAACTTCAATAACTTCTCCATGATTTACCTCTTTAACAATGGGGGGCCGGGTTCTGTTGGTGGTGGTGCTGGTTCAACGGATATTTTAATTTCGTGGATTTATAAGTTGACGACAGGGACTTCACCGCAATACTCCATGGCTTCGGCGGTCACCTTAATTATTTCCGCGATTGTCATTAGTGTATCCCTACTGGTCTTCAAAAAGACCAATGCCTTTAATATGGAGGACTGATCTTATGCATTCATTGAATAAAAGCGCCAAGTTTCGACGCGGCCTCACCCAATTTTTTACTTATCTCTTTATGATTTTGTTGTCCATCGTCATTATTTATCCGCTGCTGATTACGGCTTCTACTGCTTTTAAATCAGGAAATATCGCGGCTTTTAGTTTGAACTTTAAGAGTGAATGGACCTTGCGGAACTTCTCCCGGCTATTTACGGAAACCTTGTACGGTACGTGGTACAAAAACACTTTGATTATTTCCATTTTCACCATGGTGATTCAAGTAACTGTGGTGACGTTAGCTGGCTATGTCTATAGTCGTTATCGTTTCTACGGACGAAAGTCTAGTTTGACCATCTTTTTAATTATTCAAATGGTACCAACGATGGCTGCTTTAACCGCCTTTTATGTCATGGCTTTCTTGTTAAACGCCTTGGATCGTTACTGGTTCTTAACGATGATTTATATCGGTGGCGGGATTCCTATGAATACGTGGCTGATGAAAGGCTACTTTGATACAGTACCCCTCGACTTAGATGAATCGGCTAAATTGGATGGGGCAGGTCATTTCCGTATTTTCGGTCAAATCGTTTTACCGTTAGTAAAACCCATGATTGCGGTCCAAGCCTTGTGGGCCTTTATGGGACCTTTCGGCGATTACATGTTAGCTCGCTTCTTATTACGGACACCAGAAAATCAAACGGTGGCTGTCGGTTTACAAAGTTTTGTCTCTGATGTTACCAATCAACGGGTTTCCCTTTTTGCCGCTGGAGCCATCTTAATTGCTTTACCAATTTGTTTACTCTTCTTCTTCTTACAAAAGAACTTCGTCACTGGCTTAACCTCTGGTGGGACGAAAGGGTAAGGAATTTACTTATTCACAACAATGCCACTTGTCGCTAAAAAAAGTGGCTTAAAGGAGTCAGCGTATGAAATTTCCCCTGAATTATTTTGCCAGTATCCTTAGTCCGACTCGTTGTTTTGCCGGTCGAAAAAATTTAAATTGGTTCCAAGCGCTAGTGACGCTAATCTTTTTAAACGCCTTATTGGTGATTCCAGTCACGTTATATTACGCAGTGGGGCTAGAACAAATACCCGTGGCGAACTTTTTAGGGGCGGACGCTGGTCTTTTAACCACGGAAAATGCGGCAGCCGTCCAACAAATAACAGTAGCAGACGGGCAATTGACGACACCGCCCTTAGAGTTAGTCAACACTGTCGAAAACAAAACGTATCGCTTAGCTTTTCTTAAGGATACTTGGCAAGTAGACGGCGTGGTAGAAGGGAAGGCGATGCATTATGAGATGCGCTACCCGAGTGACTTCAATCCGCAAGAAGTGACGGATCGTCAAAGTCTAGCGAACTTTTTAGGAAAGAATTTTTATCGTAGCAATCGGCCAGTGCTGATTTTGTCTTATAGCTTGAGTTTAGGCGTGATGCTTTTTGCCATGAGTTTCTTATTAATTATGGGGGGCGCCTTCTTCTTATGGCTCACCCGGAAAAGTAAATTTTCGGATATTGGCGATTTTCGCCAAGGTTTTAATTTAATGTTAAATGTTTTTGGTTTGCCAACGCTTTTGGCGATGGTGGTGGGGCTGGTGCACTTTGATTTTGTTTGGATGTTAAGCATTCAAACATTTGGTGGAGTTTTGCTACTCCTAGCGGTCTATGCAAAAACCAAATTTAAGGATGCAAAGGAGTAATGAAGATGTATAAACGCTTATTTGAAATTGATCCCTGGAAAATCAAAACGCAGACTTTTGACCGGGAAAATAAACGCTTGATGGAATCTTTAACCGCCATCGGCAATGGCTACATGGGCATGCGAGGAATGTTTGAAGAACACTACACCGGTGACAGCCACGCAGGTATTTATTTAGCCGGGATTTGGTTTCCCGATAAGACCCGGGTGGGGTGGTGGAAAAATGGTTATCCCGATTACTTTGGCAAAGTAATCAACGCCACGAATTTTATTGCTGTCGATATTTTAGTTGATGGTTTACTAGTGGATATTGGTCAAGATGCAAGCTTGATGCAAGATTTCTACCTTGAATTAGATATGAAATCCGGGCTATTAACGCGGAGTTTTGTCTATGAAACGCAAGAAGCGACGGTAAAATTTACTTTTCAGCGCTTTTTATCCATCGTCACTAAAGAACTCTCCCTACAAAAAATTAGTGTTGAAGTGTTGCGGGGCACACCAGAATTGAAATTTATTTCCCGCCTTGAAGGCAACGTGCATAACGAGGATGCCAACTATGAAGAAGTGTTCTGGGAAGAACGGAGTCAAGGCTTTGTAGGGGACACCGGCTTTGTCACTAACCGGACGATTACCAATCCTTTTGACGTACCACAATTTAGCGTGACTTGTGCTATGGCTAATCAAGTTAGCGGTGCGGCTTTGCAAGAAGAAACGGTCGGACCCCTAAATGTTGCGGCGAGCTTTACTGTGCCTACCCGTCTGCAGGAGGTCATTACTTTAGAAAAACAAGTGGCGGTGGTCACTTCTCGCGACTTACCGGAAGAAGAACAAGTGGCGCAAGCTCAAGCCATTTTAGCAGCCAACGCGGACAAAGACTTCGCCCAGCATTTACAAGAACAAACTGCCGCTTGGGAAAAACGTTGGCAACAAGCAGACGTTGAAATTAAAGGTGCTGATGACGCGCAACAAGGAATTCGTTTTAACTTATTCCAACTCTTTGCCACCTACTATGGGGAAGACGAGCGTTTAAATGTCGGACCGAAAGGCTTCACTGGGGAAAAATACGGCGGGGCGACGTATTGGGATACGGAAGCATGTATCGTACCCATGTATTTGTCCGTCACGCCACCTAGTGTGACTCGCAAATTATTAGAGTACCGTCATCAACAATTGCCGGAAGCTTTCATTAATGCTCAGCGTCAAGGTTTAGCTGGTGCCCTTTATCCCATGGTGACCTTTACTGGTATTGAGTGTCACAATGAGTGGGAAATTACTTTTGAAGAAATTCACCGGAATGGGGCGATTACCCACGCCATTTATAATTACACCACCTACACTGGTGATACGAGTTATCTCTACAATGAAGGGATGGAAGTTATCGTAGCCGTGGCTCGTTTTTGGGCCGACCGAGTTCATTTTTCAAAACGGCAACAAGCCTACATGATTCACGGGGTCACGGGACCAAATGAATATGAGAATAATATCAATAATAACTGGTACACCAATTACACGGCTCGTTGGCTCTTAAGTTACGCCTTAGAAAATTTACCGCAAGCGAATGCGGAAATTGTCGCTAAACTCCAAGTGACGGCAGCTGAAAAAGCCCACTGGCAAGAAATCATTGAAAAAATGTATCTGCCAAAAGATGACGAGTTAGGGATTTTTGTTCAACACGATACTTTCTTAGATAAAGATTTAACGCCAGTAGCAGAGATGGATCAAAGCCAACGCCCGATTAATCAGCATTGGTCATGGGATCGCATTTTACGCAGCTGCTATATTAAGCAAGCAGATGTCTTGCAGGGGCTTTACTTTTATAATGATGCCTTTACCTTAGAAGAAAAACGCCGGAACTTTGATTTTTATGAACCTTTAACGGTGCACGAGTCTTCCCTTTCAGCTTTAGTCCACAGTATTTTAGCGGCTGAACTAAGCTACGAAGAAAAAGCCGTGGAAATGTATCAACGGACGGCCCGTCTGGACTTAGATAATTACAACAACGATACTGAAGACGGTTTACACATTACTTCCATGTCTGGTGGTTGGTTATCCATCGTTCACGGCTTTGCCGGCATGCGTACTACTGACGGCTTAAGTTTCAAACCCTTTTGTCCGAAAGATTGGCAAGGGTATAGCTTTATGATTAACTACCAAGAACGCTTAATTGAAGTCGTGGTGGATCACGACTCCGTCACCTTAAGTTTAAAAGCAGGCCCCGCCTTAGCTTTAAAACTTTACCATCAAGAAGTGGTCTTAAAAGACACCGTCAGTATGGTCTATTAAAAAAATCCTCCCTTTAAAGCGTGACGCTTTTTGTCACGCTTTTTTGATTATGTGTCTTTTTCCGATGTGTCCTTTTGCGGGAACTAGCACTAAACAGACATTACTATCTCAAGAAGCGACAACTCCTGCCAAAGTCATTGAGAAAACGCTGACATTTTTTTACACTAAAGAAAAAAGCAGCAAAGGAGCAAAACAAATGGGGAAAATTGCAGACCGCTATTTTAAATTAGATCCTTGGCAAATTATTGAAGAAGGGTACGACCCAACCTATAGCGAGGTGGCGGAGTCCATCTTTTCTTTAGGCAATGAATACACTGGCGTGCGGGGGTATCCGGAAGAAGGCACGACGGATGCTAGCTTATTAGGAAGTTACTTTAACGGGATTTATGAAATGGGGCGCAACGTGAATCGGGTGGCTTATCGGGGAATTGTGGAGCGCACCCACTTTATGGTGAACACGGTGGATTGGTTGTACACGCGCATTTTTGCTGATGATGAACAGCTGGTAATGGGAAAAAGTACCATTAGTGATTTCAAACGAGTTCTGGATTTAAAAACGGGAACCTTAACTAAAACGTACGTGTGGACCACCGCTAAAGGTCAAAAAATTCAGCTGCAATTTTTACGTTTTTTACACATGGAAAAGGTGCAGCAACTCTACCAAGAAATTATCCTGACTTCGTTGGATTTTACAGGAGAACTGAAAGTAGTTGCCGCATTAGATTTTAATACCCGCCACTGGGGGGAAGATTATCGGTATTGGCAAGAGCTAGCTCAAAGGAACACAGAAGAAACAGCGCTGATTTTAGGAGAAACGAAGACGACGCAGCAGACCTTATTGGCAGCTTTCCACATGTCTTCTAGTGATCAAAAGGCTACCCGCACCCCCGTTAGTCAAGAACGTTTTGTGGGCCAAGCCTTAACTAGTGCGATGGAACCAGGAAAGCAATGGACGCTCCAAAAAAGAGTAGTAGCGCAAGCGAATAAAAAAGGACAAGGAATTGCCGATTTAGCGCCGGGGGAAGAACTTTTCAAGGACAGTTTACAGACCAGCTTTGCGGCTGCTTTAGCAGGACAAAAAAATTATTGGGAAAATGTTTGGCGGAATGAAGACATTGAAATTGTCGGAGATGAAGAGCAACAACAAGGCATTCGTTTCTGCATTTTCCAATTGAAACAGACTTATCACGGACAAGATCCCCACAATAATATTGGCGCTAAAGGTTTGACGGGGGAAGCTTATAGCGGGCACACTTTTTGGGATACGGAGACGTGTTGTTTACCTTATTATCTTTTTACTAATATTGAGGCTGCGAAAAATCTTTTAGGCTATCGTTACGCTACCTTGGAACAAGCGAAAGCGCGGGCTAAAGATTTAGATTGTCAGGGTGCCTGTTTCCCGATTGCTACTTTAAATGGAACGGAAGCTTGCGATTTGTGGCAGCACGCATCGTTACAATTCCAACCTAGCACCGGGGTGGCCTTTGGGCTGTGGCATTATCAACATTTTACAGCGGATACCAGCTTTTTATATGAACAAGGGTTGGAAATGTTAATTGAGATTTCACGTTTCTTGGTAAGTCGTGGTGCTTGGAACCAAACAGGTGAATATTTTGGCTTTTATGGCGTGATGGGTCCAGATGAATTTCAAATGATGGTAAATCACAATATGTACACCAATATCATGGCCAAATTTACGTTAGAGTACACGTTAGCTTTATTACAAGAAGTAAAATTAGCAAATCAAGAAATTTATCAAAAAGTATTGGCTAAAACAAATTTTCAAGCAACTGAAAAAGAATACTTTGCCCAATGTGCAGCGCAAATGCGTATTTTAAAAACAGCAGCGGGACTTTATGAGCAACACGACGGCTTTTTCGATTTGCCCCACGTGGAAATTAAAGAAATTCCAGTTACTGATTTTCCTTTATATAGTCACTGGTCTTACGATCGCATTTATCGTAACGACATGATTAAGCAGCCGGATGTTTTAATGTTTATGTTTTTATTGAATCAACAGTTTACGCCGGAAGAAAAACGAAGGAACTACGATTTTTATGAGCCGAAAACGATTCACGAGTCCTCCTTGTCACCGGCGATTCATTCAATTTTAGCTAATGAACTAGGTAAAGAAGAAGACGCTTATCGTTTCTTTGAGTTTGCCACCCGCATGGATTTAGATAATTATAATCGCAATACACGGGAAGGTTTACACACCACTTCCATTGCCGGCGCGTGGATGAATATCGTGTACGGCTTTGGTGGTGTTCGCTCAGATGCTTCCATCTTGGGCTTAGCTCCTAGCTTACCTAGAGAGTGGGAAAGTTATCGTTTTAAAATTATTTATCGCGGTTTGCATTTGCATATTAGTGTTACCAAGGAAAAAGTAGTTGTGCAGCTACAAGAAAACACGGTGCTTAAAGTAAAAATGTATCAAGATGAAGTCGTTTTACTCCAAGGAGCAAACGAATTTCCATTAAAGGGGCGGTGAGGATGAACCATTATGTAGTAGAAGAAGGTTGGCAAGCTGAAAACATTGTGAACTTTGGCAATAAATTTATGATTGGCAACGGCTATCTCGGCGTGCGGGGCACGATGGATGAAGCCACGAAGACTCAATTGTGTGGGGTCAACTTAGCGGGACTCTATGACCAAGTAGGGGACAAATGGCGGGAGCCCGTCAATGCCCCGAATCCTTTTTATACCCAATGCTTCTTTGACGAAGAAAGTTGTAGTACCCAAGAGACTGTTCCCCTGAAGCATCGGCAGTGGCTAGATTTATTGCAAGCACAACACTTTCGGCAAACAACATTTCCTTTAGCAGACACTCATACTGTGACGGTAACGAGTCGCCGCCTTGCTTCTGCCGCAAATGTACATCTATTGCTGAACGTTTATGAAGTACAAGTGACACGGGCTGGGGTGGTGCGAATCGTAACGGGAATTGACGGCGATGTGTGGGATATTAATGGTCCTCATTTAACAAACTTTACAAAAAAGACAGAGACTGTCATGAGCTTGCGCTGTCAAACGCAAGCGGAGCGTCAAGAAGTGGCGCTTGCCGAAAAAATTTTTGTTAACCAACCTTACACCGCAGAATTTGTGGAGGAAGAAAAAAGTATTTTCCGTTGCCTTACCGTCCCCTTAGCAGCTGGTGCAACGCTCCAAATAAAAAAAGTTTGCGCCATTTATACGGATAATGACGAAACGGAACCACTTTTAGCAGCGGAACAAGCCGTAGCGACGATGGAACTGACGGATTTTGAGGCGGCTTATCAGGAACACTTAGCAGTATGGGAAAAACGGTGGTGGCTAACGAATGTGGAAATTACTGGCGACACTACTGGTGATTTAGCCTTACGTTATAGCTTGTATCAGCTGCAAATCATTGCTCCTTACCACCGCAGCGGGGCGTCGATTCCTGCGCGGGGCCTATCGGGTCAAACCTATAAAGGCGCAATCTTTTGGGATACGGAAATGTTCATGTTACCGTTTTTTAGTCACTACGATCAAGAATTGACGCGGAATATTTTAACTTACCGCGTAAAGACTTTGCCCGCCGCTCGAAAAAAGGCTGCAAGCTATGGTTTTAAAGGTGCTTTTTACGCCTGGGAATCCCAAGAAAAAGGCCAAGATGCCACCAGTGATTACAACGTGATTGACGTCTTTACGAAACGTCCTCAACGCACGTACTTTAAAGACAAACAAATCCATATTTCTGGTGACATTGTCTACGGTATTTGGCGCTACCAACAAATGACGCAAGATTGGGACTTTCTATTAAACGGGGGCGCAGAAGTCGTCTTGGAGTGCGCACGTTTTTATGCTTCTTATGCAGTTTATATCCCGGAAAAAGAACGTTATGAGTTGCGAGACGTCTTAGGCCCTGATGAATATCATGAGCGTGTCAACAACAACGCCTACACTTCTAAAATGGCGAAATTTACTTTGCAATATGCCGAGGAAGTGTTACAAAGCTTAGGGAGCTATTATCCTTTAGCTTATAACGAATTGCTGACTAAATTAGGACTGGTTCCTGACCTGCCATTAATGGCCGACATTGCCGCGCGTCTTTATGTGCCAATACCTAACGCTACTGGTGTAATTCCGCAATTTGACGGCTACTTTGCTTTAGAAGATACGACACCGGCTGTTTTAAAAACCCGCTTGTTACATCCTAAAGAATATTGGGGCGGAGCGTACGGGGTAGCTAGCGACACGCAAGTAATCAAGCAAGCAGATGTAGTAATGCTCCTCACCTTGTTTGGAGCTGACTATACCCTGACCGAAAAAAAAGCGAATTGGGAATATTATGAACCCCGAACTGAGCATGGTTCTTCTTTAAGTGCCTGTCTTTACGGCTTATTGGCTTGCGAGATTGGCAAAAGTGATTGGGCTTATCCGTACTTCTTAAAAACAGCCGCCGTCGATTTAACGGGGGAAAGTAAGAGTTACGCCGGCGACTTATATATCGGCGGGACCCACCCGGCAGCTAATGGCGGGGCGTGGATGGTGGCTTTGCGAGGCTTTTGTGGGTTAAGGATTGAAAAAGGCCAACCGCAAGTAACTCCACGGCTACCACAAGCTTGGGAGAAGGTGCAGTTTAAAGTCCAACTTGCCGGTAAAATTTATCAAATAGTAGTGACCGCCACCACAACAACGATACAGGAGATTACGAGATGAAAAATATTTTTATTGTTGGGCAAGCCCGTTTTACTATTTTGACCCCGCAACTAGTGCGGATTGAATACGATAGCCAAGGGGAATTTGAGGATCGACCAACGCAAGCCGTGAGCCAACGGGACTTTCCTTTAGTAGATTTTGATTTGAAAGATACTGAGGAAAAATTTGAAATTATTACTAGTGCCTTGCGTTTAGTGTACTGGAAAAACCGCGTCTTTTCAGCGGAGAGTTTAAGCATCACCTTGAAAAATAATTTAACCGCCTACAACAATCGTTGGGTCTTTGGAATGCAGGTACCCACCTTAAAAGGGACTGCCCGCACCTTAGATGAAGCTGATGGTGCCGTTGAACTAGGAGAAGGGATTATCAGTCGGCAAGGTTTTGCCTTACTGGATGATTCCCGTTCCTTAGTCGTCGATGAAGCAACAGGAGAGTTACAAGCCACCCGCAAAAATCAAGTGGATCTTTATTTTTTCGGCTATGGTTTAGCTTACCAAGCAGCTTTAGAAGCGTACTTTCAATTGACGGGCTTTCCCCCTTTGTTACCTCGTTATGCGTTAGGCAACTGGTGGAGTCGTTTTTGGCGCTACGATGAAAATTCGTATTTAGCAGTGCTGGATAAATTTGAAGCAACCGGCATTCCTCTTTCCGTCAGTGTCATTGATATGGATTGGCACTTAACCGATGTACCGGCGCGTTTTGGTAGTGGTTGGACAGGTTACACGTGGAACCGTCAGCTTTTTCCGCAACCGGAAAAATTTTTAGCCCAGCTGCATCAACGAGGTTTAAAGGTTAGCTTAAATGTTCATCCAGCAGAAGGCATTCGCGCCTTTGAAGAGAGCTATCCGCAAGTGGCGCAACGTTTAAATTTAGATCCAGCTAAAGAAGAACCGGCGCAATTTGCTATTGAAGATTCAGCTTTTCGGGCGGCTTATTTCAAAGACGTCCATGAGCCCTTAGAAAAACAAGGCGTAGACTTCTGGTGGATCGATTGGCAACAGGGAACCTCCACGAGTCAAGCGGGTCTCGATCCTTTATGGCTTTTGAATCATTACCACTATCAAGCAAGTACGGAAAAAGGGGAGCCTTTAATTTTGTCCCGTTACGCAGGTCCAGGGAGTCATCGCTACCCAGTAGGTTTTTCTGGGGATACTTTTATTACGTGGGCCTCTTTACAATTTCAACCGTATTTTACGGCCACTGCTGCCAATATTGGCTACACTTGGTGGAGTCACGATATTGGCGGGCATATGCACGGCACCAGTAACGATGAACTAACGGTCCGCTGGTTACAATTTGGGGCCTTTAGTCCAATTAATCGTCTCCACAGTTCGGATAATCCTTTTGCTAGTAAAGAACCTTGGGCTTTTAAAGCAGCGACTGCTCAATTAATGAAAGAAGCTTTAATTATGCGACATCAATTGTTGCCGTATTTGTATACGATGAATGTTTTAACCCACGAAAAAGGTTACCCTTTGGTGAAACCTATATACTATGAACATCCGACAATTGGCGAGGCCTATGCTTTTCCTAATGAATATTATTTTGGCACGAGCTTTTTGGCGTTACCCATCACGGAAAAGACCCATGAAACAACACATTTTGCTAAAGTTCAAGGGTACTTACCCCCAGGCACTTGGGTGGATGTCTTTACGGGCTTTCGTTATCAAGGGGGGATGACGCTGGACTTTTATCGCGGCTTAGGAGAGTTCCCCTTATTGGTGCAAACCGGCACTATTTTCCCAATGGATCCGCAGCCTTTAATTACCAAAAATCAATTACCTACCATTATGGAGTGGCAAATATATCCAGGGGCCGACGCTGAGTTTTCTTTAATTGAAGATCAAGACGGACGACGAGCAACCACCCATTGTCATTATCAAGAAGCCACTGGTACAGTAACGATTCGCACCACCGGAGCGACGGAAATTTTACCTGTGAATCGCCGACATCTTTTTAAAGTCAATGGCTTTCACGCCCCGGTTCAAGGAGTGATTGTAGGTAGCGGTAGTTATGACGTTGTCTTACCACCGGTGGAACAAAATAAACATGAAATTTTATTCCAACGTTTAGCCGTCATGGACCTAGCTTATGACCTGAAGCGCTCTTTGTATGAAAAATTAACCAACGCTAAAAGTTATCAAGAACAAATGATGGTGCTCCAGCAATTAGCAACGCCAATAGTGCAAGGTGTGCTCTTAGAAGTGCTTAACTTACTTACCGAATAAAAAAAACTACTTTGTCGCCAGGAAAGAATGCACTATTCCTGAGGCAAAGTAGTTTTTTTAATTTAAATTGCGATAATCTAACGGCGCGTAGCCGGTTTCTTTTTTAAAAAGTTTAGAGAAATAAGAATAGTTGTCATAACCCACTTGACTGGCGATTAAGTAGACGGGGGAGTCGGTGTGTTGTAACAAATCTTTGGCCGCTTCCAAGCGCTTTTGAGTGATGTAGTTAATTAAAGTTTCTCCTGTTTCTTTTTTGAAAAGTCGTGCCAAGTGGTCGGGGCTTAAAAAGACAATTTCTGATAATGTCTTGCGGTTAAGGTCTTCTGTGTAGTGTTGATTAATGTAGTCGATTAAAATTTTGGCGATGGACTGTTTAGAGTCGGCCAAGTGCAAATAGTTTTGGGCAGTCGTTACGTAATACCTTAAGTAGTTGGTAAAACTCTCAATGGAGTTATAACAACGTTGCAGTAAAAAGTCGTGAGTCGTATTTTGAAAAAGCTTATGGGCGAGAATTCCTTTTTGAGCTAAGTAACTATCGATTTTTTGCAAGAAGTCCAGCCGCCAACTTTTTAAAATTGTCGTTTCTATGAGTCCATTGGTTTCATATTTTTGAAAATCTTGGGTCAAAAGAGTGGGGGCAATATCAGATTTTAAAAGGAGACTGTTAATATCTAAATTACAACCTTGATACTCCGTTGTAGGAAAATTAGGCGATTGGAAAAAGTAGAGTTGTTGCTGGTGACCCGTGAAGAAATTACTGATTTGCAACAAAGTTTGGGTTTGTAAGAAGAGCTCTTGTAGAGTCGTCTTGCCAGTAGTTAAGAATTGAATATCTTGTTGCATTTTTTGCTGCAAAAGATGTTGAAGTTGGCGCAGAACTAAATTTTCATCAGCGGTCGGTGTGAGGTAAAATAAAGCGCGATAACTTTCAGGCCGTTGTTCGGCTTTAAAGAGAGCGGCCAATTTAAGTTGTGGTAAAAGTTGGAGACTTTGGCGGAGGTGTTCTTGTAAAGTTTGTTCCCACCCCAGCGTAAAGGCTGTTTCTTGGGACAAGGAAAAGGTAAAAATGCACGGATATAATAAAGTATCCCGTTGTAAGCCTAAGAGTTCCGTTTGCGGATCAGCCAGCAGCTGTTGTAAAGAAGATGTTGTCGGCTGATAGAGATATTTATACCAAAAATTCATTTCTACAAGGTAAGGGTCGGCTACTTGTTTTTGTTTTTGCTGTTCTTTTTTTTCAGCAATCTTTTTTAACGCTTTATGAATAATCAATTCTAATTTATCAAACTCAATGGGTTTCAAGTAATATTCAAAACTTTGGAGCTCAATGGCTTTTTGTGCGTAGTTGAAGTCCGCATAGTTAGTTAAAAAAATTGTCTGAATTTCAAAATTTTCTTGGCGTACCCAAGAGAGCAATTGCAAACCAGAACCTTGAGGCATTTCAATGTCGGAAATTAACAAGTCGATAGCTTGGCTTTGAATGATTTCTTGGGCTTTGCGCATATTATTGGCAGCAAAAACTTCCTTGGCGCCTAAAGCTGGCCAATTAATTTTTTCTTGAAGAGCTTTAATGATATAGCGATCGTCGTCGACAATTAGGACCCGCATTGTTATTCCTCCTTCATAGGGTGTAAGGGCAAGATAAGTTGAATTAAGGCACCGTGGCCCACTTGATTTTTAAAGGTTAATTGATAGTTTTGGTGGCCGTACAATAAGTCTAAACGCTCTAAGGTATTCGTAAGACCAATATGTTTCCCGTCTGCTGTGATTAAGGATTCTTTGTGCTGCAGTTTTGTCAACACTTCTTCAGGGAAACCAGGACCATTATCTTTAATGACGATGCTTAAATGGCTGCGGGCAGTATTGGCATAGTTAATGTTCATATCAATCACTAACGATTGATCACCAGAGTAAGAATGTTTCACGCTATTTTCGATAAAGGTTTGCAATAATAGCGGGGGGACACCGGTAGCCCGTAAAGCGGGATTAATTTTCAAATAAAAATGAAAAGCATCGCCATAGCGTAACTTTTGAATACTTAAATAATCTTCAATGTGCTTCAACTCCTGATCTAAAGCTACAAAGTCTTGACTGGAACTAAATAAATAGCGGAGATACTTGGAAGTGGCGAGAGAAAGCTGCTCGATTTCCTCATAGTTCCCAGTATTTACCATACTGTGAATAGTGGATAAAATATTCAAATAAAAATGCGGCTGAATTTGTGAACGGAGGAAGTTTAAATCAATCCGTTTTTGGGCCAGTTCGGCTTCATAAACGTCAATTCGCAAGCTCTGCATTTCCCGCACCATATTGGTAATTTCATCATTGACATCTTTCAACTCGGTAATACTCTCATCACTTAAGGCGATGGGCTCTTCTTTGGAAACACGAATAATGCGATCGGTAAACCGTTTCACCGGCTTAATGACGTTGCGGCGGACATAAAATAAAATTACTAGCGCTAAAACCCCAATTAAGATAGGAATCAATAAAATGACAAATTGAAGCAGCAACATATTTTTAAACGCGCCGGGATAATCGATTAAGACATAAATGGGGAAAGGTAAGCTGGTTTGTTCTTTCGGATAGGAAAAAAGATGATTGCCTAAAAGTCCTTTAAATAAGTTATTCGCTTGTCCTTGCGGCTTTTCGATACTGACGATCCCATTCTTGCCGATATTCATACTCCGTAAAGGCTCTAAAATATCATCAACAGCAATGACGGCGTGGAGGGCCTTGTTTTGATAAACGACGGTACGTAGTAAGTAATCTTCGCCATTGACTTTCAGTTCTTCCCAAACGTTCACACTAGAAGAAGTAGTTTTTAATTCCGTATCTTGAAAATGAGCTTTAAAAATTTGGAAAGTTTGGTAACTCATTTTTAAAGAGGAGGCGTTGACGAAAAGATTCTTATTTTGAATTTGCGCAAAGAAGGTATAATTATTTGTCAGGGAATATTCAAAGTCGTTGAGGCGTGTGCGGAGCCCTTGGGTAGCTTTAGAGTACTCGTAGTAATTTTTGCCCTCTGCTAAATTATTTAAGGAAGTTTCATGAAGAACTGACCAAAACATAAAATGGTCAATGGCGGTTAACTCCCGCTGTAAGGAACCGGCATAAATATTAATGGAGCCGGAAACGTTGTCTAAATTTTGTTTTTTAATCGTCGTAATACTCAACCAACTTAAAGTAATGTTGACAAAGAGAATGGGAATCAGTAAAAAAATTAAGGATTTTGCATAGTAATCAAGGGAACGATTGGTAGTGCCCAAACGGAAATTTTTCATAACGCTGCCTCCTTATCATAAGTATACCTTAAGGCGCGCCATCCTACATGGTAATATTCCGATATCATTTGACTAAAATCGTCGAAAATAGCGGAATAGTACTTACTCACCAACTTTTAAAACATTTTTTTCTTGGAAGAATCGGAATTGTACATAAAAACGCTTTCAAAAACACTATCTGAAAAAGGACCTCCTCAGTATACTAAATAGTGAAAGGAGGAGAGCAAAATGGAAAAAGCTTCAGAAAAACCAGTGAGTCAAGGCAGGTGGTTAACCTTTAAGAAAAAAATTAAGCCCAGCTTGCCGTTATATGCGTTACTGTTACCATCCATCATCTTGTTAATCGTCTTTGCTTATGTACCGATGGGGGGCTTAATGATTGCCTTTAAGGATTACTCGCCGGCTTTAGGAATTCTCGATAGCCCGTGGGTAGGCTTCAAGCACTTTATCCAATATTTTAACTCATTTCAATTTGGCGTCACCTTAAAAAATACCTTGAAGATTTCGATTTACAGTATTGTGGTGGGTTTTCCCCTCCCGATTGTTTTAGCGTTAATCTGTAATCAAATTCGCGCAGAAAAATTTAAAAAGTTTTTTCAAGTAACCACGTATTTACCCCACTTTATTTCCACCATGGTGATGTGTGGGATGTTGTTACTCTTTTTATCCCCTAACAGTGGCTTAATTGCCAACTTCTTAAAAATTTTCGGGTTAAACATGCCGCAACTACTTTCTAACGCTACGCGCTTTGCTGACGTTTACGTTTGGAGTGATGTTTGGCAACACGTAGGCTGGGACAGTATTATTTTCTTAGCAGCTTTATCCGCCATTGATCCTACTTATTATGAAGCGGCAACGATGGACGGTGCGTCTCGACTGCAAAAAATTTGGAATATTGATTTACCTTTATTGCTACCCACAGCGATGATTTTATTAATCTTACGGGCAGGAGGATTACTCAATGTCGGTTTTGAAAAAGTCTTGCTGTTGCAAAATCCTTTAAACTTACAAGGCAGTGAAATTATTTCCACTTATGTGTATAAAGTGGGTCTGCAAAACTTCCAGTACAGCCTCTCCACCGCTATTGGCCTGTTTAATACCGTCGTTAACGTCTTGATTCTCTTTTTCGTTAACTGGCTTTCCCGCCGCACTACCAAGACCGGACTATTTTAAGAGAGGAGAAACATCATGGAAATTGCTAGTCGTAACAAACGCAAAACCCACAGTAAAAAAACAAAAAATGAAGTAGTTTTCGATATTTTCATCTATGGCATTGCTATCTTGCTGATTTTATTGATTGTTTATCCTCTATGGTTTGTAATTATTGCCTCCTTCAGTGATCCTTCTGATGTGGCAAACGGCCGCATTTGGTTTTGGCCGCAAGAGTGGCGCTTAGACGGGTATCAAAAACTATTTGAACAGTCCTTAATTTGGCGTAGTTATCTCAATACGATTTTATACACCGTTGCCGGAACACTCTTTGCTTTACTCGTGAATATTCCCGCCGGTTACGCCCTTTCGCGGAAAGATTTATACGGGCGCAAGTTTATCGCTTTGGTTTTTGTGATCCCCATGTTTGTGAGTGGGGGCTTGATTCCTATTTATTTAACGGTTAAGGCAGTAGGCTTACTCAATAATTTTTGGGTAATGGTGATTCCTTTTTCCGTCTCTAGCTACAACATTATTGTGGCGCGTACTTTTTTCAACAACAGTATTCCAGAGGGGCTGTGGGAGGCAGCACAAATTGATGGTTGTAGCACGATTCGCTATTTAACCAGTATCGTTTTACCTTTGTCTAAAGCCATTTTAGCTGTAATTGGCTTGTGGACCGCAGTAGGCATTTGGAATTCTTGGTTCAACGCTTTAATTTATTTGCAAGATGAAAATCTGCAACCGTTACAATTGATTTTACGGCGCTTATTGATTAACAATCAAATGTTGCAAACGCAAGTTTCCGGGAGTCTCGCTTCTGAATTGCGGGCAACAGCAGATATGATGAAATATGCAGCGATTGTGGTCTCAACCGCGCCTATCATGATGCTTTATCCATTTTTACAAAAGTATTTCAACCAAGGGGTCATGATTGGTGCGATCAAAGAATAAATTTTAGGAGGAAAAAAGATGAACACACGGAAAAAATTTGGTGCTTTGCTTTTATCTTGTGCCGCATTAGGTACACTAGCTGCTTGCTCTAGCGGTAGTGATGACGCTAAAAAAACAGACGAAAGTGGTAGTAAGTCAGAAGAGTCCTTTAAAGTCACCACCGTACGTTGGAGTGACTGGGGGGATGATTTCCAAAAAGGTTTCTTAGAGGAAAGTGCCAAAGATGCTGGTGTCAAGATTAACTGGGATGTTTATGTAAATGCCGATTGGGGCGATAAAAAAGCGGTGCTCTTAGCCGGTGGTGATTTACCTGACGCTTTCTTAGGCTCCATTACCTTAACCGATGCTGAATTAGCGCAAAACCAAGGAATGTTTATCGCTTTAGATGAATATATTGAAAAAGATATGCCTAACTTGTCAGCCGCCTTAGCTAAGGAACCTAAACTTAAAGCCTTAATTACTTCCCCAGATGGCCATATTTACAGCTTACCTAAAAAATTACCAATGCGGCCAGAAATTGCTAACCAATTATTTATTAACAAACAATGGTTAGACAACTTAGGCTTAGAGATGCCAGACACTTATGAAGACTTTATCAATGTCTTAACCGCCTTTAAAGAACAAGACGCCAACGGCAATGGCGATGTCAACGATGAAATTCCTTACGGTGCCGGGAACTTTGATCCAACCTTCAGCTTTATTTTACCTTTTGATAACCGTTTAGGGATTGACGGCACGTATGAAATGTCCTTAAAAGATGACAAACCTGTTTACTTACGGACTGAAGATAGCTATAAAGACGGTATTGCCTGGATGCATGATGCTTATGCCAAAGGGTTAATTGATTCAGAATTATTCACTCAAGACCAATCCATGTCTGATGCAAAACGGATGGATAAAGATGTCTCCTTAGTAGGTGTTTCAGTAGGTTGGACCGCCGATGCAACTTTTGGTTTACACGCCGATGAATATGTCGCTTTAACGCCACTTGCTGGACCTGATGGCAATCGTTACGTTTTCTCTGACCCAGACCATTATAACTACGGTCGGAATGAGTTTATGGTGACCACCGCTTGTGAAGATCCCGCTGCTCTTTTGAAATGGGCCGATAGCTTCTACACGGATGATGCCAGCATTCAAACCTATTATGGGTCCTTTGGTATCGGAACAGAAAAAGATGGGGATAACTATCAAGTTTTACCACCACAAAATGATGAATCTGCCGACTCTTGGGCTTGGATTAACTCTTTACGGGACTTTGGTCCGAAGTATATTGAAGATGGCTTCAATGATCGGGTAACCATTGACGATACGCAAGGGGACGGTTTGAAACTGAAATTAGACGCCGAAGTTAATGAATATGCTTTACCAGGCTTCCCTAACGTAACGTATTCCAATGAAGAACTTAGCAAACTCTCTTCTATTTACGTGGATATTTCTTCTTACGTGACGCAAATGGCTTCTAAATGGATTGTCGAAGGCGGCGTGGAAGAAGAATGGGCCGACTACTTGAAGCAATTAGACAGTATGGGAATTAAAGACTTTATGCAAATTCAAAATGACGCCTACGATCGTTACGTGAAAACGGTAGGGGAATAAAAAAACTGAAGAGGTTGTGTCCTAGCCAACCTCTTCTTACATAGTAAAATAATTGCGAACTATAGAAAGGAAGGATGCACCATGTTTGCTAAAATGATGTCTTTAGAAAGTCCCATCATCCGTTTACTGACCCGGCTGACAGATTTAGTTTTACTTAATGTCCTTTTTATCCTCACCAGCTTACCCTTAGTGACGATTGGCGCTTCCTTAACGAGTCTTTACGCCTGCTGTCAACGTCTCTTGCGGGGACAAGGCGGGCAGCTGA
Source organism: Enterococcus nangangensis (assembly GCF_005405245.1). Lineage (GTDB taxonomy): Bacteria > Bacillota > Bacilli > Lactobacillales > Enterococcaceae > Enterococcus_J > Enterococcus_J nangangensis. The sequence continues at coordinate 81,419 of NZ_BJDR01000003.1, read as the reverse complement.
CCCTTACTTATTTTCAAACGTTTCGCCAAAACTTTAAACAAGCTACGACCCTCTTCATCCCGCTTATTTTACTTTTGGCTGTTTTTAGTTTAGACGGAATTTTAATGTGGCAACAAACCGCCGTAATTAAAGTTATCGGTTTGGGTATTTTAGCCCCCTTTTGTGGAGCATGGCTCTTATTGCTTACCCTAGGCTTTTCTTATTTGGGGCGTTATGCTGATTCTTTACGCCAAACGATTAAAAATGTTTTCTTACTGGCTTTAAATAATTTTCTAAAAGCTATTTTACTCGTATTAGTAAACGGAGGCTTGATTTACCTCGCGTTAAGTACACCTGATCGCTTACTTACGGCTATTTACTTTTGTACTTTTGGCGGTTTTGCCTTAGTGGCCCTCCTCAATAGTCTCCTCATTAAAAAAATCTTTGACTGGGGGGATCAACAAAATACCAAAGGAGTGAAGCAAGCATGAAAAAATATCACGGTGCCCTTTTTGATTTAGATGGGGTCTTGGTGGACACCGCCAAGTATCACTTTTTGGCCTGGCAAGAACTAGCACAACGTTTAGAGATTCCCTTTACTTTAGCAGACAACGAGCGTTTAAAAGGCGTCTCCCGTATGGCTTCCTTAGAAATTTTACTTTCTTTAGGGCGGCAAACCTATTCAGTTGCCGAAAAGACAGCGCTAGCTGAGGAGAAAAATCAACGTTACGTAGCCCTCATTGAAAAAATGACACCGGCTGAAGTTTTGCCAGGGGCACGCCAACTTTTAAAGGATTTGCACGCTCACGGCGTCAAAATTGCCTTAGGATCCGCCAGCAAAAATGCTCCGCTGATTTTAGCCAAAACAGAACTAGCACCGCTTTTTGATGAGATTGTCGATGGTAATCTCGTACATCATGCCAAGCCAGATCCAGAAGTCTTTTTGGTGGGCGCCGAAAAGTTAAGTTTAACACCAGCCGATTGTGTCGTTTTTGAAGACGCCGCCGCGGGTATTGCCGCAGCTAAAGCAGGAAAAATGTTTGCTGTCGGTGTAGGCAATCCCGAAATTTTAAAAGCGGCAGATCACATTGTACCAGACTTAGCCCACTTTGATTTTCACTTATTATTTTAGCTTAGTTATCAGTTGCCCTCCTTTTCAAGCGTGATGCTTTTCGTCACGCTTTTTTTGCTGAGAAACGCACTCTTAGTTGTCTTTTTATGCGTTGTAGCATACAGTAAAGAAAACGACTGTTAGGAGGGACGCGATGCTAGCTTATTTTTTAGCCATTGATGTGGGCACTACCGCGATTAAATTCACCGTCATCCACGAAGGACAAGTGCAAGCTGTGCATCAAGAGCAGGTCATTAGTTATCAAGAAGGTTTAGCTCATTTTCAACGGGCTGCTGAAATTTTAATGCAAGTGAAAAAAGGCATCTTAGCGTTACCGAAAAAAATACGTGCCCAAATTAGTGGCTTGGGTTTTTCAACGGCGATGCATAGTTTAATGCCGGTGGTTAATGGAAGCACGCCAGATAAAATTTTTCTCTGGTCTGACCAACAAAGTGGGGCCTGTTTAAAGAACTTTAAAGAAAAAAATCCTGAGCTTGCCGAAAAGTTTTATTTAAAAACCGGAACCCCTATCCATGCCATGTCCCCGTTTGCTAAAATTTTATTTTTTCAAGCAGCGAAAACATACGGTGCAGAGGTTGCTTGGTACGGCATCAAAGAATGGCTGCTGTACAATTTTTGCGGTGCGTACTATCTAGATTATTCAGTGGCTTCGGCAACTGGCTTATTTAATCTGGCGGAAAAAACGTGGGACGCCGAAATTTTGGCCTATTTAGGCGTAGACATGGCCCAACTTGCAACATTAGTGGACACTACCGCAACTTTCTCCTTAACCGCTGCCCTCAGCACCGAATTAGGTTTGACCCAACAGCCGCAAGTTTTGGCTGGGGCCAGTGACGGTTGTTTAGCAGCTTATGCGAGTTTTATTGCGACGCGTCTGCCAGATAGTTTGACGATTGGTACTAGTGGGGCCGTGCGTAAAGTTAGCAGCACGCCGCTTTTAAAAGCGGCGGGACAAAATTTTTGCTATTACTTACAAGCTAATCAATACGTGGTGGGGGCACCCACGAATAATGGTGGCAATATTTTAGCGTGGGGGCAGCAACAATTTTTCCCCCACGAAGATTTTTATCAATCCTTGAACGGCTACTTAAAAGAAACAACGCCTGGAGCTCACGGCCTGCGTTTTTTTCCGTATGTTTACGGGGAACGGGCACCTTTTTGGTCCAACGAAAAAAGCGCAGAGTTTCGCGGTTTCACGCCGCAAGTGACCCGCAGTAATTTAGCGCGCAGTTTAGTAGAAGGGGTTTTAATGAATCTCAAAGTACTGCAACAAATGGTGGGGGAAACCAAGGCGTTGTCTTTAAGCGGGGGCTTTTTCCAAAACGCCACCTTGACGCAAATGGCGGCGGACATTTTAAATGCCACCTGCTACTTGGCTGCTGAAAATGAACCCACCTTTGGCTTATATTATTTAGCCGGTGGCGTGCGGCAAGCACCGGAAGCTAGTCAGATTTTTCAACCCCAAAGTCAAAATGCTGCCACCTATGAAAAAATATTCGTAAATTATTTTGCTTAGGGGAGGAGTTTAATGCAAGAATATCAATTCGTCAGTAAAATTTATCCTTCCGAAGTAGGCAAAGGTGGAGCTTATGTCATTTTTCCTTATGACTTGCGGCAAGTAACTGGCAAAGGTCGTGCCCGCGTGACCGTCGACTTTGAAGGTATCCCTTACACGGGGAGCATCGTCAATATGGGAGTCAAAGATGCCGCAGGAGAAATTTGTTACATCTTAGGTATCCGCAAAGATATCCGCCAAGCGCTGAAAAAAGAGATTGGCGCTAGCATAACCGTGAAACTGCATTTCTTATAAAAGTAAAAAACCATTAATCTTCAGCCCCGAGCTAAAGGTCAATGGTTTTTTGTTGGTCTAGTGGAACATGTTGTTTAACTGATGACAACTTTCATGCCCTCAATGGCATTTTCGTAAAACCACTGGGCATCGGCAATACTTAAGCGAATGCAGCCGTGAGAAATGGGTTCTTTGCCTAACTCTTCAGCTTCTGCTACGATATATTCGCCATTTTCGTCAATAGGGACGGAGTGGAATAAATAAGTCCCATGATTTTTAAAAGAAACCCAATAGTTGGCCCCTTCACCAGAATTTTGGTTAAAGAAAGTGTCCCCCCGCTCAGGTTCAATGACGAATTCCCCAATGGGGGTAGCATTATCTTTGCCTGTGTTGCAAAGCATCGTGTATAACGTTGTTGTTCCTCGTTTAATGTAGGCACGTTGTTGGGCAATGGAAACATCCACCCAATCGCCTGTTTGGAGTGTTGGGTAAGGAATGTTTTCAGAGGGACCTTGCCAGTCAACCGGCTCCTCATTCTTAGTACTAGAGCTAGGCGTTGTTTCATCAGCCACCGTTGAGCTAGTGGTGGTATCCGTAGCTGCATCAGTCTTCCCAGTTATTTCCGTAGTGCTCGTATCGGTCTTTACTGCAACTTGTTTTGTAGTTTCCGTTAATTTTTTGTTTAAATTTGTAGAAAAAAGGCGATAAGTGCCAAAGCCAAGCAAACAAATTAAAATGATGCCCAGTAATCCCTGCGTTAATTTTTTCTTAGTCATGGTGAATCCTCCTGCTAAACTTGTTAGCTTCCACATCAAGTACTACCTAAACCTTGTAAAGGACCGCTAGAAGCAAATTGATTGTAACACATCACGAAATTTACAGGTCACTTTTCAAAATATTTTTAGCGAAAAATAAAATTTTTAGGTCAGAATTTATTCTAGCACCTTCCGGAAGAACTCTCCAAAATTCTGTTTCTAAGAGCTTAAAATAAAAAAACCTGCGCCACTAGTGCAGCGCAGGTTCTAAAAGTTTTAATTTAACTAGCGGGTTAAGTAGTCACCATCAACGAGTAAATCGGTAAGTAAATCAGTAGGAATCGTGAACTCTGTTGTGCCGGTGGAGTAAGGCCCAATTTCATGCTCACCAAAGACGACGACGAGTTGATGCTGTTGATTAATGTAAAAGCTTTGATCCTCCTTGATTTTGCTAAAAGGTGGCGTATCAGCAGGATGGTCTTCTGCTGTCCAATATAAATGGGGATCGCTCTTGATGTTTTCAGCCATTTGGCGTTTTACTTCTTGAGAGATGGCGGCGATGTAGTCATTATTTTTAAAGAGCAGCGGTAAGGAGAGTAAGGCATCATTCGTCTTATCCACTGTATCATAGGAAATTTTTTCTGAAGAGCTCGCTTGAATCTCGGTTACCCAATGTTTAATCACTAAGAAGCGTTGGTCGTCTGTTACTTTTTCGTAACCTGAGTTCACAGAGATATAAGCATCAGGATCTTCTCCAATCGTTTGTTGAAAATCTTGGTACTCTGTTTGGGCAGCTTGCAAATATTTAGCGTTTAATTCATTAGCTACGGAACTTTTAGCTTTCAGTTGCGCTCTATCAATGCGGACTTCCTGATGGGGACTAGCCACTTCATGTTTTTGAAAGGTTACCAAAGACACCAAAGCGCCTAAACCTGGCACGTCAGCTGCGGCGTTAGCTACTGCTGGTACGGTATTGACGAGTAAAACGCCAAGGGTAAAAATACCCAACAATGAAAAACTCGTTTTTTTCGTTGTATTCAAAATTTGTTGATGTTTTACTTTTTTTTGCGCACTGGTGTAGCAGGTGGAGATTTCTGCTGCTAAATCAGTAGGCAAAGGTTGCTTTTTGTAGCTGAGGGAAAGGATTCCCAATAACTTTTTGGTTGTGACTTTATTCACCACAAAACCTCCTCTTTAGTCCGTTAGAACTTCCTTAAGCTTATTTAACGTGCGATACATCGTAGTTTTTACGGTGTTTTCATTCATGTCTAAAATTTCGGCAATTTCTTTTAAAGTAAAGCCTTCAAAAAACTTCAGCAAAATAATTTCCCGACCAGGACTATTTAAGCGGGTTAAGAGTTGCTGTAGCTCTAAGCGATCGATCAAACCAAAGTTATCATCATCTAAAGTCAGATGGACTTTTTCAGTGGAAATGATTTCCGGATCCCGTTGTTCTTTGCGCCACGTATCAATCCCTGTGCGCACTAAAATTCGATAGAACCACGCTGGAAAATTATCAATCTCTTTGGTTTTAGGAAAAGCGAGGAGGGCCTTTTGAAAACTTTCCGAAATGACATCGTAAGCTTCTTGCTCATTGTGGGTATAGCTTAAGGCAATTCGATACATTTTTTTGTAATCCGACAAAAAGAGCTCCTCCAGCTGACTTTGGAAAAGTTTAATTTTACGACGATGTTTTATTTTACCAAACAATCTGGATGCCCCTTTCTTGCGGTACATAATATAAGACGAATTAAGATAGAAAAAAGTTTCAGCTATAAAAAAATTGTTATCTCTATCATAAGTTATTTTACCGGTAAAAAAAAGACTCCCAAACCTTTTCTTAAGAATTTCCTCACGTTTTTCCCCAATTTTTCTTTGCGCTACACCATGAAACTCTGAGATTCATGTGATAAAATGAACATTGTGAAAATTTCAGAAAAGGGGAGAAAAATTATGAAAAAATCACATGTGTTTGTTGGGTTAATGGCAAGTTTTCTTTTACTAGCTGCTGGTTGTGCACCAGATAAAGCAAAAGAAACAGCTAGTTCTAGTAGTAAAACAGGAGCAAGTTCTTCTGAGGTAACTTCGGGGGCTTCAGAAAAAACATACACCGACGTCAGTGAATTGCAAGATTCTTACGATGTCGTGATTATCGGTTCTGGTGGTGCGGGGATGTCTGCGGCCATTGAAGCCAAAGATGCGGGGTTAAAGCCAGTCATCTTAGAAAAAATGCCAACGATTGGTGGGAACACCAATAAAGCTTCCAGTGGGATGAACGCTTCAGAAACAAAATTCCAAACAGCCCAAGGCATTGAAGATAGCAACGATGCTTTTTATAATGAAACTTTAGCCGGTGGCCACGGTACTAACGATCCAGAATTATTACGTTACTTTGTGGATAATTCGGCCAGCGCCATTGAATGGTTAGATGAAAATGGCATCACCTTAGACAACTTAACCATCACTGGTGGTATGAGTACGAAACGGACGCACCGGCCAACAGACGGTTCAGCCGTTGGGGAATATTTGGTAAAAGGTTTGTACGAAAATGTTGAAAAACGGGACATTCCTGTTTTTGTCAATGCTGATGTGCAAAGTCTTGTAGAAAAAGATAATCAAGTGACTGGCGTGAAAGTTAGCATTGAAGGTCAAGACGCTGTAACCGTAAATGGTAGTGCCGTGATTGTAGCGACAGGTGGCTTCGGGGCTAACCAAGACCTGATTACCCAATACCGTGCCGACTTAAAGGGTGTCGTGACAACGAACCAAGAAGGTAGCACTGGCGACGGAATTAAAATGATTGAAGAAGTTGGCGGTTATGCAGTAGATATGGACAAAATCCAAGTGCATCCAACAGTGCAACAAGACAAAGGTGTTTTAATTGGGGAAGCTGTTCGTGGTGAAGGTGCGATTTTAGTCGACGCTAACGGTAATCGTTTCGTCAATGAAATGGACACGCGGGACAAAGTAACGGCTGCAATCAACGCTTTACCTGAAAAAGCTGCTTACCTAATCTTTGATCAAGGTGTCCGGGATCGGGCAACAGCCATTGAATTTTACGATGAACAAGGTTATGTCGAAGAAGGTAAAACCATCGACGAATTAGCTGGTAAAATTAAGATGGATGCGGCTACCTTAAGCAAAACGTTAGACGCTTGGAACACCGCCGTCACCAGCAAGAGCGATACTGCTTTTAACCGGACGACAGGGATGGACGAAGCACTAACTACGCCATCATACTTTGCGATTAAAATCGCACCAGGCATCCATTACACAATGGGGGGCGTGAAAATTAACACCAAAACCCAAGTAGAGAAAAAAGATGGTTCCACAATTCCTGGCCTTTATGCCGCAGGGGAAGTTGTGGGAGGCTTACATGGGGACAACCGGATTGGCGGAAACTCCGTTGCCGAAATTATTATTTTCGGTCGCCAAGCAGGGACCCAAGCTGCTGAATTTGTAAAAAGTAGCAAATAAAAGATACACAAAAGCGCGTGTCACCATGAGGTGGCACGCGCTTTTTGTCCCTTTTTGCCGTAGCTAGGAATTAATTTTTGTTAGTAATTTTAAACGTTAACTCCACCATACTAATCATCAAAAGGATAAAAATCGCTAGAAAGATTGGCAAAATAGCAAAACTTATCCTATTTCCTAAGACGCCAAATAACGGCGGAATAAAAGTTGTTCCTAAGTAAGCCGCAGCCATTTGAATACCAATGATGGTGCCTGAATTTTCAGCACCAAAATTTTGTGGTGTAGAGTGAATGATACAAGGATAAATCGGCGCACAACCTAAGCCGATAATAATAAACCCCACTAAGTCAACGCGGGCATTTTCTACTGGCAATAGTAAAGCTACAATACCTAGGGCGACTATTGCAGTTCCTAGCAGAATCATTTTACGATCACCGAGGGCATTCATCATAAATCCACTGAGAAAACGCCCAACCGTCAGCCCAATATAAAAGAGGGCGGCAAATTGTGCCGCTTCTGCCGTCGTAACTCCTTTGACGGCAACTAAATACGTGCTGGCCCAGTACATCGCGGTAGCTTCCGCTGCACAATAAGCAAAAAAGCCTGCTAATAGAACGGGGACACCTTGTATTTTTAAAATGTTACGAAAACTAAGATTGACAGCAGGGAGTTCCTTTTTTTGCTTAGTAATTTTCCACACGGGTAAAGTCACCAGTAAAAGTAAGGCAATCCCTAATTGAATAATCGCGACAATGCGATAGCCCAGATGCCACGTGCCATTATCTAAAGCATAACTCATTACAAAAGGACTGACGATGGTCCCCACACCCCAAAAACAATGGAGCCAACTCATGTGGCGCGATGTATAGTGCAAGGCCACATAATTATTAAGTGCCGCATCAATAGCTCCCGCTCCTAAGCCATAAGGGATAGCAAAGACCAATAATAACCAAAACTGCTGAGCAAAAGAAAAGCCTAGTAAGGCAATCGCCGTCAAAAAAACACTAAGCACCGTGACTAGTGGGGTACCTATTTTCCGCGTTAACTTGGCGGATAACAAACTAGAAATGATGGTTCCGCCAGAAATCACCATGGAAACAATCCCCATAAAAGATAAAGGCACAGTTAAATCCGTGTGCATGACTGGCCAACCAGCACCTAACAAGGAATCCGGCAGACCTAAACTGATAAAGGCCAAATAAATAATAAGCAATAACAATGAATACACGTTTTATTCTCCCCTCGGCAATTTTTTTGGAGCGCATTTGTTCCGCTGTAAAGCAAACAGAGTAATTGACTATACATATAGCACATTTTGTCAGCGTAATGCAATGGACAAGATGACCTAACGGGACGGACAAGATGCTGAAATTAAAAAATAATAATGAAGGAGTTGCTAAAAAATATGAAGAGAGAAATTTGAATCTGCACTCTCGTGGCTAGAGAAATGTTTAATTTATGATATAGCGTTTACATCTTTAACAATTAAGGGTAGAATGACTTTGAATTACGGAAGAAGCTCGTGAGAGCATTGGAAATTTGTGATATTCGTAAAAAGGAGAGAGCATTTTGAAAAAAAGCAAATTATTTTATCGTGTATTTATTCCTCTTCTTTTTGTTGAAGTAGTTTTAGTGGTTGCTTTTTTTGCTTATATTTATACTTCTCTTTACAAATCTGTGAGTAAAAATTTAGAAGTTGAGCGGGAAAATTATGTTGTCCAGGTAAAAAATCAGTTTGTTCAAAAAATGAACAATATTGAGCAAGCGTTTTCTTCGTACAGTTCAACAGAGACCTTTAAACAAGATTTTAATAAAGAACTAGATTTTAAAGACTACCTGCATATTAGATCTGTGAGTTCAGAGTTGAATTATATTTCTTTGATGGGCATTGAAAATACCGAATATAGTTTAATCAACTTGAAATATAAGTGGAAAATTAAAGGAAATACGATCAACAATATGGATACTGCAGAGATAAAAAGTGTGGAATCTTTATTGGCACAAGAAGATAATACTATTTTTTTTCAACAGACAAGTGATGGGATAAAAATGGTTTTAGAGTTACCGGTTATTTCTAAAGAAAAGCTAGCAGTAGGAATTGCGGAAATTAAGCCTAGAGAGATGGAAAAGATAACTAATAAAGCTGGAAATAATCAAATTGCTATTATGAATAAAGAAGGGGAAATTATCTATGATAGTAACGTCTCGTTGGCAAAGAAAGAACTTAAACTAGTTCAAGATAGCGTTAAGCAAAGCGGAAACGCCAATTATTCATTTGCCGATAAACATACCATTTCTAAACAATCCGATGATGCCCAGTGGACTTTTGTGACTGTTATCCAAAAAGCAGAGGTAGCAAAATTGATATCAGGCACTAGAAACTCTTTAATTATTGTCATGTTATTAGTGCTAACTTTATTAGTCTGTGTTTCTTACGCTCTGACCAACTTCTTTTTAAGACCCATTAAAAAAATTGAAAACCATTTAAATTTAGAAACAGGTCAAGAATTATCGTTAGATAGCATTGTTCATCAAATCGACAAGCTTAAAACGGATAAAAAGGAATTAGCTAAATCAGTCAGTCAAAACATGATTCAGTTAGAGTCTTTATACGTACAAGACATTTTCGGAAAAAGGTTGACGGCTTCAGAAATTGTAGAAGAGTTTTCTGGTCTAAGACCACAAATCAAAGAACAAAAATTTTTTGTTTTAGCTTGTCAAATCAACAGCGCTTCTGAGAATTTAACTTCTACCTTAGATGGCTTTGCAATTAGAGCCCTAACGCAGGAAATATTTTCTGATCAGAATCGTTTAGGGCCAGCAGTCTATGCTAAAAATATTCAAGTTGCTATCCTATTTTTTAGCAAAGATAACAAGGAAAGCAATACGGTAATTATCGAAAATTGCAAAAAAATTGTAGCTTATGCCCAACGTTTAAAAGTGAACGTGCGGTTTGGCATTTCCAATTGTTATGAATATCTACCAAAATTATCTGAAGGATACCAAGAAGCGCGCGATGCTTTGGCTCACGCAGACGGTGATAAAGTAATTTCATTTTATGCAGATTACCAAGAAATTAGCGAGCTTAAGAAGTATCCGGTGGAGATTGAAAATCAATTGCTTGAAACACTACGAGAAGGCGACAGTTTGAAATGTACGGAGTGCTATGATGCTTTGTTTGCCGAAATAACAGGAAGTAACCAATCCTTCTTAAATATTAAATTGAATATTAGCACTTTAGTAAATCGCTTAGTAGAATTTAACCAATTGTATTTTACAACCCGACCGATTAACGAGCTGATGCAAAATTATGATGAATTGATAGCCGTAAACAATATTGTGGAGACCAAAGAAAATATTTTTAAGCGCCTTGTTCAGCCTATCTTGAATTATCAAACCTCAGCTGACATTAGTCAGGTGGCAGCCAAGATGAAGACGATTATTCATACGCAATACGATCAAGATATTTCTTTGGAGATGCTAGGGGAAAAACTTAATTACAATCCTGTCTACTTAAGTAATGCATATAAAAAGGAGTTCGGTATTAATTTCTATGACTATTTGCAAGATTATCGTATTGAAATTGCCAAAAGAATGCTTTGGGAATCAGCGTCTCCTATCAAAGAAATTGCTGAGACGCTACGGTATACAAATTCACAAAATTTCATTCGCTTCTTTAAAAGAAAAACGGGTATTACGCCTGGTGAGTACCGCAAACGCTTTGTTAAAATAGATTAAAATATATTTTGGCATTAAGATAAATGCTCTATAAACTATTAAAAATCGTATGCAATGCGTCAAAATCACATTGCATACGATTTTTTTGTGGCAATCATTATTAAAAAAGAAAAAAATAAATGATTTATCTGATAATCAATTTTCAATATCGTCTCAAGCAACCATTTAATAAGACTGTAACTGCACTATCGTCTTTAGTATTGATTATTTCCAAGATAACTTTTGTATTTTATCTTGAAAGTGTAATCGGTTACAGGAAATGAAATGAAGGGGGATAAGAATGAAAAGTCCAACGGTTCATAGAAAACGTAAGAAGGATTTGACGCCATACTTTCTATTAGCGCCCACCGTCTTATTAATTGTGTGCATTATGGTTTATCCTGTTGCACGGGTATTTTATTTAAGTATGCAAAATTATGATTTATCACAAGTTTGGAAAGACGGATTTGCTGGTTTTGATAACTATCGCAAATTATTTACAGATGAACAATTCTGGCAATCCGCAAAACTAACTCTAAAATGGGTACTGACACAGGTAGTGGCCCAGTTGATATTGGGGGTTATTGTCGCATTACTTCTAAATCAAAAATTTAAAGGTCGTGGTCTAGCCCGAACAGTTGCCTTAGTTCCTTGGGCTGTTTCCGGCGTCTTAGTCACGATGTTATGGACGTTAATGTTTGATCAGACATCCGGCTTGCTGAATGATTTATTAATGAAAGCAGGTATTATCCATGAAAAAGTCGCTTGGCTAGCCAATGATAAAACAGTCTTTGGTGCAATATCTGTAGCAGAACTATGGCGGGGAATACCTTTCTTTGCCATCAATATTTTGGCGGGCTTACAATCAATTCCCGGGGAAATATATGAATCCAGTGCTATGGATGGTTGTGGTCCAATTCGTAATTTTATCTATATAACACTGCCTTACTTAAAAGAAAGTATTATTTTTGCAACCTTGTTAAGAGGTATTTGGGAGTTCAACTCTATTGATATGATTTTCACCATGACCAATGGTGGTCCAATGAATAAGACGACGACATTACCAATCTTTATGATGAAAACTGCAATTATTAAAGGAAACTATGGCTATGGATCGGCGATTGGTGTCGTTACCTTCCTGATGCTAGGTGTGGTGTCTATCTTGTACGTGAGAGCCATGAATAGAAAGGAGAAGGTATAGTGAAAAAGAAGAAAGATTTATGGCGAATTCTCTATTTATATTTACCATTACTTTTGATTATGATAGTCGTTTTGATTCCGTTTCTTTGGGCGCTATCGATTTCCTTTAAGACTATCCCTGAGTTTCAATCGGCAAAAATTCAGTATCTACCTAAGTCACTCAATTGGGAAAACTATTTAGGAGTTTGGCAAAGCAGTGGTTTTTCAAAGTATTTTTTAAATAGTTTATTAATCTCACTGGGCTCAGTGGTGATTGTGCTCTTTTTATCCATCTGTAACGCCTATGCATTAAGTAGATATGTTTTTAAAGGCAAGTCCCAAGTCAATAGTATTTTTTTAAGCACACAAATGATGCCAGTTATTCTTTATTTGGTTCCATTATTTGCTGTCTTTAAAACAATTCATTTAATTGATAATCCAATTGGTTTGATTATTTTTAATGTCGTTTTACAGACACCGTTTAATACAATACTGATGACTAACTTTATGCGAGGAATTTCCGTTGAACTTGACGAAGCGGCCATGATTGATGGGGCTAAACGGTTTACCGTATTAAGAAAAATTTTATTGCCAATTTTAAAACCAGGATTGGTAGCAGTTGGCTCCTTTGCTTTTATCGGTTGTTGGAATGAATTTTTAGTAGCCTTTACTTTGATTCAGACACAAACGAAATTCACAATACCCGTTGGTTTAAAGAGTATGATTGGCGAATACTCTGTCAATTATCCGTCCTTAGCAGCAGGTAGTATCATTGCGTTAATTCCACCAGTAGTACTTTTTGCTTTGATTCAAAAAAATCTGGTATCTGGCCTTGGAGCTGGAGCCGTAAAAGGATAAAGAAAGAAGGAAAAATGATGAAGAAGATTTTAGGATTGGGAATTGTGTTGTTATCAAGTGCACTATTATTTGCAGGGTGTGGAAGCTCTAAGAAAGAAGAAGTTAAAGAAAATAGTGATGGGAAAACCAAAGTGACTTTCTGGGCAGCAGCAGTCAGTGAGGACCGTCAAGAATTTTTTGATTGGTTCGGTGATTACGTGTCAGAAAAATATCCTAATATTGAACTGGATATGTTAGGCGTACCAGGTAGTTTAAATGATTATCGTCAAAAACTTGATGTAGCTATTCAAGCGGGAACAGCGCCAGATATTACGAATGATTTTAGACCGGCTCTTGTAACGAATGGTTATTATGAGAATTTAAATGATTACTTTGACAAATGGGAGGATAAAGATTTAATTTCTGAAGATCTCATCAATTCTAATAAAACCTATGATCCACAAGGAGAAAATCTTTATGCACTACCTTATAGTTCTCAAACTTGGAATATGTGGGCAAGAGTGGACTGGTTAAAAGAAATTGGGAAAGATATTCCCACAACATGGGATGATTTCTTTACGGATACCCAAACACTAACTGATAAATCCAAAGATCGTTTTGGGATGGCGATTCGCGGTGGCGCTGGTAGTGCAAATACATTAGAAATGTTGATGTATGCCTATTCAGGGATTACTAATTATTTTGATGAAGATGGTAATGCTACTATTGATGATCCTAAAAACGAAGAATTTGTACAAAAATATTTAGTGGATTCATACGGCAAGGTTACAGCTGAAGATGACTTAACAAAAAGTGCAACAGAGTTGTCTAATGCTTTTCAATCTGATAAAGCAGGATTTTTCTTCCATAACTTAGGCTCAGGTAAAGCGATGGCAACAGCTTTTGAAAATGATTATAGTAAATTCCAAGCAGCTACCTTCCCAGTAAGTGAAGAAGGCTATATTGTTCATCCATCTTTGATGCCTCTTGGATTATCCATGAGTTCTAAGTCTAAGAATAAAGATGAAGTTTGGGATGTTATGTCCTTATATTTGAGTAAAGAAGTTCAAGAAAAATATTGTGAACTTTACGGTGAGATTCCCGCAAACTCTGAAGCACGTGAAGGAGACTTTTTCAAAAATACACAATATATGACTGTCGGTACTTCAATTATGAACAAAGAAAATGTGAAATTTAATGATACTCCTTATTACTTACCAACTTATGTAAACATCCAAACGGATATGGAGCCTAATATCCAAGCAGTAATGAGTGGTAGTATGACCCCTAAAGAATTATTAGCTACTTGGGCCGAAGAATTGGAAAGCGCCAAAAAAGATTACGAAGAAATGGTTAAGTAAGCATGGAAAAAACAGTAGTACGTAATCCAATTATTTCTGGTTCAAATCCAGATCCCAATGTTTTAAAAGTAGAAAATACGTATTATATCGCTGTTTCTACATTTGAATGGTTACCAGGAATACGGGTGTATCAATCTGAGGATTTAGTCAATTGGCAATACAAGACCGATATTTTAACTACGCAAGTAAACTTACAAGGGAACCCCAGAAACTGTAGCATCTGGGCTCCCCAGATAAGTTTTAAAGAGGGAAAATTTTATGTGTTGTATACCAATGTGCGTAGCACTAGAAGACCATTTAAAGATTGCCATAATTACTATATGACTGCCGATTCCATCTGCGGGCCTTGGTCTGATCCTGTTTACTTGAATAGTAGTGGTTTCGATCCTTCCTTTTTTCATGATGTGGATGGCAAAACATGGTTGCTTAATGAAATTTGGGACTATCGTTTGAAAACGTATAATAAGTCTGCTGGTATTGTGCTTCAAGAGCTAGATATAGTTGGAAAGAAATTGGTAGGTCCTGTTCATAAAATTTTTTCGGGGACTGCACTTGCTAAAACAGAAGCACCAATGTTATATAAACACGAAGACTACTATTACTTGTTCACCGCTGAAGGTGGAACAGACAAAAACCATGGAGTAACGATTTGTCGAAGCAAAACGATAAGCGGTCCCTATGAATTATCTCCCTATAACTCACTAATAACTGCACGAGACAAGCCAGAAAACCCTTTGCAATGTACTGGTCATGCCAGTCTAATAGAAAACGAATTTCATCAATGGTTTATTGTGTATCTATGTACTCGTCCGCTAGAAGGAAAATATGCAGTTCTTGGCAGAGAAACTGCAATTCAAGAAGTATACTGGACAGCAGATGGTTGGTTAAGGTTAAAAAATAAAAGCAGTAAACCAGAAGGACTAGTAGAAATTCAAACGAAAAATAAAGCTAAGCAAAATATGGATTCTACATTTTTTGATGATTTTTCGCATGGCTTAAAGACAGAATGGAATAGTTGGAAAAATCTTCCGACTGATGGGTGGTGTCGATTAACTGAAGAAGGGTTAGAGATAGTTAGTGGCGAATCTTTACAATCTCCCTTCGAACCTCACATCCTAGCTATTAGACAAAAAGATATTTGTTTTACGGCAGAAGTTTCAATGTACTTTTCACCAAAACATTATAATGAACTTGCTGGTTTAGTTTACTACCTTGATGAAGAAAACTATGTATATTCTTTTTTAACGTATGATGAGTCATTGGGAACGGTTCTTCGGATAGCCCAAAGTACGTCAGGAATATTTGAACTTTTGGCTGATGTAGTCGCAGTGGATAAATCTATTAAGTTAAAATTTGTAAGTAGTGGTATTAAAGGACAATACTATTATCAAAAAGATGATACATGGCAAATATTTGGACCGCAAATAGCAATGGAGTATTCAGCTGAAAGCTTTACGGGGAGTTATATTGGAATATCTGTCCAAAATATGAATACTATTGCCGGAAGTGTTGGTCAATTTTATTATTTTAAGTACAAACCAGAAAAATAGAATACAAGCACAAGCTGCCTCTAACGTTTAAAAGAGGTAGCTTGTATCAGTAATGATGAGCAAAAAAATAATTTTTCTTTTGAAAGCGCTTGACAAAAAGTGTCCCTTGGCGTATTCTTAGTTCATCAAGTTCGTTTATCGTACTAATCAACCTAAAAAGTAGTAGAAAAGCAACATATTTTAAGGAGGAAGAAAAGATGGCATATTTTCCAAATATCGAAAAAATTAAGTATGAAGGACCTAAGACAGACAATCCGTTTGCCTTCCGTCATTACAATCCTGATGAAGTAATCCTCGGGAAAACCATGAAGGAACATTTACGTTTTTCTGTGGCGTATTGGCACACCATGACGCAAGATGGTTCTGATCCTTTCGGCTTGCCAACGAACCAACGGAATTGGTTTGGGGCAACACCGATGGAAACGGCACGGAATCGGGTGGATGCTTTCTTTGAAATTTTAGAAAAATTAGGGGCTGAGTATTTCTGTTTCCACGATATTGATGTTGCTCCGGCTGGGGATTCTTTAGAAGAATTTTTCGCTAACTTAGACGAGATTACCGATTTAATTAAAGCGAAGATGGATGAAACAGGCATTAAATTGTTGTGGAATACCGCCAACATGTTCTCTCATCCCCGTTTTGTTAACGGTGCTGCTAGTTCTAATAACGCTGAAGTTTACGCTTATGCCGCTGCCCAAGTGAAAAAAGGTTTAGACATTAGCAAAAAATTAGGTGGTAAAAACTATGTCTTCTGGGGTGGTCGTGAAGGCTACGAATCCTTATTGAATACCGATATGGGCTTTGAACAAGATAATATTGCTCGCTTCTTTAAAATGGCCATTGCCTACGCTGAAAAAATTGGCCATAAACCACAATTCTTATTGGAACCAAAACCAAAAGAACCAATGAAACATCAATATGATTTCGATGCTGCTACCGCCATGGCTTTCATTTTGAAATACGGTTTAGAAGGCGACTTCAAGTTAAACCTTGAAGCGAACCACGCTACTTTAGCTGGCCACACTTTCGAACACGAATTGAATGTGGCTCGTTGCTACGATGCATTAGGATCCATTGATGCTAACCAAGGGGACGTATTGTTAGGTTGGGATACAGATGAGTTCCCAACAAATATCTACGATACTACGTTAGCGATGTATGAAATTTTAGAAAACGGCGGTATTGCACCTGGTGGTATTAACTTTGATGCTAAAGTGCGCCGGACTTCTTTTGAACAAGATGATTTATTCTTAGCTCACATTGCCGGGATGGATACTTTTGCTCGGGGCTTAAAAGCGGCCGCTAAAATCAAAGAAGATCGCTTCTTGGCTGATATTCGTGAAAAACGTTATGCTTCTTATACAGAAGGCATCGGCAAAAAAATTGTCGATAACCAAGAAGATTTTGAAAGCTTAACAGCTTATGCGTTAGACCACGATGATATTAAGATTGTTTCTAACCATTTGGAATTAGTGAAATCAGAATTAAACGACTATTTAGTGTAAATAGCCAACTTGGGCTAGCCTCTGGGGGCTAGCCCATTTTTTAATAGAAAGGAATAATGAGATGAGTTATGTATTGGGTTTAGACCTTGGCACCGGCAGCATTAAAGGGTTGTTGTTAAATGAAGCGGGGGAACTGATCGCCACAGCCACGAAAGATTATCCCTTAAGTACACCACAACCAGGTTTTAGTGAGCAAGACCCTCATGATTGGCTGGCAGGTGCCCGCAGTGTTTTACGTGATTTAGGAAAAAAAGTGGCGGATCTTCAAGAAAATTTAGCCGGGATTAGTTTTTCCGGTCAAATGCACAGCTTAGTTTTATTGGATGCAGATCAAGAAGTGATTCGGCCGGCAATTTTATGGAACGATGTCCGCACGACAAAACAATGCCAAGAAATTATGAAAAAAGCCGGCGAGAAAGTTTTAGCAGAAACGAAAAATATTGCTTTAGAAGGTTTTACTTTGCCTAAATTATTATGGGTACAAGAAAATGAACCGGAAAACTTTGCTAAAGCCCAGACTTTTGTCTTGCCGAAAGATTATTTAGGCTATTGGTTCACGGGCAACTTGCAGATGGAATATTCCGATGCGGCCGGAACTTTATTATTAGATGTCACAAAACGCAAGTGGGATTTAGAACTAGCAGAACTTTTCAATTTACCAGCTGAGCTTTTTCCACCATTAGTGGAGTCGCAAGGATTTATCGGTACAGTACGGGAAGAACTAGCGCAAGAATTAGGAATTGCGAATACTGTCAAAGTTTTTGCCGGGGGTGCGGATAATGCCTGTGCGGCTCTAGGCGCTGGGATTGTCTCGGAGAATATCGGTTTAGCAAGTATCGGCACATCAGGCGTCTTTTTAGCTTACGAAGGAGAAAAAGAACAAAATTACGGGGGCAAACTTCATTATTTTAATCATGTCCTTCCGAAAAGCTATTACTCTATGGGAGTAACTTTAGCTGCCGGCCAAAGTTTGACTTGGTTTAAACAAACCATGGCCCCAACGGAAAGTTTTGATGAATTTTTAGCTGGAGTGGCAGAAATACCGGTGGGCTCACTAGGCTTGCTCTTTACGCCATACATTATGGGAGAAAGAACGCCCCATATTGACAGTCAAATTCGTGCTAGTTTTATTGGCGTGGATGCACGGCATACGCGGGCCCATTTTAATCGTGCTGTTTTAGAAGGGATTACTTATTCTTTAAAAGACGCGCAAAACTTAATGACGCAAGCCGGCAAAAAATTTAACCAAGTTGTTTCTGTCGGTGGCGGCGCTAAAAATCCAACCTGGCTGCAAATGCAAGCTGATATCTTTGATTGTGAAATTGTTACCTTGCAAGTGGAGCAAGGTCCTGGCTTAGGTGCGGCCATGCTAGCGGCGTTAGGCTTAGGGTGGTTTGCAACGCCACAAGCTTGTGTCGCGACTTTTGTGTCCTACGGGAAAACGTATCAACCAATTTCCGAAAACGTCAAACGTTATCAAGATTACTATGGGCTATACCAAAAAGTTTACGGGGCAACAAAAGAACTCAGTCATGCGCTTTTGAAATTAGAAAAATAAAAAAAGAACTGCGTCATTTTCGACGCAGTTTCTCGTATTATTATAGCGGATGACGCAAATGTAACTCTTGGATGTTTAAAAAATTCATGGCTAAGTTAGCCACGCCACCGTAAAGAGTGGCTAGGTCGTGAAAAGTTCCAGTACGCAACTCAATATCTTTTAATAGGAAACTATTGAGCTTGTCGTGTAACTCTTCAACTAAACGGGAGTTTTTGCGATAGACAGAGCTATTAATAAAAATGGCTTCGGGATTGAACATAATGGCGACGTTATTGACACAAATAGCCATTAGAGACATATTTTCCATGACGAGTTTTTCGGCCACTTCATCGTGGTGCTTTAAAGCTTCCGTCAAAATATGGGAATTGGCAAAAGCCAACTTGCGCTCCGTTGCGTAACGTTCAAAGAGCACTTTGTTAGAAGCGTATTGCTCGAGACAACCGTTGTTACCACAAGGACAGTGTTTGCCATGGGGCACCAAAATCGAATGACCAATTTCACCAGCCTGCCCATTTTTACCCGTCAAAAGTTTGCCATCAATCACGATGCCTGCCCCAATACCAGAGTGGACACTGATGGCGACAACGCTGTGGTATTCTTTAGCGAAACAGTATTCGGCAAGCGCCGTTAGGTTGGCTTCATTTTCCAACAAGACGGGGTAATCGTAACGCTCCTCTAACTCGTGGGCTAAATCCATTTGATCTAAGTCATAGTAAGGTGTGAAGAGAATTTTATTTTCAGAAACAATACCGTGGATGGCTAAGGACAAACCAATCACTCCATGAGGGGTTTCCGGCATATCCAGTTCAAATTGACGGATAATTTTATCAATGTGTTCCAAGATGTTGGTCTTTTGAATAAAAAGGTTTTCGTAAGAAACCGAAGAAATTTTCTTGCCGTCTAAGAAAGTTAAAATGGCGGTAATATAATTGTAGCCAATATCTAGAGCCATCACGAGGCCGGCCTCACCATTAAATTCTAACAAAATTGGTTTACGCCCACCCACTGAGCTAGCGTCGCCAATGCCGGTTTCAAAGATCAGGTGGTTTTCGATTAAAGTTGAAGTAATACTGGAAACAGAAGCTTTGTTCAAACGTGTCTTTTGGGCAATTTGGGCCCGCGAGATACCTTCGTGATCCACAATTTCTTTTAACACCGTAGCTTCATTCCGCTCGCGGATTATATATTTACTAAGTATCATGACGCGCTCCTTTCTTAGGGTTAGTTTAGCGTACAAATTATAAAAATACAATTCATTTTTAAGGAGGATTCTATGATTTCTCATAAAGAAGCTCGTGAAACAGCTATAAGCATTGTTAAACAAATGACCTTGGCAGAAAAAATTGGTCAAATAAATTTTCGTGCACCAGCTATTTCTCGCCTAAAGATTACCGACTATAATTATTGGAATGAAGGGCTACACGGTGTCGCCCGTGCGGGTGTGGCCACTGTCTTTCCCCAAGCAATCGGCTTAGCGGCAATTTTCGATGAAGAATTAATGGCAGAAATTGCTAAAGTTATTTCTCTGGAAGGACGGGCGAAGTATAATCAGTATCACGCTATGGGAGACAACGATATTTATAAAGGATTAACTTTTTGGTCGCCTAATGTGAATTTATTTCGTGATCCACGCTGGGGAAGAGGACAAGAAACTTACGGGGAAGATCCTTATTTAACCGCCCGTCTCGGGGTGGCTTTTATTAAAGGGCTACAAGGCGATGGCAAATATTTACGTTTAGCAGCCTGTGCGAAACACTTTGCAGTCCATTCAGGACCAGAAGCTGATCGTCATTCTTTTGATGCAAAAGTAAATGAAAAAGATTTAAATGAATTTTATTTACCAGCCTTTAAAGCGTGTGTAGAAGAAGCCGACGTGGAAAGTGTGATGGGAGCTTATAATGCGATTAATGGTACGCCAGCCTGTGTTCATAATCATCTTTTAAACGATTACTTGCGGGATGAATGGGGTTTTGAAGGCCATGTTGTTTCCGATTATGGTGCATTAGAAGATGTCCATTTACATCATCACTATACAAGTGATGCCGCCGAAACCATGGCTTTAGCGATGAAGATTGGCTGCAACTTGTGTGCCGGTAATATTTCTGATGCTTTAAATGATGCTTTGAGTCGGCATTTAATTACCGAAGATGAAATTACCGAATCGGTGGTGGCTCTTTATACAACTCGCGTCCGTTTAGGAATGTTTGCGGATGACTGTGAATTTGACGAAATTCCTTATGAAGTGAATGACGCAAAAGAGCATCACGCCCTATCGTTATTAGCTGCTGAAAAAAGTATGGTGCTTTTAAAGAATCAAGAGAACTTTTTACCTTTAACTAAGAAGCCTGGTATGAAAGTGGCGGTAATTGGTCCCAATGCGCGGAGCATTCAAGCGTTACAAGGGAATTACTTTGGCACAGCTAGTGAGTACGTTACATTTTACGATGGTATTCGCGATGAAGTGGCCAGCGTAGAGGGGCGCACTTTTTACGCCTTAGGATCACATTTGTTTAAGGATCACGCAGAATCAGGTCTTTCTCGTAAAGACGAACGGGAATCCGAAGCTTTAATTGCTGTTGAACATAGCGATGTAGCGGTGCTTTGTTTAGGCTTAGATCCTACCATTGAAGGCGAACAAGGGGATGCGGGGAACGTCTATGGTTCTGGCGATAAAAACGATTTAGCTTTACCTTTCCGTCAACAACAATTGCTAGAAAAAGTTTTAGCAGTAGGGAAACCAGTTGTTGTAGTAATTGCGGCAGGGAGCGCTTTAACGCTTTCTGGCTTAGAAAGTCATCCTAACGTCAAAGGGATTATTCAGGCCTGGTATCCAGGAAGCTTTGGCGGTCGGGCTTTGGCTAATATTTTATTTGGTAAAGTAAGTCCTAGCGGGAAGTTGCCGGTAACCGTTTATCAGGATAGCAATCAGTTGCCAGCCTTTAATGATTACGCCATGGCCGAACGGACTTATCAAAACACGCAAGCGGAAGTCTTATATCCTTTTGGTTCTGGCCTGACGTATGGCAAAGCAGAGCTATCTGAATTCGCCATGAAGGAAGAAGAAAATCGTTATGTGTTTACTGGAACGGTGAAGAACACCAGCAGCTTTGACTTGGAAGAAGTTTTACAAGTTTATCTAAAAATTCAAGGCAGTGTATATGCACCTAAGAATCATAAGCTAGTTGCCTTTAAACGAGTAGTTCTACCACAAAATGAGACAGTAGAAATGCAAATAGCTGTTGCCAAGGAAAATTGTCGCATTGTGGACGAACAAGGACAATGGCGCTTTGACGGCGAAACGTATGAATTTGCACTGGGCTTTGGTCAGCCTAACTTTGACGGCCTTGAAGTAGAACACTTAAGCGTTGCGGTAGATTAAGAATTAATAGGAAAAGGTATTTCCTCAAGCGTAAGGGGAAAGCCTTTTTCTTTGAAAAAAACTTTTAAAAAGCGCTTGCATAAGTTAGATGTAAGCGTTATACTACATTCATAGGTTAGTTTAGTGAACATACGAACTCGAAAAAGGGGGAGAGCTTTATGGAAGAGGTTTCTACTTCCGCGGTACAAAAAAAGAAAAAAAGAGTCAAAAAGAAACGTAACGTTTGGAAACGGCTAAAAAGAGATTGGCAATTATATACGATGCTGATTTTGCCGGTCATTTTTTTACTCATCTTCAAATATGGACCAATGATAGGAAATGTTATTGCGTTTAGACGTTTTGTTCCCGGAGGAAATATGTTTGGTGAGCAATGGGTGGGTCTTTACTATTTTAAAATGTTCATAAGTGATGCAGCGTTTTGGGGCGTCTTCAGAAACACAATTATCTTAGGCGGTTTAAGCCTACTCTTTACCTTCCCGCTACCAATTATTTTCGCCTTACTACTAAATGAAGTTAAATCTAAACGTTTTAAAAAATTTGTACAAACCGCTTCATATTTACCATACTTTTTATCCATGGTAATCATTGCTGGAATGATTCTACAATTGACAGCTACCAATGGAGTAATTAATAATATTATTCATTTCTTTACTGGAAATACGATTGACTTTATGCAAAATGCAAAATGGTTCCGTCCTGTTTATGTCATCTCACAAGTCTGGCAAACAACTGGTTGGGGAGCAATTTTATATTTAGCAGCATTAACGAATATTGATGAGACTCTTTATGAAGCCGCTAAGATGGATGGCGCCAATCGTTGGAAACAAACGATTCACGTTACTCTGCCAGGAATCTTGCCAACGGTAGTAACCTTGTTAATCCTGAACGTTGGTAGTTTTATGGCTGTAGGTTTTGAAAAAATCTTGCTCTTGTATAATCCATTAACTTACGCCACAGGTGATGTTATTTCTACCTATTTGTATCGAATTGGGTTAGGATCCAGTAACTTTAGTTATGCCACTGCAATCGGGTTGTTTGAATCCATTATTGGCTTAGTTTTAGTACTATCCTCGAACTTTATTTCTAGAAAAATAACCAATACGAGTTTGTGGTAGGAGGAGCAAAAAATGGAAAAATCTAAAGGATATCGGATATTTACAGTTTTTAACACGATTATCTTAGTCGTTATTGTCTTTGTAACACTGTTTCCTTTTTTAAACGTCGTAGCACAGTCCTTCAGTAGCGAAGGGTATATCAATGCTGGGAAAGTTTCATTAATTCCACGTGGCTTTAACATCAACACGTATAAAATTGTTGCTGCGGATAAAATGTTTTGGATTAACTATAAGAATACAGTGCTGTACACGGTTTTAGGAACAGCAATTTCCATGGTCTTAACCACGATGTTTGCGTATGTTTTGTCTAAAAAACATTTAATGGGGCAAAAATTCTTTATTACTTTTGCAGTATTCACCATGTTCTTCAATGGTGGGTTGATTCCGAACTACGTCTTAATTCGTTCCTTAGGTTGGTTAAACGAAATTTGGGCTGTTGTTGTACCTGGCGCCTTGAGTGTTTATAACATGCTAATTATGAAAGCGTTTTTCGAGAGCTTGCCAGATTCATTAGAAGAAGCAGCGGCGATTGATGGCTTGAGTACGTATGGTATTTTCCTAAAGATTGTTTTACCCCTAAGTAAACCAATCATTGCCACCATGATTTTATTTTACGCCGTAGCCTATTGGAATTCTTGGTTTAGTGCATTCTTGTACTTCGATAAGCGGGAGCTCTTCCCAGTCACCGTTTATCTACGAAATATGGTGAAAGGAGCGACGACGGCACAGTCTACCGGGGGCATGTCTTCAGACAATGCACAGCAGGTTAGATCGAATATTAAAGCAGTAACCATGGTTTTATCGGTTTTACCAATTCTGACAGTATATCCTTTCGTACAAAAATATTTTGTCAGTGGGATTATGTTAGGGTCTGTTAAACAATAAAAGGAGGAAGAAAAATGTTCAAGAAAAAATTGTTTGTAGCATTTTCAATTGGGTTAGCTGTATTAGGTTTAAGTGCTTGTGGTAGTGGTGGCGATAGCAAGGATAAAGAGGCCACTGGAGATAGCGCGGCTGGTGTAGAAATTGATAAAGATCATTCTGCAGGAGCCATGGATGATTTTAAAGCGGGAGACACCTTTAAGGCAACTGAAGCAATTGATTTACCTTTAATGTACAGTGATCATGAAGCCTATCCTTATCAAAAAGATTGGCTGTTTAATACGGCACTTACTGAAAAAACTGATGTGACAATTGATCCCACGATTATTCCTCGCTCTGATTACGAACAAAAACGTTCTCTGTTAATCAGCTCTGGTGATGCTCCATATGTTATTACTAAAACATATCCTGGACAAGAAACGCCATTTGTATCCTCTGGTACAATTTTACCTATTAGTGATTATGTTGAATACATGCCTAACTATCAAGCTAAGGTTGAACAATGGGATTTACAAGATACTATTGATACTTTGAAACAAAGTAACGGTAAATATTACTTGCTTCCTGGTCTTCATGAAGTTGTTTGGCAAGACTATACGCTTGCTTACCGTACTGATATTTTAGAAGAAAATGGTTTAGATATTCCTGAAACTTGGGATGATTTCTATACTGTATTGAAGACTTTGAAGGAAAAATACCCTGATTCTTATCCATTTTCTGATCGTTGGACTGGTCAATCATTACTGAAAGTTGCGGCAGCTTCTTTTGGCACCAAAGGTGGTTGGGGTTACGATGCGAAAACTTGGGATGCTGATAAAAAACAATTCGTTTATACAGGAACGTCAGAACAATACAAGGAAATGGTTACGTACTTTAACAAATTAATCAATGAAGGTTTAATGGATCCTGAAAGCTTCACCCAAGATGATGATACTGCTTTACAAAAATTCTACACAGGTAAATCATTTGTCATTTCTACCAATGGTCAAGAATTAATTAATATGCAAACTTCAATGGATTCAACTTTAGGTGAAGGAAAGTACTCAGTTTCCAAAGGCTTGACTCCTGAAGGGCCTGCTGGAGCATATGTTCCAGAACACCGCTTAGAAAACGGGATTATGTTCTCTAGTAAACTTGCTGAAAGTAAGAACTTTAAAGCAACGTTACAATTTATTGACTGGTTGTTCTACTCTGATGAAGGTCAAGAATTTGCTAAATGGGGCGTTGAAGGTACAACCTACACTAAAGATGGTGACGCTTATAAGCTTGCTGCTGACGTTAACTTTAAAGGTTTGAATCCTGCAGGAACAAAAGATTTACAAAAAGATTTTGGCTTCTCTGGTGGTGTCTACTCTTATGGTGGTGCTAAGGAGTTGGTACGTTCAACAATGGATGAAACTGAAGTAGCTTGGTTAGATGAAATGGCGAAGTCTCGTAAAGAGTTAGCTTTAGATCCACCAGCACCATTTGATGACTTGGAACAAGAACAAGCTAACTTAATCGCTACTCCAGTTAAAGACTTTGTCGACCAATCTACTTTACAATTTATTGTAGGTCAACGCCCACTGGATGAATGGGATGCTTATGTGAAAGAAGCGAACGATAAAGGTGCTACGAAGTATATCGATATGGTGAACAAAGCACACGAAGAGTTTGAAAAGAATAACGAATAAGGTTTTTAGGAACCAGTTGGCCTCTGGTCAACTGGTTCGTTTTTTTAGAAAAGGAGCAAACAAATGGGAAATCAACATGAATTTACAGATGGCAAAATGTACAAAATTTCGGCGCGGGTGTATGAACTTTTACTTTTACAATTAGGTTTTATCATCACTAGTAGTCCGTTAATTTTTGCTTTTCTTTTTTTAGAAAAAGTAATCGATAATGTTTTGCTGTGGGGCTTGTTTGCCATCGTGTTGGGGCCTTCCCTTTCAGCAGTAGTCGCGGCCTTACTGACGGATCATCGAGAAGAGTATGCCCCCCTTGTTTTATATTTTAAAAAATATCGGGCTAATTTCTTAGATGCTTTGAAAGTAACTGTTCCTGTAGTGGCGATTGCAGTCGTTTTTATCGTAGATATCGCTTGGCAAATTCAAACGGCCTACAACTTTCTAGCCTGGTTTTTCTTGCTTGCGCTATTTTTACTAGGCGTCTATGCCATTTTTGCCGGGGTAATTAACGTGAAGTTTGCCTTTCGTTTGCGGGATTTGTTACGACTGTCGGCGTACTATATGTTTACCCAACTTAAGTTAACGTTAAAAATTGCCAGTTACTTAATTATTACGCTAGCCTTGATGTACTTTGTGACGGACTTTTTATTGATTTTATTTACAGTCGTTTTAATTTATCTGATTACTCAAGACTTTTTACCTGTTTTAAATGATATTCAAACTAAATTTGTTAAAAAAGGATAGAGGTGTTAAAAATGCAGTGGAAAACAACTTTTTACTATCGGCCACAAGATTATCGCACATGGCCGTCTTATATCAGTCCAGAAAAACAAGTATTACGTTTGAAAACGAATGTTAGTGGCCCGAAAATCAAACTGATTTTTGCCAATGAATTTGGGATTGAACCCTTAATTTTTGCTAAAGTAACGGTGACTTTAGGCAGTAAAACATTGGTTGTAACGAAAAACCATCAAGCAAAAATTGTTATCGCGCCAGGTGTCGTTTTCGAAAGTGACCCAATTGACCTTGCGATGGATTGTTTAGATGAATTGACGATTTGTACGTGGCTGGCTGTGCCCACAATTATCACCTCGGGTACTGTTACATATTCCCGTGCCGTTTTGAAGGTAGAAAACTTTAAAGGAGAAAGTCCCACGCCCATTTCCCAAGTAGAAGAATTTCGGATGGTACAAGAAAATCCGCGGATGTGTATGGTTTATGGTGTTGCTGGTGTGGTGACTTTAACGGCTAAAGGGAAAAATATTGCTGTTTTTGGCGACTCTTTAACGCAGCAAGGCTTTTGGATTGATGGCATGAAGGAACGACTAGTAGCAGAAGACCACCGTGAACTAGCAATTTTAAATATTGGGGTGGGGGGGAACCGTGTTTTAAAAGAAACGGACCACAGTGAAGATGGTTTTTACCGCCACGGTTACGCAGGACTTGCCCGTTTTGAAGCGGAAGTATTTTCGCCTCGTGTTCCGGATTATGTCATTATCAATCATGGGATTAATGATTTTATTCACCGCCAGTTGTACCCGCAACAAGACTTTGTCACCGCTAATGAAGTGATCGCTGGCTTAGAAAAGTATGTTGCGACGGCCAAAAGTTATGGCATTGCGCCCATTGGCGTAACCTTAGCGCCGATGCAAAAATCAATTTTTTACGAAGCACCGTTAGAGCGTGATCGCCAACTGATTAATACCTGGCTCCGGCGTAATCCTGAGCTTAAAGGGCTAATTGATTTAGATCAGGCGCTCCAAGATCCGACAGATCCAACATTATTGTTGGCCGCCGCAGATACTGGGGATGGGCTACATTTTTCGGCTAATGGGGGTCGACTAGCGGCTAAAGCTTTAGATTTAACACTCTTTGCTGAAACTAATTAGGAAATTATGGTTCGTTTATCGTACTAATCAACATTAAAAACAACAAGAGAGGATTAATAAAATGAAATTAAAACGTGATGCTGCTTGGCTAAAAAAAACGGTTAATCAGGAATTTGCTATTTTTATCGGTGGGGTGCAAGACCATGAAGACACTTTAAAAGAAGAAATTCAGCAATTATTTCCCCAAAGCCATTTAGTAACAAAAGAAGCTGCGAATTTTGTCATGGAAATTGCTGAAGCTGAAGTGTCAGGTGCAGAAGCTTATCGCATTACTAAAAATCAGGAACAAATTCTTCTCCAAGGTAGCGATTACCCTGGTTTACTCCATGGCTTTTTCCAAATCTATTTTAAATTAGTCACTCAACAAGAAATTAAAAATGAAACCGTGGTCCCCCAACAACATCTCCGGATGATTAATCAATGGGACAACGCCGATGGCAGTGTGGAACGAGGCTATGCTGGGGAATCCATTTTTTATCACAATGGTCAGTTCCGTCGTGATGATGAATTGGTGAAAGAATACGCCAGACTATTAGCTTCAGTAGGCATCAACGGTATCTCCATTAATAATGTTAACGTCCATGCTATCGAAACGAAATTTATCACGCCAGAGTATTTGCCAGATGTGAAACGGGTAGCGGATATTTTTGCAGCATATGGCATTACGACTTACTTGAGCTTAAATTATGCGGCACCTGTGGAACTTGGCGGCTTAAGCACTGCCGATCCTTTAGCGGAAGAAGTGATTGCGTTTTGGCAAAATACAGTAGCCGCGATTTACCAAGTTATTCCTAATTTTGGCGGTTTTATTGTTAAAGCTGATTCTGAAAATCGGCCAGGACCATTTACTTATGGCCGCAATCATGATGAAGGAGCCAATGTTTTAGGGCGCGCTTTAAAACCCTATGGCGGAAAAGTAATTTGGCGTTGTTTTGTTTATAACTGCAAACAAGATTGGCGGGATCATTCCATTGACCGGGCGCGGGCAGCTTTTGATAACTTTAAACCATTAGATGGTAAGTTTGAAGACAACGTCATTTTACAAATTAAAAATGGACCGATTGATTTTCAAGTACGGGAAGCGGTCTCGCCACTATTTGGCCAGTTACAAAAAACAAATCAAATTTTGGAATTTCAAATTGCCCAAGAATACACTGGCCAACAAAAACATATTTGCTATTTGCTCCCAATGTGGAAAGAAGTATTGGATTTTGAAACCTATGCTGATGAGGAAGCGCCTGTAAAAAAAGTGCTGGAGCACTTTTCCCCTGTGCCGGAAAATTCAGGGATTGCGGCAGTTGCTAACATTGGCTTTGATGACAACTGGACGGGTCATAAATTAGCCCAAGCTAACTTGTTTGGGTATGGCTTACTGATTGGGGCCAATGATTTATCCGCTGAAGCTATCGCCAAATTGTGGATTGCTTTAACTTTTGACTTAAGTCCGCAAAACCAAGATGCACTATTAGATATTTTAATGACCTCGCGGCAAACGTATGAAAATTATACGGCACCTTTAGGCGTAGGGTTTATGGTGGAACCCAATCACCACTATGGGCCTAATGTGGATGGCTATGAATATTCCGCTTGGGGCACGTATCATTACGCTGATCGTAACGGTATCGGGGTGGACCGTACCGCTAAAACAGGCACAGGTTATGTGAAACAATATTTAGGGGAAAATGTGGCCCGCTATGAAAATTTAGCTACCTGTCCCGATAATTTAATTTTATTTTTCCATCATGTAGACTACACCCATGTTTTACACAGCGGGCAAACGGTCATTCAACACATTTACGACACGCACTTTGCCGGCTATGAGACTGCCGAAGAGTACGCCCGTACGTGGGAACGGTTTAAAGAGGAAATGGATCCGGTAGCTTTTGCCAATGTACAGGAGCGTTTGCAAGAACAATTACGTTGTGGCCGCGAATGGCGGGACCAAATCAACACTTATTTTTATCGCAAGTCGGGAATTGCCGATGAACAAGGTAGAAAAATTTATTGAGGTGACTTATGAAAATTCAAAATCCAGTTTTAAAAGGATTTAATCCAGATCCGAGTATTTGTCGAGTCGGGGATGATTATTATATGGCCGTTTCCACTTTTGAGTGGTTCCCTGGTGTCCAAATTCATCATTCTAAAGATTTGGTTCATTGGCAGTTAGTCAGCCAACCTTTAAATCGTGTTAGCCAATTAAATATGTTAGGGGATCCTGATTCAGGCGGCGTCTGGGCCCCTTGCTTAAGCTACGCCGATGGGCAATTTTGGCTCATTTATTCCGATGTTAAGGTCGTGGAAGGGGATTGTTTTAAAGATGTGACCAATTATTTGGTAACCTGTGGGACGATTGACGGTGAGTGGTCAGAGCCAATTTATATGAATACCTCAGGCTTTGATCCTTCTTTGTTCCATGATCCTAGTGGCAAAAAATATTTCGTCAATATGGTGTGGGATTATCGCCCGCAAAACCACCGTTTTTATGGCATTGTTTTACAAGAGTACAGCGTTTTGGAAAAACGTTTAGTAGGAAAAAAAGAAATTATTTTTAAAGGGACAGACCTTGGTTTAACGGAAGCGCCACACCTTTATAAAATTGGCGACTATTATTATTTATTAGTGGCTGAAGGCGGCACTAAGTTTGAGCACGCAGCTAGTATTGCACGAGCTAAAGAAATTCACGGGCCGTACGAGGTGCATCCTGCTAATCCGATTTTGACTTCTTGGGCTGATTTGCGTAATCCACTACAAAAAGCCGGGCATGCCTCTTTAGTAGAAACACAAACTGGCGAATGGTACTTAGCACATTTGCTAGGGCGACCATTAAAACTGCCGCAGTTTAAATTATTAGAAAATCGCGGCTATTGTCCATTAGGGCGCGAAACCGGCTTACAAAAAATTGAATGGCACGATGCTTGGCCTTACGTGGTGGGTGGGCCTGCGCCTAGTGCAACGGTGGAAGCGCCTGATTTACCAGCGGTTTCGTTCCCTCAAGATTATCTAACGACAGACTCGTTTGATATGCCGCAATTAAATCATCATTTGCAAACGTTACGGATTCCTTTTACTGAAGAAATTGGTTCTTTGACAGCACGTCCTGGTTATCTGCGACTATATGGTGCCCAATCGCCCCATTCCACTTTTGTGCAATCCTTGGTGGCGCGGCGCTGGCAAGCTTTTCACTTTGAAGCGGAAACGTATTTAGAATTCACGCCAGAAAGTTTTCAACAATTTGCCGGCTTAATTTGTTATTACAATATTCGCAACTGGACGAGTTTCCATTTGACGATGGATGAAGAAAAAGGACGCATTTTAACTTTATTAAATTGCGATCACTTCCAAACGAGTACCCCATTGTATCAAAGAGAGATTGTTGTACCTGAGAAACAAACCGGCGTGTACTTAAAAGTTGTAGTGGAGGGCTTGACGTACCACTTCGAATATTCTTTTGACGGCCGCACGTTTACACCAGTGCCTGTAGAATTTGCTAGCTGGAAATTATCGGATGATTACGTGGATCAAGGGGGCTTTTTCACTGGTGCTTTTGTGGGGATGCATTGTGTAGACTTAACAGGTGAACACGTTGCCGCGGACTTTGATTACTTCCGGTACCAAGAAACAACTGAGTAATTTTAAAAGCGGAAGCTAAAGGCGGGGTTGGAGGTAAACGTTAGCGTTACCGGTCAGCCCTGTTGTTGTTAGTTGGAAAGGAATGACCATGAATTTAGGGGAGTTAGTAGGAACGTTTATTTTAATTTTCGGTGGGTTGGGCAGTGGCTTTTTATTTCCTAAAAGTAGTCGGTGGCTAGTGGGACTTTTTTGGGGCGTCAGTATTTTAATAGGGAGCGTAGCTGGTAGTGCTTTAGGGAGCGCTGATATGAACATTGTCTTTAGTTTGAGTAGCTTTCTTCAAGGTCAACTGAGCTTAGGTGAACTGGGGAGCAGATTCTGCGGTCAAGTAGTAGGTAGCCTTTTGGCAGTCAGTGCCCTAACCTTTTTATTTCGACAACAAGCACCTTTTGCGTTAAATAAGTTTGCCGCTGTTGCCAGCCAACCACAAAAAAGGAAAAATTTTGGCTGGGAATTTGTTGGCACCTTAGCCATGATGATAGCTGTAGCCCTCATTCACTTAGAGTCCACCACTAGTCTGTTACAAAATATCCAAGTAAGTCTTTTTATTGCCTTTTTAATTGGCTGTTTAGCACCAATTACCGGGGCATCTTTTAATCCAATTCGCGATTTTATTCCCCGCATCTTTTACTGCCGCCATTGTCATCAAGAACAAGAATTTGGTCGCAGTCTCTGCTCGTCTAATTTAGCTCCCCTTTGTGCTGGGTTAGTGGGCAGTCAATTTATTCCCCTATTACTCAATTGAAAAGGAAAATAGTGATGAAAAAATTATTTAATGAAGGTTGGGAGTTTAGCGAACAACCATTGGGTCAACCGACCTTTGATTTTACAACAGTCAAGGAAGCAATTTGGCAGAGTGTCCGGCTACCTCATGATTGGCTGATTACCGATAGTGAAAATTTATATCGTGACAGCGAAGGTTGGTATCGCAAAGCTATCTACCTGGACAAAACGCAAAAAAAAGCGGTCAACATGATTGAATTTGATGGGGTTTACGTCAATAGCCAATTTTTTATTAACCAACAATTAGTGGGAGAATGGAAAAACGGGTATACGAATTTTACCTTGGACTTAACTCCTTACTTAACTGTAGGCGAAAACGAAATTTTTGTCCGCGTTATTCATCAAGCCCCTAATTCCCGCTGGTACTCAGGAGCTGGTATCTATCGCAATGTTTGGTGGCACACGTTGCCGAATGTTTATTGTGCGCCGCATGAAATGTATCTCCATGAAGTGTTATTAGATGATGAGTTGAATGAATGGAAATTGGAAGTCGATTTATTTTTAAATAAGAAAAGTCACCGTGGCGAGGAAATCACCGTAAAAGAAGAAATCTTTTTTAAAAAGAAACGCCTTTTAGTGAAAGAAAATAATTTTAACTTTAAAGCAGCGGAAAAACAGAAAAAATTGCAAATGGTTACGTTATTAACCGATGTAAAGCGTTGGTCACCTGATGAACCAAACCTTTATGAAATCCAGCTGACGATTATTGGTAAAGATTTTAAGCAAGTTTTAAAAGAACACGTTGGCTTTCGGGATATTCAACTGACCCCTGATCGGGGGATGCTGATTAATGGGAAAGCTTTTAAAATCCAAGGAGTATGTCAACACCACGATTTGGGAGCGTTAGGGAGTGCCTTTAATCGCGATGCTCAAAAACGACAGTTGCATATTTTGAAAAAAATGGGTGTGAATGCCATTCGGACTGCCCATAATCCAGCAGCGGAAGAATATTTAAATTTAGCCGATGAAATGGGTTTTTTGATTCAATCAGAATTCACTGACGTTTGGAAACATCCTAAAACAACTTACGATTACGCCCAATATTTTACCGATTGGGTGGCAAAAGATGTGGCTAGTTGGGTTTGTCGTGATCGTAATCATCCTAGTGTGTTTATGTGGAGCATTGGGAATGAAATTTACGATACGCAAGGACGGGAAGATGGGTTAGCTACTTTGGAACAACTAGTCGCCTTAGTAAAAACCTATGATTACAAAGAAAATGCGGTGATTACTTTTGGTTCCAATTATTTACTTTGGGAAAAGACGCAAAAGATTGCGGATCACTTAAAGATTGTCGGCTATAACTACGGCGAAACACTTTATGCTGAGCACCATCAACAATATCCCGATTGGATTATTTACGGCAGTGAGACGGGCTCAGTCGTCCAAAGTCGTGGAGTCTATCATTTTCCTCTAGCCCAAAGTATCTTGGCTGATGACGATGAACAGTGCTCTTCTTTAGGGAATAGTACCACGAGTTGGGGCGCTAAAAGTATTGAGCGTTGTATCATTCAAGACCGTAATATTCCCTACTCGTTAGGCCAATTTATTTGGACCGGGACTGACTACATTGGAGAACCCACTCCTTATCACACGAAAAATTCCTACTTTGGTCAAATTGATACGGCTGGTTTCCCTAAAGATGCCTATTACGTTTTCCAAGCAGCTTGGGTAAATTACCACGAAGCACCTATGATTCATTTATTCCCTTACTGGGATTTTTCTGAGGGGCAAGAAATTGATTTGCGCGTGTGCAGTAACGCACCAGAGATTGAGTTATTCTTTAATGGCGCTTCTTTAGGTCGACAAAAAAACGATGTGTACCACGGTGAAAAATTAATTCACGACTGGCAAATTCCTTATGCT
Organism: Enterococcus nangangensis; assembly: GCF_005405245.1. Lineage (GTDB taxonomy): Bacteria > Bacillota > Bacilli > Lactobacillales > Enterococcaceae > Enterococcus_J > Enterococcus_J nangangensis. The sequence goes on along the minus strand of NZ_BJDR01000003.1, from coordinate 47,372 downwards.
AAAGGCCAACTAAAAGCTGTTGCCTACGACTTAGACGGAAAAATTGTCGCGACCGACGTGGTCACTTCTTTTGGCGATGTTGCTCAACTACAAGTACTTCCTAATCGCCAGCAATTGACCGCCAATGGCACGGATATAGTTTTCCTGGAAATTAACGGTTTAGACGCGGAGGGCACACTAGTGGCCAATGGCAATAATGAAATAGCGATAACCGTCAGCGGTGCAGGAGAACTTTTAGGATTAGATAACGGGGATAGCACCGACTATCGCTCTTACAAAGGCAATCAAAAACGGCTCTTTAACGGTAAACTACTAGCCATTGTCGGGACAACGATTGCGGCTGGAGATATCGTCGTGACTGTCGCTAGTCCTCATTTGCCTCAAAAGACGATTAAAATTCCCGTAGTCGCCGATGGACGGATTGAAGAGGCTTGTCCGGCTGAAACTGCGGTGATTCCAGTTACGCCGGTAATGACGGTGCCAATTCGTAAAATTGAGTTACAGCATAATTTAACCAAATCAATCATTACTGGAACTGCCACCGTGACCATTACAGCTCAGACCTATCCAGCCAACGCAGATGAGCAACCCCTCTTCTGGCGTTTAACGGATGAAAAGGGTATTGATTCTGATTTAGCTGAGATAGAAATTACTGGTAATCAAGTCACCCTCCGACCTAAAGCTAACGGTAAAGTATACGTGCGCTGTGGTTGTCATAATGGCAAACCAGCTTTAGATTTATACGCCCAATTAGATTTTGAAATTCAAGGATTACAAGCAGCTTTTCTAAATCCTTACGAAATGATTTCTGGTGGGAAATATACCCGTAGTAACTTACCCATGACTAATGGCAATGAACGCGGGGTCGCTACTTTACGGGGAGAAGAAAGCTGGGTTGTTTTTGATGATGTCGATTTTGGTAGCACAGGGTCTAATGAAATTACCTTATCTTTATTCCCACTAGAAACGAACCCTTTTGCCGTTGAAATTTGGCAAGGATATCCCCATGATGCCACCAGTCAACAAGTGGCTGTCGTCACCTATACGTTAGGTTCTGTTTGGAATACGTATCAAGAGCAAACCTTCCATTTGCCGCAAAAATTAAAAGGGAAAACTACTTTAAGTTTTGTTTTCCGGCAAAAAGTCCACATGAAAGGTTTCTGGTTTACGCCAGTAACCCATAGCTTCCAAAAAATTAGTGCAGTAGAAAATGACTATATTTATGGTGATCAATTTCAGTTAACTTCCGCAGCCGTGGAAAAAATTGGTAATAACGTTATTCTAGGCTTCCGCGATTTCGACTTTGGCACGACAGCCGTCACCGCAATTGAAGTTGTCGGGCGTGCCGCAACCACCAATAATTCCATTCAATTAAAAGTGAAAGACAATGAAACAGAAGACCTCTACTTGCTAGAATTTACCGCCGCACCGGAGCTGCAACAAAAAATATTTCCGTTGCCTGCTTTTACTGGCAAAAAAAATATTGAGTTTGTCTTTTTGCCAGGCTCTAATTTTGACTTTAGCTATTTTCAATTTTTAACAACGCCGCAAGGAGAATAAGGATGTATTTTCAACAAGAGAGTTTCGCAGCACGCTATGGTACAAATTCTTGGCCCGCAGTGGAAACATTGGCTATTAAATTTATGACGGAAAATCCCCTAGCACCGTATCCTTTGGTGCTGGATTTTCCAGCAATGCGTCTTTCAGACAATGATGGCGCCTATACTGTGGATTTAACACACTTTTATCCTGAATTAGCGATTGGTGAAGTGGTGGGTAGTTTTGCTAAAACTTGGAGTAAGGAAGAGCGAGATACCAATTGGCAAATTCAATGTGTTGGTCCTTCTAGTTTATGGCTGAACGGTGCTAAAGTATGGCAGTCGACACCAGAAAAAGAGAACAACCGTATCTTCAGTCAGTTTTCACTGCATTTGACCGCGGGTTGGAATCAAGTGGTAGTCGTCAGTGAGAAAACGAATTTAGGCCAGGGCTTTGCGCTTAAAAATGCGATGCCCCAGTGGGAGCCGACATTTTTCTATACTTTAGGTAAAGAGCAGGGTGCTTTTCGTAAAATTGGTTTCACCTATCAAAAATTAAATTTAGAACAACAACTTTGTCCAGTGCTTCAGGATAAGTTGCCTACTTACCCGCAAAGAAAGCGGCAGGAGATTATCGCGAATCGTCCACGCTATTATTTAGTTGCTTTACCTGAAAAGAGTTTTTTGTCTGGCAATGTGGAACATTTTTCTTATTGGAATAAAAAAAGCTGGCAACCTTGTTCTACTGATATAGCGGTTGATTTTCTTTTGTATTATGGCGCCAACTTGACGGCGGATTTAAGTGCCTGTTTAACCGAAACAGCAGAGTGGGTCTATCAAGGCCCGTTTGCCCTACAGCCAACAGCAACGCAACATTTAGCTGGCGAGAAATTGTGGCAAGGATGCTACGAGAACTCATATGGACGTTACACGCAACTGCCTAGTGAGTTTGCCCGTTGGACCTATCCTTTAGGGGTGACTCTAACTGGTTTTTGGCAAGCGAGCCAAACTTTTGCCTGGGCACAACTGGCGGAATATGTGATAGCTTTTGCTGAACAAGTGGTGGCCTATGATGCCTACTGCCTCAAAGAACAAGAAATTTTTACTTATGCCACCTTAAATACACAATTATATTGGTTAACTGAACTAGATGACTGTGGTTCTTTTGGGAACTTTCTATTACAAGTTCAACCAGCCCTGAAAAATCAACAAGGGTTGCGCCGCTTACTACAACGTATTGCTGAGTTTATTTATCTTCGCCAAGAACGTAATCCTGATGGTACTTTTGTTCGGGGCAATCAGACGATGTGGATTGATGATTTATACATGTCCTGTCCTTTTTTGACTCATTATTATCAGTTTACGCATGAAGAAAAGTATTTGCTTTGTGCCGGCAAACAGTTTTTAGGTTTTAAAGAGCGCATGTTTTTACCGCAACAAAACTTAATGAGCCATATTTTTGAAACAAACTATGCTAAAGCCAATTTGATTCCTTGGAGTCGGGGGAATGGTTGGGTTATTTACAGCTTGAGTGAATTATTAGTAGTCCTGCCCGCCCAACACGAACTACGGATACCCTTGCAAACTTTTTATCGAGAACTTGTGAAGGGCTTGCTGTCTCTCCAAGATGACAGTGGCTTGTGGCATCAAATTTTAGACGAACCGGCAACTTATGCCGAAACATCAGCTACGGCGATGTTTATTTGTGCCTTTGCCAAGGGCATCTTGCGAGATTGGCTTCCTGACACCATGAAAAATGCGGTATTGTTAGCTTGTCAGCAAGGTTGGCAAGGCATAGTAACCGAGGCGTTAGACGAAAAAGGAAATCTGTATGGTGTCTGCCAAGGCTCAGGTTTTTCTTTTGCACGTAGTTATTATCGTCAATTAGGTTGGCGCTTAAATGACTATCATGGCATTGGCATCACAGTACAAGCAGGTACCGCCTGGCAACAATTACAGGAAAGTTTAAAGGAGTAAAAATGATGGAGTATCGTAATGTATTTCAAGAAATGAATTATCCACCAGCAGAAGTTGCTGCTCGCTTAAAAGAAATTTGGGAGCATCTTTTCGTTGGTCCCCACAAAATTTATTTTGAAAATGATGATCAGACAGGGTATGTCGTAGACACTGGGAACAATGATGTCCGAACAGAAGGGATGTCTTATGCCATGATGTTAAGCGTTCAATACAATCGTCAGGACATTTTTGATAAACTTTGGCGTTGGGTGAAAAAGTTTATGTGGCTGACAACCGGCGAAAATAAAGGTTACTTTGCCTGGTCTGTGCTCCCTAACGGCGAAAAAAACTCCAACGGTCCGGCACCAGATGGAGAAGAATATTTTGCCCTAGCCTTATTTTTTGCCAGTCACCGTTTTGGTAACGGTTCGGGGATCTTAAATTATGAACAAGAAGCTCGCGCTATCTTGCACGTCTGTTTGCACAAAGATGAAGAATTTCCTGGACTTTCCATGTGGGATTTAAAAAATCATTTAATTAAATTTGTTCCTAACTGCGACTTTACGGATCCCTCTTATCATTTGCCGCATTTTTATGAATTGTTTGCTCGTTGGGGCAATACCGAAGATGCAGCATTTTGGCAAGAAGCTGCTAGGGCCAGTCGTAAGTTTTTAGTTGCGGCTAGTCATCCAGTGACTGGTTTAACTGCGGAGTACAGCGAATATGACGGTACACCTAAAAATGTGAAAGATCACGATCGGTTTTATAGTGACGCCTACCGCACGGCTGGTAATATCGGCCTAGCTAATGTTTGGGGTGGTAATTCACCAGCTTTGAATGACTGTGTGACGCGCCTACAACATTTCTTCAATGAAACGGTAAAAGGACACGAAAATCGGGTCTACTATATCGATGGCACTCCAGCTAACGATACTGTTTTACATCCCGTGGGCCTAATCGCCATGAATGCCATGGGGTCTTTAGCAACAAGTGGAGCCAATGCGACGGCTTGCGTCGAAAAATTTTGGCAGACACCTTTAAGAACTGGTGAGCGCCGCTACTATGATAACTTTTTATACGCTTTTGCCTTCTTAGCTTTAAGCGGGAATTATCGTATTTGGGAGGTCCAAGGATGAAAAATCCAATTTTAGCAGGATTTGCCCCTGACCCTTCTGTTTGTCGCGTAGGGGAAGATTATTATCTAGTGACGTCAACTTTTTCTTATTTTCCCGGCGTGCCTATTTATCACAGTCAAAACCTTGTAGATTGGACTCAGATTGGCAATGTCTTAGAGCGCCCCAGTCAATTGGACCTCACTGGTGCGAATCATTCTAGCGGAATTTTTGCCCCCACGATTCGCTATCGTGAAGGAACGTTTTACTTGATTACAACTAACGTGACTCACGGTGGTAATTTCATTGTGACCGCAACGGACCCGCGTGGCCCGTGGAGCGACCCGTACTTTTTACCAACAGCTGCAGGGATTGATCCTAGCTTGTTTTTTGATGAGGATGGTAAGTGTTACTATGTTGGTACGCGCCCTCGTAGTGCAGGTATCCGTTACGATGGAGATTATGAGATTTGGTTACAGGAGTTAGATTTGACGACCATGCAACTTAGCGGTGTCAGCACACCTATTTGGAAAGGTGCTTTACGCAAAAATATATGGCCAGAAGGACCACATTTGTATAAACGCAATGGCTTTTATTATCTTTTAATCGCTGAAGGTGGTACCGGCTTACAACATGCGATTAGTGTGGCTCGTAGCACTAAAATTGACGGGTGGTATGAAGGTAATCCTAACAATCCTATTTTTACCCATCGTAATCTCGGACAGGATTATCCAATTCAAAATGTTGGTCATGGCGATTTAATTGAAAAAGCCGATGGTACCTGGGCCTTAACTTGTTTAGCCAGTCGTTTTTATGAAGGCTACAATAATTTAGGTCGAGAAACTTTTTTGGCGACGGTTATTTGGGAAGCGGATTGGCCGGTAGTTAATCCAGGTGTGGGAAAAATAATGGCAGAAGACGCTGTTCTCATCGCCGATATTGAGATCGACTTTAAACAAGGGATTCCACCAGTTGCTTTACGCTTGCGTAATCCTGAAGAAGCAAATTATCAAGTAACAACTACGGGGCTACAAGTGAACTTAACCCCGATTACTTTTGCTGATTTAGCTTCTCCTAGCTATTTAGGTTTGCGTCAAAATTCGATGCACTACTGCTTACAAGTGGAGCAAGAATTCACGCCAGAAAACAAATACGAAGAGGCAGGCTTAATGATTATTCAAAGTAATCAATTTGCGATGCGCTTCGTCGTTAAAAAAGTGGAGCATCAAGTAGTGGTGCAGGTTATTCAGACCTTAAAAGGCCAGGATGAAATTTTAGTGACACAAAAGCTGCCCCAACCAGATGTGACGTTGGCCATTCAACAGGACAAGCAAGACTTAAGCTTTTGGGTAGAGATTTCTGGCCAACGCCAATTACTCATTGACCATGTTTCGGCTTACTTTTTAAGTACGCAAGTAGCAGGAGGCTTTGTCGGTTCGACACTGGGCGTCTATGCCAGCAGTAATGGCAAAGTGACCAAAAACAAGGCCCTCTTTAAACGTTTGTCCTTACAACAACGCGGATAAAATAGAATTTAGTGAAGGAATCATAAAAAAGTAAAAAATACCTTTACTTCTTTTCCAAAATAGCTTATACTCTGAGTGAAGTTAATTAAGTTTTTCACGAAGTCGGCTAGTGCCAACTAGCCGTTTTTTCAGGAATTACTTTAAGTAAAAAATACTAAAAAAGAATAAGGAGTTTTTTAACATGACGGATTTTGATTCCAAAGAGTATTTAGCCAAGGTGGATGCCTGGTGGCGCGCAGCTAACTATATTTCAGTAGGTCAACTTTATTTAAAAGATAATCCTTTATTAACGCGGCCTATCGCCCCTGAGGATGTGAAGGTCCATCCCATCGGTCACTGGGGAACGATTTCGGGCCAAAACTTTGTCTATGCCCATTTAAACCGGGTAATTAATAAATATAATTTAAATATGTTTTATATTGAAGGCCCTGGTCACGGCGGTCAAGTGATGGTCTCCAACTCTTATTTAGACGGTAGCTACACTGAAATTTATCCAGAAATTACGGAAGATACTACAGGCTTGAAAAAACTCTTTAAACAATTCTCTTTCCCTGGGGGCGTTGCTTCCCACGCAGCACCAGAAACACCAGGCTCTATCCATGAAGGGGGCGAGTTAGGGTATTCTTTATCCCATGCAACAGGAGCTATTTTAGACAATCCAGCAGTCATTGCGGCCACGGTTGTCGGCGATGGTGAAGCTGAAACCGGACCTTTAGCTACTTCTTGGTTCTCTAACACTTTCATTAACCCGGTAACTGATGGTGCAGTCTTACCCATCTTACACTTAAACGGGGCAAAAATTTCTAATCCAACGATTCTTTCCCGTAAGTCCAATGAAGATTTAAGTGCCTACTTTAAAGGGATGGGCTGGGAACCTTACTTTGTGGAAGGCGAAGATCCTGCTAAAGTTCACCCGCAAATGGCTGAAGTATTAGATACCGTGATTGAAAAAATTCAAGAAATCCAAAATAAAGCGCGTCTTGGCGCGGCGAATGAAGTTGCTTCAATGCCTCGCTGGCCCATGATTATTTTCCGCACGCCCAAAGGTTGGACCGGCCCTAAAACTTGGGATGGTGAACCGATTGAAGGCAGCTTCCGAGCCCACCAAGTGCCAATTCCAGTAGATCAAAAGCATATGACCCATATCGACGCTTTAGTGGATTGGTTGAAATCTTATCGTCCGGAAGAACTCTTTACAGCAGAAGGAAAATTAATTCCTGAACTAAAAGAGATGGCGCCAAAAGGAGCTCAACGGATGGCCACCAATCCGATTACCAATGGTGGTATCAATCCGAAACCAATGAAATTAGCTGACTGGAAAAAACACGCCATTGATACGACTAAACCAGGGAGCATCATTGCCCAAGATATGATTGAGTTTGGAAAATACGCCGCCGATTTGGTGCAAGAAAATCCTGATAACTTCCGGATCTTTGGCCCAGATGAATCTAAATCCAACCGTTTGAACCACGTCTTTGAAGTAACGGACCGCCAATGGTTAGAACCAACTGATTTTCCTAAAGATGAATGGTTGTCACCAGCGGGTCGAGTGATTGATAGTCAACTATCTGAACACCAAGCAGAAGGTTTCTTGGAAGGTTATGTCTTAACTGGACGTCACGGCTTCTTTGCTAGTTACGAAGCTTTCTTCCGCGTAGTAGATTCCATGATTACCCAACATTTCAAATGGTTGCGGAAAGCCAAAGAACAAACTTGGCGGAAAAATTATCCTTCATTGAATTTGATTGCCACCTCTACTGTTTTCCAACAAGACCATAATGGTTACACCCACCAAGATCCAGGGATGTTAACCCACTTGGCAGAAAAGAAACCAGAATTCATTCGCGAATATTTACCGGCTGATACCAACACCTTATTAGCGGTAATGCATGAAACTTTTGCTTCTGAAGAGTTGATTAACTTAATCGTCACTTCAAAACACCCACGGCCACAATTTTACTCCGCTGATGAAGCTGAAGTATTAGTTAAAGACGGCTTAAAGATTATCGACTGGGCGTCTACTGAAGGCAACAGCGAGCCTGATGTGGTGATTGCGGCGGCCGGCACAGAACCAAACTTAGAGAGTTTAGCGGCTATTTCCTTGTTACACAAAGCCTTCCCTGCTTTAAAAATTCGCTTTATTAATGTGGTGGACTTATTACGTTTGCGCCACCCACGCCTTGACCCACGCGGTTTAAGCGATGCAGAATTTGACAACTACTTCACCAAAGACAAACCAGTGATTTTTGCTTTCCATGGTTACGAAGGTTTAGTCCGCGATATCTTCTTTGATCGCCATAACCGCAACGTAAGCATCCACGGTTATCGGGAAAATGGCGATATCACTACACCGTTTGATATGCGGGTTTTAAGTGAAATGGATCGTTTCCACTTAGCTAAAGATGCTGCTGAAAAAGTGTACGGTGCGTCTGCCGGCGAATTCGCACAAAAAATGACTGATACCGTTAATTTCCATCATGACTACATTCGCCAGCACGGGGAAGATATCCCAGAAGTTGAAGAATGGCAATGGACTAGCTTGGATTAAGAAAGAGTCGTCAATAAAATAAAAGAAAAAAGCTCGTTGAGTTAGGGAAAAATTCCTGCTCAACGGGCTTTGTTTATTCTTTTAATTGGAGGTAGCGGTGGGGCGTTGTGCCTTTCACCTTTTTGAATACTTGACAGAAATATTCAGGATTATTTTTGTAACCCACAGCTTCGGCCACCTCATGAATACTTTTGCCATTTAAAATTAAAGCTTCAGCTTTTTGCATGCGGAATTCCACCAATTTATTGTTAAATTTATTGCCGGTTAGTTGATAATATTTACGGCCGAGATAATCCGGATTAAGGAACAGCATATTTTTGGCAATCCAGCGGAGAGAAAGATTTTCGTTAGCGTAATGATTTTCAATTAAATAATTAAGACTAGCTGGAATATTGTTGGCATCTAGTGGCGCCTGTTGCTGTTTAATTTGTGCTAAACAATAGTGCAGGATAAAGGAGAGACTTTGAATCTGATTGGAAAAAACAATTCGCAAGCTGGCTTCTTGTAAAATGGTATCCCGCTGTAATTCGTAAGTCTCCATCAAAAAGGCGACAAGGTCACTGACTTGTGCTTGAACTTGCTTGACGGGAGCCAATTGACGTTGACATTCAGCTAAAAATGTATCGACAGCTTGTTTGGCGGCAATAAAGTCTTGTTGATGTAATTGGCGAGGTAAATTTTCTTTTAGTAAAAAATAAGCAGTTAAAATTTGATCCGGTGTCGGATGTTTAAAGTCGGCAGGTTGTAAGATTGTTCCGCGTTTAAAATAAAATTCTTTTTCAAAGCTCAATAGTCCTAAATTAATCGTCGTGTGCAAAGTAGCAGGTTCTTTGCAAGACGCCACAAAGAAAATGCCTGGGGACCAAGTTTGCTGTTGGAGGAGGAGCATTAATTCTTTTTCGGTAATGGTTAAAAGAAAATAGCAGGCGTTTTGATAATGACCATGAATGAAAATTTTTTCGGCTAATTTTTTTTGTAATAGTGGGAGCCAAGCTTTCTCCAACTGAGCATCAAACATCATTAAAAGGGGGTGGGCTTCCAGAATGGCGGGCGGCATGGTCGCTGACTCACCTATTAAAAAACGGTTGAAGTCATTGGCTAATTGGTGGCGCCAGTTAACTTTACGTTTTGCTAAACGCTCCAAAGAATCGAGATAAGCTGTTTTTAATTGTTGCGGCTGGACCGGCTTTTCTAAAAAATGGCGCACGCCAAATTCCATCGCTTGTTTTGCATAGGCTAAAGAGCCAAAACCGGTAATAATGACAATTTCACTTTGCGGATTACTTTTTTGCAAAGCTTCTACTAGTTCTAAGCCACTCAACTCCGGCATATTAATATCAGAGAAAATTAAATCAACAGCATGCTGTGCGAGATAAGCCAAGGCTTCTTGGCTACTAGTAAAAACAGTCACGTTTTGTTGCTGACTGTCGGTAAAAGAACGAATTTTTTTGGCAATACCTTTAGCGATAATCGGTTCATCATCTACAACTAGAATATTGATCACGATGACTTCCTCCTGATTTGTGACTTGGGAATTTTGATAGTAACACTAGTGGCGACGAAAGGTTCAGAGACAATTTTTAAAGTCGCTTCTTCGCCAAAAAATAGTTTTAAACGCGCTTCGATGTTTTTAAGACCAATTCCACTTTGACTAGGTTGGGGTGGCAATTGGCTAAAGCCGCGACCGTTGTCTAAAACCTCAAGCCAAATATCGGCAGCTGTTTCATGAATGTATAACGTAATCTCAACGGGTTTAGCGGATTTTTCAACGGCGTATTTGAAGGCATTTTCTACTAAAGGTTGAATTAAAAATTTGGGCAATTGTAAGGTGAGGTCGGCTAGTTCCAGCCGTTTTTGGTAGTGCACGCGGTTTTCAAAACGAATCATTTGAATATTGGTATAAGCGTCCACCAATTGTAATTCATCGTCTAAAGTAATCACTTCGGCGTCGTTATTAATTTTTTTGCGGAAAAGTAAAGCCAAAGACAAGGCCATTTGCGCAATTTTTTCATCATCATTTTCTAAAGCCAACCAGTAGATAGAATCTAACGTATTGTAGAGAAAATGAGGGTCGAGTTGTGCTTGCAAAGCCTTAAACTCCATTTCTTGCGAGAGAATTTTTCCCTTGTAGTTCTCTTCAATAAGCTGACTCAGTTGGCTAGCCATATCCTGAAAACCGTGATATAAAATGGCGACTTCATCATGGCTTTGACTGTGGGGCGTAAGCTTTTTCAAAGCTTTCAAATCTTCTTCGTCAGTAACGTTACGCATCTTAGCTGCCAGTTCAATGATGGGGTCCGTGAGGCGTTTGCTGATTTTTTTAATGCCTTGATAGAGAGGATAAATGAGAATGAGGAGAACTAGGATAAATAGGATTTCCAATTGAATTAATTGTTTTAAAATTTCATCATCTGGGACTAAGTAGGCAGATTGGAAGGTACTATTTTCTGTAGAGACAATATAATACTTCTTACCTGCAATTTTGATGATCTTATTATCTTGTTTGGCGAGGTTTACATTAGCTAGCTCCTGCTGGATTGTTGTTGTTTTATCAGGGTCATTAAAGGTAGTAATATGCGTCTCTTTGCCGTAACTTAATGTGTAAATATTATCTTTAGTAAAGTTTGCACCATTTTCAAAAGTATTGCGGATAAAAGTAGTATTGAGTAGGAAAATAATGACGCCTTGATACTCTAATTTAAGTTGTTCAGAAGAAAAAATTTTTTGCATGAAAATAGCTTGATTTAGTTCATTAGAAAAAAACCATTGTCCTGGGCTTGGTGTGTCGGGAAGCGTTGTAAAAGCCTGTTCAAAAGATAAATCGCCTAGTAACTGTTCGCGCGTACTTAGGGTGTTTGCTAGACTCTCTTCTTGTTTATTAAAGAGATAGACAGAAATGATACTAGAGTCGGCAGTTAAAGTAGCATTTTGAATAATTGTTCTAATATCTTTAGTAATTGAATATTTGTCAGGAGAAGGTCTAGTTTCTTCATTACTTTGAAGTAAGAGATTTTGAAAAGTTTCGTTGGCCATTAAGTTATAAGTAATACTACGGGGCTCACTTAGTCGGGAAAAAATACTTTGTGAAGTATAGAAAAGCTCTGTTCGACTTTTGGCAAAATCTTTTTGTGATAGTAACCGCCAAAAAAATAAATTAAGTAAAAGGATACAACACAAAAGTAGCGCGCAGATAACCGTAATAAAAAAGCGTAACTTTTCTTCGTAAGATAGAGAATATCGGCTAAGTAACTTTTTAGGATTCATATTTGTCTTTTAGATTGACAATTTTGGTCAATACTTCTCCATGAATGACATTTACGAGGTACAGACTGAGCACAACTCCGAAAAAGAGCAAAATAAAAAATTTAGACCATAAAACAAGAATGATGATAAAAATTGTTAACATGATTGCGATAGTTTGTAGCGGAAAGCGAAACAGTTCAATTAAAATAAACTTCAGATTTTCTTTTAAGTTAAGAGTTATTTTGCTTAGATTAGCCCAAGCTAAAATTAAGCTTGTTAAAAAAATTAAAAATAAAGTTAGGTAGATAGAGCGGAGGAAAAGGTGATTGCTAAAATAAATAAGGGAAATCCGATAGTTAAACAGAGTTCCACCTAAAAGAACGAGGAATAACCAGGTTACATTGTTACTTTTCCAAAAAACTTTCTTATATTGAAAGAAAAACTCACGGAATGACCAACTAACTTGATGACGACGAAAATCTGTTAGGGCCTTAAGCAAAGTAACCGTAGCCGGTCCAATTCCTAAAATAAAAAAACCTAGTAAAGTAAAAAGAAACCATAATAAATTTAGATAAATGAGTGTAAAAAGAGCATCAAAGAAGTTCATCAGGGAATGTTTTAAAGTGTTCATCAAAAGTCCTCCTTCTGGTAAGCGTTTACTTTAAATTATTCTAGCATAAAAAGTACGAGTTTTATTTATTTTTCCGCAAGTTTTTTGGATAGTCTGATTTTTAGGAAAAACACTCGATTTTTTACCTTTCAAATTTAAACCGCTTTCAATATGATGGATATGTAACCAAACACAAAGGAGGATTCAATCTGATGAAAAAGATGAAATTTTTGGTAGGTTCACTAGCAATTGCTACTCTAGCGTTGGCTGCTTGTGGTTCAAAAAAAGATGATACTGCTGGGAGTGACAGTGGGGACGGTCAGACTAAAATTAGTTTTACTTGGTGGGGTTCTGAAGTTCGGCATGAAAAGTATATTAAAGCAATTGAGTTATTCGAAAAAGATAATCCAGATATTAAAGTAGAATATGAATATGCTGCTTGGGATGATTATTGGAAAAAATTAGCGACTAAATCAGCAGCAGGGGAATTACCAGATGTGATGCAAATGGATACTTCCTATTTAGCACAATATGGTGAGAAAAATCAGTTAGCCGATTTAAGTGATTTGGTTGGTGAAGGTAAAACAATTGATACTACAAACTTAGAAGATTCTATTGTCGATGCTGGTAAAGTTAATGAACAGATTTTTGCGATGACACCAGCTATTAATGCAATGTCGATGATTGTTAATAAACAAGTTACAGAAGAAGCCAATTCAAACCTTGATTTCAGTAATTATACTTTTGAAGATTGGGTAAAATCTGTGAGCGATGTGCATAAAAATACTGGCAAATTGGGAAGTATTGACGTTGTAGATAATTATGTATTGTTACAATATTATCTTCGAACTAAAGGTGAAGAGCTAATTGAATACGATAAGGATGGGAAACCTACTTTAGCTTTCTCTAAGGAAAACTTTATTGATTTTATGAGCGCGATTCAAAGCTTGACTAAAGAAGGGGCTATGCCTACTGCGGAAGTAGCTAGTAACATTAAAAGTTTTGATGAAAATCCGTTTTCTTTAGGAGATGTTGCCTATTACCAAAACTGGAATAACCAATATGTGACGTATTCGCAATCAGCAGCTGAAGGTGTATCTTTTGATCTTGAGTTGCCATATGGTGCAACAGAATCAGGTGCTCTATTCTATCGTCCAAGTTTCTTCTATTCTGTTGCTAAAAATTCAAAACATCAAGAAGCAGCAGCAAAATTAATCGATTACTTGATTAACAATGAAGAGGCAAATAAAGAAATTGGTACCGAACGAGGAATTCCAGCAAGTTCTGCTGCTAAAGCTGCAATTTATGATCAAATGTCTGATGATGAAAAAATTGCGTCTGATTACTTAGATAAAATTAAAGATTACGTTGGTGAAGCATCGCCAGTGCCACCATTAGGATTTTCAGAATTAAATACACACTTTAAAGAAATATTTGCTGAAATCACTTATAACACAATGACACCAGAAGAAGCTTATGACAGCTATGTAGAAAAAGCAAAGGAGATTTTTGATGAAAACTACGACTAAAAATAGTTCTCGGAGTATTTTGAAGTCGAAGTTTAACAGTAAGAGTACCGAGAAACAAGACTTAATTTCCGGATACTTATTTATTTCACCGTTTATCATTGGTTTCTTGTTGTTTATTATTGTGCCAATGGGGATTTCCTTATTTATGGCTTTCCACAATTATGATTTGTTAACCAAAGCTGAGTTTACGGGACTGGACAACTTCAAAAAAATATTCTTTGATGACCCTAAATTTAGACAAGCTCTTAAAGTAACTTTGAATTATGTAATTTGTGCCGTTCCTCTTCGTTTGATTATTGCATTAGCAGTAGCGATGTTAATTAATCGACCATCGAAACTTTCGGGTGCTTATCGGGTACTATTCTACATTCCTTCCATTATCGGAGGGAGTGTAGCAGTATCCATTATGTGGCGGAATATCTTTGGCGATTCAGGTTTAATTAATGGACTTTTGGAATCAATCAATTTAGATCCAATTTATTTCTTTAAGAATCCTGGTACCGCGTTGTTGACATTAATTTTGTTAGCCGGCTGGCAATTTGGTTCTTCCATGTTAATCTTTTTATCAGGATTAAAAAATATCCCTAACGATTACTATGAAGCAGCACAGATTGATGGAGCAGGAAAGTTACGACAATTTGTTTCAATTACATTACCTTGCTTAACTCCAATCATTTTCTTTAATTTAGTTATGCAAACAATTCAATCGTTTTTAACTTTCACACCAGCTTTTGTTATTACTAATGGTACAGGGTCACCGCGGAATGGTACATTGGTCTACTCTTTGTATGTGTATCAGAAAGCTTTCTCTGACTTTAAAATGGGTTACGCTTCGGCGCTAGCTTGGATTTTGATTATCTTAATAGCAGTGATTACTCTTATTTTCTTTGCAACATCGAAATTTTGGGTATTTTCTGAATCGGAGGAGGTCTAAAATGGTTGCCAGTAACCGTAAAAATATAGCGTTTGATATAGTTATCCTGCTTGTAGCCATTGTGATGCTCTATCCTATTTTTTGGTTGATTTTTAGTTCTTTAAAGCCAAATTCGGAAATTTTTCAGACGGCTACACAATTAATCCCATCTAACTGGACGTTAGATAATTACGTAAAAGGATTTCAAGGGATCGCTGGAGTGCCCTTTATAACTTACATTTTCAATTCCTTACGTATTGCTTTGATTGCTACAGTAGGTGCTGTTTGTTCTTCAGCAGTCATTTCTTACGGCTTCGCACGAATTCCATTTAAAGGGAAAAAGTTCTGGTTTTCTTGTGTTTTAATGACTATGATGGTTCCTCAAGAAATTATCATGGTTCCTCAATACTTGTGGTTTGGTAAGCTTAACTGGATTAACACTATTTTCCCAGTGACGGTTCCTTCATTCTTTGGACAAGCCTTCTTTATTTTCATGATGAATCAATTCATCCAAGGCATCCCGACTGAATTGGATGAAGCAGCTAAAATGGATGGTTGTGGTCGTATTGGAATTTTCTTCAAAGTAATTTTACCGTTAATCAAACCAGCATTAGCAACTTCGGCAATTTTTAGTTTTTACTGGAAATGGGAAGAATTAATCGGACCAATGCTTTACTTGACTAAGCCTGAAAGTTACACTGTTTCAATTGCATTAAAACAATTTTTAGACTCTAGCAGTAGTTCCAACTGGGGTGCGATGTTTGCCATGTCGGTAGTCTCATTACTCCCAGTGTTGGTCATCTTCTTCCTCTTCCAAAAATATATTGTAGAAGGAATCAGCACTACTGGCTTGAAATAACTTCAAAAGGACAGTCACGCTTCACTAGCGGACTGTCCTTTCTTTTTTGTAAACGCCGGGAGGGCAACCTACTCGTTGCTTAAAGGCACGAATAAAATGATAATAGTTGCCAAAACCCGTTTCACTAGCGGCTTGTTCTACAGAATAGCCGTAGCCTAGTAATTCTTTGGCAAATTCGATGCGTTTATCAATAATATATTCTTGTAAAGTGATGCCGGTAGCTTTTTTAAATGTCCGACTTAAATAATTGCCATTCATAAAAAAGGCTTGACTGAATCGTTGTAAAGATAAGTCTTCTTTGAGATGTATATCAATGAAGAGCATCATCTCTGTAATGAGGCTAGGAAGATGAGCCGCTACTAGATTATGGGAAATCTGTGGTGCTTGGTTGGCTAATAACAAAATTTCGGTAAGAGCTATTTTTATTTTTAAGTCATTGCCATAAACTCCAGCCGATAGTCCTTGCTGAATGGTTTGAATGTGCTGTAAAAAAGTTTGGCTCGCGGATGCAGTTAACTGAATAACGCTTTGCTTCTGCAGATTTTGACGGGTAAAGCATTGGGCAAGGTCAGTCTGTGGTGTGGAGAGTTCTTTGACTAAGTTTAAAGAACAATTAATGTAAGCACGTTTATAAAGCGCGTCACTATTCGTTTTAGCTTTGTGCCAAGTTCCCGGAGTGATAGGGACAAGATAACCAGGTTGCAACAAAAAACCATCTTTAGCTGTTAAAAAGTTAGCGTCACCGGCTAAAAATAAATAAAGTTCATAGCCTGTGTGCCGATGAAAGGGACTAGTGTGGTGGATGGTCTCTTGGTAGTCACAACTTACTTCTTGGTAAATGTTCAAAGAAAACGCCTCTTTTCTGGGTGCGATTATGCAATATATTTTACATAATGTGCCAAGAAATTACAAATTCAACTTCGTATACTAAGAGAAGACAGTAATATAGAAGAGCAAGGAGAAAATTATGCCAACATTATTCAATCAAGAAAAAATCACCCTTTGTTTATTACCGCAAGCTCCCCGCAGTGTAGCCTTAGCTACAGAAAATTTCACCCATGATTTAGCAACGGTTTTTAGTAAAGACGTGGTAGTCGTTGAAAAAGATGCGGCAGAAATCGTGATAGGAACGCTTGAACAATTTACTGCTGCCAACCTAACAAGTAAACTAGATGTTACTGCCCTTTATGCTGAATCTGGGGCGTTACGTTGGGAAGCGTACTTGCTGCAACTTGTGGGGAAACAACTTTGGATTATCGGCAGTGACTCACGAGGGACGATTTATGGGCTGTATGAGCTTTCGCGGCGTTTAGGGGTTTCACCGTGGCATTATTTTGCCGATGTGCCGGTGAAAAAAAGGAGTGCGTATCAGGTGCCGGCAGATTTCTGCGTTACAGAATATCCTGCTGTTAAGTATCGGGGAATCTTTATTAATGATGAAGAAGAGCTGAATAACTGGGCGCAGGCCCACACGCAAGATGGAACGATTGGGCCGGTGCTTTATGCTAAAATTTTTGATTTGTTATTGCGTTTAAAAGCCAATTATATTTGGCCGGCGATGCACGTGAATTATTTTAATGAGAATCCGCGGAACAATCAGTTAGCCAACGAGATGGGCATTGTGGTGGGGACGAGTCATTGTGATATGTTGTTGCGGAGTAACCAAAATGAGTGGGACCCATGGCTAAAAAGCAAAGGCTACACGCACGATGAAGTAAAATACGATTATTCTTTGCCAGGAAAAAATCGGGAAATCTTACAAGCGTATTGGCAGGAAAGTGTGGCGGCTAACCGGGAGTATGAAGTGAGTTACACCGTGGGTATGCGGGGGATTCACGATAGTGGTTTTGTGACCCGCACTATTGATAACGATACAATGCTAAGCACTGATGAAAAATTTCAAGCCAAAAAAGAATTGTTGGAAAGAGTTATTCATGACCAACGGGACATTTTAGCTAAAACAATTGGGCGACCAGCAGCAGACATTTTACAGACGTTTGTGCCCTATAAGGAAGTGTTGCCCTACTACGATCAGGGGCTAGCTATTCCGGAAGATGTGACGATTATCTGGGCCAACGATAACTATGGCTATGTGCGACGCTACCCGAGTTTGCAAGATCAAAAACGTAGCGGGGGTCACGGCTTGTATTATCATAGCTCTTATTGGGCAGCTACGAATATGCATTATTTATTTATTAGTTCGACGCCTTTAGCGCGGATGAAAAATGAGTTGCAAAAAGCGTGGGATAATGGCATTCAAAAACTTTGGGTCTTAAACGTGGGAGCCTTAAAACCTATCGAACAGGACTTAGAATTTTTCACGCGCTTTGCTTTTGAAATTGGCCAGGAAAAAACAACCCAAAATGTGGAAAACTTCTTAAGTCAGTGGTTGGATGATAATTTTTCAGGGGGAATTGGGGCTAAAGTCGGCCCACTACTGAATCAATTCACGCAGATCACCAACGTCCGCAAAATTGAACAATTGGATCCCAATACTTTTTCACAAGTGTGTTTTGGCGATGAAGGAGCCCGACGGATTAACGCGTTAAAAGTAATTTTTGATGAAGTAAACGCGGTAGCTGAAACCTTACCTGAAGCAGAACAAGCCGCTTTCTTTCAATTAGTGCAAATGAAAATTCATGCGGCGTATTATAAAAATTGTGAGTTTTATTTTGCCGACCGCAGTGTGCTGGCTCACCAACAAGGCAAGTTACAAGCCGCGGCAGCTTACACGCAACGTTCGGCCACCTTCACTAATTTTTTGCGCTGGATGTTGCATTATTACAATAAAGTGATGGTTGACGGTAAATGGGATAAAATTTTAACGCCGGAACTAGCGCCACCGCCTAATATGAAAATGTATCCTACAACGAAGCCACCGTTGCAACTGGGGGCACCCCAATTAGGCTATGTTTTGTGGCAAGGGGCTAACGTTACCGAAGAAATTATTTTAGAACAAGGAAGTGTAGCTCCCCGTTGGTTGGAAGTTTTCAACTATGGCGCAGGGACTGTCGACTATACGCTGACCGCCTCGGAAGGTATCACCCTTACGAAAATAAAAGGAACCGTGGCTACCGAAGAACGGATTTTTATCGGCTTGACACTGGCAGCGCAAGTAGGAACTGGTGAAATTATTTTAGGCAGTGGGGAAAAAACGCAAGCGATTCCGGTAAAAATTATTGCCGCCAAAGCCCAAACGGCTGAGCGTGAGGGTGCCGTTGTTTTGCCGGCGACGTCCTTTATAAAAAAACAAGATACTGCTGCTGCGGCCTTTACCGTGCTGCCAGCTTTAGGTCGCGGTGGTGGTGCTGCACTACAAGCTAGTTCTCCTAAGTTAGCTGACCTCACCGCTACTAAGTCAGGGCGTCCTTTTGTGGAGTATGAGTTCTTTCTAACGACTGCCGGCAGCCATCTGTTGGAATTTTATCGCTTCCCAAGTTTAAATTCAGTAGGTCAAATTCGAATTGAAGTGCAAGTAGATCAAGCTGTGACTAGTGTGCTCGCTAGTGCGACGACTGACGAACACCGTGGCCAATGGGCTAATGCCGTGCTAGATGAAGTGGATAAACTTTATTTGCGCTTACCTTATTTGGCAGCTGGCCAGCACACTTTGCGTTTAACAATGCTGGATAGCTATGTTGCTTTTTCGAAACTCGTAATATACACACAAGGATTTAAAAAGACCAGTTTAGGCCCAGTAGGAAATGTAAAAGGAAACGAAGCGATTCCTACAGTAGATAACTTACTAGCACTTGCCGAAAAACAATATCATTCTTTAGCAAGTGATGTTAGTGGGCCAGAAATGTTATTCGCTGATCCTAGTTATTACCAACAGCACTTTTTAGCGGCGAATTTAATTCGTCAACCGCAAAAACTAGGATCCATGATTTTAACTGAAGAAGTTCCGCAAAACTTAGATCGTTTGACTGCACTGTCGAAAAAGCAGATTTTAGAACGGGACGAAAAAATTGCTTTTGAAGCCGAAATGGCTTTAACCAATACAGCAGTCGCTTATGAAACGCCAGCTTTGCCTGGTGCGTATCCTGGCGCTTTTGACTATCTAGGAACGCCCACCAATCAAGGCCAAGGCTTAGGTCTTTATCTGCCGGGAGCAGCCGGGCTTTTATGGCCAGATCCGGAAGCTGCGCCTAGTATTCATTATCGTTTGACGGTGCAAAATCCCGGTAAGTACTACGTCTGGGCTCTTTTGAAATATGATGATAAAGGAAAAGACATGCTTCATGTTGGCATCAATAATACGTGGCTAGCCCCTGACGCGCAATTTAATCACGGTCGCCTTTTCTCTTATTTAAATCTTTCAATCTGGCATTGGAATTGTTTAGCCCAAGTCGATTTGCAAGCTGGCGAAAATATTTTCAGTATTGCTGGTCGTTCAGCAGGTGTGAAATTGGATCGTTTTTATTTAAGTAAGAGTACTGATTTACCCCCACTAGATGATGCGTGGACCAACACTTGGTCTTAAAGAGGAGAAAAAATGACAGATAGCAAACAGATTGTAAGAAATTTACAACTAGCGCCGGCGACTTTACAAAGTAGGGCGGTGACGTGTATCTGGGAAAAACCACAAGCTAAAGCAAATCTCGCTGGTTACCATGTCTACTGTAACGATGAATTTGTCGCCTTACGAAAACCAGCACAAACGCATCTCACTTTGACTGAATTGACGCCGGATACTTTTTATCGGATACGGGTCGTTACTTTGGATGCACAAAAACAAGCAGTTGGCGAAAGTGAAATAACCTTTACTACTTTAACGGCAGCGTCTCTTCTTGATGTCACAGCGGCTCCGTATTTTGCCGATGCCACGGGAAAAACAAGCAGTACGACCCGTTTACAACAAGCAATTTTTGACTGTCCGAAAGGGGGAACAGTCCTCATTCCCAGTGGTGCTAAAATTTTAAGCGGTGCGCTGCAATTAAAAAGTAACATCACCTTCCAAGTGGATGGTTTGCTACAAGGTTCTTCGCAGCCAAAAGATTATGTCTACACGACAGTCACGGCTAAAAACTACGCCGGTCAAGTGAATGAAGAAGGCTTAATTTTGAATCGCTATGAGGGCTGGGAGCTGTATTGTTACCGCAGCTTGCTAAATAGTGGGTATCTTGAAGCGACCAATCGGCAAAAAATCACTTGTGAAAACGTCCGGATTTGTGGGACGGGGACGATTCGTGGTGGCGGTGATGCGTTAGGCAAAGCGATGCGCCAAGACTTTTCAGACATCGAAAAATATCCGCAATACGTCTCTGATGGTCGTCCAGGTCGGCGCGTGCGCGGTCGACTGTTGAATTTTATTCAAACTAAAAATATTCACTTAACAGGTGTCCATTTGGAAAATCCGCCAGGGTGGACCGTGCACTTTATTTACTGTGATACTGTGACGACGCATGGTGTAGCGATTCGTTCGCGGGGCGTAGATAATGGGGATGGTTGGGATCCGGATTCTTCTCGGAACTGTTTGATTTTTGATACGACATTTGACACAGGTGATGATTGTATTGCCATTAAGTCAGGCAAAAATCCGGAAGGAAATCGCATCAATTTACCGACTGAAAACGTGCGGATTTTTGACTTAGCAATGCTAGGCGGGCACGGGATGGCTATTGGTAGTGAAGAATCCGGTGGTGTCCGTAACGTCATTTTGCAAGATTGTCGTGTGGAAAATACGCTGTTTGGTTTGGAGTTAAAGGCGCATCCCGATCGTGGTGGTTTCATTGAAAACGTCCACGTGCTGGATTGCCAGTTAGACCGTTTTATGGCCCACAGTGTGGAATACAATAGTGACGGCGCTGCTGCTCCCACGCTCCCGTATTTTAAAAATTTAACCTTAACCGACTGTACGTTAACTGGCGCAGGACAGGTGGTGGAGTTAGCTGGTTTCTTAGATCCACAAACGAAAAAAAGTACCTTGACGGCGGTGAGATTAACCAATGTCACGCTGACTAATCCCACTGAGACAACGTCAATTTATTTAACGGCCTGTGAAAATGTTCAGTTGCATCATGTGAGATTTGCGACCGGTCAACCCGTACCCTTAAGGCAAAGCAGTACAGCACAAGCTATCGTAGTGGAATAAAAAAATTTACAGGGAACTGTCGAGGGCAGTTCTCTTTTTTGTCGACAATTCACCGTTTCAGCCAAGAAAATATAAGCCTTTACCAAAATTGTGTTAACTTTTTCTTTAAGAAAGCGATTACAATTTCTTTAGAGATAAGGTAAGCCTTTTCAAAAATGCATGCTTGAAAAGTTTTAGATACTTATCGGTCTTTGGAATGAAAAGCGCTTTTGATTTTAGTTTTAAAGCAAGACCAACGGACAAGAAAAGGATGGAGGAACTTTACTGTGAAACTGAAAAAATTATTACCGTTAATTGGGTTAGGCGCAATGACTGCTGTGTTACTTAGTGCTTGCGGGGGCGATAAAGCAAAGAATTCAGAAAAATCAAAGTCTGAGGCTACTATTAGTTTGATGGTGCCTTATATTGAAACGACTCCCCCTAAAGAAGGCAATTTAATGCAGCAAGAAATAGAAAAATTTACTGGGAAGAAGATAAATGTTACTTGGGTCCCTAACACTTCTTATGCGGATAAAATGAATATCACTTTAGCTAGTGATGATATTCCTGAAGTAATGGTTATTCAAGGAAAAGATGCAGGTTTTATTAAATCTGCTCAAAATGGTGCTTTTTGGGATTTAACTGACAAGTTAAAGGATTATCCTAACCTTGCTAATGCTAACCCTGATGTAGTTGAAGCTTCCAGTGTAAATGGGACGGTTTATGGTATATATCGAGGTCGTGACTTAGTTCGTTCCACTGCGATTATTCGCAAAGATTGGTTGGAAAACTTGGGACTGGAGGTGCCAGAAACAGTAGAAGATTTATACAATGTGGCAAAAGCATTTACAGAACAGGACCCAGACGGTAATGGTCAAAATGATACATTTGGATTTAATATGCCTAAATGGCCAGGGACTATAAATACGAATAGTCCATATGATTTAATGGCATGTTGGTTTGGGGCTGGGAATGCTTGGGTTGAAAAAGATGGACAGTTAGTACCATCATTTCAGTCAACTGAGTACTTAGATTCTATGAAATTTATTAAAAAAATGATAGATGAAGGGTTAGTAAATAAAGACTATGCTACTTTAGACGCTGAAAAATGGAACGAAAACTTTTTAAATGGTAAATCAGGTATTATTCTTGATACGTATTCACGTGCAGAGTCAATTGCAAAACTATTTGATCAACAAGAAGCAGACAGTGGTGCTTCTAAAATAGTGATTACTGGGAACTTAAAAAATTCTGAAGGGAAAACATACTCGTTACCTACCGCAGGATATTCTGGCTTTTTGTCAGTTCCTAAATCTGCTGTTAAAACAGAAAAAGAATTAGATGAAGTGTTAGATTTCATTGACAAACTCAATTCTGATGACATGCAATTATTGATGAATACCGGTATAGAAGGAGTAAACTATGAATTTACAGATGATACTAAACAATTCACTAAAGTAAAAGAGAGTGAACAAACATCTGAAATAACTAATGCGGTTCATAGTTATGCTCAGATGTCTATGGGGGTGACTGGCTATAAGCTTCCTAAAGCTGAGCCAACTTCTGAAGGAAACAAAGATTTTATAGAGTTACGTTCAACATTGGAAGCGCGAGACGCGAAAACTGCAGTTTATAATCCAGCTGCTGCTTACATTACAGACACTTATGCAACCAAAGGAGCCCAACTAGATCAAATTATCTCTGACGGTCGGATTAAGTATTTTGCCGGTCAAATTGATGATAAGGGTTGGCAAGATGCATTAGATTTATGGAGTAATTCTGGTGGTAACGATATAATCAAAGAAACTAACGAATTGAATAATAAAAAATAAATAGATAGCTTGCAAAAATAAAGTGAATAAGTCACCATCAACGACGCTCCATTTTGCGTCTTTATCAATTAGTGTTGTTACACATTAAATTTGCTTAGGGAAGTACCCCCCGGTACTTCTCTTTTTGTTTTTTGATTCACCGTTTCAACCAAGAAAATGTAAGTCCTTACCAAAATTGTGTTAATCTTTTTCTTAAGATAACGGTTACAATATATTACAGAGATGAGGTAAGCCTTTTCAAGAATGCATGCTTGAAAAGTTTTAGACACTTATCGGTCTTTGGAATGAAAAGCGCTTTTGATTTTAGTTTTAAAGCAAGACCAACGGACAAGAAAAGGATGGAGGAACTTTACTGTGAAACTGAAAAAATTATTACCGTTAATTGGGTTAGGCGCAATGACTGCTGTATTACTTAGTGCTTGCGGGGGCAACAGTGCTAAAAAAGATAGTGCTGAAGCGGCAACTTCTGATGAGCCAATTACTATTATGGCACCTTATATTGAAACCACCCCACCTGCTGATGGCAATGTCGTACAAAAAGCGATTGAAAAATATACGGATACTAAAATTAAAATGAGCTGGGTACCTAATACTTCTTATGGCGATAAAACCAATATCGTGATGGCTGGCGATGCGAAAGATATGCCAGAAGTCATGGTAATTAGTAAAACGGCTGGCTTTATTAAATCAGCGCAAGCTGGCGCCTATTGGGATTTAACGGACAAGCTAAAAGATTATCCTAACTTAGCTAAATCCGATGAAAATATCGTTGAAGCTTCCAGCGTTAACGGTACCGTTTACGGAATTTATCGTGGCCGAGATTTAGTGCGTTCTACGGCTATTATTCGTAAAGATTGGCTGGAAAATTTAGGACTGGAAGAGCCTAAGACTGTGGAAGATTTATACAATGTCGCCAAAGCTTTTACCGAGGAAGATCCTGATGGCAATGGTCAAAATGATACAGTGGGGATTAACATTCCTAAATGGCCTAATCTAAATAATGGTGGTCCTTATGACCTTTTAGCTACTTGGTTAGGTGCCGGCAATGGTTGGGTGGAAAAAGACGGTAAATTGATTCCATCTTTTGAAACAGATGAGTACATGGATTCCCTTAAATTAATGCAAAAAATGGTGCAAGAAGGTTTAGTCAATAAAGACTTTGCTACCTTGGAAACCGATAAATGGAACGATAATTTTGTCAGCGGTAAAGCAGGGATTATTTTAGATACGTATTCACGAGCTGCTTCTTTAAGAAGTTTATTCAATCAACAAGAAGAAGGCTCTGGCAATGATAAAGTATTGATTACCGGCAACTTAGCCAATAACGATGGCACAACGTATTCTTTACCAACAGATGGTTACTCAAGTTTCTTAGCGATTCCGAAAGCTTCCGTTAAAACAGAAGCAGACCTAGATCGCGTGTTGACTTTCTTAGATAAATTAAACGACACCGAAATGTTAACCCTCTTGAACATTGGGATTGAAGGGGAAAACTTCGAATATACTGATGATACGAAGCAATATTACACTTTAATTGATACGCCAGAAGCCTCCGCCGTAACGGACGCTACCAAGAGCTTTGCCCAAATTTCTATGGGGACAACCGGGGAAAAATTACCTAAAGCTCAACCGGCAACAGATGGCGACAAAGAGTTTGCTGAAGTTCGGGCTACCTTAGAAGCTCGCGATGCAAAAACGGCCGTCTTTAATCCGACTGCTTCTTTCATTACCGATACCTACACGACCAAAGGAGCGCAATTGGATCAAATTATTGGCGATGCTCGCACTAAGTACTTTGCAGGTCAATTAGATGATGCTGGTTGGCAAGCAGCGGTTGAATTATGGCAATCCTCTGGTGGTAATGACCTCATTGAAGAAACCAACGCGTTAAATAAATAATATTAAGGAAAGGGAGTAAGCCGCTACCAGTGGCACTCCCTTTTTACATAGGGATTCCCAAGATAATTCAAGAATCTCTCAAGATTGGCTAAATGTTTGTGAGGGATTCTTAGTACAATAGAGGCAAGAGTAAATAAAAAATGGAGGTTCCACATGAAACTATTATTAGCTGGTGATTCCACTGTCGCCGATTACATTCCTAGCCGCGCACCTATGATGGGGTGGGGACAAGCTTTGCGGGAAAAAATTGAAAGCGCTCAATTAAAAGTTGTGAACTTTGCTAAAAATGGTTCGTCAACGAAAAGTTTTGCTGATGAAGGACGCTTTACTAACTTATTAACCGCCGCCGAAAAAGGGGACATTGTCTTGGTGCAATTTGGTCACAACGATCAAAAAGGTGTACCCATGAATGACTATTATCAATTTTTGACCGACTGGGTAAAAAAATTACAAGCTAAAGGAGCACGGCCTATTTTATGTTCGCCAGTGGAGCGGCGCAATTTTATCGCCGGCCAACAAGTGCCGACTTTAAAAGAATACACTCATGTTTTAAAACAAATTGCTAAAGAATTTGAAATTCCCTTCTTTGACTTAAACGCCTACACTAATGCTTATTACGAAGCACTGGGAGAAGCCAAAAGCCGGGAACTTTTCACGCACCAAGCTCCTGAAAGCACCAACTATCCAGTCGGGGTTATGGACAATACTCATTTTTGTGCTCAAGGAGCGGCGGCAATAGCGCGTTATGTTGCTATTCGGCTACAAAGCTATTTGACTACAGCACCACTTTTTGACAAGTATTACTATGGTGCTTGTATGTATCCCGAGGTTTGGTCCAAAGAAATTATGGTAGCAGATGTCAAGCGCATGAAAGAATTAAAAATGAACTTCGCTCGGATTGGCGAGTTTGTTTGGAGTAGCTTAGAGCCTGAAGAGGGCGTGTATGACTTTACGTTATTAGAGGATGCTTTAAGTTTGTACGCGGAAAATAAGATTGACGTCTGTCTTTGTATTCCCACTCCGACCCCACCTCGTTGGCTGACGTATCAACATCCTGAACGCTTAATTACTAATCTCGATGGCACGAAAATGGTCCATGGTTCCCGCCAGCACGTCTGCACCAATAACGACTATTTCCGGCAAAAAGCGTATGCTTTAACGCAAAAAGTAGCGGCCGTAGCAGCTAAATATCCCAACGTTGTGGCAATTCAACTGGACAACGAATTTAAATGTCACGTGGATCTGTGTTATTGTGATGCCTGCCAAGAGAAATGGCACCAATGGTTAGAAGAGGAATATTTAGAAATTGCCAATTTAAATCGCGCTTGGGGGACTAAAATTTGGAGCGAAGAGTATGGGAGTTTTGCAGAAGTTCCCATGCCGCAAAAGACACCTTTCATCCACAATTCGTCTTTAATGAATGCTTTTCGCCGCTTCACCGCAGAATCTTTAAATGATTTTGCTCATGGGTTATGTCACCGCATTCGCATGGAGACTGCAGTGCCCATTACCCATAATACGGCACTAGGCTTTAATCTATTGAATGAAGAATTATTTTCAGAACTTGATGTGGTGGGCTTTGATACGTATCAACCCCATACCAATTATCCTGGTTACTTATTGAATCTTGATTTGTGGCGCAATTTAAAAAATAATAATCATGAAATGCTCCTGTTAGAAACCAGTACGGCCCATGTGGGTCATTTGGAAAATTATGTGGTGAGTCATCCGCAAGGGTATTTACGAATGGAAGTCTTCACAGGTTTTGCCGGGGGGCTGAAGTCCTTTAATTATTGGCATTTCCGCGGACATCGTTACGGCGTAGAACAAACCCACAGTTGTGTGGTAACGGCGTGGGGTGAACCAGATCGCGGGTATCAAGATGTGGTGACGAGTGGGAATTTAATTCAACAATTAACGCCGCTTTTAAAAGACAGCACCTATCAAAGTTCTAATGTAGCTGTGCTGTACTCTGACAATTCCCGACGCGTGTATAATATTGAAACGGGTGGGATGTATAATTATCGTGATTTGATTACCGAGTACTATCGGGGCTTGGTCCACGCGGGTATTACGACGGAAGTCATTCAAGAAAATACGG
The DNA here is from genome assembly GCF_005405245.1 of Enterococcus nangangensis. GTDB lineage: Bacteria > Bacillota > Bacilli > Lactobacillales > Enterococcaceae > Enterococcus_J > Enterococcus_J nangangensis. The sequence continues at coordinate 19,633 of NZ_BJDR01000003.1, read as the reverse complement.
ATTTTGCGCCGTATACTGTCATCTGCATCCCTTTTATTCGTAGCGTTAGTCCCACCCTTTTACAAAAGATGCAAGCTTTCGTAGCGCAAGGGGGCAAACTATTGATTGGCCCCATGACAGGCGACCGGACGAAAGAATTAGCTTGGCCGGAAACTAATGGCTTAGGCAATGTCGGTACGTGGTTAGGCTTGAGTCAAATTAATCAATTCCGCGCAAGTGATGTGGGGCAAAGCTTACACTATGGCCAGCTAAAAGATAACCTCGATGGTTTAGTGACGACGTTTAAAGTAGATGAAACCTGGGAAATCTTAGGACAAAGCGAGTTTGCCGAAACCTTAATCGCTAAGAAAAAAATAGGTGCAGGAACGGTGATTGTCACTGGCGCTTTACCGACTTTTGCCGCAGCAGGTAGTGTCTGGCCAAAACTGATTGCTGATGAGATTTTACCGCTGGATAAAAATTATCAACTTTGCCGTTTAAGCCAAGGACTTATCCAATATCGACGTGAAACAACTTCGGCAGTTCAACTTTATCTAGCAAATATGCAGCAAACTACAGGCTCTTTTGAATTGATGCAACCGGCTACCGATTTATTAACCGGGGCTGCGTACGGCGTGGGTACACATGAACTGGCGGGGTATCGCTATCTGGTCTTAGCTTTCAATAAATAGTTAAAAAAACATTTAACGAGGCGAAAAATTAATGGAAGTAGCACAAAAGGAAAAAATACTAACCACCATGTCGGCGCTAGTACAGCGGACCATGGCTATGGATTTAACGTGGGACTGGGAAGGCGGTGTTGCCTATTATGGCATTTGTCGCGCCGCAAAAGTAACGGAAAATAAAGCGTATCTCCAAGCAGTCAAAGAGCGCGTTGATGAGCTGATTGCTTTAGGCTGTGGTGATTCTTGGACGGTCAATAAGTGTGCCATGGGGCATTGTCTACTAGATTTATATCAGGAGTATCAAGAACCCATTTACTGGGAATTGGTGGAGTCGAAGATTACTTATTTACAACATGACGCGCTGCGTTTTGGCGAGGGTGTTTTACAGCACACTGTTTCTAAAAATGATGATTTTCCCCAACAAGCGTGGGCGGATACTTTATTTATGGCTGCTTTTTTCATGTTACGGGTGGGGATTATCAAAAAAGATGAGACGTTAATTTTAGATGCGTTAAATCAATACTATTGGCATATTAAATTTTTACAAAATCCGGAAACAGGGCTGTTTTATCATGGGTATAGTCATGTGGAGCAAAGTCATTTATCGGGCATCTATTGGGGGCGGGCGAATGCTTGGGCGGCCTACACCATGTCACAAGTCGGCGCGCGTTTACCGGAAGCATATCTTTATCCGCAATTCATGGATGTGCAAGGTTCTTTAAAAGAGCAGTTGGCTAGTTTAAAAGGTTTCCAGACAAGTGACGGCTTATGGCGCACGATTATCGATGATGAAAAGTCTTACGAAGAAGTTTCGGCTTCAGCGGGCATTGCCGCTGCCCTGGCGGTCAATGGCAATCCATTGCAGCGCAAATATGTGGAAAAAGCTTTGCCAGCAATTTTAGCCAATGTGACCAAAGACGGGCGCGTCTTAAATGTATCAGCCGGAACTGCCGTCATGAAAGATCGCCTAGGTTATCAGTCCATTTCCAAAGATTGGCAGCACGGCTGGGGTCAAGGTCTAGTGCTTACTTACTTAGCTGAGCTATTCATGCGAGCGGACCAATTTTAAAATAAGAAAAATAGTCACGGTGCCAGTGGAAATTTTGTCAAGAAAGAAGAACAAATCATGGAAACCATCCAACGCTATCATTTTTTGGCGTCTTTACCAAAAGAAACAGAACTATCAGGGGTAATCGCGGCTTTACCGCCAATTAGTGCGCGTCTGAAAGTCCTGATTGCGGCTGAGAAATTAGAAACAGTTGGGTTATTTTACGCTGATGAGAAACTGTATCTTTATTACGAAGAACTTGTAGAACAAACAGCAGCTAGTCAGGGCATGGCTAGCGCCTTTTCCTCGGCTGAACTTTTAGCCGAAGTTACGCCATTTTTAGCCACACCTTGGGAGCAAATGGAGCTGGTTTATTACTCAGCGGCACCGCAAAGCGTGGCGGATTGGCGCCGTAACCAACAGCCTGATGCGCGCTGTGGGCGCATCGCCTATTTAAAACCAGCCAAGGCTGCTTCTTATTTAGCCCATCATCGCGCCCTGGTGGCGGAAGGCTTATTAAAAGGCGACAAGTATCAAGCCATCGCCTTTAAGGATAATATTTTATTTTCCTATTACGAAACGCCACGGGATCGTGAAGTGGTGAACGTAAAACGAGTGGCCCAAGACCAATCGCAAGAAATTGCCAAGTGGTTAGCGGTCGATCCTGAAAGTCATTTTATGCGGGATGGGCGGACTAACGGGAAAAACTTTGGCCCCCTTACTAGTCTGTTAACTCTCGGGCGCTAAAATAAAAACACACACTGACTGTTAAACGCGCACTCCCAAATAAATGGGGGAAGGCGCCGTTATCAACAGGCAGTGTGTTTTTAATTTAAATAAAGCTGACGGAACTGAATCGGGGTGTAGCTGGTGAGTTTTTTAAAGGTAGCAATGAAGTGGCTACTGCTTTTAAAGCCCACTAGTTGGCTAATGACTTGGATTTCGGTATCTTTTTTAGTTAGTAAAAGCTCTTTGGCCTTTTTAATCCGTAGGCGCATCAAGTATTCGGAAGCAGTCACGCCATAAAAGCGGCGGAAGAGGCGGGTTAAATATTGCGGCGTCACGAAAATAGTTTCCGCTAAGATTTCCACCGATAAGTCTTCGGCAAAATGTGTTTCGATATACGCAATCGTTGGCTTCAAATAGGTTTGGACTAATTTATTTTCCAGGGGCGGTTGCCACTCTAAATGTTTGGTGAGTTGCAACAGCAACCGATACGTTTCCACCGAAAGTTCTGTACCGCTAATGCTTCTTTTTTCGTATGAATCAACGATGCCGTGGAGCCAAGTTAAAATTTGCGGCTCTTTTTGCACGTAAAGATAATTTTCTTCTTGCATCATCTCGCTAATTCGGTCAGCAAAAGTTCCTTTAATGGTGACAAAAGATGTGACCCAGGGTTCGCTTCCTTTGGCGGCATACTGATGGGGAATAAAAGGCGCGATTAAGACTCCAGCATCTTTAGGTAAGGATAATTTCACTTCCCCAATGGTAATTTCACCTTCGCCGCTTTGGGTTTGTAGCCAATGATAATACGGATGCCCGTCTGGCCGCTTAATGGGGACTTGCACCCAGTCACAGCCGATACTTTCCAACATAAAGGGAAAGTCGCGATTAACTAAATCGAAATAAAGGGGCATGGACTCACCTGTTTCTATTTTTGATATTAATTAGTTTAGCAGAGAATACTTAAAAGGGAAAACTCTTTTATACTAAAAGTAGTAAAAAATTGGAGGGACCCAAATGACCTTTAGTAAAATTTTATACGGCGGCGACTATAATCCTAATCAATGGCCGCAAGAAGTTTGGCGGGAAGATATGCGGATTTTTAAGGAAGCAGCGATTAATTCGGCAACGATTAACGTTTTTTCTTGGGCAAAAATTCAACCCGCTGAAGAGGAATACAACTTTCAAGAGCTGGATGAAATCGTGGACTTATTAAGTAAAGAAAATTATCAAATTGTCTTAGCGACTTCCACAGCGGCACTACCTGCTTGGATGTTTAAAAAATATCCGGAAGTAGGGCGAAGGGACTTTAACGGACGACTTCATCGTTTTGGTCAACGTCACAATGCTTGTCCTCATAGGTTAGTCTATCAAAAATTTGCCAGTCGTTTAGTAGCGAAGTTAGCAGAGCGCTACGGCAAAAATTCCCACGTTAGTTGTTGGCACATCAACAACGAATATGGCGGTGAGTGTTACTGCGAAAAATGCGAAGCAGCTTTTCGTGTCTGGTTAAAGGAACGCTATGGCACGATTGCGGCATTGAATCAAGCATGGAACTTAGAATTTTGGGGCCATACTGTCTATGCGTGGGATGAAATTGTCACACCCAACGGCTTAGGGGATGCCATGAGTCCTGAGAAGACCGCTTTTGCAGGGTTATCCTTAGACTATCGACGTTTTATGTCGGATAGCTTGTTGGCTAATTATCAAATGGAACGGGATATTATTCGGCAATATGACGCCACGACACCAATTACCACTAACTTGATGGGCACCTACAAGGGTTTGGATTATTTTAAGTGGGCGAAAGAGATGGACGTCGTTTCATGGGATAACTATCCGGCTTATGATACACCGTGGAGTTCCATTGCCATGAAGCACGATTTAATGCGGGGGCTCAAGAAGCAACCTTTCATGTTGATGGAACAAACCCCTAGTCAACAAAATTGGCAAGCGTATAACTCCTTGAAAAAACCGGGACAAATGCGAGCCCAAAGTTATCAATCCATTGCCCACGGCGCCGATACTATTCAATTTTTCCAATTACGTCGTTCCGTTGGTGGCTGTGAAAAATTCCACGGCGCGGTAATTGAGCACGTGGGTCATGAAGATACACGTGTCTTTCGTGAAGTGGCCCAACTAGGCAAAGAGTTAGCCCAACTACCCGCCTTAATCGGCGCCAAGAATCACAGTGAAGTGGCCATTGTTTTTGACTGGGATAACTATTGGAGCTTGGAATACACCAGTGGCCCCAATGTAGATTTAAAATACGTGGCCCAAATTCAACAGTATTATCGTTACTTTTACGACCGGCACATCCCGGTAGATTTAGTAGCCGTGGATGCCGACTTTAGCCAGTACAAAATGGTGGTGGCTCCCGTCTTGTATTTATTAAAAGATGACGTGGCGGAACGTCTAACGAGCTACGTGGAACAAGGCGGCCATTTTTTAACCACCTTTATGAGTGGTATTGTCGGCGCATCCGATAATGTGATTCTTGGCGGCTACCCAGGTCCTTTTAGAAAATTATGTGGTGTTTGGGCAGAAGAAATTGACGCTTTGGCCCCGGAACAACACAACACCATCGCCTTTACTGATGGCACTCTTGGAGAAGCCCAACTCTTATGCGACTTGTTACATTTAGAAGGGGCGCAAAGTTATGGCAGCTACACGAGTAATTTTTACGCCGGTCAAGCTTTTGCCACCAAAAATAATTACGGCAAAGGCCAAGCCTTTTACGTGGGCACGCAGTTAGTACCGCAAAGTTTAGACCATTTATTGGATCAAATGACCGCGGACCTGCATTTAACGCCAACGATTAAAGAAGCCACGCCGTTAGAAGTTACGCAACGGGTCACCAAAGACCAAGTGTTTACTTTTGTCATGAACTTTACCGGCACTACAGTTTCCTTACCCCAAACCTTCGCTGGTGAAACCGATGCTTTAACCGGCAACATGTTAAATGCCGAAACACCTGTAGCACCATTTGCAACGTATTTAATTATTAGTAAGCGCTAAGTCTCAAAGACTCCCTGAAAAAATTTTTTTCAGGGAGTCTTTTTACAACAACTTATCTTGACAAGGGGCCACGTAACTTCTAAAATACGGGAGAATTGATGGAACAGGGGGCAGGAGATGACAATAACGACAGCAGAATTAGCGGACCAACGACACTTATTAGGGCGCACTATTTTATTAATGGGGAAAAGTTTAATTGAAGCCGGGTCGGAACTGAAGCGGGCTGAAGACACCATGAATCGCTTGTTGCAAAATTCGTCATTTTTGACGATAGCGGAAAAAGAAGAGATGGCCGTTTACGTGACGATTAACGCCATTTTTTTGCGGGAAAAAACCGCCACTGTAGATTTTGTGTCTATTGGCCCACGAGACTTTGACTTAACGAAAATTAGTCGGCTTAATCAGCTCTCCCGTGCCTACTCTAACCAAACCTTAACTGTTGAAGAGCTCTACGACAAAACCAAAGCAGTCGTAGCAGTAAGTCCCCAGGATCAAGGCGCGTGGTGGGCCTACTGTTTATTAAGTAGCAGTATCACGTTGATTTTAGGAGGAAGTCTCCTTGCTTGCGTCGTGGCGGCTTTCATTGGTTTAGTGATGCGCCAAGCTTTTTTCAGTTTGAAAAAAATAATTAGCAATGTCTTTTTACTGGAAGTTTGCGCAACTTTTGTGGCGGGGCTTTTGGCCGCCATCTTTTGTAACGTGACGCAACAAGATCCAACGCTTTTATATATTGCCGCCATTATTCCGCGGGTGCCGGGGATTAATTTAACCAATGGGGTCCATGATACCTTTGATAAATATTATATTTCAGGTCCAGTGATGATTTTGGAAAGTTTAACTAGTCTGGTCTCTTTGTCGCTAGGGATTGTTTTTTTGCAGTTTTTACCTTTTGCACCGGTGGCTTCAGGGCAGATTATTTTTACTAGTGTTCCTCTTCTTTGGCAAATTGTCGGCAGTGCCCTTTGTTCCATTGCCTTTGCAGTCATTATTCATGCTCCCAAACATTTATTTGCCGCCATCGGCTTAGCGGGGGTGGTGACCTGGTGTAGTTATGTAGCTATTTCTGGAGCGGTAGCGGGTAACTTGTTAAATAATCTGTTGAGTATCAGTTTGTTGTCCATCGTTTCGCAATTGTTAGCGCGCCGTTGTAAAGAGCCCATGACAATGTTTTTCATTCCCGCTTTAGTAGCGGTGGTGCCGGGGATTACGTTATTTGTCGGCTTAAATCAGTGGTTCACTGGCACCATGACGGCAGCTAGCTTAACCTTCAGTAATGTTTTATTGAGCTTGTTGGCGTTGGCGATGGGGAGCTTATTGGGGGATGAACTTTACGCCATCTTTTTCAAACGCTTATGGCTAAAAAAGAAGACCTGAGACACGCGTCTCAGGTCTTTTAACGTCGCCGCTCAATACATAACGTAAAAGGCGGCTGATTTTTTTGATTAATAAAATTGTAGCAGGCCACATGCCAAATTTTTTGCGGCAAACTTTGACAAAAGTCTAGCAAGGCTTCTTTTTCAGTCTCCCCGCCGGGATGGCCCCAATAGACCACTAGGACGATGCGCCCACCAACAGCTAAACAAGCTAGTAAACTTTTTAAAGCGACTAAGGTAGTGCTTCCCTGCGTCACCACTGTTTTATCCCCTTGAGGTAAGTAGCCGAGGTTGAAGATGGCCCCTTGGAGCATGGTGTCTGGTGGCAAATGTTGGGCTACCGTCTCGTGTCCAGCTAAGAATAGCTGATAGTTCGGCGGGCACTGTGCGGCGCTTAATAATTTTTCCGTCAGTACGAGGGCGGACTCTTGAATATCAAAAGCATAAACTTTCCCAGTTGTCCCAACGCACTGGCTTAAAAATAAAGTGTCATGGCCGTTACCCATGGTGGCATCCACCACCACGTCGCCGGTCTTTAAAATTTCTTTTAACAGCGTATGACTAAATTGTAAAGCATTATCTAACATAAAAGGCGGGCACTCCCTTACGGACATCTTTGGCTCCTTGGTAAGTATCGCGGTGCGCTAATTCGTCGTCAATGGCGTTTAAGACTTCCCATTTCTTTAAGCTCCACGCCGGGCCAATTAAAGCATCAAAAGGCGCATCCCCAGTCAAACGGTGAATGATAATTTCTGGCGGAATCATTTCTAATTGATCCACAATTAACTGGACATACTCATCCCGGGTTAAAAATTTTAAGCGGCCTTCTCGGTAGTCTTTCACCATCCGCGTTTTTTTCATTAAATGTAAAAGATGTAGCTTGATGCCTTGAATATCTGAGTCCACAATGGTGCGGCGCACATTTTCCAACATCATGGGAATGGTTTCTCCCGGAAGACCGTTAATCAAGTGGGTGCAGACGCGAATGTTGTGTTTGCGCAAACGCTCTACGGCATCTAAATAAGTCTGATAATCATGAGCGCGGTTAATGGCGTTGCTGGTACTTTCAAAAGTCGTTTGCAAACCTAACTCCACCCAAAGATAGAGCCGTTGATTTAGCTCGGCTAAGTATGCAATAGTTTCAGGCGGCAAGCAATCCGGACGCGTGCCGATACTTAGGCCCACCACACCGGGTAAATTTACCACTTGTTCATAGCGTTGCCGCAAGACTTCAACGGGGGCATGGGTATTGGTAAAATTTTGAAAGTAGACGATGTATTTTTTCGTACTTTCCCATTTATGATGCAACTGCTGGACCTCTTTGTGGAATTGTTGGGGTAAAGGATCAGTGGGGGCGATAATCATATCGCCAGAACCGGAGACAGAACAAAAAGTACAACCGCCTTTTGCTGCCGTACCGTCACGATTGGGGCAGTCAAAGCCACCATCAATAGGCACCTTAAAAATTTTTTCGCCAAATTCGTGGCGCAATTCATAATTCCAAGAATGATAACGTTTATGTAAATCATCCCGATAAGTAAAAGTCATTTCATTACTTCCTTTGACGTTGAGTTTGTTTGAAGCGTTCGATAAAGCTGTAGCGGTCATATAACGGATAAGTGGCAAAAAGCCAAGTAACACCCAAGAGCCAGCCACCTAAAATATCACTTGGAAAATGAACACCAAGATAAATTCGGCTGATGCCAATAAGGACAACTATGAGCCCTAAAAAGATGCGCCCAGCCCACTGCCATTTTTTAGTGGTAGCTAAAAGAGGAACAAGGACGATGAGGGTACCAAAAAACATCATGCTCCCCATAGCGTGACCGCTAGGAAAACTATAAGTAAGTTCCGTCACTAAATGGGGAAGCGTGGGGCGTTGTCTTAAATAAACCAGTTTCAATAAATTATTCAAAACCCCACTACCTAAGGCGATATTCACCAAGAGGTAAAGAGCCGCCACTCTTTTTTTCTGACTATAAAAAAGTACCGCCACTGCCAAGGTTAAAATAATTAAGGGCACCGGATTGCCAAATTGGGTAATCCATTTGAAAAATTGGGTCGCCCCATTGGAAAGTTTGCCACGAATGATATTTTGCAACGGCGCATCAAAAAACAACCAGTCGTCGTAAAATTTCACCACATATCCTAAAAAGACAAAGAGTAACGCACTAGACGAGGCCCAGTGCCAATATTTTTCTTTATTTTGCATAGCTGCTCCTTTAAAAAATGATGAACTTATTGTAGCATAAATTTCTTAACAAAGGGCGAACAAAAAAAGCCGCGCCATGTGTAGCGCGGCTTTCGCCGTAGAATAATTTAATCCGTCGTCGAACTGGTGACAGTACTGTCGGCCGTACTACTTTCAGCAGTAGTGCTGGCCACGGTAGCTCCGTTATCTAAATCTTCTTCTGGGGCACTTCCTTCAATAGAGACGGAAGCTTCTGGCTGCTGGTCATCATCATCGTACTCTTCATCGTAGTCTTCTTCATAGACTTCAAATTGTTGAAAATGAATGTCGCCAATCGTCGTACTTAAGTCCCAATGATATTTGCTATTGGCCGCACCGAAAGTTTTACTATCCTCTTGATCAAACAAAGCAATGGTCCCAGTAGTAGTGTTGGCAGTAATTAGGATATTGGCTAGTTGATCATTTTCCAAATAACCTGTGATGTTGCCACGTTCTAATTTTGCAGTGAGATTACCAGCTAAGCGGTCGTTGATTTCTAAGTTTAAGCCGTCACCAGTGACTGCTACATCACCATTATGATTACGTAAGGAGACACTGCCGCCACTTAGCTCTTGAAAGTCCATAGGGCCAAAACTATTATCCAATTGGAAATCATTGTTGTTCCCATTAAAAGTGCTGCTGGTAATTTTACCATTGGTTAAAGTCAGTTGACTGCTGTTTAATTCTTTGGTGACTAAGGTTTCAATTAAAGGTTCCGTAAAGGAGAAGTTCCCATCATTACCACTGACGGTTAACTCGTTGGTTTTTAAGGCGTCAAAGTACCAGTAGCTACTTTCGTTTTCGTAATTAAGTTTGGTTTGCGTAACGCTGAGACTCGCCAAAGTTAAATTGTGAGCTTGTAAGCGGGGACTCTCTATACTGAGATTTTTGATGGAGCGGGGAATGGCAATATTTAAAACGCCTTCGCCACTAGCCAAATCCGTGATGAATTTCTTCGTGCTATCTTGGCTCGTCCCTTTTTTAATCGTTACAGAAACAGTGTTGTCCGCTTGTTGGGTAGTCACTGTGGAGTCATTGAGGGAAACGACAGTCCCAGTGATTTCCACTTTTTGCGTATCAGAAGTGGTGAGATAAATTTGGGTAGGACTACTTAAAACCAAGTTTAAAGTGTCCCCAGAGACAGTGTAGGCTTCGTCAATATTTTTCGTGACGCTGTCTTTGGCACCGGAAAAAGTTAAAAGAGCGGTAACGCCGCCCCCAACGATTAAAAGAAAACCTAAAACTAAAAGGGCAATGGAAGATTTTTTCATTTAGACTCCTCCACTAAAGACGGTACGGTTAAAGCGCCAGTAACGTTTCGTTAAAGAAAAGAAAAAGTGGGTAATCGGCCGACCGACACAAAGGCCTAGTAAGCCACAACCGAATAAAATCATGGCAATAGCCATTTGGAAGATGGCTGCACTAAAGGGTAAGAAGAAAAAGAGTCCCACACCAATTAATGGAGCGCAAAGCAAGACGACTACCGTCAGCCAACATGCGATGCAGGTCATGAAAATACTAAACCACGCCCAAATGAAAATGAGTAAGTTAAAGGCTAAGAGCATTAATTTTTTTAAAACGCTCTGGGACTTTGGTGGCCGCCGATAGTCCCCGTATTGTTCAGCGTAAGGGAAATCGTCTTGTACCCCTTGTGTTTGCTGATTATTTTTGGTCTGTGACGTCGTATAGTCCTTTTGATCAAAACGTGGACCTTCATACTTGCGATGTTCAGGTTTAAATTCTTGCCAACCGTTACGATAGATTTTTTTTTCTTGAAAATCCAAGTGATGCTCAGCCAAAATATCAGCAGCGATGTCTTTGGGTTTCCCTAAGCCTTTGGCAATGACTTCTTCTGTTTGCCCTTGGGCTAAACCATCTTGAAACAGCTCTTCGTAGGTGGCGAGAATCTCAGCTCGTTCTTTTGGGGAGAGGGGTTTCAAATAAATAGTCAGCTCAGTAAGAAAATGTTCTTTATTCATGGCGGACTCCTTCAATTCGTTTTTGTAACTTTACTATATGAAGAAAAGGTGAAGATTTCAAGCACTTCTAGTCAAAATCAGTCTAAGGTAAAGACGGCCCTCAGACTAAAGTCGCAGGAACAAAAAGGGGAACAAACAAGCACTGTAACTTTGCTGTAATGAAACAGTAGTCCATCAAAAATAAAGCGTTAGGACTGAAGCCTTAGAAGACGGCGTTTTGTAAGCACGAAATAACGTACTTTTTGTCAATGTTACAAGGGGGTTAAATATGCGCTGTTCCCCTGATGTATTCTTTAAGAATTTCTTAAAAGAAGGTATAATTAAGTATCGGCAATTTTCGCTAAAATAACATTATGAAAAAACTAGGAGATAAGTATGAAGACAAATTTTACGCCCCGAAAAGTTAAACGTAAAGCTGCCCAGAAGAAGTTACAATACGCGCGTGCTAAACGAGGCGCGGCTTTGACCACTTCTGCTTTAGCTCTTTCTGGTATTGCTGTAGGGTTAATGCCTACGCCTAAAGTAGCAGCAGCTTCCAGCAGTTACAGTGCTACGAACCAACAAAATTTTATCGCGATGGTAGCTAGTCATGCAGCCAAGTGTGCGGATGAAAATGACCTTTACGCTTCCGTGATGATCGCCCAAGCCATTTTAGAAAGCGGTTGGGGAACTTCTTCTTTAGGGAGTGCGCCAAACTATAACTTATTTGGGATTAAAGGCAATTATAACGGTCAAAGTGTAAGCATGACTACGAGTGAATATTTAAATGGTCAATGGGTAACGATTCAAGCGGCTTTTCGGAAATATCCTTCTTATTACGAAAGTTTCCAAGACAATGCGCGCTTGTTGAAGAATACCTCCTTTACAGCAGGTACGTATTTTTATGCTGGTGCTTGGAAGAGCAATACCACTAACTATCAACAAGCGACAGCTTACTTAACCGGTCGTTATGCTACTGATCCAAGTTACAACGTGAAGTTGAATAATTTAATTGCTACGTACAATTTGACACAATATGATACACCAAGTTCTGGTCAACCTACTGACGTGGATCATAACAACAATACTGGTAATAATACTGGTGGCAGCACAGGGAGCTCAACTAGCGGCACAGCCATTTATTATACGGTTAAAAGTGGTGAGGGTTTATGGCGTATTGCACAAAATAATGGCACCACGGTAGCGCAAATTAAAAGCTGGAATAATTTAACTAGCGATTTAATTTTCCCAAATCAAAAATTGATTGTGGGTTACACAGCTAGTGGCAGCAACTCAGGCAACAACACAAATAATTCCAACAACGCAAACAACAATAATAACAACGGTGGCAGCACTGGCGGGACAACAACACCAACTATTCCAAGTGCCACCACTCATACAGTAGCCAAAGGCGATACCCTTTGGCACTTAGCCCAAAAATATGGTGTGACGGTGGCTCAAATTAAGAGTTGGAATAATTTAACCAGTGATACGATTTACTTGAATCAAAAATTAATTGTCGGCCAAACAGCAGGAGCTTCCACGGGGAGTAACACAGGTGGAAGTACAGGCGGGAGCACTAGTAACAATGCCGGCAACAACGGTGGTAGCACTAGTACGACACCAAGCCCAAGTACGCCAAGTACCTCGGCTAAGACTTACACCGTCAAAGCTGGCGATGGTTTATGGCGCATTGCATACAACCATGGGCTAACCGTAGCACAGTTAAAGAGTTTGAATAACTTAACTAGCGATATGATTCATCCTGGCCAAGTATTAAAAGTAAGTAGTGGCACAGTGAGCAATACCCCTAACGCCAATACAGGGAGTACCAGCGCTACAACGAACTACAAAGTGGTGAAAGGTGATACTTTATGGAGCATCGCCCAAAAGCACAACACTAGTGTCGCTCAATTAAAGAGCTGGAATAATTTGAGTAATGACACCATTTACTTGAATCAAACTTTACGCGTAAAATAGTTTTAAAGCTTGTCTTTTAAAAAATTATTTGTTAGGATAGGCTTACGAAGAAGAGGAATAGTAAGAGGACTGCCCTTGTAGCGAGCGCGTGGTGGGTGAAAACGCGTAGGTCAAGCTCTGAACTCGCCTTGGAGAATAACTGTGAGAACAGTTCGACTGACTTTCGTTACAAGTCTTAAAGGCGGAAACTTTTCCGTAAAATTAGGTGGTACCACGTAGATTTACGTCCTATAGCTGAGGCTATAGGGCGTTTTATTTTTGAAAGGAGCAAAAGTTTCATGAATTACGATCACAAAGCAATTGAAAGCAAGTGGCAAAAATATTGGGCGAAAAACCATACCTTTAACACCCATGATGAACTAGATAAACCAAAATTTTACGCCTTGGATATGTTTCCTTATCCATCTGGTCAAGGGTTGCACGTGGGACATCCTGAAGGTTACACGGCGACAGATATTTTAGCGCGGATGAAACGTTCCCAAGGGTTTAACGTTTTACATCCCATGGGCTGGGACGCTTTTGGCTTGCCTGCAGAACAATATGCCTTAAACACTGGCCACAATCCAGCGGACTTTACGAATAAAAACATCGCCACTTTTAAACGGCAAATTAATTCCTTAGGGTTTAGTTACGATTGGAATCGGGAAATCAATACTACCGACCCGGAGTATTACAAATGGACGCAATGGATTTTTACCAAGCTTTACGAAAAAGGATTGGCCTATGAAGCCGAAGTTCCCGTCAACTGGGTCCCGGAATTAGGCACCGTGATTGCCAATGAAGAAGTTATCGACGGTAAGAGCGAACGCGGGGGTTACGATGTCGTGCGTAAACCAATGCGCCAATGGATGTTAAAAATTACCGCTTATGCCGACCGTTTATTGGAAGACTTAGAAGATTTAGATTGGCCCGAAAGTATTAAAGATATGCAACGGAACTGGATTGGTCGTTCCGTCGGGGCAAAAGTTACGTTTAAAGTAGCCAACAGTGATTATGACTTTGAAGTGTTTACGACACGGCCCGATACTTTATTCGGTGCGACCTATGCAGTTTTAGCACCAGAGTTACCGTTAGTCAAAGAAATTATGACGGCAGAGCAAACTAGCGCGGTCTTAGACTACGTGCAACAAGCAGAGAAAAAATCCGACTTAAATCGGACCGACTTAGCGAAAGAAAAAACGGGAGTCTTCACTGGTGCTTATGCTATTAATCCGGTGAATGGCAAAGAAATTCCCATTTGGATTGCCGATTATGTATTAGCTAGTTACGGCACAGGGGCCATCATGGCCGTACCTGCCCACGATACGCGGGACTATGATTTTGCTAAACAATTTAATTTAGAAATCGTGCCCGTTTTAGCTGGCGGCGATGTAGCAAAAGAAGCCTTCACTGAAGATGGTGTCCATATTAATTCTGGCTTTTTAGATGGTTTAAATAAAACGGAAGCGATTGAGAAAATCATCGCTTGGTTAACAGAAAAAGGCGTCGGTCACCAGGAAGTTTCGTATCGTTTGCGGGACTGGTTGTTCTCTCGTCAACGTTATTGGGGTGAACCGATTCCCATTATTCATTGGGAAGATGGCACCACAACTACCGTGCCAGCAGAAGAGTTGCCTTTGATTTTACCACGGACGGAAAATATCAAACCTTCCGGCACAGGGGAATCCCCATTAGCCAACATTGCTGATTGGATTAACGTGGTAGATCCGGTGACCGGTAAAAAAGGTCGGCGGGAAACCAACACCATGCCACAATGGGCGGGGAGCTCTTGGTATTATATTCGTTACATTGATCCCCACAATAAAAAAGCCTTAGCCGACCCTGAAAAATTAAAACGCTGGTTGCCAGTGGATATTTATATGGGGGGCGCGGAACACGCCGTCTTGCATTTACTTTATGCTCGTTTCTGGCATAAATTCTTGTACGATTTAGGTGTCGTGCCGACCAAAGAACCTTTCCAAAAATTATTTAACCAAGGAATGATTTTAGGGCAAAGTTTCCGCGACCACCGCGGGGCACTAGTGGCGACGAACTTAGTAGAAAAACGCGACGGCGCTTGGGTCAGCACCGAAACTGGTGAAGTATTGGAAGAGACACCAGCGAAAATGAGTAAATCTTTGAAAAACGTCGTCAACCCTGACGATGTGGTGGAACACTACGGCGCTGACACTTTACGACTTTACGAAATGTTTATGGGACCTTTAGACGCTTCCATTCCATGGAACGAAAATGGTCTGGAAGGCGCACGGAAGTTCTTAGACCGCGTTTGGCGCTTAATCGTCGATGAAAATGGCAAGATGCGGGATCGGATCACTACTTTCAACGACGATCATTTAACCAAGGTATATCACCAAACTGTTAAAAAAGTAACGGAAAACTACGAGAACTTACATTTCAATACGGCAATTTCCCAATTGATGGTCTTCGTGAATGAGGCCAACAAAGCGGAAGCTTTACCTTATGCATACTTTGAAGGGTTCGTCCAATTGTTAGCGCCAGTTGCGCCACATTTAGGAGAAGAACTATGGGCTATTTTAGGCAATCAAGAAACCCTTGCTTATGTACCGTGGCCAACATATGATGCCGAAAAGTTAGTGGAAGCAGAAATTGAAATTGTTTTCCAAGTTAACGGCAAAGTGCGGGGGAAAATGACGGTGCCAGTGGGGCTAAGTAAAGACGAATTAGCCGCCTTAGCTAAAACCAATGAACAAATTGCGCCCTATATTGCGGACAAAACTATTCGTAAAATTATCGCGGTGCCTGATAAATTAGTCAACGTGGTAGCAAACTAAAGATTTGTAGACTGTGGAGAATTTTTCTTCGCAGTCTTTTTTTCTAGGCTGAATGCCAAAGTTTTAGTCAGGTGCTATGTTAAAATAAAGAAAAACTTGGAGGTAAAATGGATGGACACCATTATTGAATACGAAGCACAAATTCCTGAAAAATGGCGGGCCAGTTATTTTGCGTTAAAAAAAGTTGCAGAAGAACATTTGCCAGCGGGCTTTCAATTGGTACTGCAATATGGCATGCCCACTTTTGTGGTACCCTTGAGTATTTATCCGGCCGGTTACTTGAACCGGACAAACGAACCGCTCCCCTTTGTTTCTATCGGCGTCCAAAAAAGACACTTGGCCCTTTATCATCTGGGTTTACTGGGAAATCCAGCCCTACTAGCTTGGTTTAAAGAAGAGTATGTTCAACAAGTTCCTACAAAATTAAATTTAGGCAAGAGTTGTCTACGCTTTACTAACCCCCAACAGATTCCTTATGAATTAATTGGCCAACTGTTAGCGAAAATTTCCGTAACGCAGTGGTGTAGCCAATATGAAAAATATCAGCAACAAAAAGCAAACAAGAATACTAGCCGTGCGGTGGACTAAGATGCAGTCCATCGCTTTTTTTGTAGCGAAATGATTGACAAAAATTTGCGAGGATGGTTTAATGGTTTAAAAATATAAACAAAAAAAGATAAAGGAGTAAAATTATGAAAAAGGTATTAGTGGTGGAAACGAACGTTACGCGTTACCAAGGCACCAACGAACCCACCGGCTTGTGGTTAGGAGAAGCTGCCGAATTTGTGGCCGAGCTAGAAAAAGCGGGGATTGCGGTGGATTATGTCAGTCCTAAAGGGGGCTTCGTGCCTATCGATCCACGGAGTATGAAGTATACCGATGCAAGCATTATGCAAGTCTATGAGAATGCTGATTTTGTGGAGCGCGCCTTGATCCACACGTTACGACCTGATGAAGTGCAGCCCGCCGATTATGCTGCGATTTATTATACGGGCGGTCATGGGGTGATGTGGGACTTTCCTGATAATTCTGCACTACAACAAATTGCTTTAACTATCTACCACAATGGGGGGTATCTGACTTCTGTTTGTCATGGCATTGCCGGCCTGTTGAATATTAAAGATGCGGAAGGACAGTACTTAATTGCTGGCAAGCAAATTACCGGCTTTACTACCGCTGAAGAAATTTTAGCAGGTAAAAAGAAAGTTGTGCCTTTCTTGAATCAGCAAGTAGCAACAGCCCGTGGTGCTCACTTTATCAAAAAACGCTTTTACAGTGAATTTGCGGCAGCGGATGGTCAATTGTTAACCGGCCAAAATCCTTTTTCCGTGAAAGCCGTGGCGCGTCTACTGATTGAAAAACTGAAATAGCAAAAGACAACCAATTCCTCGCCAAAAATTGATTGTCTTTTTTACTGCTTTGAAAAGAATAAGCGCAATCGTCATTGCAGCGCCTTCTGTCGGTCATCATCAGCCATTTGTAAAATAATTTTTCCTTTGGCTTGTCCTGAGTGGGAGTAATGTAGAGCTTCAGCAATGTTATCAAAAGGCACCACTCGATCAATAATCGGCCGCAACGTACCAGCATCCACCATTTGGCCTAAGGTAGCTAGTTGAGCACCACTAGGCTTCATAAATAAAAAAGTGTAAGTAGCACCAGTCTGTTTTTCTAGTCGAGTGAGTTTGCGGGTGACAAAACCAAAGGCCAGTCGTTTCCATAAAGGAACGCCATATTCGCGACCAAAACGCGCGTTAGGCAAACCGGCAATACTCACAACTTGTCCGCCAGCGTTTTCCCCCCACGAGTATCTAAAACATAATCATAATCCTTAAGAATTTCAGCAAAATTTGTTGTACGGTAATCTAAGACTAGATCGGCTCCTAGGGATTTGACAAGTTCAAAGTTAGTAGCTGAAGTGGTGGTAGCGACAAAAGCTCCTAGTTGTTTGGCAATTTGAATGGCCACCGTACCAATCCCGCCAGAACCTCCTGGAATCAAGACTTTATCGCCTTGACGAAGTTTCATAATATCGTGGAGTGCTTGATAGCTAGTTAATCCCACTAAAGGTAGTGCCGCGGCCTCAGTAAAAGTCAAAGACTGAGGGATTAAGGCAATGTCTCCTTGATCTACTGCAAGATATTCAGCAAAGGTACCAATCCGTTTCTTTTGCACCCGGCCGAAAATGTGATCTCCTGTCTGGTAATTAGTGACTTGGCTGCCGACTTTTGTAATAATTCCGGCAAAATCGCTTCCCATAATTAAGGGCAATTTATAAGGCAAGAGCATCTTTAAACCACCATCTTTGGTTTTTAGGTCAATGGGATTTACGCTAGCAGCGATAATTTTGACTAGGACATCGTTTGGCCCCATCACTGGTAAAGGAACCATTTTCAGCGTAGGTAGTGGCTGTTTATAGGTGTCAATTACTGCTGCTTTCATTTGTTCAGTCATTTTAGTTTGTACTCCATTCATTATCGTTTAATTTTAAGAACCATTAACTGCTTTGAGTGTAAAATATTGGTTTAAAAAAGTCAACGAATTTTTTTTAAGGAATTTTAGCTATCTTGCTTTACAAGTTACTGAAAAAGGAGTATCTTGTAATACAAGATAGTTAGGAGGGGTGAGATGGCAACAGGAAATTCTTCGCAAATGTTAAAGGGCGTGCTAGAAGGCTGTCTTTTATTAATTATTAGTCAAAAAGAAGTCTACGGTTATCAACTACAACAAGAACTAGCAGCGTATGGCTTGACCCAAGTAGCGCCAGGTTCAATTTATCCTTTACTATTAAAAATGCAAAAAGAAAAATTAATTGTTGGCCAGTTGCGGGCTTCAGCCGATGGACCGCAGCGGAAATATTTTCGATTGACGACTTTAGGGCAAGAGCATTGCCAAATTTTTAAAGCAGAATGGCGCCAATTAGCAACAAGCGTCAAGCGTTTGATGGGAGAGTAAGCAGATGAATAAGACGACAGATAAAATTCAACGGAATAATCAATTACGGGAACAGTTAACTCCAGCCAACAAAAAATATTACGAAGATTTATTAACGTATCTCCGCTTGCGGTCGCTTTTTAAAGATGAGGCAGAGTTGGAAGATTTATTGTTAGACTTATTGACTGATGTCTTAACGGCGCAAAGCGATGACCTTAGTGCAGTGGAATACTTAGGGAAAGAACCTGAAGTACTGGGGGATGAAATTTTAGCCAATCTTTCCGGCAATTCATGGCGTAAAACACTACTTTTTGCTTTGCAAGGAATTGGTATCTATTTGGTTTTTGCTAGTGTCGGTTTAATCGCTAGCGCTAGTAGTCGTGGTGTGGTCTTAGGTCATATTTTTTTGAGTTGTCTCGTGGTGGCTGCTGGCATCGTCGCTGTTCTTTATCTCTTAGCCCGTAGTGTCTATCACGCTTTACCTAAAATAATTGTCGCCTTGCCTTTTGCTTTGGCTTTTGGCTTATTTATAGTGATTCCTTTGGTTGTACCGCCATTTTGGGTCATTATTTTAACACCTAAGATGACTTTGAGTTTACTGGGGCTTATTTTTATTGCGGCGCTAGGCATCACTGTAAAAAGTGGGAGCTTTGAATTTATCCCGCCCCTGATAGTCATGGCGTTATTAGGCGGTGCTCAACAATTTTATCTGGGGCAACTGTGGGTAACGAGCCACGCAGTAATTGTAGTAGTTGCACTGGTGGTAAGTGTGGCTTTAAGTTTCTTCTTAGGTTATCGACGATTAAAAAAATAAAAATAAAATGCCAAATGACTGTTATGAAGCGACCCCCAAAAGTTAGACCAAAAATCTAACTTTTGGAGGTCGCTATTTTTATGGCTAAATATGATTTAGAA
>NZ_BJDR01000002.1 GCF_005405245.1 Enterococcus nangangensis | reverse complement strand
ACCAGATGTCTTTTTGTGTAAAAAAATATTGGTGTTCCTACACATTTCTGTGTAACAACACCAGATATCATAGACCCATAAAAATTTGTGTCGTGTTTTAATTTTTAGATAATTGAGAATACAAAAAGCTAATTGATAAACAGTTTCATTTAGCCCTTTTCCTTTTACAAATGATACCTTCTTTGCTACAATTTTAATTGTAATAAAGATAACTTAGGAGGGCTTTGAGATGAAGTATGAAAAAACAAAAGAAATTTTAAATCAATTGGTAGCGGATCTTTCCCAAGCGGTTGTTGTGATTCACCAAGCGCATTGGTATATGCGGGGCACAAGCTTCATGCGTTTACATCCTTTGATGGACGACTACATGGATCAATTGAACGGCGACCTTGATGAAATCTCTGAACGTTTGATTACGTTAGATGGTGCTCCTTATTCCACGATGGAAGAATTCATTGAGCATACAGGAATCAAGAGTGAAAAAGGTTCTTACGCTAAAGACATAAACGACCACTTAGCTCATGTGGTGGAAATTTTCCGCTATATCGCTGATAAATATCAAGAAGGCATCGAAGCTTCTGCTGAAGAAGGCGACGACGTGACTAACGATATTTTAATTGGTGCTAAAACTATCGTAGAAAAAAATATCTGGATGTTGCAAGCAACACAGGGGAAAGCACCAAATATCGATCCAGCTTAATAATTATAATTTTATCAGAGAGCAGGTATCTTTGCTGAGGCAAAGACACCTGCTCTTTTTGGTGTGTTTTGCTCCCGAGAAAATAAAAATAATTGTTGAGATTTGAAATGTATTAGATGATAATTAAAATGTTGCCATTTGGAAAAGAGGGATACCATGGAAGAAAATTTTGTCAATCAGGGTTTAGGGAAAAATTGTAGCCATTGCGGAGCGTAACATCACATACCAGTGAGATTTTGTACCAATTTTGGAGAGCGTATTGCTAATGATTTATCTAGAGAGAGTGCTGCTGTTGCCCCAACGCCACCAACACAAATAAGAGCAGAACAAACCGAGAAAGTTGTCATGAGAAAATGGGGAATTAGGATTCCGTTACTCCTCGCTGCTGTGTTGGCTTTTGTAGGCGTAATTTTGCCAGGCTTTATTTATCTACCCTTGATTGGGGGAAGTAGTGTCTTTTCTCTCCTCTACAATGCCATTTTTTACGGTAGTGAAAACACAGCCGTTTTTATCGTGGTCCTGGGCTTATTTTTAATTACGCCATGGATTGTCGGCTTCACCGCGTTTCAATCAAAAAAATTGTGGAACGTAACGGGGCTAATTTTTGCTACCTTAGAATTTCTTGTAGTGCTCTATTTGACTATTCGAACCTTTGCCGACTTATATTTCGGCTCCATCTGGAATGTTTTAGAAACGGTCAGCTACTTTGCTGGAGTTACACTGTATCTTTTTGCTATCGGCGTCGTGAGCATGTTCATCCTGACGATTATCAAACTTTTTAAGAAAAACAGAGTGAAGTAGCTAATTTTAGCTGAGGCCTGTTAGGTCTCTTTTTTTATAGGGCTTATGATAAAGGTTTGCTTCCTTATATAGAAGGAAAAAATAAAATTCGTGAAAAAATACGCAAAGTAAAAATTTCGAATAATCTAAGGCTCCTCACAGTAATTAGGAACGCTTACTAATTTTCAACTAGAATTGCAACGACAAACTATAAAAGAACATCAAAGTTTCACACAAAAATCAGAAAATTCTCTCCTGAAAACGTCGTCACTTTCAAAGATTAAAGAAAAAAAAGAAAAAAATTCGCATTTTTTTTAAGTGCAACTAGTCGCATTTCTGATTTTTTGTTATTTTATGCCGATTTCAAAATGCAACTTCTCAAAAAATACTGTATATTACTTTAAATAAATAAACAAAATAAAAAGGCGTTGCAATTGAAGTTAACGCTTTCAAGAGCTTGATATAATCATAAAGACAAAATGAATAAAATTGCGTAGAATTTTTAGATAATTTATTAAATATACATATTATGCAATTCCTAATTGTTATCTGACAATTCGCGATAAATTTGCTGAAGTTATTGACGAGATGTGTTTTTTCTGTTATGATTTTTTCAATCTCAAATGAGTAATCTTTAATTCGATCTATTCCATTTGTAGAGAAAAAGTGAATTTGGAGGTATGCACATGCAAACTAGAAAGAAAGTTTTAGCAACCGCTGGGGTATTGCTTTTATCCACACTTGTATTAGCCGCTTGTGGTGGAAAAAAAGACAGCGATTCAAGCACAGGAACATCAGGTGAAAGTAAGTTAGTCAATTCTTACAATTATATTTTTCAAACAGATCCTAACTCATTTGACTACGTATTTTCAATGCGGAATACAAACAGTAACGTCTACACAAACTTCGTTGATGGCTTAATGGAAAACGACCAATATGGTAACGTGATTCCAGCTTTGGCTGAAAGCTATGAAGTATCTGATGATGGTTTAACTTACACTTACCACATTCGTGATGGTGCAAAATGGGTTGACTACGAAGGCAATGAAAAAGCCGATGTGTTACCTTCTGACTGGGTAACAGGCTTGAAACATGCTGCCGATTCTGAATCAGAAACCTTGTCTATTGTTCAAAGTAGAATTGCTGGGTTAGATGACTACGTTAACGGTAAATCAACAGATTTTGGTACAGTTGGGGTTAAAGCTGATGACGAAGCTGGAACGTTAACTTATACGTTAACTGCGGCAATGCCTTATTGGAATGATATTACAACTTACGGTATCCTTTATCCAGTTTCTCAAGGTGCTTTAGATGAATTAGGAGATAACTTCGGTTCACCTACACAAGATGGTATCTGGTATAATGGTGCTTTCTTATTGAAAAACTATACAGCAAGCTCAGTTCTCGAATATGAAAAAAATCCTTCATACTGGGACAAAGATAATGTCTTCATTGATGATATCAAGTTAACTTACTTTGATGGTAAAGATACGAATTCATTATTTGAGGCCTTTAAAGATGGTACTAACGCTGTAACGCCATTGTTCCCTAATGACCCAGGTTATGCTGACATTGAAAAAGAATATGGTGATGACATCACGACTTCCTTGACTGGTGGTTCAACCTTTAACTTCCAATTTAACTTAAATCGTGGTACTTACGAACACACTTCTAAAACTTCTGACAAGCAAAAAGAAGATACAAAGAAAGCTATCTTAAACAAAGAATTCCGTCAATCCATCCAATTTGCCTTTGATAAAAAGAACTACTTGGCACAACGTTATGGTGAAGATGGTGCTACGGTTCCTTTACGGAATGCTTTAATTCCAAATGGTTTCTTAGCCATTGGCGATAAAGACTACAACACCGTTGTTGCTGAAGAACTAGGTGCTTTAAACCCAGTCTTTGATGGCCTTGATTTAACTGACGGGCACGATGCTTATTACAATAAGGACACTGCTAAAGAATTAATTGAAAAAGCGAAAGAAGCTTTAACTGCTGAAGGCGTTGAATTCCCAATTCACTTAGACTTGCCAGTTATGCAAGATATTGAGTATATGGTAAACCAAGCTAAATCCTTTAAACAATCTGTTGAAGAATCCCTTGGTGCAGACAATGTAGTCGTCGATTTACAATTGGAAGATCAAGATACTTACCAAAATACTGGTTACTACGCAACAACACCAGATGCGGTTGACTATGACTTATCTTCTGCTTCTGGTTGGGGTCCTGATTACAACGATCCTTCCACTTACTTGAATATTTATAACAGTCACACTGGTGACATGACCAATGCTATCGGAATTTTCTCCGATGTTGCGGTTGAAGAAGGTGCTGCTAATCCATCAGCTGATGCTATTGCGGCTGTTGGTTTTGAAGATTATGATTCCTTATTAAATGCTGCTAATGCTATTACTGATGATTTAGATGCTCGTTACACAGCCTATGCTAAAGCTGAAGCTTGGTTGTTGGATGCGGCTATCCAAATCCCTGTACAGGCTGATGGCGGTGCCGCTCGTTTAACAAAAGTTCAACCATTCTCTGGTGCTTACGGTTGGGCTGGTATTGCTTCTAACAAGATGAAGTATATGAAAGTTACCGATACGGTCATCTCTGCTGACGAATACAATGCTGCTAAAGAAAAATGGGAAGCTGAAAGAATTAAGTCTAAAGAAGCAGCAGCTGCTGATTCTTCTAAATAGTTCATTGGATTACTGGTGAAAAGGCTAGTCTAATCGCTAGCCTTTTCACTTATTTATATAGGAGGCGAAAATGTGAAAAAGTATCTCTTTTTTAGAATTATCCGTTCAATTATTAGCATCTTTTTGGTTACTACACTGACCTATGCCATCATCTATTCGCTTGTTCCTAGACGGTCCATTTTTAAAGGTGATGCAATGGTAAGTAAACTACAGGCTCAACCTGACAAAATGGTGGATTACAAAAATACCGCTTACGATAAGATGGCTTACATTGACTTTTACAACTCTAAAAAGTTGCAAGAAGCTGCAAGTAAAGATTATCCGGAAGTTACCGTTGAAGGTACAAAAGAAAATAAAACTATTTACGAAAAATGGGCGAAAGAAAATGGTTGGACCATTAGCGAATATAAACAGAGTAAACAGTTTTACGCAACCAGAGAAGTATCGCTATTAACACGGGTATGGCGTTTCTATTCTAACTTAATTCACATTGACCATCCTTGGAAGGTTAAAGACTCCGATAATCCAGGCTTAAAACGGTCCATTAAAATTACGAATGATCCATTGATGGGGTGGTCATTGGTAGGCTCTGGCACACAATACAAATACTTAATTTATTTTGATTCTAGTTTCCCTTTCATTCATCAAAATATTTTGCATGTTGATCTAGGGACTTCTTATCCAACATATGCCGGAATTCCTGTATCAGATGTAATCACTGGAGGTCAAGGAAGAACGGTAAGTAGTGAAGTGACTTTCCCTAATGGTGAAAAGCAAAATTCTTCTTTAGAATTAGGCTCATTACAATACACCCAAACCAGCAAACTAAATGAAAATGATGCTAAAAAGTTTGGTGATAACTACACAACTGCTAAAAGTAACTATGCCGACTCTTCCATGATGGGAACTTCTTTTAAAATTGGTTTTGTCGCTGTAATTATTACGTATTTAATTGCCATTCCTTCCTCTATCTTAATGGCCCGCTTTAAAAATCGCTTGCCAGATCGGATTGGGGTCGCAGTCATCACTATTTTAATTGCCACACCTAGTTTGGCGTTTATCTACTTCTTCCGCTACTTAGGAAAAAGTCTCTTTAACTTGCCAGATAATTATCAAGTTTTAGGCGCTGGGGATATCCGCTCATATATTATGCCAACAGTTATTTTAGGGCTGTTAGGGGTTTCCGGTATGGTTATCTGGGTTCGACGCTATATGATTGACCAACAATCAGCTGATTATGTGAAGTTTGCTAAGGCAAAAGGCTTAAACAGCGCTGAAATTTCACGGCGGCACATCTTCAAAAATGCCTTCATTCCTATTGTCAATGGGGTGCCAGGTAGTATCATTGGGGCAATTGGTGGGGCAACCATCACTGAATCCATCTTCATTGTACCTGGGATGGGTAAAATGTTACCAGATGCTATTTTGAAGTATAATAACCCGGTTGTTATTGGGATTGTCTTTATCTTTACAACGGTTTCAGTTTTCTCAGTTTTACTTGGGGATATTGCAGTAACACTTGCTGACCCACGTGTTAAATTAGCTAGTGGTAAGGGGGATAATTAGAAATGGAAGAAACAAAAAATACCAATTCTGATGGGTTTAAATTTGTCAAAGTCGATCAGTTGGCTTCTGAAAAAATTGATGCCCCTACTTACTCTTACTGGCGTTCAGTAATGCGGCAATTTTTCTCCAGTAAGACTGCCATTACCATGTTGATTGTCATGCTAGTTGTCCTTTTAATGAGTTTTATTCAACCGATGTTTAGTGGTTATGATTTTATGGATAATACCTATGTCAACGACTTAACGCGCCGTTTTAATTCACCTAGCTTAAAGTTTTGGTTTGGAACAGATGGTAATGGGAACTCTTTGTTTGATGCTGTCTGGGCAGGTGCACGGACTTCGATTTCGATTTCCGTTTTAGCAACGTTAATTAATTCCGTCATCGGAATTATTGTTGGGGCTATCTGGGGGAGTTCGAAAAAATTTGACCGTATCATGTTGGAAGTTTATAACGTGGTTACTAACGTGCCAATGCTCTTAATCGTTATCGTGCTTTCCTATAGCTTGGGTTCTGGTTTTGGCAACTTACTTTTTGCCATGACAGTAACTGGCTGGATGGGGATGGCCTACTTTATTCGGGTCCAAGTAATGATTCGTCGTGACCAAGAATACAACTTGGCCTCACGGACTTTAGGAACCCCAACAGGGCGCTTAATTTTCCGCAATATTTTACCGTATTTAACTTCAGTTATTGTAACGGATATTTCGCGTTCTTTACCAAGTTATATTTCTTATGAAACTTTCCTATCCTTCTTAGGTGTTGGGCTAAGTGCTGATGTTCCTTCCCTTGGCCGTGTTATTTCTAATTACAGTGCTAACTTAAGCAATAAACCATATTTATTCTGGATTCCAGTAGCGGTCTTGGCCGTGGTTTCTATCTCTCTTTATATCGTGGGACAAACCTTAGCTGATGCTACTGATCCGAGAACTCACCAATAAGGAGGAAGAATTGTGGCTGAAAAGATCATTTTAAAAGCAGAAAATCTTTCCGTCAATTTCAAGGTGCGTAAACGCGTATTAAAAGCGATTCGTAATGTTTCCCTTGAATTAAGAGAATCTGAAACCTTAGCGATTGTAGGGGAGTCCGGTTCAGGAAAGTCTGTATTGACCAAAACGTTTACAGGAATGTTAGAGTCTAACGGCTATATTCCTGAAGGTAGAATTGAATATAATGGTAAAATTCTCAGTGATTTAAAGAAAGATAAAGAATGGGATGGTATTCGAGGAAAAGAAATCGCAACGATTTTCCAAGATCCCATGACCTCACTAAACCCGATTAAAACGATTGGTTCCCAAATCTCAGAAGTAATCGTCAAGCACCATGGCGCTTCCAAAAAAGAAGCCAAACAGATTGCAATTGATTTAATGAGTCGTACAGGTATTCCTAATGCTGATAAACGATACAATGAGTATCCTTTCCAATATTCTGGGGGGATGCGGCAACGGATTGTTATCGCCATTGCTCTAGCTTGTCGGCCAAAGATTTTAATTTGCGATGAGCCAACAACGGCTTTAGATGTAACTATTCAAGCGCAAATTTTGGACTTGATTAAAGAGTTGCAAGAAGAATTTCAATTTACAACAATTTTCATCACTCATGATTTAGGAGTGGTGGCGGCCATTGCTGATCGGGTAGCCGTAATGTATGCGGGCCAAATTATTGAAACAGGTACCGTAGAAGATATCTTCTACAATCCAAAACATCCATATACTTGGAGCCTACTTTCTTCCTTACCACAATTAGGAGAAAGAGGGGGCGACTTGTTCTCTATTCCTGGGACACCGCCTTCTTTGTATCATGATGTGATTGGTGATGCTTTTGCACCACGGAATCCTTATGCGATGGAAATCGACTTTAAGGAAGAACCACCCATGTTTAAAGTGTCTGACAGCCATTATGCTAAAACTTGGTTAATGGATCCACGGGCACCTCATGCCGAGAAACCTGAGTTGATTCAAAATCTTCATGAACGTTTCTTAGAATTGTCCAAACATGAAATTACTCAGAGCTTCTACGAAGGAGGGGACTTGGCTAGTGGCAAATAATCGTGAAGTATTACTATCCATTAAAGACTTAGAAATTGCTTTTGGTGAAGGCAAAAAGCGTTTTGTCGCTGTACAAGATGTAAACTTCGATATTTATAAAGGAGAAACTTTTTCTTTGGTAGGAGAATCTGGTTCTGGTAAGACGACAATCGGTCGCGCAGTTAACGGATTGAATCCCACCAGTAAAGGGGACATCCTTTTTGAAGGTAAAAAAATCAATGGCAAACTAAATAAAAAGGAACAAGCTGATGTGATTCGGAAAATTCAAATGATTTTCCAAGATCCATCTGCCTCCTTGAATGAACGGGCTACTGTCGAATATATCGTTTCAGAAGGTTTATACAACTTCCACTTGTTTAAAAATGAAGAAGATCGTTTGAAGCAAGTAGAAGAAATGATTACGGAAGTGGGCTTGTTACCGGAGCATATGTATCGTTATCCCCATGAATTTTCTGGGGGTCAACGTCAACGGATTGGGATTGCCCGCGCCTTAATTATGCAACCGGAACTAATCGTTGCTGACGAACCAATCTCAGCCTTGGATGTTTCCATTCGGGCCCAAGTCTTAAACCTTTTGAAAAAATTCCAACGAGAAAATGGCCTAACTTACTTATTCGTAGCGCATGACTTGTCTGTTGTTCGCTTTATCTCTGACCGGATTGCAGTTATTCGTTCTGGACGGATTCTTGAGTTGGCTGAAACGGAAGAATTATTTAGACACCCACTCCATCCTTATACTAAAGCATTATTGTCTGCCGTGCCTATTCCTGATCCATTGCTAGCTAAACGGAAGAAGTTAACTGTTTATGATCCAGCAATGCATCATTACGAAACAGACAAACCAGAATTCAAAGAAGTAATTCCTGGTCACTTTGTATATGGCAATGCTGCTGAATTTGAACAGTATCGTCAAGAAGTGGAAGCTACTTTATAATTGAGTTTCGCCTCGATAGGAGTGATTTCATGAGCTTTAATCATTTATCTTTGGAGGAGCGCAAAGTAATTGAAGAAGCGCTGCGAGATAATTGGTCTTTGTACAAAATCGCTAAAAAACTTGGTCGTCATCGTTCTACCATTGGCCGTGAGCTAAAGCGCGCAGGTATCGAAGTTAAAACTGGGGATGGGAGAACCGTTTTAACTTACCAAGCGAAAGATGCGGAACAAGACGCACAGAAAAGAAAACTAGCGAGCCATTCATAAGATATCCGGAGAGTGTGACAGAAGTCTTGTCGCACTCTTTTTTTGATAGTTTTCGTTATTTTTCAAAATAAAAAATTTTTCTGGACTAGCATTTTATACCCTTAGTTATTGTGTTATAGTATCCTCGAAGAGACGTTTAATATGAAAAGGAGTGTTTCCCTATGGTCTTAGCTAAAAGTTTTACAGATGAAAATGTTATCTTAGAACGTGCTTTGAATGCTGAGCATCGCGCTGAAGTCTACGCTGCGGTTTCCCAGTATGCAATCCACACTGCCTTAACTCCATCTTCCATCCTCTCGGGTGAAAAAGCTGGTGAGATTCGTCTAAAATTAGAAAATATTCAACGGACAGGTTCCTTTAAGTTTCGTGGTGCGTATAATAAATTACGTTTATTAACGCCGACCGAAAAAGCTAAAGGTGTGATTGCAGCTTCAGCGGGGAATCACGCGCAAGGGGTGGCCTTAGCTAGTAAAATGTTGGGGATTAAAGCCCGGATCTTTATGCCGGAAGCAGCGCCTAAAACGAAGGTGGAAGCAACCGCCAACTATGGCGCCGAAGTAGTTTTAGTAGGGAAAAACTTCGATGAAACGAAAGAAATGTCATTAAAGGAAAGTGAACGTACTGGTGAAGTTTTTATTTCACCTTTCGATGATCTAGATGTGATTGAAGGACAAGGAACGATTGGCACGGAAATTTTGGCGGACTGGCCCGATGTTGACAACGTAATTGTCCCCATTGGTGGTGGCGGACTCATTGCCGGTATTGCTTTAGCCATGAAGACAGTGCGACCGGAAATTCATTTGATTGGTGTGCAATCTTTTGGTGTTCACGGGATGATCAGTTCCATTTGGAATAATCAGCTCGTACACAATCGAACTTACCGTACTTTAGCGGACGGCTGCGATGTGGCTTTTGCGGGTGAATTAACCTATGAAATTCTAAAAGATTACATCGATGAAACGGTCTTAGTAGAAGAAGATGAAATTCGTGCAGCCATCGAGTACTTATTGAAAAAAGAAAAAGTATTAGCCGAAGGGGCGGGGGCTTTGACCACTGCGGCCATTCTTAGCGGCTCCATCGATCACTTGTTACAAGGACAAAAAACAGTAGCCGTGGTTTCTGGTGGGAATATCGATATTGATTTGTTGAAATCTCTCGTTTAAAAATAAATAAAAGCAACAGCAACCCAGTACACTTGGTTTCATGTCAGGAAAGACCAAGCGTAACGGATTGACTGTTGCTTTTTTGTTTAACCAGCGATTTCTCTTAAGGTAGCAACCAAAGCTTGAATCGCAGGACGCTGGCTTTTACTTTTTAGATAAACCAGGTAGTTGGGATGAGCCAAAGAAAAATCAGCCGGAGCTACACTACATAAACCAGCGGGAATTTCTTTGGTTTCCGGTACCAAGGTCACACCAAATCCGGCGGCGGCTCCTTGCAATAGAGTTTCCGTAGAAGCGCTAGTCCACAAAGGAGTTAAGGGCAAGCCTCCTTTTAAAAAAGCCTGCTCTAAATTATCACGAAAAGAACTGCCGCTTTCCCGCAATAAAAGCGGCAGCTGGGCTACGGCACTTAAGGTGATGGTTTCTTGTTGGAAAAATTTTGGTTGACCGACGAAAACTAGTTTTAAAGGCTGTAAAGGGATATTGATAAACTCCGGTTGCGTAATGGGTCCGGCTAGTAAACCAACATCAAGTTCGTTGTCCCATAATTTTTCCCAAACGGTTTTAGCATTAGTGATACTCACTTGCAAGGGTGTTTGAGGAAATGTTTCTTGAAATTTTTGCAGTGCCGGAATCAACAAGGTTTCCCCAAAGGTCAAGCTAGCACCTACGCGAATGGGAATCTCATCCACGGGACCTTGAAAAAGTTGCAGCAAGTCTTGATAGTCCGCTAATAATTTTTTGGCTTGTTGCTGAAAAAGTTTACCGGCGCTATTGAGGTAGATGCGGCCGTTAAGTCGGTCGAATAGTAAAGTGTTTAGTTCCGTCTCCAATTCTTTTAAGGTTTTCGAGACGGCGGGTTGGGAAATAAAAAGTGTTTCGGCAGCCTTTTTGATACTACCACTGGCGGCAATTTGTAAAAAGACTACTAATTGACGATGATTCATGTTGCACTCCTTTTTAGTTAATGTATTAGTTAATTATAGTTTACCAAATTTATCCTTT
Organism: Enterococcus nangangensis; assembly: GCF_005405245.1. Classification (GTDB taxonomy): domain Bacteria; phylum Bacillota; class Bacilli; order Lactobacillales; family Enterococcaceae; genus Enterococcus_J; species Enterococcus_J nangangensis. The sequence goes on along the minus strand of NZ_BJDR01000002.1, from coordinate 118,525 downwards.
TTGTTAAGTGAAAGGTGGTGGATAATAGCGCTAAGGGAGTGAAGTATTTTGGAAAAGAATTGGACTTTATTTAAAATTTATTTTGCCGCTGGAGCCTTGACGTTTTCTGGCGGGATGGCGATGTTGCCCTTAATCGAAAAAGAATTGTGTAAAAAGCGTCACTGGCTGGAAAAAGAAGCATTGTATTCAGATGCAGCCATCGCCCAGACTTTACCAGGAGTGATTGCTCTAAACACCGCTTTTCTAATTGGCAAACGAACCAATGGCGTAGCCGGGATGCTTTTTGCCGGCTTAGGGGCAATTTTCCCAGCGTTTACCTTAATGGCTTTAGCGACGGCTTTTTATCAAATGATGCCCAAAGAAGGACCTATCCTGTGGGCTTTGACGGGTGTTCGGGCGACATCGGCGGCCTTCTTGTTTGCGGCAGCGTATACGGTGGCCCGTTTTAACTTAAAGACGTGGCTCTTAAAAGGAATCGCTTTGTTTGCTTTTGTCTTTGCGGCGTGGAATTTAATTTCAGTACCGTGGATTTTAGTCATTGCAGCCAGCTTAGGGGCAGCTTTTTATCGGCAACCCAGACAAACTAAGGAGGGCGCCTAATGTTATTACGTTTATTTCTTTCTTTTTTGAAGATTGGCTTTTTAGGCTTTGGTGGTGGTTATGCCATGCTGCCTTTGATTTTACAAGAAGGGGAAAAATTTGGCTTAACCTTGCGGCAATTTGCTGACTTGAACGCCTTAGATTTTTTGGTGCCAGGTCCCATTGCTATTAACTCAGCCACGTATGTAGGCCAGCTTTTTGGCGGTTTTATTGGCGGGTTGGTGGCCAGTCTAGCCGTGACGGTCCCTTCTTTTATTTTCGTGCCACTTTTTTTGCGCTATGAAGAGACCTTGCAAGGAAACATCTACTTAAATGGCTTACTGGAAGCCATGAAAAATGCTTCCGTTGGCTTAATTTTAGCTGTCGCGTTTACGCTAGCGGCAGAAACGATTTTTCCTAACGGTTTCACTGGTGGTATTTCTTGGTTAACGCTGGGGATTTTAGCAGTAACCTTACTCTTTCACTTGAAGTGGGACGTTAATCCGATTTTTTTAACTGTAGCTGCAGGCGTTGTTGGCTATGTCGCGTATTATTTACAATAAATACTGGAGCGTGTGGCAAAAAATGCTAGACGCTCTTTTTCTTAGTAAACGGGGTGGGTCAGGGTCAACTTTTTTGTGTTTGAAATCTTGGGTAAAATAGCGTAAAATGTTTCACCGCAATGCTCGTTACACAGGAAATGAGGTTTTTGAATGTATCAATTGCTACAACTTAGTCCGGCGGCTTTAAAAAAGCGTTTCGGCAAACGAAAGATCGGCATCAGCAACGAAAACTAGTGGGGGCACTTGTCTTGCGTAGTGTTTTAGTTATTGCCTTTGCGATTAGCTACATCAGCCTGTTCACTTTGTTATTTGGAACGGCTAACAGTAGTGTGGCGGTGGGGAGTTTTTGTATTTTGCTCGGTCTGCGTTTTGTCTCCTATGGCTACCATATCGCTGAAAGTATTTTGGCGCTAGCCGTGGTTTTAGGTTTGATGTTCTTAGGTGGCGTCGTGAGTTTGTGGGCTAATCCATTTTGGAGCTTAGTGACGAACTTTTTAGCCTTGGCTATTATTTTGCTATTAACGATAAAAGAACCGATGATGGGCAATGGCGGGATTTATGTTTTTAGTTACTTGTTTATAAGTCAAACGCCAGTGCACCAACACGCGTTAGTCTTGCGCGGGCTAGGCTTAATTGCGGTCTTTTTATTGTGCAGTCACGTGTTGCATCAAAAGCACCGGGAAAAAGATCGCCAGCTGCATTGGCGTGATGTGTTAGGGGAATTTAATTGGCGCCAAGAAAAATCCCAGTGGCAAATGCGTTTGGCGCTAGGGGTTAGTAGCGCACTTTTCTTTGGCGAAATGCTGCATTTGCCCCGCGTCGTTTGGTTAGGCTATGCCAGCATGTCGGTGTTGCTACCAGTCAAAGGTGACCGACAACAACGGGCGTTCCACCGCGTTTTTGGCGTGCTGTTAGGCTCTTTATTGTTTGGTATCGTTGCTTACTTTTTGCCAGCGACGCATCATTTTTTATTGGGACCATTGGCGGGGTTATGCATTGGGTTTTCCGCAACGTATTTTTGGAACAATGTGTTGAACTGTTTTGGCGCACTACTTTTAGCTAGTAGCTTGTATGGTTTGCCGGGGGCGATTGTTTTGCGCATCGGCGATAATTTGCTAGGCGCGGGCTATGCGTTACTGTTTATCTTGTTCTTTGAATGTTTACTACGACAAAAAAATAGTACGCAAAGTCGGTGACCTTGCGTACTATTTTTTCATTAATCGATAACTAAGACGCCTTGTTGTAAAGCGAAAGGTTGTTGTTCGTTAATATGATCGTAGAACATCACGCCATTTAAATGATCGATTTCATGTTGGACCACGATGGCTTCGTAGCCTTTGAGTTTGACTTTTTGTTTTTGGTTGTTGCTGTCGATGTAGCTCACTGTAACTCGTGCATGGCGTACGACGTAACCAGGTACTTCCCGGTCCACCGAGAGACAGCCTTCGCCATCTGCTAGACAAGCGTCTTGGACGGAGTGGCTAACAATTTTGGGATTGTACATTACGGTGCTTAAGGTTGGCTCCGGTTGATTTTCATCAGAGCTTGGCACGTGTAAGGCAATGAAGCGGCGACTAATATTAATTTGAGGAGCGGCTAAGCCAACACCCCCTCTTAAGTTTAACTTTTCCGCCATTTCGGGATCTTGGCTATTTTTTAAAAAAGTGAGCATCTCACTTCCAGTATGTAGGTCCTCTTCTGATAAGGGTAGACTCACTTCGGTGGCAACGGCCCGCAAAGTGGGGTGGCCTTCCCGAATAATATCCTCCATGGTAAGCATTAATCAATTCCTCCTTTAATCCCTTTCATTCTAGCATAAAAGTATTGAATAAATAGTGCTTTTGCTTATTTTTTTCCGCAGCTATGATAAAATTTAAAGAAAGAGAAAGGTGGTGGTAGACTGTGTATCAAGTAGTGCGTAAATCGGCTTTAGGAGATACGTATACCGTGAAAGAACGCGGACTAGTCCACTATACCGTTAAAACAGGTAGCTTTTTGCCCATCTTAAATCGCATGCTAGGGGGCTTTTTGATTTTACCGCAAACCTTTCATTTGGCGGAGGGGTCCGCTACTTTGACGCGTAAACCTGGGATGGCCAAAGAGCGCTTCGTCTATCGTCACAATGAGGAGCGTTGGCATTTTAAACAAGTGGTAGCCCACTCGTATCAAATGTTAGTGACTAACCAACACGTAGCTTATGAACTGTACCCGATTCTTTCCATGCGCCAAATTGAATTGCGGCAAGGAGGAGTGGTCTTGGCGAAGATCGAAAAGGTCGCTGACGACGGTTCGGCCACTTATGAAATAGAAAACTTAGCCGAATTCGACGAATATTTTTTAACAGCATTAGTCTTGGCCGCCGATAGTATGATTCACGTTCCTTATTAATTAAAAAAAATTGTTGACAAGCGGGCTAGAAATGATTAGTATTTAGGCATTGATAAGCAAAAGTAATGATAAGAAGTAGTACGTTGTAACGTGGGTAAAGAAAGTAGCCGGTTGATGAGAGGCGCGTCCATCCTGCAGCTGAATTCCTCTTTGAACTGCACACCGAAAATAGTAGGCTGTGCCGGTTGGACCTCCGTTAACTTAGGTCAAGGTATGAAAACGTACCTGTTAAGGTAAGCCTTGTGAGAGGTTGACAAACAAAGGTGGTAACACGAGTCTAACAGTCTCGTCCTTTCCCTAATTATTTAGGGAAAAGGGCGGGGCTTTTTTGCTTAGGAAAAATAATAGGCCTCAGGGCAAAGGAGAGAGCAACATGAGTTTTAACGCATTGAGTAAAAAAATTAATATGGATACGGTACGGGCGATTCATAAATTAGACGAAGCAACCTTAGCTAAAAAAGTAGCCCGGGACGCTGAATTAGAAAAAATTATTAAAGGGGAAGACCAACGGATTTTACTAATCATCGGCCCTTGTTCGGCGGATAATGAAGATGCTGTACTAGAATACACTCACCGTCTAGCAGACTTACAAAAAGAAGTAGTGGACAAAGTCTTTTTAGTTCCACGGGTTTATACTAACAAACCCCGCACCAATGGCGATGGCTATAAAGGGATGTTGCACCAACCAAGTCCAACAGGAGAAGTAAATTTAATTAGCGGCATTGTCAACGTCCGTAAATTACACAAACGAGTGATTACCGAAACCGGCTTAACCACTGCTGATGAAATGCTCTATCCTGAGAACTTGGAATTTGTCGAAGACTTATTAAGCTACATTGCCGTGGGGGCGCGTTCCGTCGAGGATCAACAACACCGTTTTGTAGCCAGTGGCATCAACCAACCTACCGGGATGAAAAATCCTACCAGTGGGAACTTAAGCGTCTTATTTAACTCGCTACACGCTGCCCAACAAAAACAAGAGTTTATTTACAATGGTGCCGAAGTGGAGTCTAGTTCCAATCTGTTAGCTCACGTCATTTTACGAGGCGGTTTAAACGACCATAATGAAAATGTTCCTAACTATCACTACGAAGATTTGCTAAAAGTAGTCAGCACTTATGAAAAAGGAAATTACCAAAATCCTTTTGTGGTAGTGGACACGAACCACGATAACTCCGGCAAACAATACATGGAACAAATTCGCATCGTTAAAGAAACTTTAGCTAACCGTCAATACCATCCAGCATTGAAAAAAGTTGTTCGTGGTTTCATGATTGAAAGTTACTTAGAAGATGGCCGTCAAAATCCGGGGGAAACTGTCTTTGGTAAATCCATCACCGACCCATGTCTGGGCTGGGAGAAAACCGCTGAACTCGTTCGTTATGTCGCCGCCAATGCCTAAAAGCAGCCAAGAGCTACCAACTGTAAAAAGCTGGTGGCTCTTTTGTTATGTAGCTGGAGAAACTTTTCCCCCTCTTGCTTTTTTTAACTTTTTCCTGTAAAGTCAAGATGTATGAAATTTCATACCACCTGGCACTTGGTTTAGCGAGTCACCAACGTTTTACTCAGTCTCAGGCAAGTCTAAGAAAGAGGTGAAAGAACATGGCAATGTCCAAAGAAAAGAAAAACGAAATCATGAGCGCCTACGCTCGTCATGAAGGGGATACTGGTTCACCAGAAGTCCAAATCGCCGTATTAACTCATGAAATCAACCACTTAAACGAACATTTCTTGACTCACAAGAAAGATCATCATTCTCAACGTGGTTTGATGAAAAAAATCGGTCATCGTCGTAACTTGTTAGCTTACTTACGTAAAACTGACGTACAACGTTACCGCGAATTGATTCAACGTTTAGGCTTACGTCGTTAATTTTTAAGAGAAAGTGAGGTTCTTTTAGAATCTCGCTTTCTTGCTATTTAAAAAAAATAAAAATCGGCCAAAGTCACTACTATGCAAAAGAGAATAACTGACTTTTGCAGTTGTTGTCTTTTGTTTAGTAGCACTGCAGGCCAAAAAGGAGTATGAGATGTCAGAAAAACAAGTGTTTACCACAACTTGGGGCGGTCGTCCTTTACAAGTAGAAGTGGGTCAATTAGCCAAACAAGCTAACGGTGCTGTTTTAGTGCGCTACGGCGATACGGTAGTTTTATCCGCTGTTGTGGCTTCTAAAGAAGCTCGCGATGGGGACTTTTTCCCATTAACAATTAACTATGAAGAAAAAATGTACGCTGTCGGGAAAATCCCTGGTGGCTTTATTAAACGGGAAGGTCGGCCAAGTACGGAAGCCACATTAACCGCCCGCTTGATTGACCGACCAATTCGGCCAATGTTTGCTGATGGTTTCCGTAATGAAGTGCAAGTCACGAATATCGTGATGAGTGCAGAACAAGATTGTTCCCCATCCATGGCGGCCATGTTAGGTTCATCATTAGCCCTTTCCATTTCTGATATTCCCTTTAACGGCCCAATCGCTGGTGTGGAAGTTGGTCGGGTAGATGGAGAATATGTGTTAAATCCAACCGTCGAACAAGATCGCGCTTCTGATATTCACTTAACGGTTGCCGGAACTAAAGACGCCATTAACATGGTGGAATCTGGCGCAAAAGAAGCTTCTGAAGAAGCAATGCTGGATGCTTTATTATTTGGTCATGCAGCCATTAAAGAACTTGTTGCTTTCCAAGAAGAAGTCACTAGCGCTTGCGGCAAAGAAAAAATGGAAATCAGTTTATTACAAGTAGATCCTGCTTTGAAAGAAGAAGTTTACGCTACTTGGTATCCAGTCATGAAGACTGCTGTCTTAACGGAAGAAAAATTAGCGCGGGAAGATAATATCGCCCAAGTGAAAGCTGATTTAAAAGCAGCTTACGCTGAAAAATTAGCGGACGCTGAAGACACGGAAGCCGCTAGTCATACCTTAAAAGAAGTGGCACAATTAGCTGAAGACTTAGAAAAAGATGTGGTTCGGGAATTAATTACCATCGACAAAATTCGTCCTGATGGTCGGAAGCTAGACGAAATTCGTCCCCTTTCTTCTGAAGTTGGTTTATTGCCACGCGTCCACGGTTCAGGTTTATTTACCCGCGGCCAAACGCAAGCATTATCTGCTTGTACCTTAGCACCTTTAGGGGAACACCAAATTATTGATGGCTTAGGCGCTGAAGAATCTAAACGCTTTATCCACCACTACAACTTCCCACAATTTTCTGTCGGTTCAACAGGGCGCGCTGGTTCACCTGGTCGGCGGGAAATCGGTCACGGTGCTTTAGGGGAACGCGCTTTATTCCAAGTTATTCCTAGTGAAGAAGAATTTCCTTATACCATTCGTTTAGTTGCTGAAGTTTTAGAATCTAACGGTTCTTCTTCCCAAGCTTCTATCTGTGCCGGCACTTTAGCTTTAATGGATGCTGGTGTGCCAATTAAAGCACCGGTTGCCGGGATTGCTATGGGACTAGTTTCCGATGGCGAAAATTATACGATTTTAACGGATATCCAAGGTCTAGAAGATCACTTAGGGGATATGGACTTTAAAGTTGCCGGCACGAAAGACGGGATTACCGCTTTACAAATGGATATTAAAATCGACGGGATTACGGAACAAATCTTACGGGAAGCTTTAGCTCAAGCGAAAAAAGCGCGGATGGAAATCTTAGCTGAATTAACGTCTACTTTAGCTGCACCACGGGAAGAATTGAGTCCTTATGCACCGAAGATTGAAATGATTATGATTAAACCAGAAAAAATTAAAGATGTGATTGGTAAAGGTGGGGAAACCATCAACGGCATCATTGATGAAACTGGTGTTAAAATCGATATCGATCAAGATGGTAAAGTTTCCATCGCATCTGCCGATGCGGCTATGATTCAAAAAGCCATCAAGATCATTAAAGACTTAACCAAAGAAATCGAAGTCGGTCAAACTTACATGGGTAAAGTGGTCCGCATTGAAAAATTTGGCGCTTTCGTCAACTTGATTAAAGGGAAAGATGGCTTGCTCCATATTTCTCAAATCTCTAACGAACGGGTGAACAAAGTGGAAGACGTCTTGAAATTAGGGGACGAAATCTTAGTGAAGGTAACGGAAATCGACAAACAAGGTCGCGTTAACTTATCCCGCAAAGTTTTGTTAGATCAACCAGAAAATAAATAAGCAAAAAATAAAGCTGCGTTACTTCTCGGTGAGAGAAGTGGCGCAGCTTTTTTGTATTTTACAGGCGGCTAGCCGCCTTTTCAGTTTTATTCATGTCCGCTTTTTATCTGAGCCAGTGGTTTGACGTGGCCCCCGATTTTATGAGCGAAAGCGGCAGACTCTACTTGAGAAGTAAAGACCATCAAAATTTTAGGATCCTTCTTACGTGTCCGGGCGCCCGACTTGTCAATATAACCATGCATCACTTTGATTACGTACATTACTCTCAAATCCTTTCCTGAAGTTAGTCCTTATTATAGAGAAATTAAAAAAATTTTCCAAAAATTTGCTTGGAAAAGGTCCTTTATGAGGAAATTTCATTATTTAATCTGCGGATGAGAGCGTTCTCTTTGCTAATTTTTCAGACTTAGCCGTGTGCTAAAAAAAGTTTTTTTGTAATCTTTCAGGCGAATCAGAATTTTCAGAAAATTCATTGACTTTTGTGGCACTCTCCGCTATATTATTAACATGTTCATGTGAATCAACTAAAGGAGAGAATAGATATGAAGAAAAAAGCATTGGTAACAGTAGCAGCCTTGTTGTTCCTAACGGGTTGTACAGCTGCAGGGAATAGTAGCAAAGGAAAAGGCAACACAGCTAGTGGTGACACCATCAAGATTGGTTTGAATATGGAATTATCAGGAGCGGTGTCGGCTTACGGAAATCAAGAAAAAGATGGCGCTGAACTGGCCATTAAAGAAATCAATGATGCCGGTGGAGTCTTAGGCAAACAGTTAGAATTAGTGGAAAAGGATAATAAATCCGACTCAGCTGAAGCGGCTTCTGTTTCTGCCAACTTAACTAGCAGTGGAGTAGTAGCCATCGTGGGACCGGCAACTTCTGGAGCAACAAAAGCGGCCTTACCAAGTATCACGAAAGCGCAAGTGCCTGCCATCACCCCATCAGCGACGGATGATGCTATTACGGTCCAAGATGGTAAAGTGCAAGATTATATTTTCCGTTCTTGCTTCCAAGATAGTTCGCAAGGAACGATTATGGCTCAATTTGCTGGCAGCAATTTGAAAAAGGAAAAAGTTATTATCTTGGGGGATAACTCCAACGATTACGCTACTGGGTTGGCGAAAGCTTTTAAAGAAGCCTATGAAGGAACTATCGTGGATGAACAAAACTTTACTTCTGATGATAAAGACTTCCAAGCTGTTTTGACGAAGATTAAAGCCGAAGACTTCGATGCTTTGTATGTGCCCGGCTATTATGCGCAAGCTGGTCAAATTATTAAACAAGCACGAGAAATGGGTATTGAACAAACTATTTTAGGAGCGGATGGTTTTTCTGATCCGGCTTTGATTGAATTAGCCGGCGCTGAAAATGTAACAAACGTTTATTACACGAATCACTTTTCAACTAAAGCACCAGCTACAGATAAAGCAGCTGACTTCTTAACGAATTTTAAAGCAACTTATAATGCAGAGCCATCTGCTTTTAACGCTTTGTCTTACGATGCAGTCTACATGATTAAACAAGCGATTGAAGATGCTGGGGAAGCAAATTCTGTGAAGATTAAAGAAGCCCTAGCTAAATTAAAAGATTTTGAAGGGGTAACTGGGGTCATGAGTATGGATGAAAATCATAACCCTGAAAAAGATATCGTTGTGATTGGTTTGACCAACGGCGAAGAAAGTTCCGCAGAAACAGTTTCACCAGAATAGGAGGAAGCTCATGGAAATGATTTTACAACAAGCCCTGAATGGTATTTTTCTCGGAAGTATTTATGCGCTATTGGCGCTGGGCTACACCATGGTTTATGGGATCATCAAGTTAATCAACTTCGCCCATGGTGAGGTGTACATGCTGGGAGCGTTTATGGGCTACTATTTGATTTCCAACTTCCACCTCAATTTATTTTTTACCCTCGTCGTGGTGATGGTCTTTTGTGCCATCCTCGGCGTGGTGATTGAATTTCTTGCTTATCGTCCCTTACGCAACTCTTCGCGGATTACGGTGTTGATTACGGCGATTGGGGTGAGCTACTTATTACAAAATATTATGATTGCGACAGTTGGTTCTGGTACGCGGCCATTTCCACAAGAAGTGATTGCTAAGCAGGAATATAATTTAGCCGGGCTGCGCATTAGTAATATTCAAATGATTATCTTAGGCACGGCGATTTTGTTAATGATTTTGCTGCAACTAATTGTCAAGTACACCAAGATGGGGAAAGCCATGCGTGCGGTTAGTGTGGATAAAGATGCCGCTCAACTGATGGGAATTAACGTCAACCGGACGATTTCTTTCACTTTTGCTTTAGGTTCAGCTTTAGCCGGTGTTGCCGGCGTCTTAATTGGTCTTTACTATAACTCTATTGATCCCATGATGGGTTCGCTGCCAGGAATCAAAGCTTTCGTAGCAGCAGTTCTCGGCGGCATCGGTATTATTCCTGGTGCTGCTTTAGGGGGCTTTACCATTGGCCTTTTGGAGACGGCGGTGGTGGCTACCGATTATTCGGCCTTTAAAGATGCAGTAGTGTACTTGATTTTAATTGTCATCTTATTGCTGAAACCTAGTGGCTTATTAGGAAAAAATGTAAAGGAGAAGGTCTAAATGAAAACACGACTCAAAGTAAATGCACTTTGGCTGGGACTTTTTATTGCCGGCTATCTACTTTTATATTTTCTCCAATTTTTTGGGATTATGACGCCCCTTTATGAAAATGTTTTAGTCACTGTGGGGATTAATATTATTTTAGCCACTGGTTTAAACTTAGTGATTGGTTTTTCGGGCCAATTTTCTTTAGGACATGCGGGCTTTATGGCCATTGGGGCGTATGCCTCGGCCTTAATCTTATTAAAAATCGGCACGCTAGGTGGTTTGTTGCTTAGTTTACTGGTGGGGATGATTGTTGCCGGCGTGGCAGCCTTGATTATCGGTGGGCCAACGCTACGTTTAAAAGGCGACTACTTGGCGATTGCCACGCTAGGAATCTCAGAAATTATCCGAATCATTTTAATTAATATGAAAGATGTGACTAACGGTGCAGCTGGTCTTTTTGGAATTGCACCAGTAGTGACTTGGCCCATTGTTTATATTTTTGTTATCTTGACAACGCTAGTGGTCGTAAACTTTTTGCATTCAGGTCCAGGTTTAGCAACCTTAGCGGTACGGGAAGATGAAATCGCCAGTGAGTCGGTGGGCTTACACGCGACCAAATATAAAATCATTGCCTTTGTCATTGGTGCCATGACAGCTAGTGTGGCGGGTGGACTTTACGCCAGTTATATTCAAAGCATTGCGCCAAAAGATTTTACTTTCAATAAGTCCATCGATATTTTAATTATCGTTGTTTTCGGAGGCTTAGGGTCTATTACGGGTTCTTTTGTCGCCGCCATCGTTTTAGGAATCTTGAACATGGTATTACAAGATTTTGGTCAATTGCGGATGATTATTTATGCCTTAGCGTTAATTGCCATTATGATTTTTAAACCTAATGGCTTATTAGGCAAATACGAAATTTCTTTAACCCGACTTTTTCAAAAGAAAAAGGAGGTTAAACTATGAGCTTGTTAGAAGTAGAACATTTAACTAAAAACTTTGGTGGGCTTTCAGCGGTGGCTAACGTTACCTTGTCCGTCGAAGCTGACGAAATTGTCGGCTTGATTGGCCCAAATGGTGCAGGGAAGACGACCCTTTTTAATTTATTGACAGGGGTTTATCCCCCCACTGAAGGCAAGATTACGTTTGCCGGCAATGATGTCGCCAAGTTAGCGCCTTATCAAGTGGCGATGTTAGGGGTGGGGCGAACTTTTCAAAACATTCGCCTTTTTAAAGATTTAACCGTCTTAGAAAATGTCATGGTGGCCCTCCATCCCACCAATAGTAATTTATTGACTAGTATCTTGCGGTTGCCTGGCTATTATCAACGCATTGCCCAACAAGAAGCCGCTGCTTTAAAAATGCTGGAGTTTTTTGATTTAGCAGATAAGGCCGCAATTAAAGCTAGCAACTTACCTTACGGGCAACAACGGGTCCTAGAAATTGCCCGCGCTTTAGCTATGAAACCGAAAATTTTATTTTTAGACGAACCAGCAGCTGGCATGAATCCCAACGAGACCAATGAGTTAACGCAACTGATTCGCAAGATTCATCAAGAGTTTGGCGTGGCGATTGTTTTAATCGAGCACGACATGAGCTTAGTGATGGAAGTGTGCCAACGGATTTGCGTCTTGGAATACGGGCGCGTTTTAAAAATCGGCACCCCACAAGAAGTGCAAAATGATCCGCAAGTTATTGCGGCGTATTTAGGAGGAGATGCTTAATGTTAGCAGTGAAAGAGTTAAGCCTTCATTACGGCGTGATTGAAGCGGTGAAAAAAGTTAGCTTCCAAGTCAATCAAGGGGAAATTGTCACCTTGATTGGCGCAAATGGTGCCGGCAAGACTTCGATTTTAAAAAGTTTATCTGGTTTACTAAAACCTAGTCATGGAGAAATTTTATATCACGGTAAAAACGTCGCTAAACTCTCGCCACAAAAAATTGTGGCCGATGGCTTGATTCAAGTGCCTGAAGGCCGGCACGTTTTTAGTGGCATGACAGTGAAAGAAAATTTGTCTTTAGGTGCCTTTTTACAAAAAGGCGAGCAGAGTAGTCGTCTTGATAACATTTTTCAGCGCTTCCCCATTTTAAAGGAACGTTTGAATCAAGACAGTGCGACTTTGTCAGGTGGGGAACAACAAATGTTAGCCATGGGTCGTGCCCTCATGAGTCAGCCACAACTTTTATTGTTGGATGAACCATCTATGGGGTTAGCACCACTTTTTATTAAAGAAATTTTTGCGATTATTCAAGACATTCACGCCAGTGGTACCACCGTTTTACTAGTAGAACAAAACGCCAAGAAGGCTTTAGAAATCGCCGACCGAGCCTACGTCTTAGAAACAGGTAAAGTCATTTTAAGTGGGACAGGTGCTGAACTACTAGCTTCACCAGTCGTTAAGAAAGCATATTTAGGAGGGTAAAGATGAGTATTGCGAATTTTATGAGTCAGGACTTAATTACCGTTACTCCGGCTACCAAAATTTTTGATTGTATCGACTTAATGAAAGAACACCAACTGCACCGTTTACCGGTGGTGGCCAATCATGAAACCGGTGCCCAACAATTAGTGGGCTTAATTACTGAAGGCGTCATTCAAGCAGCACTGCCTTCTAGTGCCACTAGTTTAAGTGTTTTTGAAGCCAACTATCTTTTAAATAAAACCACCGTCGCCGAAATTATGTTGACGGAAGTGACCACGGTAGCTCCCAATGCGCAATTAGAAGATGGTATCTATCTGATGCGGCAACAGGACATTGGCGTCTTACCGGTAGTAGCAGAAAAGCAACTGGTGGGAATTATTACGAATAATGATATTTTTGATGCTTTCTTAAATATCAGTGGCTACTTTCAAGGTGGCTTAACCGTTAGTCTGATCGTAAACGAAGACCAGCCAGGTGTGTTGGCGAAATTAACGGCACTTTTTGCTGCGGCAAAAATTTCTATTTCCACAATTATGGTCTTACGCCAAAAGACGACCATCGTGGAGGTACGCTTACAAACACAAGCGGCAGAAAAAGTTTCTTCTTTATTAAAGGATCAAGGCTTCAACATTCAAAGTATTACGGTGGCTCCTAAAATAGCTTAAAAGATCAAGCGCTTCTGTTTTTCTCATTCGAAAAGCAGGGGCGCTCTTTTATATAGAAGAAAATTAACGCCTTGGTGCAAAAAATAAATTAAAGTAAAGCCTTTTCAAAAAAAGTTTTTGAGAAAAGCCCGTCTTTAAGCAAAAAATCCTTGCCTTCATGATTTTTTTTTAGTACAATTACAAAGGTGCTGTTTAGGCAACACCCCTAGTTCAGGGAACTAGAGACGGCTATGAAACGAGAGGTTGCGACACGCCCGGACGCTTTGCCACGGATGGACGTGACGGAAATTTTCGTGGAGCTATGTCTACTTTTAAAATAGGCGAAGGAGGGAAATTAGATGGCAAAACAAAAAATTCGTATTCGTTTGAAGGCTTATGAACATCGTATTTTGGATCAATCTGCTGAAAAGATTGTGGAAACTGCGGTTAGAACTGGAGCAACTGTTTCAGGTCCAATCCCATTACCAACTGAACGTACTTTGTACACAGTAATCCGTGCAACGCACAAATACAAAGACTCACGCGAACAATTCGAAATGCGGACTCACAAACGTTTGATCGACATTGTGAATCCTACACCAAAAACAGTTGATGCTTTAATGAAGCTTGACTTACCATCCGGTGTGAACATCGAGATCAAATTATAATTTTAAAAAATTAGAAAAATGGAGGTGTACTCATGACCAAAGGAATCTTAGGGAAAAAAGTAGGAATGACACAAATCTTTACTGAAGCTGGTGAATTAATTCCAGTGACTGTTGTCGAAGCTACACCAAACGTTGTTTTACAAGTGAAAACAATGGAAAATGATGGCTACGAAGCAATCCAATTAGGTTACCAAGATCTACGTGAAGTTTTGTCTAACAAACCTGCTAAAGGTCATGCTGCAAAAGCAAATACGACTCCTAAGCGCTTCATTAAAGAATTCAAAGATGTTGAGCTAGGAGAATACGAAGTCGGAAAAGAAGTTAAGGTGGATGTATTTTCTACTGGCGACATCGTTGATGTTACAGGTACAACGAAAGGTAAAGGATTCCAAGGCGTAATCAAACGTCACGGACAATCACGTGGTCCTATGGCTCACGGTTCTCGTTACCATCGTCGTCCTGGGTCAATGGGTCCAGTTGCACCTAACCGTGTCTTTAAAAATAAACACCTTGCTGGCCGGATGGGCGGCAACCGTGTAACGATTCAAAATCTTGAAATCGTTAAAGTTGACGTTGAAAAGAACGTTATCTTAATCAAAGGCAATGTGCCAGGAGCTAAAAAATCTTTAGTTACTATTAAATCTGCTGTTAAAGCTAAATAATTATCAGGAAGGAGGAACTAAGGAATGCCTAATGTAGCATTATTCAAACAAGATGGTACTCAAAATGGTGAAGTAACTTTAAACGACGCTATTTTCGGTATCGAACCTAATGAAAGTGTTGTTTTCGACGCAGTAATCATGCAACGTGCATCTTTACGTCAAGGAACGCATGCGGTTAAAAATCGTAGCGCCGTTTCCGGTGGTGGCCGCAAGCCATGGCGTCAAAAAGGAACAGGTCGTGCTCGTCAAGGGTCAATTCGCTCCCCACAATGGCGTGGTGGTGGGATTGTCTTTGGACCAACCCCTCGTTCTTACAGCTACAAACTTCCTAAAAAAGTTCGTCGCTTAGCTATCAAATCTGTTCTTTCACAAAAAGTGTTAGACAATAAATTCGTTGCCCTTGAAGGTTTATCCTTCGATGCACCAAAAACCAAAGAATTCAAACAAGTTTTAGCTAACTTGTCCATCGATTCTAAAGTTTTAGTAGTCTTAGAAGGCGGAAATGATTTCGCTGCTTTATCTGCTCGTAACTTGCCAAACGTTTCTGTTGTTGAAGCAAACAACGTCAGCGTTTTAGATGTAGTTTCAGCTGATAAATTATTGATTACTCAAGCTGCTCTTACTCAAGTAGAGGAGGTGCTTGCATAATGGAATTACTAGACGTAATCAAACGCCCAGTGATCACTGAACAATCCATGTTAGCCATGGACGAAAAGAAATACACTTTCGAAGTAGACACACGCGCTAACAAGACTTTAGTGAAACAAGCTGTTGAAAAAGCTTTTGACGTGAAAGTTGAAAAAGTAAACATCTTAAACGTTAAACCTAAATTCAAACGCATGGGTAAATATGCAGGATACACAAAGAAACGTCGCAAAGCGATTGTAACTTTAACTGAAGATTCTAAAGAAATCCAAATCTTTGAAGCTGCTGAATAAGCTAGCTAATCTTTAACATAGGAGGGAAAAAGACGTGGCGATTAAAAAGTACAAACCTACCTCAAATGGTCGTCGTAACATGACTGGTTCTGATTTTGCTGAAATTACTTCAACAACTCCAGAAAAATCTTTGTTACAACCTTTGAAGAATAAAGCCGGCCGTAACAACAACGGACGCATTACTGTACGTCACCAAGGCGGCGGCCACAAACGTCAATATCGTTTGATTGACTTCAAACGGACGAAAGACGAAGTTGTAGCTACTGTTAAAACTATTGAATACGATCCAAACCGTTCCGCAAATATCGCGTTAATCGTGTATGCAGACGGCGTTAAATCTTACATCTTAGCTCCTAAAGGCTTAGAAGTAGGAACCCAAGTGGTCTCTGGCGAACATGCTGATATTAAAGTGGGTAACGCTTTACCATTAGCAAACATTCCAGTAGGTACTGTGATTCACAACATTGAATTAAAACCTGGTAAAGGTGGACAATTAATTCGTTCCGCTGGTACTAGCGCACAAGTTTTAGGGAAAGAAGGCAAATATGTCTTAATTCGCTTAAACTCTGGTGAAGTTCGGATGGTCTTAGCTACTTGCCGTGCAACTGTTGGGGCTGTAGGTAACGAACAACACGAATTAATCAACATTGGTAAAGCCGGTCGTAATCGTTGGTTAGGCAAACGTCCTACCGTTCGTGGTAGCGTAATGAACCCTAACGATCACCCGCACGGTGGTGGTGAAGGTAAAGCTCCAGTTGGGCGTAAAGCACCAATGACGCCATGGGGTAAAGTTTCCATCGGTCTTAAGACTCGTGATACTAAAGCTAAATCTAGCAAACTTATTGTCCGTCGTCGTAACGACAAATAAAAATAGAACGCATATATTGAGAGGAGGTTCACCATGGGTCGTAGTTTGAAAAAAGGACCTTTTGCCGATGAGCACTTATTGAAAAAAGTTGACGCTCAAAAGGATGAACAAAAGAAAAAAGTTATCAAAACTTGGTCACGTCGTTCCACCGTCTTTCCTAGCTTTGTAGGCTACACAATCGCTGTTTACGATGGTCGTAAACACGTGCCAGTTTACATTCAAGAAGACATGGTTGGACATAAATTAGGTGAATTCGCACCTACCAGAACTTATCGCGGACATGCTTCTGACGATAAGAAAACCGCTAAACGCTAATTTCGAGGGGAGGATTTATAATGGCAGAACAAATTACTTCAGCTAAAGCAACTGCAAAAACAGTTCGCACTTCACCTCGTAAAGCTCGAATCACTATCGACTTGATTCGGGGCAAAAGTGTTGCCGAAGCTATTTCAATTTTGAAATTTACGCCTAACAAAAATGCCGGCATTATCGAAAAAGTTTTAATGTCAGCAATTGCTAACGCAGAAAACAACTTCGACTTAGACGTTGAAAACTTGGTTGTATCTGAAGCTTTTGTTAACGAAGGACCAACAATGAAACGTTTCCGTCCTCGGGCAAAAGGTTCCGCTTCACCAATTAACAAACGTACAAGTCATATCACTGTAGTGGTATCAGAAAAATAAGGAGGGATAATTAGTGGGTCAAAAAGTACATCCAATTGGTATGCGTATTGGTGTCATCCGCGATTGGGATGCTAAATGGTACGCAGAAAAAGACTTTGCCGATTTCCTACATGAAGATCTTAAAATCCGTAAATTTATCGCGACTAAACTAGCTGATGCTGCTGTGTCTACTGTTGAAATCGAACGTGCGGCTAACCGTGTTAACGTTTCTATTCACACAGCAAAACCTGGGATGGTCATCGGTAAGGGTGGATCTGAAGTTGAAAACTTACGCAAAGAATTAAACAATTTAACAGGTAAAAAAGTCCACATTAACATCGTGGAAATCAAAAAACCTGATTTAGATGCTAAATTAGTTGGCGAAGGTATCGCACGTCAATTAGAAAGCCGGGTTGCTTTCCGTCGGGCGCAAAAACAAGCTATCCAACGGACAATGCGTGCTGGAGCAAAAGGTATTCGTACTTTAGTTTCTGGTCGTTTAAACGGCGCTGATATCGCGCGTTCTGAAGGTTATTCTGAAGGAACTGTTCCTTTGCATACCTTACGTGCCGACATCGACTACGCTTGGGAAGAAGCAGCAACAACTTATGGTAAATTAGGAGTTAAAGTGTGGATTTACCGTGGAGAAATTCTCCCTGTAAAGAAAAACGCTGAGAAAGGAGGGAAATAATCAATGTTAGTACCTAAACGTGTGAAACACCGTCGTGAATTCCGTGGTAAAATGCGCGGGGAAGCTAAAGGCGGTAAAGAAGTAGCTTTTGGTGAATACGGTTTGCAAGCTGTTGAATCTCATTGGATCACTAACCGTCAAATCGAAGCTGCCCGTATCGCAATGACTCGTTATATGAAACGTGGCGGGAAAGTATGGATTAAAATCTTCCCTCATAAATCATATACTGCAAAAGCTATCGGGGTCCGGATGGGTTCTGGGAAAGGGGCTCCAGAAGGTTGGGTTGCTCCAGTTAAACGCGGCAAGATCATGTTTGAAATTGCTGGTGTGCCAGAAGAAGTAGCCAAAGAAGCACTTCGTCTTGCTTCCCACAAATTACCAATCCGCACCAAGATTGTAAAACGTGAAGAAATGGGTGGTGAATCTAATGAAGGTTAATGAAATCAGAGAATTATCCACTACCGAAATGCTTGCCAAAGAAAAAGAGTTCAAAGAAGAACTTTTCAACCTTAGATTCCAATTGGCGACTGGCCAGCTGGAAAATACCGCTCGCATTAAAGAAGTTCGCCAATCTATCGCGCGGATCAAAACTGTTCTGAAAGAACAACAAGCTAACTAATCGGAAAAGGAGGCCATTTAACGTATGTCTGAAAGAAACCAACGTAAAGTTTACCAAGGTCGTGTCGTTTCTGACAAAATGGATAAAACCATCGTTGTTGTCGTGGAAACACGTAAAACACACAAAACTTACGGTAAACGAGTGAAATACTCTAAAAAATTCGTGGCTCATGATGAAAACAACACTGCAAAAACTGGCGACATCGTAACTATTATGGAAACTCGTCCATTGTCAGCTACCAAACGTTTCCGCTTGTTAGAGGTTGTGGAAGAAGCCGTAATTATCTAGTAGATACTGAATAAACTTGTATGTCTGAAAGGAGGATACCTTCGTGATCCAAAGTGAAAGCCGTTTGAAAGTGGCTGATAACTCAGGCGCTCGTGAAATCCTAACTATCAAAGTTCTTGGTGGTTCTGGTCGTAAGACTGCAAACATCGGGGATGTGATCGTTGCTTCCGTTAAACAAGCAACGCCAGGTGGGGTTGTCAAAAAAGGCGACGTTGTCAAAGCTGTAATCGTTCGTACTAAATCCGGTGCTCGTCGCGCTGATGGCTCTTACATCAAATTTGATGAAAATGCAGCTGTTATTATTCGTGACGATAAAAGCCCTCGTGGAACGCGTATTTTCGGACCAGTTGCACGTGAATTACGTGAAAACAACTTCATGAAAATCGTTTCCCTAGCACCAGAAGTTTTATAATCCTAAACGACCTTAAAAGGAGGTGCGCTTAAACCATGTTTGTTAAAAAAGGCGATAAAGTTAAAGTTATCACTGGTAAAGATAAAAACAAAGAAGGCGTCGTCTTAGAAGCCTTCCCGAAAAAAGACCGTGTGATTGTTGAAGGTGTTAACATTGTTAAAAAACACCAAAAACCTAACAACGCTGCTCCTCAAGGGGGGATTCTTGAAAAAGAAGCTCCTATCCACGTATCAAACGTGCAAGTGATTGATCCATCTAATGGACAAGCTACTCGTGTTGGATACAAAGTCGTTGAGGGCAAAAAAGTTCGTGTTTCTAAAAAAACCGGCGAAGTGTTAGATAAATAATTCGTAAATGAAAGGAGGACCTGCTGCAATGGTGAACCGCCTAAAAGAAAAATATAATAAAGAAATCACACCTGCTTTGGAAGAAAAGTTCAACTATACTTCCGTTATGCAAGTGCCAAAAGTAGAAAAAATCGTGATTAATATGGGTGTTGGTGACGCAGTTTCCAACGCTAAAAATCTTGATAAAGCTGTGGAAGAATTGGCTTTGATCTCTGGTCAAAAACCTTTAATTACTAAAGCTAAAAAATCCATCGCTGGTTTCCGTCTAAGAGAAGGAATGCCAATCGGTGCGAAAGTTACTTTACGTGGCGAAAGAATGTATGAATTTTTAGATAAATTAGTGAATGTTTCTCTACCTCGGGTAAGAGACTTCCACGGTGTATCTAAAAAAGCATTTGACGGTCGTGGTAACTACACTTTAGGGATTAAAGAACAATTAATCTTCCCAGAAGTTGACTATGATTTAGTCGATAAAGTTAGAGGGATGGACATTGTCATTGTAACGACAGCTAATACCGACGAAGAAGCTCGGGAATTACTCGTACAATTAGGCATGCCATTTGTGAAATAAAAAAGGGAGGCGAACTACTTGGCTAAAAAATCAATGATTGCTAAGAACCAACGTCCTGCTAAATTCTCAACACAAGAGTACACTCGTTGCGAACGTTGCGGACGTCCACATTCAGTTTATCGGAAATTTAGACTTTGCCGTATTTGCTTCCGCGAACTTGCCTATAAAGGACAAATTCCCGGCGTGAAGAAAGCTAGCTGGTAATCAACTAAAACGCACAAAGGAGGTAAAACGTCAAATGGTCATGACAGATCCAATTGCAGATTTTCTAACACGCATTCGTAATGCCAACATGGTGAAACACGAATCTTTAGAAGTACCTGCTTCCAAAATTAAACGTGACATCGCTGAAATCTTAAAACGTGAAGGTTTTATTAAAGATGTTGAATATATCGAAGATGACAAACAAGGTATCATCCGCGTCTTTTTGAAATATGGTCGTAACGATGAACGTGTCATCACTAATCTTAAACGTATTTCTAAACCAGGCTTACGGGTTTACGTTAAAGCTAACGAAGTCCCTAAAGTATTAAATGGTCTAGGAATCGCAATCATCTCAACTTCTGAAGGTGTGATCACTGATAAAGAAGCTCGTGAAAAAAATACTGGTGGCGAAGTTCTCGCCTACGTTTGGTAATTCTTACATTTTAAGGAGGTGTCATTAGTGAGCCGTATCGGGAATAAAATCATTGAACTTCCTGCAGGCGTGACTGTTGCACAAAATGGTCATGAAGTTACTGTTAAAGGTCCAAAAGGAGAATTAACACGTACTTTTGCGTCTGAAATTGGAATCAATATTGACGGTAACGTCGTAACATTTACTCGTCCTAACGACGAAAAAGAAATGAAAACAATCCACGGAACTACTCGGGCTGTCTTCAACAACATGGTTGTTGGGGTTTCCGAAGGTTTCCAAAAAGCTTTGGAACTTCAAGGGGTTGGGTATCGTGCCCAATTGCAAGGAACTAAATTAGTTCTTAGCGTTGGTTACTCTCATCCAGTTGAAATCGTTCCACCAGCTGGTATTACCATTGAAGTACCTGCTAACACTCAAGTGGTGGTTAAAGGTATTTCTAAAGAAGCTGTTGGCGAATTAGCTGCTAATATCCGCAGCGTTCGTGCTCCTGAACCTTATAAAGGCAAAGGTATTCGCTATGTCGGTGAATACGTACGTCGTAAAGAAGGTAAAACTGGTAAATAGAGCAGCATAACTAATTTAAAGAGGTGAAAATTGTGATTACTAAACCAGATAAAAATAAAACACGTCAAAAAAGACATGTACGTGTTCGTAACAAAATCTCTGGTACTGCAGAGTGCCCACGCTTAAATGTTTTCCGTTCTAATACAAACATCTACGCTCAATTAATTGATGACGTAGCGGGTGTGACGCTAGCAAGTGCCTCTTCCTTAGATAAGACAATTTCTGAAGGAAATAAATCAGAACAAGCAGCAGCCGTTGGTAAATTAATCGCTGAACGTGGTACTGAAAAAGGCGTTAAAGCTGTTGTCTTTGACCGTGGCGGATATTTATATCATGGCCGTGTAGCTGCTTTAGCTGAAGCTGCTCGCCAAAACGGACTAGAATTTTAGGAGAAGGAGGAACACCATTCATGGCTTATATTGATTCAAAGCATTTGGAATTAGAAGATCGCGTCGTAGCCATCAACCGCGTTACTAAAGTTGTTAAAGGTGGACGTCGTTTACGTTTCGCTGCTTTAGTTGTCGTGGGTGACCGTAACGGCCACGTAGGTTTTGGTACTGGTAAAGCACAAGAAGTGCCAGAAGCTATTAGAAAAGCAATCGAAGATGCGAAGAAAAATCTCGTAGAAGTGCCAATGGTTGGTTCTACAATCCCTCACGAAGCAATCGGTATCTTCGGTGGCGGACGCATCTTAATCAAACCTGCGGTAGCCGGTTCTGGAGTTGCTGCTGGTGGACCAGTGCGGGCAATCATGGAACTTGCAGGTGTTGCTGATGTGACAAGTAAATCACTAGGCTCTAATACACCAATCAACGTTGTTCGTGCAACTGTTGATGGTTTGAAACAATTAAAACGGGCAGAAGATGTTGCGGCTTTACGTGGCAAATCTGTTGACGAATTAATCGGATAAGGAGGACTACAATCATGGCTGAATTAAAAATTACTTTAAAACGCAGTATTATTGGACGTCCTCAAAACCAACGTGATACCGTTAAAGCTTTAGGCTTAACGAAAATTAATAGTAGCGTAGTTAAACCTGACAACGTAGCCATCAAAGGTATGGTTAATACTATTTCTCACTTAGTGGACGTTGAAGAAGTTAAATAATTAGAAACGATTTAAGTTAAGGAGGTGCCAAATCAATGAAACTTCATGAATTGAAACCTGCAGAAGGCTCTCGTCAAGTACGTAATCGTGTTGGTCGCGGAACTTCTTCTGGTAACGGTAAAACTAGTGGTCGTGGTCAAAAGGGGCAAAAAGCTCGTTCTGGCGGCGGAGTACGTTTAGGATTCGAAGGTGGACAAACACCATTGTTCCGTACTTTACCAAAACGTGGCTTTACAAACATCAATCGTAAAGAATATGCAATCGTTAACTTTGACGTGTTAAATCGCTTTGAAGACGGAGCAGAAGTCGATGCTACTGCTTTAATCGAAGCTGGTTACATCAAAGACGCAAAAGCTGGAATTAAAATTTTAGCTAATGGACAACTCGAAAGAAAATTAACTGTGAAAGCAGCTAAATTCTCTGCAGCTGCCAAAGAAGCGATTGAAGCTCACGGTGGATCAATCGAGGTGATCTAATGTTTAAACTTTTAAAAGATGCTTTTAAAGTCAAAGACATTCGATTAAGAATTTTGTTTACTGTTGGGTGCTTGTTTGTCTTTCGGATTGGTAGCCAAATTACCGTTCCAGGGATTAATGCGGCTGCTGTGAACGAATTAGCTTCCTTACCATTTTTCAATATGTTGAACTTGGTATCAGGAAGCGCCCTGCAGCAATTTTCAATTTTCTCCATGGGGGTTTCTCCTTACATTACGGCTAGTATCGTTATCCAACTGTTACAGATGGATATCGTACCGAAGTTTGTTGAGTGGGAAAAACAAGGGGAAGTTGGTCGTAAAAAACTTAACCAAGCAACGCGTTACTTAACACTCGTGTTAGGGTTCATTCAATCCATTGGGTTAACCGCTGGATTTAATGCGTTAGGGTCTAGTTATCAGTTAGTGAAAGATGAATCAGTGGGGAGTTATGTCGTCATTGGTTTAATCTTAACGGCTGGGACTTTATTTGTGACTTGGATTGGCGAACAAATTACGGATAAAGGTGTCGGTAACGGTGTTTCCTTGCTCATTTTTGCTGGGATTATCTCTCGTTTACCCCATTCTATTGCTGATTTGTTTGAAAATATGTTCATTAACGTTTCTAGTTCAGAGATTCCTTTGAATATTGTTTATGCAGTAATCTTAGTGGTCGCTGTTGTCTTGATTGTTACTGTAACAACTTTCGTCCAACAAGCGGAACGGAAAATTCCTATCCAATATACGAAGCGCTCTGCTGGTGCGGCTGCCAACAGTTATTTACCATTAAAAGTAAATGCTGCCGGCGTTATTCCAGTAATCTTCGCTAGTTCGTTCATCTCCACGCCAAATGCTATTTTGCAATTTTTCCAAACAAAATATAGTGGTGCTGGGTGGTACAACACCCTCAATACTATTTTTGATTATTCAACGATTCCTGGAGCGGTGTTATATACCGTTTTAATCGTGGCCTTCACTTTCTTCTATGCTTTCGTCCAAGTAAACCCTGAGAAATTAGCGGAAAACTTAACGAAGCAAGGAAGCTATATTCCAAGTGTGCGGCCAGGTAAAGGAACCGAAGATTACGTTTCTCATTTATTGATGCGGCTTTCTACAGTCGGTTCAGTATTTTTAGGAGCGATTGCGATTATCCCAATTATCGCTCAAATGTTGTTTAACTTGCCTTCTTCCATCGGTTTAGGTGGGACAAGTTTGTTAATCGTCATTGGGGTGGCATTGGAAACCGCTAAACAACTAGAAGGACTACTATTGAAGCGCCAATACGTGGGCTTCATCAATCAGTAAGAAAGTGTGTTGGAGATTTTCTCCAACACCATTCTCACGTTTCTAGGAGGGTTACTTATGAACCTCATTTTAATGGGGCTGCCTGGTGCAGGTAAGGGAACACAAGCCGAAAAAATTATCGACAAATATGGTTTTCCCCATATTTCCACCGGTGATATGTTTCGGGCAGCAATGGCTAAAGGCACAGCAATGGGCCTAAAAGCTAAGTCTTTTATTGATCAAGGCGCTTTGGTTCCAGATGAAATTACCAATGGAATCGTCAAAGAGCGTTTAGCAGAGAAGGATACCGAAGTTGGGTTCTTGTTAGATGGTTTCCCAAGAACAATCGAGCAAGCTGAAGCTTTAGATGGTATCTTAGCTGAACTTGGCAAAAAGATTGACGCAGTCATTGATATCAATGTGAAAGAAGATGTCTTAGTAGATCGTCTAGCTGGACGGTTCATTTGTAAGACGTGTGGCGCGACTTATCATAAATTGTTTAATCCACCAAAAGTGGAAGGCACTTGTGATCGTTGTGGCGGCCATGAATTTTTCCAAAGAGAAGATGACAAGCCAGAAACGGTTAAGAATCGTTTAGCGATTAACGTTAAAAATTCTCAACCCATCTTAGCTTATTACAAAGCGAAAGATCTTTTGCACGAAGTAGATGGCGACCGCGACATTCAAGATGTTTTCGTGGATGTTGAAAAAATCATTGAAGCTTAGTATTGCCAAAGCTTAGTAAGTTGGTCCGCTCTTGCCAAAACACCGCAGTTGTGGTAGACTATATCAGTCCGACTTTAAGAGTTTTCTTAAGAGTAGGTTTTGAAAAATGTTTTCAGGTGAGAGCAGAGGCTTTCGCCGTTTTATCGTGTGGAAATACGAAACAACTTCAAGGAGGTACTATGCGTGGCAAAAGATGATATGATCGAAATCGAAGGAACAGTCGTGGAAACTTTGCCGAATGCAATGTTTAAAGTGGAATTGGAAAATGGCCACGTGGTTTTAGCGCATGTTTCCGGCAAGATTCGGATGCACTACATTCGGATTTTACCTGGTGATAAGGTTACTGTGGAATTGTCGCCATATGACTTGTCTCGCGGTCGCATCACCTATCGCTTTAAATAATTGTACTCCGTAAATCTTTAGGAGGTAAACATCAATGAAAGTAAGACCATCAGTTAAACCAATGTGCGAACATTGTAAAGTAATTCGTCGTAAAGGACGGGTTATGGTAATTTGCCCAGCAAATCCAAAACATAAACAACGTCAAGGTTAATAGGAGGTGTAGTCTTAATGGCTCGTATTGCAGGAGTAGATATTCCTCGTGAAAAACGTGTAGTCGTTTCCCTAACTTATATTTTCGGAATCGGCGATACAACCGCTAAAGCTATCTTAAAAAATGCTGGAGTGTCTGAAGATATTCGCGTTCGCGATTTAACGAACGAACAAACAGACGCTATCCGTGCTGAAGTGGATAAACTTAAAGTCGAAGGTGACCTTCGTCGTGAAGTGAACTTAAACATCAAACGTTTGATGGAAATTGGTTCATACCGTGGCATTCGTCATCGTCGTGGCTTGCCTGTTCGTGGACAAAACACGAAAAACAACGCGCGCACTCGTAAGGGTCCAGCACGCGCAATCGCAGGTAAGAAAAAATAATCAGTGAAGGAGGTTAGTCATTCATGGCACAAAAGAAAGTTAGTCGTAAACGCCGTGTGAAAAAAAATATTGAAGCTGGTGTGGCTCATATCCATTCCACTTTCAACAATACAATTATCATGATTACGGACGTTCATGGAAACGCCTTGGCATGGTCATCAGCTGGTGCGTTAGGTTTTAAAGGTAGCAAGAAATCTACACCATTCGCTGCCCAAATGGCTGCAGAAACAGCTTCAAAAGCTGCAATGGAGCATGGCTTGAAATCTGTTGAAGTAACAGTTAAGGGACCAGGTGCTGGTCGTGAAGCTGCCATTCGTTCTTTACAAGCAACTGGTTTAGAAGTGACCGCAATTCGTGACGTCACCCCAGTTCCTCATAACGGATGCCGCCCTCCAAAACGCCGTCGTGTTTAATGTGCGCTCCCTTTTGAGAAAACTTGAAACGTCATTGAACAAGACACTGTTCGTTTTGAAAGGGGTATAGGATAAGAATGATTGAATTTGAAAAACCAAGAATCGCGAAAATTGATGAAGAAAAAGATTATGGCAAGTTCGTGGTTGAACCGCTTGAGAGAGGTTATGGGACTACATTAGGAAACTCTCTACGTCGTATTTTACTTTCTTCTTTGCCAGGAGCTGCGATTACGAACTTACAAATCGATGGTGTATTACACGAGTTCTCCACTGTCGCTGGTGTTCGTGAAGACGTAACGCAAATCATTTTAAATATTAAAGGATTAGCGTTAAAACTTTATGCACAAGAAGAAAAAACCCTTGAAATCGATATTAATGGTCCAGCTAACGTAACAGCTGGCGATATTATCGTAGACAGTGACGTTGAGATCTTGAATAAAGATCTTTACATTTGTAGCGTAGCTGACGGTGCGAATTTCCACGCACGTTTAACCGTTAATCCTGGACGTGGTTACGTTCAAGCTGACGAAAACAAAAAAGAAGATATGCCAATTGGTGTCCTTCCAGTGGATTCTATCTATACGCCGATTCGTCGCGTGAACTACCAAGTAGAAACTACACGGGTAGGTCATCGGGATGATTTCGATAAGTTGACGATGGAAATTTGGACAGATGGTTCCATTATTCCGCAAGAAGCCTTAAGCTTAGCTGCGAAAATCATGACGGAACACTTAGACATCTTCGTTAATTTAACGGATGAAGCTAAGAATGCTGAAATCATGGTAGAAAAAGAAGAAACACAAAAAGAGAAAATGTTGGAAATGACCATCGAAGAGTTGGATCTTTCCGTTCGCTCTTATAATTGTTTGAAACGGGCCGGCATTAATACCGTGCAAGAATTAACCAACAAGTCTGAACCAGAAATGATTAAAGTTCGTAACCTCGGACGGAAATCTCTGGAAGAAGTGAAGGCTAAATTGCATGAATTAGGTTTAGGCTTACGTAAAGACGATTAATTTAACCAAAGGAGGTACGTACAAGTGGGTTACCGTAAATTAGGACGCACATCTAGCCAACGTAAGGCAATGTTGCGTGACTTAACAACCGACCTTATCATTAACGAACGTATCGTAACGACTGAAGCTCGCGCTAAAGAAGTTCGTTCGTTAGCAGACAAGATGATTACATTAGGTAAACGTGGCGATTTACACGCTCGTCGTCAAGCGGCAGCGTTTGTCCGCAATGAAATTGCTGATGTTCGGGAAGAAAATGAAGTAGTTGTGATTGAAACAGCTTTACAAAAGTTGTTTGCTGATCTTGCTCCTCGTTACACTGAACGTCAAGGTGGATACACTCGTATCTTAAAGACCGAACCACGTCGCGGCGATGCTGCACCAATGGTTATCTTAGAATTTGTCAAATAGTTTTTTGCATCACTTTTATGATGATTCTTCTGAGTGTTATGATGATGGAGAAATCCTAGTCTAGCTCGTTGCTACTCCCTAAGGTTGCCTTAGGGAGTCAGCACTCATCATAAGGTGTTTTTTTTATCTTTTCAAAAGGTGTCAAGACAAGCTTGGAAAGACAACAAAAGTAGCTTATGAAATCAACGTGTAAATTTTCGCGAAAGCATTTGGAATGATTGAAAATTTAAGCGTTTTTTGATAGTGTTAGTAGGAATAAGAAAGAAGGTGGATCCGTGACGACAGCAGTCGAGTTAGCCCACTTAGTTTACCAATATGCTGGTGAAGATCAAGAGCGGGCCTTAAACGATTTATCATTTCAGATTGAAGAAGGAGAATGGGTCGCCATCGTAGGACCCAACGGTAGTGGTAAATCAACTTCCGCTAAAGCCATCAATGGTTTGATTGCCCCTTTGAGGGGTGAAGTTAAAATATTTGATACCCTTTTAACCGAAGAAAATCTTTGGGAGTTACGCCGGCAAGTGGGGATGGTTTTTCAAAATCCCGATAATCAATTTGTGGGGGCCACAGTGGAAGATGATGTGGCCTTTGGTTTAGAAAACCAAGGAATTCCGCGGGCTGAAATGGTGGCGCGCGTTACGGACGCTTTAGCTAAAGTGCGGATGACGGACTTTGCCAAGCGAGAACCCGCACGGCTTTCCGGTGGGCAAAAACAACGGGTCGCCATTGCTGGGGTGGTAGCGTTACGGCCTAAAATTATTATTTTAGATGAAGCCACCAGTATGTTGGATCCTAAAGGCCGGAAAGAAGTTATTGAAACGATTCGCCAAATCAAAGAAGAAGCGCAATTAACCGTGATTTCCATCACCCATGACATTGACGAAGCGGCCCACGCTAACCGCGTCTTAGTGATTAAAGACGGCGCAGTAGCTTTAGAAGGCAAGCCGGAAAAAATTTTTTCTTATGGTGAAGAGTTAATTGAGTTAGGCTTAGACTTACCTTTTCCCGAAAAGTTAAAAGCGGCCCTAAAAAAACGGGGGATCAGCGTGCCGCAAGAATATTTAACAACAGAAAGGATGGCGGAGTGGCTATGGACATCACTTTCCAAAAAGTAGACTATACCTACCAAGCCGGCACACCTTTTCAAGAGCGGGCGTTGTATGATTTAAACTTACAAATTAAAGATGGTTCTTATACGGCTTTGATTGGTCATACAGGTAGTGGCAAATCCACCTTGTTACAACATTTAAATGCTTTAGTAAAACCAACAGCTGGTACAGTAACCATTGGGGAGCGAGTGATTACCCCCACGACGGATAATAAAAACTTAAAGCCGGTCCGCAAAAAGGTGGGGATTGTTTTTCAATTTCCCGAAGCGCAACTTTTTGATGAAACGGTGGCGCTAGATATTGCTTTTGGGCCAAAAAACTTTGGTGCAACCCCTGAAGAAGGTCGGGCGCTAGCCGCCAAAATGTTAGAACTAGTCGGTTTAGATGAAAGCTACATGGATCGCTCACCTTTTGAACTTTCCGGGGGCCAAATGCGCCGGGTGGCGATTGCGGGTGTCTTGGCGATGGAACCAGAAGTCATCGTCTTAGATGAACCAACCGCCGGCCTTGATCCGGCCGGTCGCAAGGAAATGATGGAAATGTTTTGGCGTTTACACCGGGAGAAAAACTTAACGATTGTCTTAGTGACCCATTTAATGGAT
This sequence comes from Enterococcus nangangensis, assembly GCF_005405245.1. Lineage (GTDB taxonomy): Bacteria > Bacillota > Bacilli > Lactobacillales > Enterococcaceae > Enterococcus_J > Enterococcus_J nangangensis. The sequence goes on along the minus strand of NZ_BJDR01000002.1, from coordinate 89,190 downwards.
GATGTCGCCAATTACGCTGATCACGTTTTAGTGTTGGAAAAAGGACACTTGGTGAAAGACGGTACGCCGCAAGAAATTTTCCAAGAAGTCAACTTTTTAAAAGAGAAGCAATTAGGTTTGCCGCAAGCGACAGATTTTGCTTTGCAGTTAGCGGCTAAAGGCTGGCAAACGGCTAGCTTTCCCCTAACTGCCGAAGAGCTCGCAGACGTTCTAGCGACAGATTTGAAAGCAGGTGCGGCCCATGATGAATAAATTATTACTGGGACGCTTCTTACCTGGGGATTCCTTGATTCACCGCTTGGATCCGCGGGCGAAGTTAATCGGGAGCTTTTACTACATTATTATTATCTTTTTTGCTAATAACTGGCAAAGCTACTTGTTAATGGCGGGCTTTACCTTAGGGGCCATCGTCTTATCAAAAATAGATTTTGGTTTCTTTTTACGAGGTGTCCGGCCGTTAATTTGGCTGATTTTGTTTACGGTAGCACTGCAAGTGCTCTTTGCTCGTGGTGGAAAGACTTACTTTAGTTGGGGCATCTTTGCTATTTCTGAATATGGTTTAATTAACGGTGCGTTGATTTTCTGTCGCTTCGTGTTAATTATTTTCATCTCGACGTTATTAACCTTAACGACAGCACCTCTTTCTTTGTCGGATGCGATTGAATATTTATTGCGCCCCTTAAAAGTGATTCGCTTTCCAGTGCATGAAGTGTCCTTAATGTTGTCTATTGCTTTACGTTTTGTGCCGACTTTAATGGATGAAACGGAAAAGATTATGAATGCGCAACGAGCTCGGGGTGTCGACTTCAGTGAAGGTGGTTTGGTGCAACGGATGCGGGCCATCGTGCCGCTGTTGATTCCTTTATTTGTCTCTAGCTTTAACCGGGCGGAAGATTTAGCCACCGCCATGGAAGCGCGGGGCTATCAAGGGGGCGAAGGACGGACGAAGTATCGCGTCTTACATTGGCAACTAGCCGATACCTTAAGTTTAGTGGTGTTGGCCCTCGTAACCGTTGGCTTATATTTTTTACGTAGTTAAAAGTTTAAGAGGCGGCGAAAAAGACGACTCCTAGTAAGGAATCCTCTTTTTTGGCGCTTCTTCTTGTTGAATAAAAAAGGAGGAATGAGGGTGCGTTATCGCGCAATTATTGCTTATGATGGAACGAACTTCCACGGCTTTCAAACCCAACCAGTTGGTCGCACGGTGGAAGAAGAATTAACTAAGACTTTAACGAAGATTAATAGTGGCCAACCGGTAGCCGTTTTTGGTTCAGGCCGCACCGATGCCAAGGTCCACGCTCGTGGTCAAGTGATTCATTTTGATTTACCGCAAGTGCGGCCTTTAGAAAAAATTCGTTTTGCGCTAGATACCCAGACCCCCGATGACATCGCTTGTTTAAAAGTCGAAGAAGTAGCGGAGGATTTTCATGCCCGTTATCACGTGGTGCAAAAAACATACGAGTTTCGGGTGGATACTGCTAAAGCACGCAATCCTTTTAAACGTCATTACGCTAGCTATTTTCCTTATCCCGTCGATCTGACGAAGATGCGGGTGGCGCTTGAAGCTTTGTGTGGTACCCACGACTTTACTTCGTTTTGTGCCAGTGGCTCGACGGTGGAAGACAAGGTGCGAACGATTCATCAAGCAACGGTAGAGTATTTACCGCAGGAAGAAGAATTATTATTTACTTTTACTGGCGATGGTTTTTTGTATAAGATGGTGCGAATTATTGTGGGGACCGTTTTAAAAATGGGGAATGAGCGACTGGATTATCAGTTGATTCCTGAAATTTTAGCGGGGCGGGATCGCAATCTTGCTGGTCCTACCGCTCATCCGGAAGGTCTTTATTTGGTAAAAGTAGAATACGAATAATAAAACGCTAGGGTGCGGCTGTGAAGGTTGCACCCTAGCGTTTGTTTTTTTAAAATTATTTACTACTTTGTTGATCTTTTTCTAAAGTAGCGATCATCGCTTTAGTGATGGCGTTAGCAAAACCAAATTCTTGTAAAGCTAAGACACCTTCAACCGTGCTGCCTCCCGGTGAAGAAACTTGATCCACTAAGTCCCAAGGATTGGCCCCACTTTTTTTGGCTAACGTGCCAGAACCCGCCACAACTTCAGCGGCGATGGTGGTGGCTAATTTTTTTGGTAAACCATATTTTACGGCAGTGCGACTGAGGGCATCAATGAAAGCGTAAATAAAAGCTGGTGAACTACCCGCTAGTGCCACGAAAGTTGAAAATTGATCTTCCGGGAAAGGATAAACAGAACCTAAATGTTGCAAAAAGCTAGTGATTTCTTGTTGATCTTCGTGGTCTACTTCGCTGCCAAAAGCGATGGCGATGGAGCCAAGATTGACGGCGACGTTTAAATTAGGCATTAAGCGTACTAAAGGCACAGGACCTAAAAGTTGCGTTAAGTTGTCTAAAGAAATACCGGTGGCAAAAGATAAAATAAGTTGTTCTTCCGGCCGCAAAAACGGCGCGATTTCTTTGGTAATCGTGGGAATTAACGCCGGCTTTACTCCCAAGAAAAGATAATCTGCCCCTTGCGCGACGGCTTCATTTGTGGTGCAAACCGTTAAACCCAGTGGCGCAGCGTAAGCTTGTAATTTTTCTAAGTTGTGGGCGCTGACTAAAATGTCGCTAGGGGCGACATTTTTTTGCAGGAAACCGGCAATCATGTGTTGAGCCATGTTGCCAGTACCAATGAAACCAATTTTCATCTGAAAACCTCCTTTAAGTTATCTTAAGCATAGTAAAAAAAATCAGAAAAGTAAATTCCTAAAAGAGTTTTAAGGAAATTATGCTACACTAAAAGAACCAAGTAGCAAAGGAGGAGATCCGAGGAAGATGAAAAAAATAATCGCCTTCATTCGTCAATATTCTTTTTTCTTAAAATTAATTTTCTTTGGTTCCATCTTAGTCTTTGTGGCGAATCAATTTACCGCCATTTTAAACGGTATGAGTTTAGCAGAGCTAGGGGCTAAAATGCGCGCCTTACCTTTGCCACGCTTATTTTTATTATTTTGTTGTGGCTTATTGGGTTCATTTTTAATGGCGGGCTATGACTATACCGCGCAGAACGCTTTGCAAAAAATGGGACAAAAGCCGCAACCAGTAAAAACGTGGTTGCCTTTAGCTTTTATGATTAATAGTATCAATAATTTAGTTGGCTTCGGTGGCGTGGTGGGGGCTACGTTACGGGGAAAATTTTACGGAGCGGATTTACCGAAAGAAAAAGTTTTAGGCACCGTTTCGAAAATGGCCTTTTTTGTTTTTACCGGGATTTCCATCTTGTGCGGTGTCGCTTTAGGTGCGCTCTTTTTGGGGCCAGTGGCTGAATATTACCGGCAGTATTGGCCATGGCTTCTAGGTGGAAGCTTATATTGGCCCGTCCTTGTTTTTTTTAGCTACTTAAAGCGGAAAAATTTATTTGCGGAATTTTTTCCCCAAGGTATTGTCTCCTTGTTGTTGGCTTCTTTATTGCAGTGGAGCAGCGCTTTTGGTGTTTTTTGGAGCATCGGTAGTTTATTAGGTTTTCAGCTGGAATTTTGGAGTCTGTTTGTTTTATTTATTGCCACTAGTTTAATCGGGATGTTGACGATGGTGCCAGGCGGTGCTGGGACGTTTGATGTCTTAACGATTTATGGCTTAAGCGCTATGGGAATTAGTCACGAAGGCGCCTTGTTGTGGCTCTTGTACTATCGTTTAAGTTATTACTTAGTACCTTTTTTATTGGGAGGTAGTTTTTTCTTACAACGCACCGGCGTCCAAGTAAATCAATTTTTCGATGGACTTCCCCGCCTTTTAGGACAAAAGTTAGCCCATCTTATTTTAACGGGCGCCGTTTATTTTGCCGGTATTACGATTCTACTTTTATCGACAGTGACTAATCTTTCTAACTTGGGGGCTTTCTTTTCGTTTATTACGCCTTTTTCTTTTGATTTTTTTGATCAAACTTTAAATATGATTGTGGGGATCCTCTTGTTAGGGTTAGCGCGCGGTTTAGCTAATAAAGTGCGCAAGGCCTATTTACCGACACTTTTAGTTTTACTATTTAGTATTGCAAATACCATCACCCGCACAGCCAATTGGCGCTTGATTGTCGTCTACTTAATTATTTTAGGCGCGGTTTATTTTTCGCGGGGGGAATTTTATCGGGAAAAACTCGTCTATTCTTTTGAACAGCTGCTTTTTGATGGCAGTTTATTGTTATGCTTAGGCATTCTTTATGCGGTGGCGGGCTATTATGCCACCAATCAACAGCGAGGGGAACTGATTTCTGGTTGGTTTATTTTATTCCCGTCAGCCGAAGTGTGGTTTAAAGGGCTCTTAGGTTTAGGGCTAGCCTTAGTGGTTTTGGTGACTTTGTTAACTTATTTGATGCAAGGGCCACAGGTGGGGAGTAGCTATCAAGAAGAGCGCGTGCAAGCTTTTGTCGCGCAATATGGCGCAACGAGTGAGACGCCCTACTTTGACCACGCTAGAAGACGCAGTTACTTTTATCAAGTAGATAATCGCGACTGTTTGTATTTTAATTTTGAAAAGAAAGCCAATAAACTTTTTGTTTACGGCGACCCTTTAGGTGATCCTGCCCATTGGGGGGCCGGCTTGACCAGTTTCATGACGACAGCGGATTTATTAGGCTATCAATTGGCCTTTTATCGGGTGAGTCCAGCTTTTGTGGAACTCTTGCACGATTACGGCTTTAGCTATTTAAAAATTGGCGAAGAAGGTTATGCGGACCGCACCTTAACGAGAAGTACGCCAGCTTTGGCGTCGAATGCCAGTTATCGGGCCTACTATCAATTGAGTCCGGAAGCCTTAGGGGCAATCGGCAAAAAAGCTTACTTAAAAGGAGTCCCTTTTGCCTTACAGGCGCCACTGGCGGTATTGGAAGCAGGGGACGAGTTACAAGGGGTGGCTTGCTTTTATTATTGTGAAGAACAGCAGTTGGTCTTTTTACTAGACTACTGGGGGCAAAGTCCGGAGGTAGAAGCGAAGATTTTAAGTAAATATTTAACTAGCGCTTTACAAAAAGGCTATCGCGTAGATTTAGGTTTATTGCCTTTAGCTAACGTCGGTCGCTCTTCCTTTTCCTTTGTAACGGAGCGCATCGTGCAGTGGGTCTATTATTACGGCTTGAATCAAAGCACGCTCCAAGCGCAGCGGGCCGCCAAAGAAAATTTCGTCACCACCCAAGAAAATCGTTACCTAGCTTATCGCCGTAATGCCAATGGCGTGATTACTTTAGTCCAAGCTTTATTGCTCTTGCGCAAACGGAAAGCAGCGAAAAAACCGCTGTTGGCTTGGGTTTTAGCCAGCGATGAAGAGGAAAGCTAGTTTGCACCCTCCTAGACACTTGTGGTAAAATGTAGGGAACATACGTTGTCATGGAGGCGAAACTTTTGTTTGAATATTTAAAAGGAGTCGTGACTTATGTGTCGCCGGCTTATATTGTTTTAGAATTAAATGGTCTCGGCTATCAATTACTAGTGGCTAACCCTTATCGCTACCAAGAAGGGACGACGCAAAAGATTTTTGTCCACCAAGTCGTGCGGGAAGATGCCCAACAGCTCTTTGGCTTTTACGATTTAGCTGAAAAAGAATTATTTTTACGCTTGATTTCGGTTTCTGGCATTGGTCCGAAAAGTGGCTTAGCCATTTTAGCCGGTAACGACCATCAAGGGTTACAAGAAGCGATTGAAAGAGAAGACGTTAAATTTTTAACTAAGTTCCCAGGCGTCGGGAAAAAGACGGCTCAACAAATGATTCTTGACTTGAAAGGCAAATTCACGGCCGTCAAAGGGCAAATGGATTTATTGCAAGTAGAAGATGCGGGCTTAGATGCTCTAGGGGAAGCACTGGCGGCCTTAAAAGCATTAGGTTATGGCGAAAAAGAAGTCCAAAGCGTCAAGAAAAATTTAAGCACGCAAACGTTAAGTACGGAAGAATATATTTCCCAAGGTTTAAAATGGTTAATGAAAAAGTAGGTGAATGTGGTGGAAGAAGAACGAATCGTGGATAACAGCTTACAAAAAGACGACGAGCTGTTGGAATTATCCTTGCGCCCGCAAACGTTAAAACAATACATCGGCCAAAGTAAAGTCAAAGAAGAGTTGGCCATTTATATCACCGCGGCTAAAACGCGGCAAGAAGCTTTGGACCACGTCTTATTGTACGGGCCACCAGGTCTGGGGAAGACGACGTTAGCTAAAGTAATCGCTAACGAAATGGCGGTAGGTTTTAAAACCACCAGTGGGCCAGCCATTGAAAAACCAGGCGATTTAGTAGCGGTTTTAAATGAGTTAGAGCCGGGGGATGTTCTTTTTATTGACGAAATTCACCGCTTGCCGCGGGTTGCCGAAGAAGTCTTGTACTCGGCGATGGAAGATTTTTACGTGGATATTATGGTGGGGCAAGGGCCAACAGCCCATCCGGTGCGTTTTCCCTTACCGCCTTTCACTTTAGTCGGGGCCACCACGCGAGCTGGCATGTTGGCGAAACCATTGCGGGATCGTTTCGGGATTGTTTCCCATTTAAGTTATTATACGGAAAGTGATTTAACAACGATCCTGATGCGTTCAGCCACCATCTTTAATACCCAGTTAATGACTGCAGGCGCCCATGAACTGGCGCGACGCTCGCGGGGGACCCCCAGGATTGCCAACCGTTTATTAAAACGCGTGCGGGACTACGCCGAGGTCAAAGGTAACGGGATTGTGGATCAAGAAGTGGCCATGACCGCCTTGGCGCTTTTAGGGGTGGACTCGGTAGGTCTTGACCAAGTGGACCAAAAGTTACTCCACGCGATTATCGAGTTATATCACGGCGGACCGGTGGGCTTGTCCACCATTGCTGTGAACATCAGCGAAGAAACCGAAACAGTGGAAGATATGTACGAACCTTATTTGATTCAACTAGGCTTTTTAAAACGCACAGCGCGAGGACGGATGGCCACGGCTAAAGCTTATGCGCATTTAGGCTTACCTTTTACGGAGGCAGAGGAATGAAAATAGAACCCACTAAGGAATTGTTAGGCTCAGCCCTCATCGCGTTATGTCAGGCGCAACCTTTTGAAAAAATTACCGTGAAAGATTTGACGGAATTTGCCAAAGTGAATCGTCAAACCTTTTATTACCATTACCACGATAAACAAGAGCTGTTGCAAGATGTCTATTATCGCGACTGTCTCTTTTATATGGATCAGGATTTAACGCTGGATAACTGGGAAGAGCAGGCCTTAAAAATGTTAAAAGCCATCTATCAGCGCCAGGGTTTTTATCGCCAAACATTTTTCACTAGTCACGATGTTTTAATGACCCAGTTTACTAGCTTGTTAGAAAGACAATTTTTAAATTTATTTACCTTGCTGGATCAAGAGCGTGGCTTACTCGCCGAAGATAAAGCCTTTTACGCCGGCTTTTTTGCTTACGGTTGCAGCGGCGTCTTACGCAAGTGGATTACTGAAAATTATCCGGAAAGTCCTATTGAAGTGGCTGCTAAACTTTTTCGTTTAGCTAAAGACGTGGAGTTTTTTGCTTTTCGTTTGTATGATGGTTATCAAAATTAAAAAAAGTCTATCTGCTCTATCTTAAAAAAAGACGAGGAGATAGACTTTTTAAAATCGTTACGCTTCCCGCACTAAAGCGGTGGGCACACTGAGCACTTGATAAACGCCACAGTTTTTTTCCGTTTCTTGAATAAAAACTTTTTTTTCAGTGGGATTCAAGCCACTATCAAAATCAATCTGGTAATGAACGCGGTTAAAAGCGGACACGGGCTTTCCGGTATACTGGGGATAAGCCAAGCCCCGCACGCTAACAGATAGATTACTTAAAGCAATTTTTTTCTGACGAGACAAGTCAATGGCGGAAGCGCAAAGACCGGTGGCTAAGGCGCCTAAAAGTTGTTGCAGCGCATCAGGGCCAAGAGCAGTGCCGCCTTCTTCTTTGCGGCGATCGGAAATTAAGGTGTAACGTCCTAACTCACTTTGAATTTGAAAGCCGGTGCCTAAATAGTGAGCATTTGCAGTAACTTCCATCAAGGTACCTCCTTTGCTTAACATGGGTTACTTTTATGATAACCTGAAAAAAAAGCCAGAGCAAAGGTATCTTGTGTTTTTTAATTTGAATTTCATGAAAGGAAATTAGGAGGATAATGTTATGAAAAAAATTATCTTTGTCTGTTTGGGAAATATTTGTCGCTCCCCGATGGCCGAATCGTTGGGGCAGTTTTATTTGATGGAAAAGGGGTTGACAAAAGACTATCAATTAAGCTCTCGAGCTACTTCGTCTTATGAAATTGGTAAGCCTCCGCATCATGGCACACAAAACATTTTACGGCAACACCACATTCCTTTAGTGCCCCACCAAGCAACGCAAATTACCAGTGCTGATTTTTTGACGGCAGATGTTATTTTAGGAATGGATCGTCAAAACGTAGCAGACTTACGGAAACTGGCGCCGGCCAAGACCATCGCTCAAATTTCTTTGTTGCTCCCTGAGGAAGAAATTCCGGATCCTTATTACACGGGGAACTTTGCGGAAACCTATCGTTTGATTAAAAAAGCACTACCTGCTTGGTTGCAATAAAAAAGCACTGGCTGAAAAGGGAACGTCGCGCAAATTTTGCGCCAGTAGCGTTCATTACTTTTTAGTCAGTGCTTTAATGATTTTTACTTACCAACAAGTTCTTGCATCAGTTGGGGCACGGTGGTCATTTCTTTGAGGCGATGGACAGTGGCCCCAGCAAAAATTAAGCCTTGTAAAGGATTTTTACCTGCACTTTTTAAGAGGTGCTCCGAGATACAATAAGGAATTGTTTTGCGATCGCAATGACTGTGGGACAGACAGTTGCGACATTTTTCAATGGGAATGCGCCCAGCGGCACTTTTTTGCGTGAAATAATTATCAATCGCCCGGGCCGGCATCCCCACTGGACTTTTAATAATTTGTAAATCTTTTTCCTCGGCCATTAAGTAGGCGTCTTTAAAAGCTTGCGGTGCGTCGCATTCCGCGGTTACCACAAAACGCGTCGCCACTTGGACGCCACGACAACCTAAAGCGAGATAATGTTCAATATCTTCATGAGTATAAACGCCACCGCCGAAGAAGACGGGAATTTCGTGCCCGTAAAGTTCGGCGAATTTTTGTGTTTCGGCAATAATTTTAACGAGTTCTTGATCCATATCAAAATTTTCATCAGTGAGTTGCGGAACTTTAAAGCCTAAGTGCCCCCCAGCTTTTGGTCCTTCTACTACGATAAAATCAGCCGTCGTTTGATATTTTTTATGCCAATAATTTAACACAACTTTACAAGCTTTTTGACTAGAAACAATCGGCGCGATTTTCGTCGTACTTCCTTTAGTAAATTCCGGTAGTTGGGTGGGTAAACCGCCACCAGAAATAATCACGTCGGCTTTTTGGGCGACGATTTCTTTAATGTAGCGCTCGTAATGAAAAGTCGAAGCCATGACGTTGAAGCCAACTAAACCATCTTGAGCAATGGCCCGTGCTTTTTTTAGTTCTAAACCAATCGCTTTTAAATTTGCCTTTAAAGGATTTCGTTCAAATTCAGGTAATTTAAAACCAATTTGGGCACTGGAGATGATGCCCAAGCCCCCACTTTTAGCGACAGCACCTGCTAAATTTGCTAGGCTGATGCCAATACCCATGCCTCCTTGAATGATGGGTACCGTTAAATTTAAGTCGGCAATCTTGATGCTTGGTAAGGCCACAAGGGTCACTCCTTTGAGATTAGTTTGATTATCAAACTTTTTTCTTCACTGTAAATAACTTTTCAGTCCTTGTCAATCAAAACTTTTTTTGCCGGTTTTTTCGCCGGCGATAAACCTTGTTGTGGCAAGCTTTGTTATTAATTTTACAAATTCATGAAAAAAATTTAATAAAAAATGACTTGCTTTTTAAGCAGGAAAGCCGTATATTTTGAACATCAAATAGTTTGATAATCAAAATAAATTCGGAGGTGAGGCCTGTGGACGAGCGAGTGGACGTCATCAATCAGTACTTGGTAACGGTCTTTAATGATATTTTGACCATCGAAGAGTCGGAATTAAAAAAATCCACCTTCAATGACCTTTCCATTAAGGAAATGCACACCATTGAAGCCATTGGCATGTATCACAAAAAAACGACTTCAGAAGTTGCCAAGGAACTGGCGGTGACGACCGGGACCTTAACCGTGGCGGTAAATCATTTAGTCCGTAAAGGATATGTGGAGCGCTTGCGTTCAGAAGATGACCGTCGGGTTGTAAAACTTGGCCTAACAAAAAAAGGTAAACTCGTTTTCCGCGTTCATCAACATTTTCATAAAAAAATGGTGCAAAGCATTTTGCAAGATATGAACGGCCAGCAAGAAGATGCTTTGATTTCCGCTTTAGGAAAACTTCATAGCTTCTTGCAAGAATTCAAGTGAGGGGGCCTTTATGACACGGATTGTCAAAACAGCCAGCTACTTGCCGAAAAAAGTGGTAACCAATTTCGATTTGGCGCAAACCTTAACCACCAGTGATGAATGGATCGTCAGTCGTACGGGGATTAAAGAGCGCCGCATTGCTGAAAGTACCACCAGTCAACTAGCCTTAAAAGTAGCTGAACAATTAGTGACGCCAGAGCTGGCCAAAGAGTTGGACTTCATTATTGTCGCCACCTTTACCCCGGAAGAAGGTACGCCTAGTGTGGCCTGTAAAGTCCAAGGGGCCTTGGGAGCGACTAAAGCCCTAGCCTTTGATTTAAATGCTGCTTGTTCCGGCTTTGTCTACGCTTTAAGCGTGGCGAATGCTTTATTACAAGGGCAGTATCACAAGGGGCTAGTGATTGGTGCGGAAGTCATTTCAAAAATTGTCGATTGGCAAGATCGGACTACGGCCATTTTATTTGGCGATGGGGCCGGCGGTGTACTTCTTGAAAAGAGTGCTACGCAACAATTTCACGGTGAAGTGTTAGGTGCTGACGGCATGCGGGGGGCAAAATTAACCGCGGGCTTTTGGGGTACGGAGCAAAAGCTGACGATGGATGGCCGGGCAATCTTTGATTTTGTAATGCACGAGGTCAAGAATAATTTAAAAGAATTAGCGGCAAAGACCGCTTGTCCCTTAGAAAAAGTTGACTACTTTTTATTGCATCAAGCCAACCAACGGCTCTTAGATCAATTAGCTAAAAAGTTACAACTGCCACCGGGAAAATTTCTTTCCAACTTGGCACAAACCGGTAACACTTCGGCCGCTAGCATTCCTATTTTGTTAGATCAAGCCGTTGCCTGCGGTACTTTACAGTTAGGTTCAAAACAAAAAGTTATTTTCACTGGCTTTGGCGCTGGGCTAACTTATGGCTCCGTCTTAGTCACTTTATAAAAAATAAAAATGGAAAATTAAAGGAGCAAAACATCATGACATTTGAAAAAATCCAAGGCATTATCGTTGAAGAATTAGGAAAAGACGCTGAAGAAGTACAATTAACTACCAACATTCAAGAAGAATTAGATGCTGATTCTTTAGATTTATTCCAAATCATCAACGAAATCGAAGATGCGTTTGACGTAAAAATCGAATCTGAAGAAAATATTCAAACGGTCGCCGACTTAGTAAACTTCGTCGACCAACAATTAGCTGAAAAATAAAAAAGGCAGACAGGAGTTTTCGATGGAGACAAAAGTTACCCGCTTATTAGGCATCGAAAAACCCCTCTTCCAAGGCGGCATGGCGTGGGTGGCAGAAGCTACCCTCGCCAGTGCAGTTTCTAACGCCGGAGGATTGGGAATTATCGGTGCCGGTAACGCCCCCCGTGACGTGGTGGCGCAAAATATTTCCCGCGTGCGGAAGTTAACTAGCAAACCTTTTGGGGTCAATGTGATGCTTTTAAGCCCCTTTGCCCCAGATATTATTGATTTAGTGATTGAAGAAAAAGTTCCCGTCGTCACTACCGGTGCTGGGAATCCAGCTCCTTACATGGAACGCTTAAAAGCCGCCGGAATTAAAGTCATTCCTGTTGTTCCTTCAGTTGCCCTAGCGAAACGGATGGAAAAAATTGGCGCTGACGCCGTAATTGCAGAAGGGATGGAAGCTGGCGGTCATATTGGTAAACTGACAACGATGGCGATGGTGCCGCAAATTGCAGATGCTGTGACGATTCCTGTCATTGCCGCTGGTGGGATTGCCGATGGCCGTGGTTTTGCCGCTGCTTTAATGCTGGGAGCTAGTGCCGTGCAAGTAGGTACCGCCTTTTTAGTTGCTGAAGAGTGCCAAGTACACGAAAACTATAAGGCTAAAGTGTTAAAAGCGCGGGACATTGATACGGTGATTACTTGTCAATTTTTTGGCCATCCGGTGCGGGGTCTAAAAAATAAATTGACAACAGAATACATTCAACAAGAAAAAGACGAATTAAGAAAAGAAAGTCCTGATGCCGACGCTTTAGAAAATCTCGGCGTAGGTGCTTTACGGCGCGCAGTTCAAGATGGTGATTTAGCAACGGGGGCGTTTATGTCTGGGCAAATTGCCGGTCTCGTGAAAGAAAAAGCCAGCTGCCAAGAAATAATCGCCAGTATTGTCGACCAAGGAGTAGCCTTATTGCAAGGAGGCTTTAGCGCATGAGTTTAGCTTTATTATTTCCCGGTCAAGGGGCACAAAAAGTTGGTCTGGGTAAAGATTTTTATCATGAAGCTCGCTATCGTCAAACCTTTGAAGAAGCTAGCGACCTATTAGGTTACGACTTATATGACGTGTGCCAGACAGAAAAAATTAACGAGACCCAGTACACACAAGTTGCTTTGTTTACGGCGAGCCTCGCTACCTTAAAACTTTTATCCTTACCTGAAGTTGCTGTGGGTTGCGGCTTAAGTCTTGGGGAATACACGGCAGTTGCCGCTAGCCAAGCACTTTCTTTTGCCGAATTTTTACCCGTCGTACAAATGCGGGGACAATTAATGCAAGCGCAAGCTGAAAAAGTTCCCGGCACGATGGTGGCGGTTTTAGGAGCAGACCTGGCAACGATTGCTGCGGCGTGTGAAAAAGTACAGGCGGAAACCAAAGGAATTGTCCAACCGTGTAACTTTAATACCACCAGTCAAGTAGTCATTGGTGGGGAAAAAGCAGCGGTGGAGCTAGCCGTGGCGGAATTAAAAGCGCAGGGAATTAAAAAGTTAATACCCTTAACAGTTAGCGGTGCTTTCCATAGCCCGTTATTCCAAACAGTGGCCGACACCATGGCGGAAAAATTACAAACCTTGTCTTTTAACGCAGGTCGTTTTCCAATCTTGAGTAACGCTAGTGGTCAAGTGACCACCCCATCGACAATGGCCCAACAACTAGCTAAACAGATTGCCGCCCCAGTACAAATGGTGACAATGTGTCAAACTCTCGCTGATTTAGGCGTTACCCATACTTTAGAAGTTGGCTGTGGTCAGGTGGTCTCTGGTCTGGTGAAAAAAAACCAAAAAGCCATCCAGACTTTAGCTGTCGATGATCCTAAAAGTTTAACTTTAGCCCAAGAGAAATTGGAGGAATACTATGCTTAAAGACCAAGTCGTCTTTGTGACGGGTTCCAGTCGCGGTATCGGGAAAGGTATCGCCGAAGAGTTTGCCAAAGCCGGTTATCATGTGGTCCTTCATGGCCGCCGTCCGGTAGATGCAGCTTTTTTACAGTATTTAACTAGCACGTATCAAGTGGAGGCCCTAGCTACTATTGGCGACATCGCCCAGATGGCCGACTGTCAACGAATGAAAGAAGAAGTCTGTGCCAAGTTTGGTAAAATTGATATTCTCGTCAACAATGCGGGGATGACTAATGATAATTTAATGCTGCGCATGACCGAAGCTGATTTTCGCAGTTGCTTAGATACAAATCTGGTAGGGACTTTTAATATGACGAAAGTCTTTTTAAAAGATTTTATGAAAAAACGTGGCGGAGCCATTATTAATATGGCCAGTGTTTCCGGCGTGATTGGTAACGTGGGACAAACGAATTATGCAGCCTCTAAAGCCGGCATTATTGGGTTGACGAAATCTTTAGCGCGGGAATTAGCTCCGCGTAATATTACGTGTAACGCGATTGCCCCTGGGTTTATTGCGACGGAGATGACCGAGGTCTTAAGTGCCGACATTAAAGAACAAGCTAAACAACAAATTCCTTTAAAAAAATTTGGTCAACCAGCAGATATTGCCAAAGGGGTTTTATTTTTAGCCCAAAGTCCTTACGTAACAGGACAAGTTTTACATATTGATGGTGGCATGGTGATGCAAGGATAGGAGGGGTCAGATGGAACGAGTAGTGATTACCGGCTACGGGGTGGTTTCCCCGGTGGGCTGTGAAGTCGCCGATTTTTTTAATAATATTGTCGCGGGTAAAAACGGTATTGGGCCGATTACCGCTTTTGATGCCAGTGAGACCGGCGTAACCTTAGCCGCTGAAGTAAAAGATTTTCCTTTTGAGCGTTATTTTCAAAAGAAAGATGCCAAACGGATGGATCGCTTCTCTTTGTTTGGCGTCTATGCCGCCAATGAAGCTTTAAAAGATAGCGGTCTTAAGATGGAAGAAGTGAATCCTGACCGGGTCGGGGTCATTGTTGGCTCTGGCGTGGGTGGTTTACAAACCATTCAAGACCAAGTCATTAAAATGCATGAAAAAGGACCGAATCGGGTGGCTCCTTTATTTGTACCCATGACGATTGTTAATATGGCCGCCGGCAATATCGCCTTGAGTATCGGGGCTAAAGGAACCTGTGAAGCCATCGTCACGGCGTGTGCCAGCGGGACTCATAGTATTGGCGAGGCTTTTCGCAGCATTAAACATGGTTACCAAGATGTGATTTTTGCCGGCGGTGCTGAGGCGAGTATTAATCAAATTGGTGTGGCGGGTTTTAATAATTTAACCGCCCTTTCCCGTAATACGGATGCCAATAGTGCCTCCATTCCCTTTGATGAAAAACGCAATGGTTTTGTGATGGGGGAAGGTGCCGGAATTGTGGTGGTGGAAAGTTTATCCCACGCTCAAAAACGCGGCGCTAAAATTCTCGCCGAAGTAGTGGGCTTTGGTTCCACTTGTGATGCCTATCATATGACTGCTCCTGATGCCCAAGGGACGGGTGCAAAAAAGGCGATGCGCCAGGCCATTGAAGAAGCCGGGATTGCTCCAGGTGCGGTGCAATACATTAACGCTCATGGCACATCCACAAAAGCCAATGATGCCGCCGAAAGTTTGGCGATTGCTGAAGTTTTTGGTAGCACGCCTTACGTTTCTTCTACTAAATCCATGACTGGCCACTTATTAGGAGCCGCTGGTGGGGTGGAAGCAATTATTACCATTGAAAGTTTGCGGCAGCAAGTAATACCCGCCACTATTAACACCCATGAACCCATGGCTGTTCCTTTCCATTTGGTCGTAGGAAAAAGTCAGCCGGCTAACTTAAAGTATGCCATCTCTAATTCTTTCGGTTTTGGTGGGCATAATGGGGTTGTCGCTTTTAAACGTTGGGAGGACTAACTTTTGGAAATCAATGAATTAAAAGATTTACTAGCGCAATTTGATGCGTCTAGTTTAAAAGAATTACAGTTTGAAACAGGTAGCGTCAAAGTGGCCTTTAGTAAAAATAATCAAGCGCTAGGAAACGCAGGAGCGCCGATAGTGGTAGCTAGTGAGAATAAGGTAACGCCAGCACCAGCAGTTGTGGTGGAAGAAACGGTGACGCTACCGGAAACACCAATTGTCAGTGGCACCTTAGTAAAATCACCTTTAGTGGGGACCTTTTATTTAAAACCCGGACCTGATGAAGAGGACTTTATTACCGTGGGGCAAAGAATCACTCAAGGACAAACCCTCTGTATCATTGAAGCCATGAAAGTCATGAACGAAATTCCGGCGCCCGTCAGTGGGGTTGTGAAAAAAATTCTAGCGACACCTACTGGCATGGTAGAGTTTGACCAAGCGCTAGTGGAAATTCAGGAGGACTAGTCCATGATGGATATTCAAGCAATTATGCAAATTTTACCGCATCGCCCGCCTTTTTTATTGTTAGATCGGGTAACGGAAATCACTGCTGAAAAAGTTGTAGCCTTAAAAAACGTCACCATGAATGAACCTTTTTTTGTGGGCCATTTTCCAGGTGAGCCGGTGATGCCTGGCGTGTTAATCGTCGAGGCTTTGGCCCAAGCAGGCGCAGTGGTCTTATTAAGTAAGCCCGAATTCAAAGGCCAGACTGCTTATTTTGGCGGCTTAGATAAAGTGCGCTTTAAACAAAAAGTAGTCCCTGGTGATCAATTAGTCCTAGAAGTTACCTTGAAAAAACTCGTGAAAAACGTGGGGCAAGCGGTAGGCGTTGCCAAGGTGCAAGGGCGGGTTGTCGCCCAGTGTGAAATGACCTTTGCTTGCAGCTAGGAGGAAAAAAGATGAAAGTATTAATTGCCAATCGTGGCGAAATTGCGGTGCGGATTATTCGCGCTTGCCAAGAGCTGGCTATTCCCACTGTGGCGGTTTACTCCACTTGTGACCGGGAAAGCTTACACACCCAACTAGCGGATGAAGCAGTCTGCATCGGTAATGGTCCTAGCAGCGAATCTTATTTAAATATTACAGCTATTTTATCGGCGGCGATGGTCACCCACGCTACGGCGATTCATCCTGGGTTTGGTTTTCTTTCGGAAAATACGCATTTTGCTAAAGCGTGTGGGGAATGTGGCCTGACTTTTATTGGCCCGACACCAGAAACAATTCAAACGATGGGGGATAAAATTGCCGCCCGGACGAAAATGAATAGTTTAAAGGTGCCAGTGATTCCTGGAAGTGCCGGGATGCTGCAAGATTACCATGAGGCGGAAACCGTCGCTAAAAAAGTCGGCTATCCGGTAATGTTGAAAGCCGCGGCTGGCGGTGGTGGCAAAGGAATGCGAAAAGTTACTTGTCCCGAAGATTTAAAAGCCCATTTTCAAGCTGCCGAAAAAGAAGCCCAGGCGGCCTTTGGTAATGGGAGTTTATACTTAGAAAAAATTATTTATCCGGCAAAACACATTGAAGTACAAGTTTTAGGGGATGGCACAGGGCAGGTTTTGCACTTTGGGGAACGGGATTGTTCCTTACAACGTCGCCACCAAAAAGTGTTAGAAGAAGCCCCAGCTAGTTCCTTAAAGCAAAGTACGCGGGAAAAAATTCGACAGCTGGCCGTCCAAGCAGCCAGTGGCGTAAACTACTTAAGCTGTGGAACCATCGAATTTTTAGTGGACAATCATGAAAATATTTATTTTATGGAAATGAACACGCGGATTCAAGTGGAACATCCCATTACGGAAATGATTACTGGCGTGGATTTAGTGAAGCAACAATTACGTTTAGCGCAAGGGCAACCTTTAAACTTAACGCAAGCCGCAATTACTTTTAGCGGTCACGCCATTGAATGTCGGATTAATGCGGAAAATCCGCGCCAGAATTTTATGCCTAACGCCGGCACCATTACGGAATTATTTTTACCCCAAGGCACGTTAGGCTTGCGGGTCGATAGCGGTATTTATCAAGGCTATACCTTGCCAAGTTTCTACGATTCTATGATTGCTAAAATTATTGCCTATGCCCCAACGCGGGAAGAAGCGATTATGAAGATGCAGCGGGCGTTAAATGAGTTGGTAGTGGAAGGGGTCCACACAAATCAAGAGTTACATCAAGATTTAATTACCGACCCTAGCTTTGTGGAAAATCAATATGACACAGCCTTTTTGGAAGAAAACTTTTTACCCAATTGGTTGAATAATTAAGAAAGGAGGCGTTGTGCATGGTGTTTTTCAAAAAAAAGCGACCGTATATCCGCATTACTCCTCCCCAAGATTTACATCTGCCGGAAAAAGATGTGGTACCAGCGATTCCTGATGATTTATTTCAAAAGTGTCCAGCCTGTGAACAAATTTTTCACAAGGACCATTTGACGGCTTTAAAAGAGTGTCCTTATTGTCATTACGGCTATCGCCTTTCTAGTTTTGAACGCTTACGGCTACTAGTAGACGAGAAAAGTTTTACGGAATGGGACCAGGAAGTTGTGACCCAAAATCCTTTAGACTTTCCCCAGTATCCGGAAAAAATTCAACAGCTCCAAGCTAAAACGAAATTAAAAGATGCGATTGTAACCGGGGTGGGGCGCCTGGAGGGTTTAACCGTGGCCCTCGGCGTAATGGACACCCGTTTTATGATGGGGAGCATGGGCCAAGCCGTGGGGGAAAAAATTACCCGCCTCTTTGAAAAAGCTTTGGCGCAAAAATTGCCAGTCGTTCTATACTGTGCTTCTGGTGGGGCCCGCATGCAAGAAGGAATCTTATCTTTAATGCAAATGGCCAAAATTTCGGCGGCGGTGAAACGCCATAGTAACGCCGGTCTCCTTTACATTGCTTTTTTGACGGATCCTACCACCGGTGGCGTTACCGCTAGTTTTGCCATGGAAGGGGATTTAATTTTGGCTGAGCCCGGCGCTTTAATTGGTTTTGCTGGTCCCCGGGTGATTCAACAAACGATTCAACAAGAATTGCCGCCAGGTTTTCAAAAAGCTGAATTTTTAATGGAACATGGTTTTATCGACCAAATTATTCCCCGTAGTCAGCAAAAGGAACGTTTAGCTTTATTGTTACGGCTGCACGGTGTAACGGAGGTGGCCCATGGTTAAAGTAGATAGTGGTGAACTTTTAAAAAAAGCACGGGCGGCCACCAAGACGACAAGTCGCGCCTACTTCGCGAGTATTTTTCGTGATTTCCAAGAGCTTCACGGTGATCGCCTTTTTGCTGATGATCAAGCTGTAACCGGCGGCTTAGCTTTTTTAGGGGAACAAGCAGTGACCGTGATTGGTTTACAAAAAGGCCGCAACCTCAAAGAAAATTTGCAAACCAACTTTGGTCAAGCTCACCCAGAAGGTTACCGTAAAGCCTTACGTTTAATGCGTCAGGCAGAAAAGTTTCAGCGTCCGATTATTACCTTCATTAATACGGCGGGCGCTTATTGTGGGATTGGCGCTGAAGAACGGGGACAAGGCAGTGCGATTGCTGAAAATTTAATGTTTCTTAGCGATTGTCGCGTGCCGGTAATCGCGATTATCATTGGCGAGGGTGGTTCTGGTGGTGCTTTGGCTTTAGCTTTAGCCGATGAAGTCTGGATGCTGGAGCATACTTTTTATGCGATTTTATCGCCGGAAGGTTTTGCGTCTATCTTATGGAAGGATGCTAGCCTAGCTAAAAAAGCCGCCGAAGTCATGAAAATTTCGCCACAAGAACTTTTACAATTAGGTGTTTGTGAGCGGATTATTCCCGAGACGGATGCTAAAGGTGCCGCTTTATCCGAAAAGCTTATCGCGCAACGCTTGCAAAATGACTTAAGCGCCAAGCTTACGCAACTACAAAGCCAATCAACGGCCGAATTGTTAGCGAACCGTTATCAACGTTTCCGCAAATTTTAAAAAAGCAACGATGGAGAATTGTCTGGAACAATTTCTCTCTCGTTGCTTTTTCGCAATTTATTTAAAACGTTTAGGAAGAAATGATTTTTTTTACTAAGGACTTTCATTGACCCATGGTATAGCTTTTATTATAATTATGGCGATAGGTTGTCAATAAAATACTGACGCCAAAAAAGAAAAAAATTCCTTTTTACGTTGCATCATCCAAGGAAAATCCTTAACGTTTCTTACAAATGGATTACGAAGAAGTCATGAGCTTTTTTAATCGCCAATTTTTGCGCTAGTTGTAATGGAATCTTAAAACATTTTCAGTCAGTTTTACAGTAAAATAAAGAAGAAGGGGAAAGGGGGAAAAGCGGTGCCAGCATCTGTGTATGTTCATTTAGATACGACGAGTAATAGTCTGGTGACCAAAGGCATTTCCCACACCGACTTTTATCAGAGTCTCACCCATCGGCCAGAAAATCTTTTGCTCTTAAATCCGGCCGCCGAAGCAGGAAACTTTGATCCCCATACCGGCCTAAAGGTAATTGAAGGCGCAGTGAACGTGGAGGATTATTTAAAAAATTTGCAGCGCCGCAAAGATAAATCAACAGTAGAATGGGTAGATTTTTCCGACAGTAACATGTTAAAAGAATTAACGCCCCAAGAAATTGCTGAGTTGTTGTATTTTGGACATATGAAAGTCCATTTGCGCTCGCCATTCTTTTACAAATTACAAAATAATTTTGCTTACTTTGAATTGGGGGAAGACGAGTATAATCGCGTCTTTTATCGCTATCTAGATGAGTTCTACCGCATTTTAGGGGATAAGCTAGTGCAGGTTACCTTAGTGCGGATTAACGACCGTAAGAGCTTCTTTAAGCGCAATCTACCTGTCGCTAAAATTCCTAACGAATTATTACGGCAATTGAAAACCTATTTACTGGAGGGCGTGGTCTTTTGCTGTTCACAAACAGAAGTTGTGAATAAAGAGTACCGCATCCCACTTTATATCGTGGAAGATCGCATCTTTAAGACCGAAGAGAATCGCTTTAAAAAAGAAACCGCCGTCGCCGCTTTAGTCTATCATACTGGCAAACGGACGTGGCATTTTGAAGAAGAAATGGATTTTGATTTGAGCATTTAAAAAGCTAAAGGAAGCAACGCCCGAGTTAGGCGCGACTTTCTTTAGCTTTTATTTTTTGGTCTCAATTGAGAAAAGAATTTTCGGTTGGCACAGTGCAGGGGTAACCCACAGGGAAGACCTTTAGCTAATTTTTTTGCGCAAGGCTTCAATTTTTGTGCCTGATAAGAGATTTTCTTCTTGGAGTAAATCGAATACGGAAACTTTTTTAGCTAATGCTTCTTTGACGATGCGACTAGCCGTTTCATACCCAATTAAAGGTGTTAGCTGAGTAATCGTTCCAGTACTTTGATAGACATCTTGTGTACATTTTTCCTGATTAGGCATGATTCCTTGGATACATTTTTGTCCCAGTGTCTGACAACCTGCTGTTAGTAGCTGGCAACTTTCAAATAAATTTGCAAAAATAATAGGTTCAAACGCATTTAATTCCAATTGTCCTGCTTCGCACGCTAACGAAATCGTAAGATCATTTCCCATCACTTGAAAGACAATTTGGTTGACTACCTCAGGAATTACCGGATTAACTTTTCCTGGCATAATCGACGAACCAGCTTGGACGGCAGGAAGCATTAATTCGCAAAAGCCACTACGCGGACCACTGGAAAGTAAACGGAGGTCGTTTGCCAATTTTCCTAAAGTAATAGCTAAAGTCTTCAAAGCACTGGAAACAGCTGCTAGACTGTCAATATGTTGAGTAGCGTCAATCAAATCTTCTGCCGGAGCAAGCTTATCTTCATAGTCTTGTTGCAAATACTCATAAAGGGCCTTTTGATAAGCGGGACTAGCGTTAAGACAGTTACCAATAGCAGTTCCTCCTAGATTTAAAAGACAGAGTTCTTTTTTGACGCCAGTCAGTCGCGTTAAACAACGTGTTAAAGCGCTAGCGTAAGCTTGGAAAGAAGCGCCTAAAGTTGTAGGAACGGCTTCTTGTAGTTGGGTGCGCCCCATCTTTTTAATGTGACTCCATTGTCGTCCTTTATCGTTCAATAGGTCTTTTAAGTCTTTAACGGCTGTAATTACTTCTTCTAAGTAAATTAAAGTTGTTAATTTGCCACCGCTAGGATAAACATCATTGGTAGATTGGCTGCGATTAACGTCATCTAAAGGATGTAAATATTGATATTCACCAGTTTTTTTTCCTAAATACTGTAAAGCTACATTAGTAATTACTTCATTAACGTTCATATTCGTCGTCGTACCCGCCCCGCCTTGAAGACGATCGGTGATAAACGCGTCATCATATTTTCCTGTTAAAATTTCATTGCAGGCGTGTTCAATCGCTTGGTATTTTATCGTGGTTAATACACCAGTTTGATAATTGGCATAGGCAGCAGCTCTTTTGATTTTAACGATTTGATAAATAAAACGGCGATCCACGTTTTGCTGGCTCATTTGAAAATTTTCAGCACCTCGCAAGGTTTGGATGCCATATAAAGCTGTGGCAGGGATTTCTTTTACTCCTAGAGAGTCTTTTTCTGTGCGGTTCATCAGACCAACACCTTTCCTTTGGTATATGTGATAAAATATCACATGATATCCCTTTTAACCAGTGGAGAAGGGCAGTTCTTTGTTAAACAATGCTTTTTTGCTTTTTCTTGTATATTTGTAAATAATTTTCTGAAAAAACTTTTTTTGTGTAAGACAGAATTTTTTAACCGAAATAATTAAAAAGCGAAAGGAAGCTGCGACTAAGTTAGTCAACTTGCCTTTCGTTTTTATTGTTTGAGGTGTTCTAAATGATTTTTTCAAATTTAACTTCATCTAAATCTTTCGTAATAGGTTCTTCACCGTAAACTGTATAGCCAGCGGTTTGATAAAAATGCATTAAATGTGCTTCTTGTTTTAATGTTCCAAGGTACCAACGATGAATGGTGGGAAATTCTTTTTCAAGCAGGCGCAGTGCGGCGCAACCTAATTGCTGATTTTGAAATTCCTGTGCGATAAATAAAGGACCGATTTTAGCTTCATTATTAACTATTATCAATTTCGCGCCGCCTATGGGTACATCTTGATGATAAAAAAGAATATGAATTCGTCCAGGCAAGTTAAAACGTTCCTGCAAGAACGCTAAAGATTGCGCACCAGGATTAGACTCGGTATCTTGATATTTAGCATATAATTGCGCAAAAGCATTAATTTGTAATTGATGATAGATGGATAATTCTTCAATGTTGATGACTTTAAGTTTAAGCAAGGCAAGGCAGCTCCTTTTCGCTAGATTGTTCTCAGTTACTGGAAGACAGTTACTGGAAGAGTTTAATTTTTTGGCGCAAACGATATTTTTTATCAGCGGATGATTTTTTCACCGCTAATCCGCGACTTTCTTTAGCTTTTATATTAATTTTCACGGTTGTACTGAGCAATCAATTGGTGACAGGCCTGAATAATTTCAGTCGTAGCAATCATTTCCGGACGATAGACGTAGTCGTATTTTGGATCTTTAGGTTTAATTTGATTCACACCATAAACGAGACTATTCGCCGGAATATTTTTTGTAACGATGGCGCCAGCGGCCACTACGGAGTTATCCCCAACAATTACGGGGCCGAGAATTTTGGCGCCGTCTGCTATAATGACTTTTTGCCCAATAACCGGGTTGCCGACATTTTCCCAAGAGTGAGTCTCTTGATTGTATTTTAAGTTAGAGCCAATTGTCACATTTTGGTAAATGACCGCTCCTTGACAGATTTTGGCGGCGATGATGGTACAACCACGCGCATGATGAGCGAATAAAACATCAGGCGCCATTTCTAGGGCACTGATTTCGCAACCATAGAGTTCCTCTAATTTCGCAGCGGCGGCAGCTCTTTTCACCGGATCTTCGGCAAAACAATTTTCTTTTAGTAATTCTTCAAACAATGATTCGTGCTCCTTTCAAGTGTTCTCAGTATAGCACTTTTTTTCAGTAGCGGTGGTAGTTAGTCGGGGGCAATAAAAAAACTACCCAACACGCGCTGGGTAGTTTGACTAAGGATTGTTTAAACGGCTGCTTTTTGGACAGCAACTTTTTTGATGTCTTTTAAAGCCACCATTTGTAAGGCTTGGTTTGCGGCTAAAGGTCGCACTAAAATTGTTTCTTTGGTGAGGTCTTTAGAGGCGATGAAGCCAGCCAAAGTATCAAAGCCAGTTTGCGGAGCTTTTTGCGCCACTTGTAAAACAACTAGCGCTTGGTTTTGCCGAGCAAGAGTTAGTTTTTCCAACAGGATTTTTTGTTCCCGCTCAAAGTGTGGATCATCGGCCAACAGCTGAACGAACCATTCTTTGGAGGAACGAGCAATAAATTCAGTAAATTTTTTCATATGAAATAATTTGCGATTTTCCATTTGCGTCCTCCTATCTTCTAAGCTATTTTACTCAAAAAAACGCCAACTTGCAATCGTCTTTTTTAAGCTTTTTCAGCTAGCCAGTTCAGCAAGAGTTTTTCTGTGTCGTCTTTCACTTTAGGATCGACATAGCTTAATAATTGAGGTAATAATTCTTCTTTAACAGTGTCGAGGTTACCATCTTGCGTGTTAATGGCAGCAAACAAGCGAGTCACTGCAGCGCGGGCGTCTGTTTCTTTACCTTCAATCACAACGTGTGCCAAATACTTTGCGAAAAATTCTTCTTCTTTCATTGTAAATGCCATGGTTAATTCCTCCTTTTATTTAAACGAGTCATTTCGTCTACACTTCTATTCTAAACCAATCTAAAATTTTTGTAACGAAAAAGAGCTTTGCCTATCCCTCATCTTGGTTTTCGTCTTTTCCGGAATGTAGTACAATATGGCTAATAAGGATGGTGGAAGGAGGCGCTGAAATGGAAAGTCGTCAGTTGTCGTTAGGAGATTATCCGCTGCTGCAAGAATTTTTGGCGCAGGCGTATTTGCCGGCTCCTTTTTTTAGTAGTTTAAAGGAGAGTTACCGTTGTGTTTTTAGCGCATTATTTACGCCACAAGCGGTGGTTTTTGGCTACTTCAATAAAAAAAGATTAGTGGCCGCTTTGGTGGGAAAGTTACAAGGGGACTCGTTAACGGTAGAAAATATTTTATTTCATCGTCAGGAAGCTTTTCCTAGTGGGGCTTTACAAGCCCAACTTTTTAAATCCCTGCGGCAAGTACTGAAAACAACTTTGCGTTGGCCACAAAATTGTTTAGTCCCCACCTGGACTCCTTTTTTTGCGACGGGTAAGTTGCAAGATAATTTTTATCAGTGGGATGTGGTGACCAAGACCGCTTTAATTTTAGGCGGCGGCGGGGCGCGGGGTGCTTATCAAATTGGTATCTATCAAGCGCTGCGGGAACACCACGTGCCTTTCCAATTTGTCGCGGGGACTTCCGTGGGGGCTTTAAACGGCGGTTTGATTTTACAAGGGGAGTTGGAAAAAGCACTTGCCTTATGGCAGGAGATTGACACGCAACAAATTTTGGCTTTTGCTGAAGATGTGACACCAGATAATTTAACGCGGGGGCGCTTTGTGCGCGAAGCGTTACTGAGTGCCGGCTTGTCTACGGCGCCGCTGCAACAGCTCATTACTCAATACATGGATAGTCATAAAATTCAACAAGCTACCCAAGAATTTCAAGTTGTCACCACCGAGGTCCCTGCCTTGAAAGAAACAGTAATCAAAATGCATGAAGTTTCCTTAGCTGAGTTTATGCCGTGGCTGGTGGCGTCGGCTTCTTTTTTCCCGGCGATGGCCTTAGCTAAAATTGACGATCATTATTATATGGATGGTGGCTATCGTAATAATCTACCACAAGATTTGGGGCTAGCGTGGGGCGCAGACTTGTTGCTGACCATCGACGTGAAGGGTCCGGGTTTTATTAAAAATACGCGCCTGCCAGCCACCACTGCAGAAATTTTTTGTAAGAGTCCTTGGTCCTTAGGGGAAGTCCTCCTTTTTGAAAAAAATCGCAGTCAGCAAAATTTAGTTTTAGGCTATCTGGATGGACTGAAAATTTTTCAAGCAGCCTGTGGTTATTGGTATACGCTGGATAGTGGGGCTTTATGGACGCAGTATCAGTTGGGACAAACATTTTTGCGGCAACAACCCCAATGGCGTTTGGCCTTTAAACACGGGACAGTCTTTAGCGAGCTGGGACGTTTTTATCAGCAGCCTGTGTCGCAATTGAATTTTAGTTTAGCTTTAATGGAACTTTTGGCGGCGTACTTTAACATTCAACCCACCGAATTGTATGCTTGGTCAGAGCTTCAAGCCACAGTAGTGGCCGCTTCTAAGGAAAAGTTAACTCAAGGGCAGTTAAGTCGGACCGATTTGTTAGCCGTTTTAGGACAGCGGGCTTTTGGTCGCCTTTTAAGTAATGAAGGGCAACCTTTTTTTGCTAAAGGTGCTTTAAGCTTGCTGCAAGCATTTTTAACCTTTATCACGCAACAGTAGAAAGGAAGAGGAAAGATGGCAATTGAATTTGAAATTATGGAACAAGTGGGCATTTTAGCCACCAATAATAAAGGCTGGCAAAAGGAGTTGAACCTCGTGAGTTGGAATGGTCGACCGGCCAAGTTTGATTTACGAGACTGGTCCAGTGATCATCAAAAAATGGGCAAAGGCGTCACCTTAAGCAACGAGGAGTTAGGGGCGTTAAAAGAGCTTTTAGAAGGGATGTCCTTTTAATGGAAAGCATGACGGGTTTTGGCAAGGGGAGCGCTAGTGACGAAAATTTAAAAGTTACGGTGGAATTAAAAAGTGTCAACCAGCGCTTTTTGGATTTGCAATTTAAAATGCCTAAAGAGTTAAACGGTCAAGAGTTGGCTTTGCGAAAAATTTTACAAGACGCTTTAAAACGCGGCCGGGTGGAAATTTTTTGCCAAGTCACCGCAAGTGGTGGGAGCGCACAAGAGGTTGTGGTCCAAAAAGAACTGCTGGCTTCGGCTTTAGCCCAACTTAAAACAATCCCTGGTTTAAGGGAACAAGAATTAGCCTCCAGTTTGGCGGGACTGTTAGCACAACCAGACTTTCTAACGATTCAAGAAGCTAGCAAGGTGGCCCTGCTTTTGCCGGCTTTAGCAACGACGGCCTTAGAGAAAGCTTTGGCTGAACTAGTCAAAACGCGGCGTGAAGAAGGGGAACGGTTAAAAGAAATTTTACGCAGTAATCAAAATACCTTTCAAGAAATTGTTTTGGCCATTAGCCAATTTAATGAAGAAATTGAAAGTAGCCACTACGAGCGGCTAAAAAATAAAGTAACCGAGCTTTTAGGTGCTGATGTAGATGAAAATCGTTTGTTAACGGAAGCGGCTTTAATCATTGAACGGGGAGACATTCATGAAGAGCTGGATCGCTTGATGGCGCATTTAGCAGCGTTCACTGATTTATTACAAGCGCAAGGTCCTGTTGGTCGGCAATTAGACTTTTTAGTGCAAGAAATGAATCGCGAGGTGAATACCCTCGGGGCTAAAAGCCAAGCGTTAGTAATTAAAAGTCGCGTCTTGCAGTTAAAAACTTTATTGGAACAAATTCGTGAGCAAATTCAAAATATCCAGTAGGAATTCCGCGGAATTTTGGCAGAAGGGTTGAAAAATCTCACAAAAAAGTGCACAATAAAGAGAAAATATAAATAGGGAGTTTAGCTTTCATGTCTGAAAGAGGTTTATTAATCGTTTTGTCTGGTCCTTCTGGAGTTGGCAAAGGAACGGTGCGTAAAGCGTTGTTTGCCAGCACCCATAATGAATTTAAATATTCCATCTCCATGACGACGCGGAAAATGCGGGCAGGAGAAGTGGATGGCGTGGATTATTATTTCCGCACCAAAGAAGAATTTGAAGAAATGATTGAAAAAGGTCAAATGTTAGAGTATGCCCAATACGTGGGTAATTACTATGGCACACCTTTAACGTATGTGGAAGAAACCCTCAACCAAGGACAGGATGTCTTTTTAGAGATTGAAGTCAAAGGGGCCATGCAAGTGCGGGAAAAAGTGCCGGATGGTGTCTTTATTTTTCTAACGCCACCTGACTTGGGAGAATTAAAGTCGCGGATTATTCATCGCGGTACCGATAGCCCAGAAGTGATTGAAAAGCGGATGGCTGTCGCGCGGGAAGAAATTGAAATGATGGCTAGTTATGATTACGCAGTAGTCAATGACCACGTGGATAACGCCGTACAAAAAATTCGCGAAATCATTCGCGGTGAACATTGCCGTGTCGATCGCGTCATTGGTAAATATATTAAAATGATTAAGGAGATGTAAGACTATGATGTTACGACCTTCCATTGACTCCTTACTGACGAAAGTGAATTCCAAATACTCTTTGGTAATTTTATCCAGTAAACGAGCTCATGAATTAGATGCCAAAGCAACACCTACCCTTGATAAATTTGAATCCGTGAAAGGTGTGGGCCGAGCCTTAGAAGAAATTGATGCCGGCAACGTCATCATCGATCCTCATCCTGAAGTAAAACGGGAACGGATGCGCTTAGAAGCGGAAGCAAAAGCCGCGCAAGCTAACCAAGAGCAAAAACAATTAGAACAAAAAATTTTAGACGAAAAAATGTAAACAAGTTTGAGGCTGAGACAACACTCCTATTGGCGATGTCTCAGCCTCTTATATTCTAGAAAGGGATGAAGAAATGTTAGCGCAAGTGATTGTGGATGTTCCTAGCCAAAATACCGACCAAGCTTTTAGCTATCACGTCCCGGAAATGTACGAAAATTTAATGCAAGTTGGCTTACGAGTGACGGTACCTTTTGGCAAAGGTGGGCGCTTAGTGCAAGGTTTTGTGGTGGGCCTAGGAGCAGACAGTACGCTACTGACTGCCGATTTGCCAGCGCTAAAAGACCTAGCTAGTTTAATGGACGCTGAACCCGTTTTAAATGAAGAAATGTTAGCTTTGAGTCGAGAAATGCAAAAGACCACCTATGCTTTTTGGATTACTTGTCTACAGACGATGCTCCCTAACGTCTTAAAAGCCGACTACGAAAAATTTTTTGTGGCCGGGGACACACTAACGGCTAGTGAAGCGACTCTTTTTGCCGACGCTCAAGAATTACCTTTTGCTGAGGC
The DNA here is from genome assembly GCF_005405245.1 of Enterococcus nangangensis. GTDB lineage: Bacteria > Bacillota > Bacilli > Lactobacillales > Enterococcaceae > Enterococcus_J > Enterococcus_J nangangensis. The sequence goes on along the minus strand of NZ_BJDR01000002.1, from coordinate 60,617 downwards.
TGAAGCCAAAGGTTTATTAAGTCAACTGGCGCTCTTGAAAAAAGCTGGCAAAGTAACGATTGGTTACCGGGTCTTAAGTCGCGACCAAGTGAAAACCCAACGCTACTTTAGCAATAACTTAACGCCGGATGCACTGCAAAAAACATTTCAGGCGCAACGGAAAAACGCCTTAAAACGGCAACAATTTTTAAATTATTTACAGACGTTGACGGAAAGCTTACCCGTCAGTGCAGCTTACGCGTTAGGATTTGACGCGACTTTTTTACGGCAAGTGGAGCAATTAGGCTGGATCAGCTTTGAAGAGCGGGAAGTGTATCGCGATCCTTTTAAAGCCCACCAGTTTGCCCAAAGCCAACCGTTAGCCTTAACAGCCGAACAACAAGCGGCGTATACGGCAATCAATGAGAGCCGCGAGCAAAAGCAAGCGGCCACCTTCTTACTGGAAGGAGTGACCGGTAGCGGCAAGACGGAAGTGTATTTGCAAGTGATTCAGACGGCGTTAGAAAAACAACAAACGGCCTTAATGTTAGTGCCGGAAATTGCTTTAACCCCGCAAATGGTGAAACGCTTTAAAGAGCGCTTTGGCACGGGGGTAGCGGTCTTACATAGCGCCTTATCCAGTGGCGAGCGTTATGATGAATGGCGGAAAATTCAACGGAAAGAAGCCACAGTCGTGGTGGGAGCCCGTTCGGCAATTTTTGCCCCTTTAGAAAATCTGGGGGTCATTATTATTGACGAAGAGCATGAGACCACTTATAAGCAAGGGGAAAACCCGCGGTATCATGCCCGTGACCTAGCTTTGTGGCGCAGTCGTTACCACGGCTGCCCGCTAGTTTTAGGGAGTGCGACACCTTCTTTAGAATCTCGGGCCCGGGCGCAAAAAGGCGTTTATCACTTGTTGCGGCTAACAAAACGCCCTACGGCCCAAAGTTTACCGCAAGTTGAAGTGGTGGACTTACGAGAAGAATTTCAACAAGGGAACACGTCGACTTTTTCTAGCGTCTTACAAAGAAAAATTACGGAACGCTTGGAAAAAAGACAACAAACCGTCTTACTCTTAAATCGGCGTGGCTATTCGGCCTTTGTCTTGTGTCGCGAATGCGGGGAAGTTTTGCAATGTCCCAACTGCGATATTTCTTTAACGATGCATTTAGATATTAAAAAGATGAAGTGCCACTATTGTGGGCATGAAGAAGGAATTCCACGGGAGTGTCCTCATTGCCATAGTAAGCAGATGCGTTATTACGGTACCGGGACGCAAAAAGTCGAAGAAGAGCTACAACAACTTTTCCCTAGTGCGCGTATTTTAAGAATGGACGTGGATACGACGCGGAAAAAAGGCGCCCACGAAAAAATTCTAGCCGCTTTTGAAGCGCAAGAAGCCGACATCTTATTAGGCACGCAAATGATTGCTAAAGGCTTGGACTATCCTAACGTCACCTTGGTAGGCGTCTTAAACGCCGATACTGCGTTGAACTTGCCAGACTTTCGCTCCAGCGAGCATACCTTCCAGTTGTTAACCCAAGTGGCGGGACGAGCCGGGCGCGGCAGTGAAAAAGGGGAAGTCATTATTCAAACCTTCAATCCGGACCATTACGCCATTCAATTAGCGCAGCAACAAAATTACGAGGCTTTTTACCAAAAAGAAATGGGCATCCGCCGTTTAAGTGGTTACCCACCTTATTATTTTACCGTCCAACTAACCGCTAGCCATCAGGAGGAAAAAGTCGCCTGCCAAACAATTTTTCAATTTTATCGTTTACTAAAAGAAAAATTAAGTCCCCAAGCGATTTTTATCGGCCCTAGCCCCAAAGCCATTTTACGCATTAACAACCAGTATTATTACCAAGTGTTGATTAAATATAAGCATGAAGAACAATTGGCTCAACTCTTACACTTTATCCAAGAGCAGACGGTGACCCCGCAGTACCGCGCCGTCAAGATTGCCATTGATGTGGAACCTTTGCAATTTATTTAAGGAGAAAAAAATGATCTTACCTGTTTTAATTATGCCAGATCGCCGTTTAAAAAAGCGGTGTTACGAGGTGGAAGAAATCAATGAGGAAACCTGGCAACTCTTAGATGATCTTCATGAAACGATGCAGGCTCACGATGGCATCGGCATTGCGGCTTGCCAAGTGGGTGTCCTGGCCCAAATCTGTGTGATTCAAGTGGAAGAAGAGGATGAAGTGTTGGAACTCATTAATCCGCGGATTCTTTATGGTACCGGGGAGACTTTAGACATTGAAGGATGCCTTTCGTTGCCAGAGACTTATGGCACGGTGAAACGTTTTGCCGAAATTACCGTAGAGTATTACGACCGTGAAGGCGAACTCATGGAAATGACGGCCAGTGGCTACTTGGCCCGTTGTGTGCAACATGAAGTAGATCATTTGCAAGGTATTTTATTTACGGAAAAAATGGTGGAGGCTATTCCGCCAGAAAAAATTGAGGAATGGATGGAGGAACACTTCAATGACTAGTATTGTTTTTATGGGGACCCCAGAATTTAGTGTGCCGATTTTAGAAGGCTTGTTGGCAGATCCCCATTACGAAGTATTGGCGGTGGTGACCCAACCGGATCGTCCCGTGGGTCGGAAAAAAGTTTTAACCCCGACACCGGTAAAAAAAGCGGCGCTGGCCCACAATTTAAAAATATTACAACCAGAAAAATTATCTGGCTCACCGGAAATGGCGGAAATCATCGCCTTAGCTCCGGATTTATTAATTACAGCAGCGTTTGGCCAATTTTTACCTAGCAAATTATTGCAAGCTGCCAGAATCCGCGCCTTAAACGTCCACGCTTCTTTGTTGCCTAAATACCGCGGTGGGGCACCAATTCATTATGCTGTGATGAATGGCGATGAAAAAACCGGCGTTACCATTATGGAAATGATTAAAAAGATGGACGCAGGGGGCATCTTCACGCAAAAAGCGATTCCGATTTTACCAACGGACGATACTGGTTTATTATTCGAAAAACTTTCCATTGTCGGACGAGATTTATTGTTAGAGACCTTGCCAAAAATTTTAGGCGGTTTAGCGCCTGTTCCCCAAGAGGAAAGTGCAGTTACTTTTTCGCCCAATATTACTAAAGAGCAAGAACAACTAGATTTTACTTTATCCGCCACCGCGGTCTTTAATAAAATTCGCGGCTTACGACCGTTTCCGGGGGCTTACGGCCTCCTTAATGGCACGCGTTTTAAAATTTGGAACAGCATGGTCTTAGACGAAACCACCGACGCTACTCCTGGCACGATCATTGCTTTACACCCAGAATTAAAAGTTGCTTGCGGTGAGCAGTCGGTCTTAGCTTTAAAAGTTGTGCAACCAGCTGGCAAAAAAGCGATGTCCGTTAGTGATTACTTAAATGGTAGCGGTCAAGAGTTAACAGTGGGGACGAGTTTACAATGAAAAAGATTCCTGCCAAGTACGCCCATAATCCGCGCTACCAAGCAGTCTACGCTTTAACCCGCATTGCTAGCGGTAGCTATTCCAATATTCTAGTCAGCCGAATTTTGGACGAAAAACAAATGAGTATTCCTGACGGCAAATTATTTACGGAAATTGTCTATGGGGTGTTGAATCATCGTTTAAGCTTAGAGTACCAATTAGCCCGCTTCGTGAAAAAACCACAAGCTTTAGAAGAGTGGGTGAAGTGGTTGCTTTTGACGGGATTGTATCAATTACACTTTTTGGCTAAAGTGCCGGATCACGCCGTCTTAAATGAAAGTGTCGAGATTGCCAAAACTTTAGGACATGCCGGCATTGGTAAACTGGTGAACGGTGTTTTACGCAACGTGCAACGTCAAGGCTTTAGTGACTACAGCGAGCTTAAAGATCCCCTGGAACGTTTATCTATTGCCACCAGTTTTCCTCGCGTCTTATTAGATTATTTAGTGCCCCAATTAGGTTTGGAAAAAACGGCGGCTCTCGCGGAGAGTTTATTAACCCCGAGTCATGTTAGCGCCCGCGTGGATTTGCAAAAAATTTCTCGCGCGGAAGCTATTGCCTTTTTAGCCACAGAAGGGTTAACGGTCAAAGAAAGTCCTATTGCACTGGCGGGAATCATCGGAGAAAAAGGAGCCTTAGCCACCAGCGAACTTTTTAAAAAAGGGTGGTTGACGATTCAAGATGAAAGCTCCATGCTAGTAGCTCCTGCCATGACTTTAGCACCAGATGCTCAGGTCTTAGATGCTTGTGCAGCGCCTGGGGGGAAAACCACCCACATGGCGAGCCTCTTAACTACGGGGCACGTTACCGCTTTAGATTTACATGAACATAAAGTAAAACTTATTATGGACAATGCAAAACGCCTTGGGGTAGCAGACCGCGTTAGTTCCAAAGTAATGGATGCTCGAAAAGTCGCCACTACTTTTCCTAAAGAATCCTTTGACGCTATTTTAGTGGATGCGCCGTGTTCAGGTTTAGGCCTAATGCGCCGTAAGCCGGATATTAAATATCAAAAAAATCCCCAAGAATTTCTTAAATTACCAGAAATTCAATTGGAAATTTTAAACAGTTGTGCCCCAACGTTGAAGCAGTGGGGTATAATGGTGTACAGTACTTGTACCATCACACAAGAAGAAAACCGTGGTGTGCTAACACAATTTTTACAGGCACATCCTGAGTTTGTGTTGACAGAAGTTCAGGTACAAGGGGCGCAGAGCAAAGTAGTCGATCAAACGTTAACTTTGCTGCCGCAAGATTTTCAAACAGATGGCTTTTTCATTAGTCGTTTACAAAAAATCGCCCCAACCAGCAATTCATAAAGAGGTGAAACGAATGGAAATCCAATATTTGGTAGACCAAGGATTAAAACGGCGGAATAACCAAGACTTTGCGGCGACTTATACCAACCAGTTAGGGTACACCTTAGCGATTATCGCTGATGGTATGGGGGGACACTTAGCAGGAGATGTGGCTAGCAAAATGGCGGTGGAAGAATTAGGCCAACGTTTTAGCCAAAGTTCGCTTCAACAAGTGGAAGAAGCTAGCAAATGGTTTATCCAAAACTTACAAACGGAAAATCAACGCATTTACGCCAAGGGCCAAGAAGATCCTGCTTATTACGGCATGGGAACGACGGTGGTGGCAGCGATTATTTTTCCTGAAGAATTTGTCTTAGCCCACGTAGGAGATTCTCGCGCTTACTTAGTGAAAGACGGACACCTGCGACAAATCACGGTGGACCACTCCTTAGTACAAGAATTAGTGAATGAAGGGGAAATTACGCCGGCACAGGCTAAAGTCCATCCACAAAAAAATGTAGTGACCCGTTCGGTGGGGATGCCAGGTACCTTGGAAGTCGACGTCTCGTCTTTGAAAGTAACGGGAACCGAAAAATTACTCCTATGTTCCGATGGCTTGACTAATATGGTGAACGATGAAGATATTGAACAAGTATTGACTAGTGACCAGACTACCACTGAAAAAGTAACAGCCCTCGTTGCGGCCGCCAACGACAACGGCGGTTTAGATAATATCACCGTACTATTAATTGATTTTCAGGAAGGAGGAGCGCAATGATTGAAATAGGTAAAAAACTCAACGGCCGCTATAAAATTATCGGCAACATCGGTTCTGGTGGCATGGCCAATGTCTTTTTAGCCCAAGATTTAATTTTAAAACGACAAGTAGCCGTCAAAGTCCTGCGCTTTGACTTCCAAAATGATCAAGCGGCGATTCGGCGCTTTCAGCGGGAAGCACTAGCGGCAACGGAACTCGTCCATCCCAACATTGTCTCCGTTTATGATGTCGGGGAAGAAGATGGGATGCAATACTTGGTGATGGAATACGTGAAGGGGATGGACTTGAAGCGTTACATTAAAGAGCATTATCCCATGCCGTATTTCACCGTGGTGGATATTATGGAGCAAATCTTGGATGCTATTTCTTTAGCACACCAACACCGCATCATTCACCGCGACTTAAAACCACAAAATATTTTAATTGATGAAAATGGCGTCGTAAAAATTACTGACTTCGGGATTGCCATTGCGTTATCGGAAACCTCCATCACGCAAACTAACTCCATGTTAGGCTCAGTGCATTATTTGTCACCAGAGCAAGCGCGAGGGGGCATGGCGACCCGCCAATCGGATATTTACGCTTTAGGGATTATCTTGTATGAAATGCTCAGTGGGCACGTACCTTTTGATGGCGAATCGGCAGTGTCCATTGCTTTAAAACATTTCCAAAATGATTTGCCTTCCTTAAAAGATATTGATCCGGGGATTCCGCAAGCGTTGGAAAATGTTGTGCTCCACGCCACAGCCAAAGAACCGGTGGATCGTTATCGAACAGTAGATGATATGGCGGCGGATCTAAAAACGGCTTTAGATGGCAGCCGTTTAAACGAAGCACCTTTCCAACCGAAAGGCTTAAACGGCGATACCGTAATTATGGGGCCAATTTTAAAAGATACGCCAATGCCCTCAAGCTTCCAAAAGATGGAAACACCCGTGGCCGAAGAACCAGAAGAGGTTGCTCCTCTTGCTCCAACTCCACCGAAGAAAAAGAAAAGCAAGAAGAAGTGGTGGATTATCGGCATTTTGGCTGTCTTTGCCGTGGCGATTGGCGTAGTGATTGCCTTAGCTCTTTCGGCGCCGGCGGATGTGAAAGTTCCCGACGTTAGCGGTTTAAGTGTGGCGGAAGCTACGACTAAGTTGGAAGAGGCTAAGCTGACTGTGGCTAGTGAAACTAAAGAAATTGCCGATGATAAAATTGAAAAAGATGCCGTCGTTAAAACAGATCCAGAGAAGAGTTCCGTCGTCAAAGAAAATCGCGAAATTACGCTTTACGTTAGTTCCGGACCAGGTGAACTTGACGTACCAGATGTTACGGATCAGTCTTATGAGGATGCTGTGGATGAGTTAGTAGCGCAAGGTTTCACCAAAGATAAAATTAAAAAAGTGGAAGCTGCTTCTGATGATGTCGCAAAAGGCAACGTCGTGAAGCAAACGCCAAAAGCTGGCCAAAAAGCCAATCCGGATGAAGAGATTACCTTGACGGTTTCTACGGGACCTGATTTAAAAACGTTAGATAGTTATACAGGCATGACGCAAGCTAGTGCTATTGCTGCCTTAAAAGCATTGGGCTTTAGCGAAGATCAAATCAGTATTACGGAAGAGGAATCCAGTGAAACCGCCGGCAAAGTAATTAATCAATCACCTGATGCCGGCGAAGAAGTAAATCCGAAAAGTGATAACGTCAGTCTGGTTGTTGCTAAAGCGGTGGAAGTGAAGAGCGTTAACTTACCTAACTTAGTGGGGTATAGTAAGGCCGACGTACAAAATTTTGTGAATCAAAATGGTTTGTACGTGAACTTCACAGAAAGTTATGATGCGACGCGCACTGCCGGTGAAGTGGTTTCTTCTAATCCTGCCGCTGGTTCCGTCTTAAAAGCCGGCGATACCATTAACGTGGTCATCTCTAAAGGACCAGAGCCAACGACACCAAGCTCTAGTTCTTCTGAAGTTCCGACAACTTCTACCACTACCAGTTCCACTAAAGAAACAAATCCATAAGTAAAAAATTAGCGCCGTCAACTTGAACTGTTGGCGGCGATTTTTTTATCGGATACGAAGTAAGGGGATAAAGTATGGTAGAATAAAAATAAATGTTGAGGAGGTGCGTGCTTGGAAGGACAAATCATTAAAGCCTTAAGTGGTTTTTATTATGTACAAACAAAAGAGGGCACCGTGTATCAAACCCGCGGTCGGGGAAATTTTCGCAAACGCAAGCTGACGCCTTTAGTGGGGGATTACGTCACCTTTGAAAGTGAAAATGTTACGGATGGTTATCTCTTAGAACTACATCCACGGAAAAACCAATTAATTCGACCGCAAGTCGCCAATATTGATTTAGCCTTGGTGGTGATGAGTGTGGTGGAGCCTAATTTTTCCAGCAACTTGTTGGATCGCTTCTTAACGCAATTGGAATACTTTGGCATTCGTGGGGTAATTTATCTCAGTAAGATGGATTTAGCCCGCGCTGAGGATTTCACGGCTATTCGTTCCGGCTATGAAAAAATTGGTTATCCGGTTTTGTTTTCCACCGATGATGAGGTTTTAAGGACTTTACAAAAATATTTTCCCCAACAGTTGGTGGTCTTGATGGGCCAATCCGGTGCGGGCAAGTCGACGTTGGTGAATCAGTTTGATGATCGTCTTGATTTAGCAACGGGGGAAATTTCCGAATACTTAGGTCGCGGTCGGCACACCACGCGCCACGTTGAATTGCATCCGCTTTTTGGCGGGTTAATCGCCGATACTCCCGGTTTTAGTTCCTTAGAATTTCCTTTGATGGAGCTGACGACCTTGCCTAAACTTTTTCCGGAGTTTTTAAAAGCCAGCCAACATTGTAAGTTTCGCGAGTGCCAACATTTAAATGAACCTGGTTGTCACGTCAAAGAACTGGTAGCCACTGGCGAGATTATGACGAGTCGCTATGATAATTATTTGCAATTTGTCACGGAAATTAAAAATCGTAAGCCGGTTTACGGCAAATAAAAAAGTAAACGAATAGGAGTCTGACGAATGAAAATTGCCCCTTCAATTTTAAGCGCGGATTTTGCTAATTTAGCCGCCGCGGTAGCGCTAGTAGAAGCAGCTGGTGCTGAGTATGTGCATATTGACGTGATGGATGGTCACTTTGTTCCCAACATCACTTTTGGTCCCAATGTGGTGGCGGCTTTGCGCCCCCACACCAAACTCGTGCTAGATGTGCACTTAATGATTGAAAGCCCAGAAAAATATCTAGCGGATTTTGCTAAAGCTGGCGCCGATATTATCATGGTTCACGTGGAAGCTACCCACCATATTCACGGTGTTTTACAACAAATTAAACAATTAGGGGTGAAACCTGGCGTCGTGATTAATCCAGGGACACCAGTCAGTGCCATTGAACCAGTTTTACATCTAGTAGATCAAGTACTGGTGATGACCGTCAATCCCGGTTTTGGTGGTCAAGCCTTTTTACCAGAAACGGTAGCTAAGATTCAAGCTTTGACGGATTTGAAAAAGGCGCGCAATTTAACTTTTGACATCGAAGTCGATGGTGGCATCACCCATGAAACAGCGCCGTTATGTCAAAAAGCTGGGGCCGAAGTTTTTGTCGCGGGTTCTTATATTTATAGTGCTAAAGATCCCCAAAGTAAACTTCAACAATTAAAAGAAGTTTTACAAGGATGAAAGTAGTACTGGTAGCCGGCGCACACCCCAAAGCTTGGCCCGCTGATTTAGTGCAGCAAGCCGATGTTTTAATCGGCATTGACCGGGGGACTTGGTATTTGCTACAAGCCGGGCACCTGCCTGATATTGCGGTGGGAGATTTTGATTCCTTAAGTGCCGAAGAATTAGCTAGCGTGAAAGCCAAAGTAGCCCAAGTGCACCAATTAGTGCCGGAAAAAGATGATACCGACACCCAAATTGCCCTGAAAATTGCGGTGGAAAATTATCCGACGGCGGACTTTTATTTGTTAGGCGCAACCGGGGGACGGGTGGATCACTTTTTGGCCAATTTATTTTTACCTTTTGAAGCGCGCTTTGCTCCTTTTACGCGGCAAATTCATTTACTGGATCAACAAAATCAGATTGATTTTTATTTACCCGGGAGTTATACCGTGACTAAAAATCCGGCGTACTTTTATCTAGCCTATGTGCCACTAACGCCGGTGCAACAATTGAAAATTTGGAACAGCAAATACGCTTTACCCGCCACGGACCTACCCATTCCTTACGCCTATGCCAGTAACGAATTCATTGGGTCCACCGCTAATTTTTCTTTTGCTAGTGGTTTAGTTGCGGTGATTCAAAGTAAAGATCAAACACGCTGAATATAAAAAAGCTCTTGCCAACTTTTGGCGGGAGCTTTTTAAAATTTCGAATGAGGAGAAAGATTTTAAAACGCAAAAAAAGCGCTAGGTCTCAGACCTAACGCTTTAGCTTGTAGTGTGAATTAAACGCGTTCTACTTTACCTGATTTCAAAGCACGAGCAGACACCCAAACTTTTTTAGGTTTACCGTCAATTAATACGCGAACTTTTTGTAAGTTTGGTTTAACGGTACGTTTTGTAGAGTTCATCGCGTGGGAGCGGTTGTTTGCACTACTTGTTTTACGACCGGTAAAATAACATACTTTTGCCATTTTTTGTTCCTCCTTTGCCTTGATCTTGGAGCGTAAAGTTTCAGCTCATACTAGAATAATCTACCATAGTTCCAAGGGTTTTGCAAGTTGCTTTCCTTTCTTTTTTTGGAAAAAACGACAAAATTCCTCAATATAGATAGAAGAAAATCTAGAAACAAAAGAAGTTATCTTTCTTTTCTAGCGGGTCTATGATAGAATTATCTGAGAAAATGGGTGCTTTTGACCCTTTGATTAAAAGGAGGCACATACATGGCTGTGAAAATTAAAACCCAAGCGGGGACTATTGAAATTGCGAATGAAGTCATTGCTACTGTTGTTGGCGGTGCGGCTACAGATATTTACGGAATCGTCGGCATGGCTAGCAAAAACCAAATTCGTGATAACTTAAATGAAATTTTACGTAAAGAAAATTATTCAAAAGGCGTTGTCGTGCGGCAAGAGGAAAATGGCGTAGCGGTAGACGTGTATACCATCGTAAGTTATGGTACTAAAATCTCTGAAGTTTCTAAAAATGTCCAAGAAAAAGTGAAATACAATTTAGAAACTATGCTAGGGATTACAGCGAATTCAGTGAATGTTTATGTTCAAGGAGTGCGCGTTTTACCTGACTAGGGTGCGCGTTTAAGGAGGATTTTTTTAGTGAGTGTAGTAAAAATTAATGCCAGTCAATTCCAACAAATGGTGCAACAAGGTGCTAATCGCTTGAACGCCAATGCGGAATATGTCAATTCTTTAAATGTCTTTCCCGTACCCGACGGTGATACTGGAACGAATATGAACTTATCCATGACAAGTGGAGCTAAAGCAGTCGCTGATTCTAAAGCAACTGCTGTGGGTACTTTAGCGCAAGCTTTATCTAAAGGTCTATTGATGGGGGCGCGGGGGAACTCCGGCGTCATCTTGTCACAACTTTTCCGCGGCTTTGCCAAGCGGATTCCTGATGTGGTGGAACTGGACGCTAACGAATTAGCCCACGCTTTTACCCACGGCGTAGAAACAGCTTATAAAGCTGTGATGAAACCCGTTGAAGGAACGATTTTAACCGTTGCTCGTGAAGCTGCTAAAGCTGGCGAACGTGCTGCGCAAAAGACCGATGACGTGGTGGAAGTAATGGAAGCTGTTTTAAATACGAGTAAAAAAGCTTTAGCTAAAACACCAGATTTATTACCAGTCTTAAAGGAAGTCGGTGTAGTGGATAGTGGGGGTCAAGGATTAGTCTTTGTTTATGAAGGTTTTTACGAGAGTCTTTCTGGCAAAGTTTCCCCTGATCAAGTCTACGAACCAACACCTGCGGAAATGGATGAAATGGTCAATGCTGAACATCATCGCTCTGTGCAAGGGCAATTAGCGACAGAAGACATCAAATTTGGTTACTGTACAGAAATTATGGTCGCGTTAGGCGATGGCCCAACCGTAGAAGCTGAGTTTGATTACGAAGAATTTCGCAATTATTTAAATGAATTAGGGGATTCTCTTTTAGTAGTAAACGATGATGAAGTCGTGAAAGTGCACGTCCACACGGAACATCCTGGCGAAGTTTTAAATTATGGTCAACGCTTTGGCTCTTTAGTGAAAATTAAAGTCGACAACATGCGGGGTCAACACGAAGCCATCTTAGAGCACGACAAAGAAGAAGGCAACGTGGCACCTAAAGCGCCGGCTAAAGAGTTAGCAGTCATTACTATTTCTGCTGGCGATGGGGTTAAAGAACTCTTCACTAGTCTCGGTGTGGCGCACGTCATTTCCGGCGGGCAAACCATGAACCCTAGTACCGAAGACATCTTAAAAGCGATTGAAGAAGTTAACGCAAAAGCAGTTATCGTTTTACCAAATAATAAAAATATCTTTATGGCCGCCAACCAAGCGGCTGAAGTAGCCACCATTCCCGTGGCGGTAGTCCCAACACGGACCATCTCGCAAGGCTTAACAGCCATGCTAGGTTACAATCCTGACGGTTCTTTAGGTGAAAACCAAGAAGCTATGACGCAAATGAGTCAAGAAGTTGTTTCCGGGCAAATTACAACGGCAGTACGGGACACGTCCATTGACCACGTAGCCATTAAAAAAGATGACTACCTAGGCATGGTTGACGGTAAAATTGTGATTAGTGAACCCGATTTAAAAGCAGCTTCCTTAGATACTTTGCATAAAATGGTAAATGAAGACACTGAAATTGTGACGATTTTAGTGGGAGTTGACGGCACGCAAGAACTAGCAGCAGAGTTAGCCGCTAGCTTACAAGCTGAACACGAGGATTTAGAAGTGGAAATTCACCAAGGTGACCAACCTGTCTATCCTTACTTGTTCTCTGCTGAATAACACAATGACAAGGGAGTTGGAGTTGATAAAACTCCAGCTCTTTTTTTATTACTTTTCTTACTTAAGGAGGTGACCGCAATGTTAAGTCTGACGGATAGTGTGGGACTGTTAAAAGGTGTTGGGCCGAAGATGGCGCAAGACTTAGCTAGTATGGATATTTTGACGGTGGAAGATTTGCTGTTGCACTTTCCTTTTCGCTTTGAAGATATTAAAGAGCGGGAGCTGACGGAAATTGCCGATGGCGAAAAAGTAGTGCTGAAGGGGATTGCTGTTTCAGAAGGCATCGTCAATCATTTTGGCTACAAAAAAAATCGTCTCTTATTTCGTTTACAACAAGACGGTGTGGTGATTAACGTGACCTTTTTCAACCAAGCGTACTTAGCCAGTAAAGTCATCTTAGGGGATGAGATTGCGGTCTTTGGGAAATGGGATGCTAAAAGGCGCGCCTTGACGGGTATTAAAATTATCGGCAGCCAAAGTAAAGAGGACTATCAGCCGGTATACCACGTGGTGAAAAATCTTTCCCAAGCACGTCTGGTGAAGTTAATCAAAGAAGCCTTTGAACAATACAGCGCAGTGATTACCGAAAGTTTGCCGGCGCAAATTATACAGCAGTACGAGCTGTTAAACCGCGAGACGGCGCTTTATGCGATGCATTTTCCTAAAGATGAGGAAGTTAGCCAAAAAGCGCGGCGCCGGATTATTTTTGAAGAGTTTTTTTATTTCCAATTAAAGATGTTGAGTTTAAAGGAAAAAGAACAACAGAAAAAAGCTGGCCAACGGATTACCTATGACAATCAAAAATTGAAACAACTCATTCAAAGTTTACCCTTTGAATTAACAGCAGCTCAAAAACGAGTAACCAATGAAATTTGCCGCGACTTATTGGCCCCTTACCATATGCAGCGCCTTTTACAAGGGGACGTAGGGAGCGGGAAAACAGTGGTGGCTGCACTAGCTTTGTATGCGGTCATTACCGCCGGCAAACAAGGCGTCTTAATGGCTCCTACCGAAATTTTAGCCCAGCAACATTTTGTGACGTTAAGTCAATTTTTTGCGGCGGTACCGGAAGTTCACGTGGAACTGTTGACCGCTAGCACCAAAACGAAGGCGCGACGAGAACTCTTAACGAATCTTGCTAACGGCCAAGTGAATTTAGTGGTGGGAACCCACGCGCTACTACAACCAGACGTGAACTTTGCCGATTTAGGACTAGTGATTACCGATGAACAGCACCGCTTTGGCGTGAATCAGCGGAAAATTTTGCGGGAGAAAGGAACGTTTCCGGAAGTGCTCTTTATGACGGCAACACCGATTCCCCGGACTTTAGCGATTACGGCATACGGCGAGATGGATGTCTCGATTATTAACGAGTTGCCTAAAGGGCGCAAACCTATCTTAACCAAATGGGTGCGCCCCGGACAAATGAGCCAAGTCTTGCAATATGTCGGCGAAAAGTTAGCACAAGGGGACCAAGCGTATTTTATTTCCCCTTTAATTGCGGAATCGGAAACCTTAGATTTAAAAAATGCCGAGGAACTTTTCGCCGAACTTTCCAGTTACTTTAAAAATTATCGCGTCGGGCTTTTGCACGGTAAAATGAAAAATGACGAAAAAGAAGCAATTATGGCGGCGTTTAAAGCCCATGAGTTAGATGTGCTGGTTTCTACTACGGTGATTGAAGTCGGAGTGGACGTGCCTAACGCCACTTTAATGGTGATTATGGATGCGGATCGTTTTGGTTTAGCCCAGCTCCATCAGTTGCGAGGGCGCGTGGGTCGAGGGAGCAAAGCGTCTCTTTGTGTCTTAGTGGCGGAACCTAAAGGGGAAAACGGCAAAGAGCGCATGAAAATTATGACGCAAACCAACGATGGTTTTGTTTTAAGCCAAAAAGATTTAGAAATGCGGGGTCCGGGAGAATTTTTCGGGAGTCGACAATCAGGTTTGCCGCAATTTCATTTGGCCGATTTAGCGCGGGATGAAGAGCTCTTAGACCTCGCTCAACACGCAGCTAAAGAGTTGTTGCAACGCCACGGCGAGTTACTGACAACATCCCCCTTAAAAGAACGCTTAGCCCAACAAGTTTTCACCAGTTATTTTGACTAAGAAATGTGCTATACTTATTAGCAAATGCCTAATAAAGGAGAACAAAAAATGAGAATTGCAGTGGACGCTATGGGGGGCGACAACGCGCCAGAAGCCATCGTGAAAGGTGTCTTATTAGCCCAAGAACAAGCCCCAGAAATTGAATTTATTCTTTACGGGGATGAAACGAAAATCAAACCTTTCTTAACGACTGAAAAAAATATTCGCATCGTCCATACAACTGAAAAAATCTTTGGGGATGACGAGCCGGTTAAAGCGATTCGCCAAAAGAAACAAGCTTCCATGGTGTTAGCCGCTCAAGCCGTGAAAAACGGTGAAGCCGATGCTATTTTTTCAGCCGGGAACACTGGTGCTTTACTGGCTTGTGGTTTATTTATTGTGGGGCGCATCAAAAATATTGAACGCCCTGGCTTAATGTCGACGTTACCGGTAGTAGGAACAGATCGTGGCTTTGATATGTTAGACCTTGGAGCCAATGCCGACAATCGTCCCGAACACTTAGTCAACTACGCTGTTTTAGGCAGTTACTACGCCCAAAAAATTCGCAAGATTGAAAAACCACGGGTGGCGCTATTGAATAACGGTACGGAAGAAACGAAAGGCAATGAATTAACGAAAGCCGCCTTCAAATTGTTACAAGCTGAACCTAGCATTCATTTTATCGGCAACATTGAAGCCCGTGAACTTTTAACTGGGGCTGCTGACGTCGTGGTGACGGATGGCTTTACTGGTAATGCGGTATTAAAAGCGGTGGAAGGAACGGCGTTAGCCATGATGGATCTGATTAAAGGCTCTATTATGGAAGCTGGCGTTAAAGGAAAAGTCGGTGCTTTGTTACTGAAACCGGCTTTGCGCAATGTGAAGCATTCCTTAGACTATTCTAGTCATGGCGGCGCGGTCCTCTTTGGCCTGAAGGCTCCCGTCATTAAAACCCATGGCTCCACTGGCCCTGAGGCGGTGGCGCAAACTATTTTCCAAATTAAAGAGATGCTTAACGCTCATTTGATTGAAGAGTTGGTGGCTTTTTATGAGGCGCAAGCAGTAGTGAAAAGTCCGGAAGCATAAGGCTTGAAAAAAGGACTAGACAAACGGACAATAAATCAGTAGAATAAGCTATGCACTGACGTAGATCAAGTGCAGCAACTGGATGGAGGTGAAACTCTTTGACTCGCCAAGAAATTTTTGATAAAGTTGCCAACATCGTGGAAAAGCACTTTGACTTAGCCAAAGATAAAATTAGTGATTCTTTAAATATTAAAGACGATTTAAACGCGGATTCCATCAGCGTGATGGAGTTTGTTTTAGATCTAGAAGATGAGTTCGGCACGGAGATTTCCGATGAAGACGCAGAACAAATTGAAACTGTTGGTGGCGCAGTAGATTATATCTTAAGCCATTTAAACTAAGAAACGAAAAAAACAACCTCTGCTTTCCGGCAAAGGTTGTTTTTTTGCTTGTAGCTAGAGGCCTGTTCATCTGAAAATAAAAAAAGAAAATTTCTTTCTTTACATTTTTTGCGGGACTCTCTAAGATAAAGGGCAGAGTGTTTAGAAGGGAAGTAAAGCATGGCGACAATAATTTTAGGAATTTTAACGGTGATGTGTTGTTACTTCACTGTTGTCCTTTTTCGAAAAATTGGCTGGCACTTTGCTGGCTGGAGTACCGAATTACTTGGGTTTTCCATCGGCTTTTTAGCTGATTTTTGTGATACATTAGGCATCGGGAGTTTTATGGTGACGACGGCCAGTTTTAAAGCTACCAAATATTTAAAAGATGAACGGCATTTGCCAGGTACGCTTTTAATGATGCACGCATTACCCACACTAGTGGAAGCTGCTTTTTTCATTACGGTGGTACAAGTCGAAAGTTTGACGCTAATTACGCTTGTCGTAGCTGCCGTAATCGGGTCGCTTTTAGGCAGTCGCCTGACAGTAAAATTAGACAAACAAAAAATCCAACGTATCGCAGCTTTTGCCATGTTGTTGACTAGTTTACTAATGGCGGCTAAAAAACTCGGTTGGATTGATTTATTAGGTGCTAGTAATACGGCGATGGGCCTGCATGGCGGAGCGCTACTGATAGGAATCACCAGTAATTTTATCCTAGGCGTGCTGATGGCTGCTGGGATTGGTCTTTACGCTCCTTGTATGGTGATGGTCTACTTATTAGGGCTCAACCCTTTAGCGGCGTTTCCCATTATGATGGTTTCTTGTGCGGCGTTAATGCCCACCAGCTCTTTGACGTTTATTCGCAAGGGACTGTTCCAAAAGACCGGGATGTGGTCCATGATTATCGGCGGCATTGTTGGTGTTTTAGTAGCGGCAATTTTTGTCCGTAGTCTATCTTTAGATGCCTTGACTTGGCTAATTGTGGTGATTGGGTTAGGTACGGCTTGGACGTTGTACAAGTCGGCTACGAAGAAATTAATATAAAAATAAAACAGCTCTTCAACTAGTACGGCACTACCTAAGGGGCACGTACTAGCTGAAGGGCTGTTATTTGTTATTCAGCTAAAAATTGTTCCAATTGATCGACTGTTTCTTGCAGTAGTTGGGCGGCAAAAGCGTGTTGTTGCTTGTCGCCAATGACGTTAGCTACGAGATTCAACCGGCCGTCAAATGTGGAAAAACAAATTTGATACATGGGTACTTGGCGGAAGGCGCCCGCGGTGAAGCAGTCGGTTAAAGTGTTGCCGGCAAAGGTGTAGGTGGCCGCATGAAGTGCCGACATATTGGTATAAGAGATGCTGCGGACGTGGTAATTTTTCTTAGCGTTGGCCCGTAACTCAGCTAAAGTTTGCGTCTCGTAATTTTTAATCAAGGTTAGTGTCGATTGTAAAAATTGGTATTCTTCCTTCAATAACTTCATTTCATCATGGACTTTTTGCATGGAAGCAGTGAAGCTTTCCTTAACGTCAATGGCTGGTTGTGGATTATAACGCGCTGTGAAATTGCCAATGTGCAATTCTTCTTTTGCTTCGGGGCTTAAGAATTGGCGCGTATCAGTAGGACAAGCTAAAGGTAAGCGATCAGCTTCCGGATTGTAGGTGGCGAGCATTCGCATATAAGCAGTCAACAAGCAATCGTTAATGGTGAAACCGGCTTCCTTGGCTTTGGCGTGGAGGGCGGCAAATTTTTCTTGCGGATAAATCAGCTGTTGTGCGTCTTTATAACTAGCACCCGTAGCCTTGGGGAAAGGCAAGTTCAAGACGATGCCTGAAGTATCGGAACGTTGGGCAGCTTGTGGTAAAGTTGGTGGTAAATTTTTCAAAACCGCTTGTAAGTCCTGATGATTTTTTTTCGGAGCTAAAGCAGGATCGTTGTATAAGCTCACCAAGTAGGCCATCACTTGTTTTAAACCAGCACCATCCGCAAAAATATGACTTTCAATAAAAGTGAGCTGGTAGCCAGTGTCTATTGGTTGGTAAAAAACTTGTAATTGTGGTCCCGTTTGATAATCTAATGGAAAGTTATAGGGGCTCTCATCACGTGTCAGCTCACGAAAAATTTCGGCACTGTCGGTAACGACAGGATAAAAATAATTGTCGTCAACTTCATAGCGGCAAAAAATTTGCGGGACAGTTTGACTGAGACGATTTAAGGCCGTTTTTAAACGGGGAATATCCAGCGGTTGGGTAAAGCGAAGGACACCCAATACAGAAGGGTAAACTTTGTCAAAGCCGGTGGTGTGTAAAAGGCTCGTTGGTTGCGCTTCATAGCGTTGCACGGAAAACACCATTCTTTCTAGGAAATGTATTTGTAAAACTTGCTTTCATTGTAGCACAATTTAAAAATTTGTTGCGTATTTTCCTTAGAGAAGACTTGACAAATTTCCTAAATAGAATAAAATTTTCTTATAAGGAAATTATTTATTGAAGGAGGTGGAAGCATGGAAACCAAACCCTATGGTACTGTTTTACTGAAAGCGGCGAAGATTTTAGATTTTTTAGCTGAACAGCCCAATGCTAAATTACAGATGATTGCAAAAGGGACCACCATGACCGCACCCACCGCGTTAAAAATTTTAGATACGCTGTTATTAGTAGGCTACGTGGAAAAAAATAGCCAAAAGGAATTTTCCCTAGGGACAAAATTTATTCATTATGCCAATGAAAGTCTTTCACAAATCGACTTAACGAAAATTGCTTTGCCTTTTTTACAACAATTGCAAGCCGCAGTGGATGAGACGATTCATTTAGGAATTTTAGAAAATCACGCGATTTTGTACGTGGATAAGTTAGAGCCTTTGCACCAAAGTATCACCATGTCCTCAAAGATTGGGATTACCCGTCCCTTGTACAGTTCGGCAATGGGTAAAGCCGTGTTAGCGCAGTTCCCACCTAGTGCGGTGGAAAGTTATTTAGCTGAAGTTGCGCCGTTAAAAGCCTACACGGAAAACACCATTACCAATCCCATTCGTTTAGAAAAAGAATTGGCTTTGTCCCGTAAAAATCTCGTCGCTTTTGACGATGAAGAGATGGAAAAAGATATTTTCTGTGTCGGAGCGGCAATTGTTGCTAATGGAGAAATTCGCGGCGCTTTTAGCATCAGCATTCCTAAGTACCGCTTAACCAGCGAATTGAAAAATAAAATGGTGCAAGCCGTCTTAACCACCAAAGGACAAATTGAACAAAAACTCAGTGGCAAAAGTTAAAAAGTAATTGCCGTCTACAACAGCTAGGAAGTCGTGTGCTTCCTAGTTTTTTTAATTGATTTGCCCAAAATAAAAAATAAAGGGCAAAAAAATTCTCGCAAAACGCTTGCTTAATTTGACAGGGTTTGTATAATAAAAGTGTAAGTTTCTTAATAGAAAAATAAATTTCCATATAAGAAAAGGAGAGCTTTATGAAACGCGTAGAATTATTACAAGCGATTGAAGCGGCCGGCGTCATTGCCGTTGTTCGTGGTAAAGACAAAGAAGAAGCAGTCAAAGCAGTTGACGCCATTGTGGCTGGTGGGATGTACGGCATCGAATTAACTTTCACTGTACCCCAAGCAGATGTAGCCATTAAAGAGTTAGCTGACAAATACGCCGACCGTCCAGAAGTTGTCGTCGGTGCCGGGACTGTCTTAGATGCAGTTACCGCTCGTTTAGCCATTATGGCCGGGGCTAAATTCATCGTCAGCCCAACTTTTGATCAAGAAACCGCTGAAATGTGTAATCTTTACCAAATCCCTTACTTACCAGGTTGCATGACAATTACGGAAATGAAGACCGCTTTAAAAGCTGGCGTGGATATCATCAAATTATTCCCAGGTTCTGCTTACGGTCCAAGCATCATTAAAGCTTTCAAAGCACCATTACCATTCTTAAATATTATGCCCACAGGTGGCGTAAGTTTAGACAACATGGACGAATGGTTCAAAGCCGGCGTCATTACCGTTGGTGTTGGGGGTAACTTATTAGCTCCTTTAGCCACTGGCGATTTTGCGAAAATTACTGAAGTAGCCAAAGAATACGTGGCGAAGTTTAACGAAATTAAAGGGGCAAAATAAATGGGTAAAGTCGTAACACTAGGAGAAATTATGCTGCGACTTTCGACTCATGAAGGAACGCGGATTTCTTTAGCGGAAAATCTTAACGCCCATTATGGTGGCGGCGAAGCAAACGTGGCAATTTCTTTGGCTAATTATGGTCATGAAGTCGCCTTCGCTAGTAAAGTGCCAGCAAATGGTTTAGGCGAAGCAGTCAAACGTCATTTAGGACGTTTTGGTGTGGATACGCGTCAACTTTTAGTGGGTGGACCACGTCTAGGCACGTATTATATGGAAGCAGGCGTTGGTGAACGGGCCGCAAGTGTCATTTATGACCGCGCTGGTTCAAGCTTTGCTACCATGACAGACTTAGAGTGGGATTTACCAAGTTTATTTGCCGGTGTTGATATTTTACACTTATCTGGTATTACCGCAGCGCTTTCCAAAGAATGGCAACGTCTCTTGCTAGACTTAATGAAAGCCGCAAAAGAAGCAGAGGTTAAAGTCAGCTTCGATGTAAATTATCGTGGCCTTTTATGGACACAAGCTGAAGCGGGCGCCTTTTTGAAAAAAGCCCTACCTTATGTGGATTATTGTTCTGCTGGTAATATGGATGCTTTGTACTTGTTAAAAGTACCCGCCTATGAAGGTCAAGGCACACCGCAAGATGAGTTGATTTATTACTATCAACAAATGCAAGAACTTTTCCCGAATATTCAATTGTTTTATTCTACGAAACGCCAAGTGAAATCCGCTAGCGATAACATTCTAACCGGTACCCTTTATGTGGACGGTGAGTACTATGAATCGCCAAGCCACCATATCAATCCCATCGTGGATCGGGTTGGTGGTGGGGATGCTTTTTCCGGCGGTGTCCTGCACGGTTTACTCAGTCAAAAAGCGCCTCAAGAGCTGATTGACTTTGCAACCGCGGCGTCTGCTTTAAAACACACAGTCCATGGTGACTGTAATCAATTTAGTGCAACCGAGGTCGAACGCTTTATCAGCGCCGGCTCTGGCAAAATAATTCGTTAAAAGGAGATCAGGAAAACATGCAAAACATGGAAACACGTTACACTCATAGCCCAGAAGACATTCGTCATTACTCAACAGAACAATTAAGAAAAGAATTCTTAGTTGAAAAAATCTTTGTGCCTGGTGAAATCAGCTTAACTTACACCCACAATGACCGGATGATCTTTGGTGGGGTAACACCAACTACTGAACCATTAGAAATCAAACTTAGCAAAGAACTAGGTGTGGATTACTTCTTGGAACGTCGTGAATTAGGGGTTATCAATATTGGTGGACCTGGTGCCATTGAAATTGACGGTAAAAAAGATGAAATGAAAAAACAAGATGGCTACTACATTGGTAAAGGCACGAAACACGTGGTCTTCACTTCTGAAGATCCTGCTCATCCTGCTAAATTCTACATTTCTTCTGTTCCTGCGCACCACGTGTATCCCAACGTTAAAATCTCAATTGACCAAATCAAACCGCGTGAAACTGGTGAAAAATCAGCAATGAACGAACGGAAGATTTATCAATACATCCATCCAAATATTTGCGAAAGCTGCCAATTACAAATGGGTTACACTATCTTAAACGAAGGTAGCTCTTGGAACACCATGCCTTGTCATACCCACGAACGTCGGATGGAAGCTTATGTTTACTTTGACTTTGGTGCTGAAGATGCGAAAGTCTTCCACATGATGGGTAAACCAGACGAAACGAAACACTTAGTTGTCGGCGAAGATCAAGCAATCATTTCTCCAAGCTGGTCTATTCATACTGGGGTTGCTACTAGCAACTACTCCTTCATTTGGGCAATGTGCGGCGAAAACATTACTTACGATGACATGGACTTTGTGGAAATGGACGACTTAAAATAATTAGCAACAATGAAAAGCAACCAGTCAGGTGACTGGCTGGCAGCTTTCCTTAAACAATAAAAAAAGAAAGAAGGAATTACACCATGGCATTTGAAATGAAAAATTTTAGCCTTGAAGGCAAAGTAGCCTTAATCACTGGTGCATCTTACGGCATCGGTTTTGCAATTGCTGAAGCTTATGCTAAAGCAGGCGCTACCATCGTTTTTAACGATATTAAACAAGAATTAGTTGACAAAGGGATTGCCGCTTATAAAGAAGCAGGTATTGACGCTCACGGCTATATCGCTGACGTAACTAACGAAGAACAAGTTGAAGCGTTAGTGAAACAAGTGGAAGAAGAAGTTGGCGTGATTGATATCTTAGTCAATAATGCTGGGATTATCAAACGTATTCCAATGTTAGAAATGTCCGCTAAAGACTTCCGTCAAGTTATCGACATCGACTTAAACGGACCTTTCATCGTGTCTAAAGCTGTTTTACCAAGCATGATTAAAAAAGGTCATGGTAAAATCATTAACATTTGCTCCATGATGAGTGAATTAGGTCGCGAAACAGTTGCTGGTTATGCTGCAGCTAAAGGCGGACTTAAAATGTTAACGAAAAATATCTGTTCTGAATTTGGTGAAGCTAATATCCAATGTAACGGCATTGGACCTGGTTACATCGCTACGCCACAAACTGCACCTTTACGTGAAAAACAAGCCGATGGTTCTCGTCATCCATTTGACCAATTCATCGTTTCTAAAACACCAGCAGCTCGTTGGGGGGAAACAGAAGATTTACAAGGACCTGCAGTGTTCTTAGCTTCTGATGCTTCTAACTTCGTGAATGGACATATCCTTTACGTTGATGGTGGGATCTTAGCTTACATTGGTAAACAACCTTAAAAATTAAAGATATTTTTAGGACGACTCCCACGAGTCGTCCTTTTTTGTGTAAAAAAAACAAGCCGAACCTCGTAAGAAGTTCAGCCTGTTGCTTATTCAGGAACGATATTTTTAATCCATAAATCAGATTTAATAAGGCGATAACCAATGATGCTTTTTAACAGTTCCACTAGTTGACAAATGAGGTAGACAAAGACGATGGTTAGGGCAGTGTGGGTACTGAGGAGGTAAGCTAATGGCAGCACCACCACCCACGTAAAGACGCTGTCAAAAAGAAAGGTAATAAACGTTTGGCCACCAGAGCGGAGAATAAAGTAGCTGGCATGATTAAAGGCATACATGGGCATACAAAGGGCGGCGACGCGAATAAATTGGCTAGCGAGGGCTTTCACACTACTGTCTGTTTGATAAATTTCTGGGAAGTAAGGGGCAACTAAGGTCATCAGTAGACCAATCACCAGACAACTGACGACGGAAAAGAATAGCAATTTCGTCGCTGTGTCCCGCGCTTTTTTAAATTCATTGGCTCCTAGCAGTTGGCCCACCATCACGGCTACCGCGCCACCTAACGCCATATAGACAATATTGAAAAGATTGGAAACGGTGGAAGAAATATTTAAGGAAGCAATGACGGAAAGTCCCCGCACAGAATAAGCTTGAACGATCATGGTTTGCCCAATGGCCCATAAAATTTCGTTAGCCATTAAAGGGGAACCTTTTTGTAAAATTTGTTTGATTAAAGTTACAGGTACTTGGAAATGACGGTAAGCTTTGACGATGAAAGGATTATCGGCTTGATGGCGATGCACCCAGTAGACGGTAATTAGACACTCGACAATCCGCGCGACTAAAGTGGAGATTCCCGCCCCCACGACACCAAATTTAGGGAAGCCCAACAGACCAAAGATTAAAAGAAAGTTCAAGGAAGTGTTGGTAACCACCGCGATACTACTGGCAAACATCGGCACCACCGTTTTACCCATTTCCCGCAAAGAACTGGCGTAAGCTTGCGAGATAGCAAAAAAGGGTAGGCTAAACAATAAGTAAGTCAAAAAACTTTTCGCCGATTGCAAGGCCAAGCTCAGTTCTGCTGAAGTGGCATCACCATGCAGATAAAGAGAGATAAAAAAATCTTGCCCGAAAAAAAGTAAGCCCATCGCTAAAAAACAGATGATTAAGTTCCCCACTAATTTAAAACGAAAAGCGTCCCGCATCCCGCGAAAGTCCTTTTTGCCATAAAACTGCGTACCAAAGATGCTTCCCGCCGAGACCATCCCAAAAATACTTAAGTTAAAAACAAAAATCAGCTGATTGATGATGGCCACCCCAGACATTTGTGCCGTGCCAATTTGGCCCACCATTAAATTGTCTAATAAACCGACGAAGTTTGTAATGGCATTTTGAATCATTACCGGCACCGCAATTAAAAAGACGGTGCGATAAAAAGCTTTGTCCCCAATAAATTTTTTCATTTCTCCTCCTATGTAAAGCAATATCTGCAAGCTAGTATAACAAAAATGCAACGGCGGTAAAAGATGAGGAGGAGGTTTTAGAAAAATTTTTTTAAGTAAAAATTAAAGAGCAGCGGGGGAGTTTTTCCGGTAAAATAAAAGAAATGTTCAATCATAAGGAGGTAGCTCATGAAAGAGCGCATCATTAAGGAGGTTGGTGATTTTATTTTTGTCGCCGACGCACCACAACCGGTGGATGTCATTTTTATTCCTGGGGGGAGCCACCCGGCGTTACCAGAATATGCAGCCCGTTTATACCAACAAGGCTTGGCGCCGATATTATTACCCGCTGGTGGAGTGAGTATTAAAACAGGTTTTTTCCCGGGGGTGAAGGAAAATCCGGGAACTTATCAGGAAAAGTATGCTAGCGAGTGGGGATTTTATCAGGATGTACTCCTAAAAAATGGCGTACCCCAAGCGGCAATTTTGAAGGAAGATCAGTCGCGTTATACGAAAGAAAATGCCCTTTTCTCCTGCAAGGTTTTAGCCGCACAAGGTATTGTTGTAAAAAGAGCAATCATTTGTTGCAAGTCCTTCCACGCTAGACGCTGTTTAATGTTATACAGCATCGCTTTTCCTGAGGTGGAATTTTTGGTTTGCCCAGTGGATGTTTATGGTGTGACGCAAGCTACCTGGTGGCAAACTTCCGATGGCCGAAAACGTGTCTTAGGAGAACTAGCACGGTGTGGACAACAGACAGAAGAATTATTTAGCTAGGTTTAAAAAGGTAGCGTTTTAATTTGAATTTTTATGTCCCAGTAAAAATTCAAATTCTTCCGTTACCTTTTTTTATTTTTACCGTTCACGCTAAAAAAACAACCGTTCGCGCTGAAAACCACCAAAATTTTATTTTTCTGTTAGAGTAAAAGACGAGGTGAAGAAAATGAAACAATATAAGTTTTGGCACAATTTTATTTGGTATTTTAAAATCGTCGCCCGTCATGAACCCACACTGTTTTTGTGGATGTTTTTAGGTGTAGCGTTTACTACGGGGCAAATGTTTTTAACCGCCTTATTGCCTAGCGTTATCGTTACGGCCTTAACGGAAGGTCGCGATTTAAAAACGACTTTATGGCAGATTTTTGCCGTCGGACTCGCCTTAAATCTTTGTCAACAAGGGGCTAGCTTAATATGGAAGTGGGCCTCTATGAAAAAGATGACTATTCGCGTCACCGAAATGGGCAAAGCCGCTCTAGGTCTGACTCAAATTTCTTATGAGAAATTAGAAGATCCCAAGGTGCGGGAACGGTATCAACGCTCCTTTCAAAATGCTTTTTACATGGGGAATAGTTCCAGTATGGAAGCCTACTTGGAGTATTGGTATCGCTTCTTACAAAATATTATGAGCTTGCTCTTCTTTTTAGGGACGTTAGCAGTGTTTAATCCTTGGATTATGCTGTTGATTGTGGCAGGGAGCATCCTTAGCTTTATCGGGAAAAGTGCTTATAACCGCTTTTACGCTAAGATTAAAGAGCAGTATATGCATCCTTACACGAAAAAAGATTATTTGAGACGCAATGCCTATCAAATTGAAAGTGGTAAAGATTTGCGGCTTTATCATATGTGGGGCTGGTACAAAAAATTAATTGAAGACAATCATCACGATTTGTTGCATTTGGATAAGCGCAATAGCTTGGCTACTTTTTTAGCCGATCTCTTGACGCATGGGGTTAACTTTGCGCAAAACTTAGGCAGCTATTTGTTTTTATTACTGGGAGCTACTGCCGGTCGGTTAACCTTAGGACAGTTTACTTTGTATTTCGGTTTTGTTAACCAATTTAGTACCTTAACTTTTACCATGGTGGATGCGTTAACTAAAATTAAAAGAGCCGATAACGACAACAGTGACTACCGTAATTGGGAAGATGAAGTGCAGGAAAGCGTTGTGAATTTTAATGAGCGCAAGGCCACTTTTGCCGAAACGGAAAAAATACAGCTGGTTTTTCAAAATGTCAGCTACCAATATCCCCATGCTACGACTAAGTCAGTAGACAATGTCAGTTTTACCATTACACCAGGAGAAAAGATTGCCTTGGTGGGGGCCAATGGTGCGGGAAAAACGACGATTGTAAAACTAATTAACGGTTTATTGGAACCCACCAGCGGTAAAATTTTATTAAACGGCGTGGATGTTACAACGCTAGACCGTACTTTTTACCAACAGTTGATTGCCCCCGTTTTTCAAGATTCTTTAGTCTTCGCCTTATCCTTAGGGCAAAATGTTTCCTTAGCTCCAACGTATGAAGGAGAGCGCTTAGCCATCGCCTTAAAACAAAGTTACTTAGGCGCAAAGGTGGCCAGTTTAGCCAAAGGAGTGGAGACTCCTCTCACCCATTATTTAGCAATGGACGGCGTGGAATTATCTGGCGGGGAAGAGCAGAAGTTAATGTTAGCCCGCGCCCTTTATAAAGATGCCCCCGTTTTAATTTTAGATGAACCCACCGCCGCTTTAGACGCTTTAGCCGAAAGAGAAATGTATGAAGGCTATAGTGGGCTGGTGCAAGGGAAGACGTCGCTTTTTATTTCCCACCGCTTGGCTTCCACCCGCTTTTGTGATCGGATTTTCTTTATGGATCAAGGGCAACTGTTGGAAGTCGGCACCCATGAGGAACTTTTAAAGCAAAAAGGCAAATACGCAGAGATGTATCACGTGCAAAGTTATTATTATCAAAAGGAAGTGGCTCAAGGATGAAAAAAATAATTGGTGACTATCAAAAAATTATCCGGCTCATTTGGCTCTGTCAAAAATCAGTCCTCTTTTATACGGTAGCCTTTGCGATTACTTCGGTGGTGTGGTCTTTTAGTGGCTTGTGGCTAAGTGCGCTAGTGATTAATGGCTTAGTAGCTAAAGCCAGCTTTCAGACTTTAAGTAGTCAAGTGTTCTTCTTTTTGCTAATCATTTTCGCAATCGGGGCTTTAAACGCTTGGCTAGATAAAAA
Organism: Enterococcus nangangensis; assembly: GCF_005405245.1. Taxonomy (GTDB): domain Bacteria; phylum Bacillota; class Bacilli; order Lactobacillales; family Enterococcaceae; genus Enterococcus_J; species Enterococcus_J nangangensis. The sequence goes on along the minus strand of NZ_BJDR01000002.1, from coordinate 33,337 downwards.
AAGAGACGACGCAGCTTCCGCTTTAGGGTATCAAATTGATGAAATTAGTAATTTAAAATTGTTAGAGATTTCGTATTTTCAATTGCAAGACCCTGAATTTCGGGAGGAGTACCAGCGAGCAACTGATGCCAGCCAATACAATGGCGGGATGTATCAACTAGTGAATACGCAATTTGCGAGTATTTTAAATGGCTTAGTGGCTTTAGTCTTAGGGCTAATTTTTTTAGTGAAGCTGGGGCAAATGACAGCCACCGTAACTAGTTCTTTAGGTAGCTGGACCAACTCGTGGAGTTATCTACTCCTCTTAGTTTTGGTGATTTTATTACCTATGGGGATTAACTTTTTGGCGGCGATTAAAAAAGCGCGTTTTGAAAAAGAAAATTTTGAAGACAATGTCAAAACGAATAATCAAGCAGGTTACCTAATCAATACCTTGGCCGATTATGAAAATGGTCCAGTAATGCGTTTATATCAAGCTGGAAAATTATTGGGGGAACAGTATCAAAAGTGGCAAAAGGTGATTCAAAAAAATGGTCAAAAGATGATTAATCGTCAATTGCAGGTGGAAGGGAGCGCCAATCTCTTGACGAGTATTTTAAACGTTGCTGTTTATCTACTGGTGGTCTTAAAAGCTTACTTTGGGGCTTTAGCCGTGGGTTCCGTCATCCTTTACGCCGGTTACTTTATTCAAATGACTAGTGCCCTAAGCGAAATGTTTGCTAGCTTTGGTCGCGCGAATACCTATGTGCCGATTTTGAGTTTCTATTATGATTTTATGTATAAAAAAGCGACAACTACGGGGACGCTACCCGTAGAAAAACGCAATGATAATGAGTACGAAATTGAATTTCACGACGTTTCCTTTCAATATCCGGGAAGCGAAGAATGGATTTTACGCCATTTAAATTTGAAATTAACCATCGGAGAAAAATTAGCTTTAGTCGGGCGCAATGGTTCCGGCAAGAGTACTATTGTGAAATTGTTGACGCGCCTTTATCCAGCCACGAGTGGGGTGATTACGTTAAACGGCATTGATATTAATAAGTATGACCTCAATGAATATCAAAGCATTTTAGCCGTCGTTTTCCAAGATTTTAAATTATTTTCCTTTAGTGTGGCAGAAAATGTTGCGGCTAGTCACCAACCAGATAAAAAACGCGTGGCAGAAGCCCTTTATATTGCCGGGGTGGATCAGCGGGTCGCGCAAATGCCTCAAGGCAGTGCCACCACCTTATACAAAGATTTAGAACCAACCGGTGTCGAAATATCCGGTGGTGAAGCGCAGAAAATTGCCATTGCCAGAGCGTGGTACCGAGATGCACCTTTTGTCGTGTTGGATGAACCGACTAGTGCATTGGATCCTTTTTCTGAGTTTGAAGTCTATCGTCGCTTTGACGAGTTGGTGCAAGACAAAACTTCGATTTATATTTCCCACCGCATGAGCTCCACCCGTTTTGCCGATAAGATTATCGTCTTAGCAGATGGTGAGATTAAAGAAAGCGGCAATCACGCGAGTCTTTTAGCGCAAAATGGCTTGTACGCAGAACTTTTCAATGCCCAAGCGGCCTATTATACAGAACAGTTAGCTGCCCAACAAGCGAAAACTTTATTTGCTTAAGAAAAAAATGTCCTACCACCAAAAATAGGAGCAGGGCATTTTTTTAACATTCTAGTTTTAAACCATACTTAGCAGCCAACTCGTCAATGTGTTGTAAGACGACTTGATTATCCGTCAACTGAGCTAAAAATTGCGCTTTACGTAAATAGTCTCGCGCTGCTAACGCTTCTGGCGCTTTTTTATGGTAGGGCTGCAGGGAAGCTAAGAGGTTAGCCGCAATCCGAAAATAAAATTGCTCGATACTGGCGAGATTCGTGCTTTGACCATAAAAGTGAATAGCTTTTTGGGTAATCTCGTTACTTTTTTGATACTCGCCAATTTTAGAATAAAACTTGCTAACGTTATTCAAGACTTTTAAAATCGCCCGCGTTCCGCTGATATTGTCGGTTTCCACTTGCCAAACGGTGGCAAGGGCTTGTTCAAAATAATAGCGCGCTTTGTCATCTTCTTTTTTCTCAAAATAAATAATCCCTAAGCCATTAAAAGCTAAAGTGCGGGTGGCAGGAGTTAATTCCGTAGCCTGCAAGACGACGTTCAGATAAAATAAAGCATTCTCATAATCACCTTGATAGATTAACGCTAAATTTCCTTTCGTGAAAAAGTAACGATTTTTAAGCTCGGCGGGAACTGCATCAGCTTGTAACTTGTCTAGCTCATGTTGCGCCTCGGCTAATTTATAAATATCTACGAGGCGATCCACCTCATTGAGGGTTTGTTCTGTTAAGTCGCTAAACTCCGAAAAAACTTCATTCAAAGTTAAATTAAGTTTCAAACAAATTTTAACGAGGATATTCAACATGGGCTCGATATTTTTCGCTTCAATTTTAGAAATCGTCGCTTGCGTACAAATATCTGTTGCTAAATCACTTTGGGACAAGCCAAGACTTTTGCGCCGCTCGGCAATCACCTTACCTAAAAGCATAAGTATTCTCCTTTTGTTATCAAAATATATTGCTATCTTTTACGGAAAGGTACATAATAAGTTGCACCAAAAGCCGTGTGCATTGGTGATTATACTACTTTTTAGGAGGAAAGAGAATGAAAAAATTTTTAAAAGTAAGCTTAGCAGCACTAGCTTTCTTAATTATCGGGGCTTCAGTAGCCACCACCGCCTACGCTGACGGCGTAGATGATCCTGAAAAAGGCGACACGCTACCTTGGAATCGTTAAGCGCATAAAACATTTTATGTAAGCTGCGCGCTTTTTGTAGTGGAACGTTTATATGTTCTAACATGGCAAACAGGAAAAATTAAAAAAAGCACTAAAGCTCTCCTTCAATGCTTTGCGCAAAGTGATTCTTAAACTTTGGCGAAAGGTTTGTCAAGTTGATCTTTAATGCTTTTTATTTAGCAGCAATTTTTCTAGTTAACCACTTGTTCGGCAACATATTGGCTGTACAATTCATGCGTGGCCATTAGTTCTTGATGCGTACCATGTCCCGTAATTTGCCCTTTTTCAATGAAGTAGATTTGATCTGCTTCTACAATGGTGGAAAGACGGTGGGCGATGACTAAAGTCGTCCGGCCTTCCATCAAATGTTCGAGGGCGCGCTGGACTTTTTCTTCCGATTGGGAATCTAGACTAGCCGTAGCTTCATCCAACATTAAAATTTTAGGATCCCGTAAGAAGGCTCGGGCGATGGCGATACGTTGTTTTTGCCCGCCGGATAATTTGACGCCCCGTTCGCCGATTTCAGTAGCTAATTGTTGGGGGAAATCTTTGACGAACTGGTCAGCATACGCTAACCGTAACCCTTGCCAGAGTTCTTCGTCGCTTAAGTGTCGCTCTAAGCCGTATTGTAAGTTGTCGCGAATGCTTCCGGCAAAGACGGCGCTGTCTTGTGAGACATAGCCGATTTGACTTCGCCAACTTGCTAAATCTAAAGTTTGAATATCGGTGTCCACAATCAAGACTTGTCCACCATCTGCCACGTAAAACCGTTCCAATAAGGAAAAAATTGTCGACTTGCCACCGCCACTAGGCCCAGCAAAAGCAATCACCGTATTAGGTTTTGCGACAAAAGAAATATCGTGTAAGATACTTTGCTCTTTTGTATAGCCAAAACTTAAGTGCTCAGCACGTAAAGTTTCACCAGTGACGTCTAAAGTCGTTCCTGCTGTTGCAACTTCTAAAGGCGTAGCGAGGATTTCTTGAATCCGTTCCGTAGCCCCCATCGCTTTTTGCAATTGAGAAAAGAAAGTGGCAAAGCTCATGACAGGAGAAAGGATATTAAAAAGATAAAGGAGAAAAGCCACTAGGGAACCACTCGTCATGGTACCTTGTTGAATCCGTACGGCACCGTAGCCTAAGATACCGACAAAAAGTCCTAGCATCGCCGTCATCATAATCGGTTGTAAAAAGGCTTCAATTTTAGCATCTTTAATCCCTAAAGAAAAAATTTTGTGAATGGCTTGCCCACCGTTGTTTTTTTCATAGGCTTCGCCGTTACTGGCTTTAATTAAACGGACTTCCGCTAGCTTTTCATTGACCTCACCGTTAAATTCTGCCATTGCTCCTTGCAACTGCCGCCCTAATTTACTCATCACTTTACCAATCGGTACCATAATTAAGGCAATGACGGGTACTGCGCCAAACATCATGGCGGCCATCTTCCAATCCATCACAAAAAGAATAACCATGGAGCCCACCAACTGAATGCCACCGGTAATAAAACTGGGGAATTGCTTGGTTACTAAATCTTTTACTACCGTGGTGTCATTCACTAGGCGGGAAGTGCTTTCGCCGGCTTTATGTTCATCAAAGTAACTTACCGGCAAATGGAGGAGATGCCCCCATAAGCGCTCCCGTAACGTTTTGACGGCGTCTTCCCCCACGAAGCGGAGGAGATAACCGCCGATTGTGCCAAAGGCTAACTGCGCTCCAAAGGCCAAAATTAAAATAATAACCATGCGACTATCGATATGAGCTAAGCCGCTAGTATCCACCAAGCCCTTCGTTAACTGCGGGACGATCAGGGATGCACCACTGGTAATTAAACTGAGAAAAATACCACAGATAAATAAAGCTTTCTTGGGGCTAACGCTATTGATTAAGCTCATAAATTTTTTAAAAGTAAACGTCCCGTCGCTTTTTGGTCGGTCTACTATTCTAATATCTCGTTCCATCTTGCTACCTCTTTGTTAGTCTGTACTAACAACTTTTCTAAAAGTCTGTCCAATCGTCTGTGTCCTTGGTATCACGCTCATCGTCTTCATGAGTGGGATGAGGAGTAAAAGGCTGATCACGGAAAAAGTCGTGGCGGTCGGTCTCGTCTGTTGAAAAGTCAGCCCCAAAGTGTGGGGGAAACGGTGGACGAGGACCGCCATGACCTGGGTGCATGCTCCAAGGATTGCGGGGCTGTTTGCCTCGTTGACCACCAAAACCAAAACTACGAGGGTCAAAGAATCCAAATTTTTCAGGATCAGCAGCAGCCTGACGTTGTGCGTCTTTCATGGCATTGCGCATTTTTTTCTGTAATTCCCGCTTCTCTTCAGTTGATAAGTTTTCCCAATCGCCATCAAAGTCAGCCATGAATTGATTACGCAATTGTTGCATCGCAGCTAGGCGGTCAAAAGGATCAACAAAACGTTGGGCTTGCTTTTTAATTTCTGGTGACCAACCGTTGGCGATTTTAGCGAGACTGGCACTGAAATCAGCTTGCTCTGCTGTGGATAAACCAGCAAAGAAAGCATCTGAAGCATTGGAAGCTTGCTTTTGTTGCAAAACAGTCGCTCGTTGTCGCCCTTGTTCTGTTAAATAAATGTGTTTTACGCGTTTGTCGTTAGCATCTTCTTGGCGGGTGATATCACCGCTAAGTTCTAATTTTTTCAATAACTCCGCTAAAGAGCTGGGGCGCAAATCTAAAATTTCTACCAAATAACTTTGGACGACACCATCTTCCACCGCTAACATGGCTAAGACGCGTTCTTGACCAGAAAGACGTTGTTTACGTTGGCGCATAAAACTGTTACTTGCTTCGTTGATTATCCACAGTTGTTTCATTAATTCATCGGTTAGTTGACTCATTATTTTCGTCCTCACTTCGTTTTAAATTTATATAGTTCGGTACCTAACAAATTGTCAACTATTTTTTATTGAGTACGTAAAAAAAATTTTTTCAACACCAAAAGCCCAACTTCCGTAAAGGAAAATTGGGAAGTCTGTAAAAAATTATCTTCACTACAAAAAAAGATTGCGCCAGCAATAACTACTGACACAATCTTCTAGCTTAGCAATCGTGCGCCGCACCGCTATAGCTGGCTACGGGTTCTGCTAAATGTAAATTGGCATCTAGGATGCCTGTTTCATTGGTGAGCTGCAATAGATGCAAATGCTCATTAAAAGTCACGCGGGGGGCGTCCCCTAAAAACATTTTCTCATAGTTGGAAATATAAATTTCGTACGGGTCCGTTTGCACGCGTTCCGTGAAAGGTTCAACAGCTTGTTCCACAGGGACTAATTGAAAACGATCGCCAATCATGCACGCACCACCAGCCGAAGAAAATTCATTGGCACCATCGTTAGTGGTTAGTAAAAATACTTTTTGGTGGGGCAGTTTATCGCGGAGCACTTGTGCCGCGCTAGTCGTCATGGTAACTTTCATCATTATCATCTCCTTACTTTCATTATAGAAGGCAACAGCTAGAGCGTAAACTTTTCTGCTTTTAGCATGCCGATGTTTTCCTAAGCCTCTTCTTACTAGGTCGTGTTAGACTGGAAGTAATGAGAAGCTTAAGGAGGAAATACCATGACGACAAAGATGCCAGAATTTCAAATCTCGCCCCACCTGAGTTTAGGGCTAGTAACCTTAAATGTTGCGCAGTTAGATATTGTCGCTGACTTTTATCAAAAAGTAATCGGCTTAAAAATCTTACAACAAACGCCAACAGCCGTGACCCTCGGCACCCAAGAGACGCCACTTTTACAGCTATTAAAAATTAATGCCCCTCTTGCCCAGCCCACAAAAGCAGGATTATTTCATTTGGCTTTCTTAGTGCCTCGGGAAGAAGATTTAGCAGCAGCTTTAGCTCACTATCGTTCCTTTGACATTTTTTATCAAGGCAGTAGTAATCATGGTTACAGCGAAGCATTGTACCTACAAGATCCTGAAGGCAATGGTCTTGAAATTTATTGGGATCAGCCGGTGGAAAAATGGGATATCCGTGGGGATGGTGAAATTGTCGGAGTTACTTTACCGTTAAATGAAGGAGCGCTCCTAGAAAAATTCCCAACTATGCCGGCATGGTCAGGGCTACCAACGCATACAAAAATTGGTCATCTGCATTTGCGTGTTCAGAATTTAGCTGCCACTGAAGATTTTTATGTGGGCGTCTTAGGCTTAAGCCTAAAAAGTAATTACGGTCAACGTGCTAAATTTTTTGCGGCCGGTTCTTACCATCATCATCTAGGAGCCAACACTTGGCAAGGAGATAATTTACCACAGCAGCACGCAACGGATTTAGGTTTAATTTCTTTTACCCTGCAGCTGCCGCAATTAGTCGATCTCCACGAACTTTGTCAACATTGGCAACAATTAGGTGTGACCTATCAAGAAGTGACAGAAACACAAGTTGTGATTACCGATCCTAATGGTCTTGCCTTAAAGATTATCGTACTTTGAGATTATTTCGGCTGAAATTTCAATGTTTTTTAGAAAAAATGACAAAAGGTGATGGCGGTTTCTTGAAAATTGGTATACTATAGAAAAAAGATGCATGGAAGAGGAGATGGGGAGCTTGAAGCAAGTCTTATATCAAGGGATGATGGAAGGGTTAAACATTGATCGTTCCACCCGCGACAATTCCTACAATATGGTGAAGCATTGGCATCCAGAGTATGAAATCCAGTTTTATTGTGATGGTAAGCGCCATTTTTTTATTGAAGATCAGCATTACGTAGTAAAAGCCGGGAGTTTAGTTTTAGTGGACTCTGGCAAAATTCATAATACGTATTCCAATAATTTAATTTTTCATGATCGCGTTTTGTTGCTCTTTGAAGGCGAGCGGTTTAAAGAACCCATGGCGGCGTTAAATATTGATTTGGCTGCTTTTTTTGCCAAGTATCAAGGGGTGATACAGGTACCCCCGGCAGATTGGGATTACGTACAAAAATTACTGCAAGATATCGGTAAAGAAGTGCAGCAAAAAGATTTAGACTATCAGAGTTTTGTAGCCTTACGTTTAGCCGAACTGCTGATTTATGTCTTACGCTTAAAAGCAAATGGTACCCGCAAAGAAAATAATCCGGCCCAAAGTAGTGACGCTAACTTGGTGGACGAAGTGAAACGTTACATTCGCGACAATTGTGAGACGGTGGGTTCACTTGAAGAAATTGCCGATCATTTTTATCTGAATAAATTTTATCTCAGTCGTTTGTTTAAACAAAAAACCGGCTATACCATTACCGAGTTTACCAACATTCAAAAAATTCGACGCTCACAAAAATTACTAGAAGATACGGAAGATTCCATCGCCGATATTGCCTTTCAAGTGGGCTATGAGAGTGTCACGTATTTCAATCGCGTCTTTAAAAAATACATTGAAACATCTCCTTTGCAATACCGCAAGAAACAAATTGCCTATAAGAAGAGCTTGCGGGAGAAAAATAACTTTTAAAAAAGTCTCCGTTAAGATAACGGAGACTTTTTTTGCGGTTAAAAGAAAAGATAACTATTTGAAGCTTGATAATAATTGAGCAAGTAAGAAGGAAAACTTGTTCTTTTTTCAGTAGAAAATAGAGGAACTAAGTTGTCTGAAGATTTTAATTGTTTAATTACCAGCGTTTTTGTAAAGAAGACGAACGTTTAACTTCCAAAAAGTAAGTTAAAATAGTGCGAAAAATACAAAAAAAGTTGACTTATTTGTGAAGGTCTTGAGAAGTACTTGCTAAAGTTTTGTAGTGTTGTATATTAATGGTAAGCGTATACAGACGCAATCGTTTAAACTATTTATAACAACGGAGGGAACAAGAATGAAAAAGAAATCTTTACGACGTTTAATGGTAAGCGGTTTATTATTGACAGCCTTTTTAGCAGGTTGCGGATCCAATAATAACGATTCCAAGGACAGCACGGATAAAAGCGGTACAGCAAGTTCTGGCGATGCAGGCATCACTAAAGACGACGTAACCATTAAATTTTCTTGGTGGGGTGCCGATAACCGTCACGAAGCCATGCAAAAAGTAGTAGACCTTTACGAAAAAGCTAACCCAAATGTAACAGTTGAAGTAGAATATGGTGCTTGGGATGGTTGGCAAGCTAAAGTCTTAACACAGCTTTCTGGTAAAACAGAAGCCGACGTCATGCAAGTTAACTACAACTGGTTATTCTCCTTTGGTCAAGGCCAAAATGTTTTCTATGACATGAACAAAGTCAAAGACTACATTCACTTGGAAAACTGGGATGAAGGATACTTAGAAGCGATGCAAGTTCAAGGCGCTCAATCCGCAGTACCTTACGGAATGACAGCCCGGGTAATGTTAATGAATGAAGCCTTATATAAAGAAAAAGGTTTAGAATTACCACAAACATATGATGATTTATTAGCAGCTGGTAAAGTGATTGCTAAAGACAACACTGCAACTGGTGAAGCTAACCAATATGCAATGGTCAATAACGGTAAAGTTTCTAAAGACTTGTTTATCGCGCAAATGCTTTACGATAACACCGGTAAAGTAATGCAAACAGACGGTAAAGTAAACTACAGCGTTGAAGATGTAGAAAAAGTTTTAGAACAATTTAAAGCTTTAGAAGATGCTGGTGCAATGCCAACATTTGCTCAAGATAGCGCAATTGAAACCAACGCAAACCCACAATGGGTTGAAGGTAACGCTGGTGGAACTTACGAATGGGCGAACTCTTTAGCTCAATGGGCTGAATCTTACAAAGGTGGCGCTAATCCTGATGATTTAACTGTAGGACCTTACTTACAAGTAGATGACAGTACAAAACCATCTGTTTATGTAAAACCTAACTTTGGGTATGCTATTTCTCAAAACTCTAAGAATCCAGAAGTTGCTGCTGACTTCATTAACTTCATCATGACTGACGAAGAAGCTGTAGCGGCTGCAGCTGACAGCTTAGGCATTTCTAGTAACAAAGTAACGTATGACTTACAAGTTAAAAACGACATCGTATCTGGTGTAGTTGCTGAAGGGTACGACTTGTTAGACGGTTATGAACAAACTGTTATGGATCCTTACTTCGAAGATGAAAACGTACGTGGCGAACGCTACACAGCAATCGAAGCATTCCGTTCTGGTACGGCAACTGCTAAAGAAGCTGCTAAACAATACGTAGAAAAACAACAAGAAGCCTTAGATCAATATTACAGAGACTAATTAGCGTTTGAATCAGAGGTAGGGGGAGTCGTCCGAGAAGTAGGGGGAGACCCCTGCCTCTGATTGTTTTACGTAAGGGAAAGAGGGAACAAGCAATCTATGAAAAATAAAGCAAAAGGAAAGAAAAAGCTGAACATTGTAGTAGCTTTAATGTTGTTGCCGTGGATTATCGGCTTTCTAATCTTTAAAGTTTATCCAATTGTTATTTCGTTTATTTACAGCTTACAAAACTATCCGATTTTAGGTGCCCGAACCTTTGTAGGCTTGGATAACTATGTGCGGATCTTTACCAAAGATGATACTTTCCGTGCCGCCTTTGTAGCTACTATGAAATATGTATTATTCGGTGCACCATCTGTTGTTATCGTAGCTTTTATCGTAGCGGCAATTTTAAACTTCAAACTTAAAGGAGTAAACTTCTTCCGAACAGCTTATTACATTCCATCTATCTTAGGGGGAAATGTCGCTGTTTCTATCCTTTGGGTAATGTTGTTTGATGTCCATGGACCGGTAAACACGGTTTTAAGTATCTTCACTTTTGGGAATGAAGTGACAATTAACTGGGCGAAAGATCCGACTTTTGCGGTCATCACCTTGATTATTTTAAAGACCTGGCAATTTGGTTCCACGATGTTGATTTTCTTATCCGCTTTACAAGGGGTATCAGCTTCAGTGTATGAAGCAGCGGAAATCGATGGCGCTTCTAAATTCCGCCAATTAATTAGTATCACCGTGCCAATCATTACGCCGGTCATCTTGTTTAACATGATTAACGTGTTAGTTAAAGCCTTCCAAGAATTTAACTCCGCGTATCTGATTACTAAAGGTGGACCGAACAACGCCACCTATTTCTTAAATCTATACATTTACGACCAAGCTTTCCAACGTGGGAACTACGGCTATGCCAGTGCTTTAACGTGGATTTTATTAGCCATCATTGGGGTCTTCACGGTAATTATCTTCAAGTCTTCCAATAAATGGGTATACTACAACGATTAGGAGGAGAATAAAAAATGGAATTAAGTAAAAACGGGCGTCGAATTAACGCCATTATCCGTTATGCGGTCCTCATCGGTGTAGGGATTATTTTGATTTACCCACTTCTTTGGATGATTGGTTCCGCCTTTAAAGAAAACCGCGACATCTTCGGAGGACTTTCAATTTTCCCACCGGCTGATCGCATCGTAACAGACAACTTTGCTTCTGCTTGGCAAATTAACTCCAACCATACGATTTGGTTTTACTTTGCTAATACTTTGAAATTCTTAGTACCAAAGACGGCTTTTACAGTAATTTCTTGTACCTTAACGGCTTACGTGGTAGCACGTAAATCCTTCAAAGGAAAGAAATTCGTCTTTACAGCGATTATCGTCACCTTATTAATGCCGGAATTAGCATTCCGGATTCCCCTTTACTTGTTGTATCGGGAAGTGGGGTTACTAGATAGTTTTGCCAGTTTGTACGTGCAAGACATCTTCGCTTCTTCTTCATTTTTCATCTTCATGATTATCCAATTCATGCGGACTGTACCGAAAACATTAGATGAAGCCGCTGTAATGGATGGTTGTAACGACTTCCAAATCTTATTTAAAATTATCGTGCCCGTCATTAAACCAATTTTAATCACCGTGGGCTTACTCTGCTTCATGTGGGGGATGAATGACTTCCAAGGTCCATTAATTTACTTGACTTCACCGGATAAAGCGACCCTTTCCTTAATCTTAAAACAACAGCTAGATGGTGAAGCGATGGTTAACTACGGTCGGGTCTTTGCGGCATCTTGTCTTGGCTTATTGCCAATGATTGCCTTATTCTTCATGGGCTCCCGTTACTTCGTTGACGGCGTAGCCAACACCGGTAGTAAAGAGTAACAACAGAAAAGAGGAAAACACCATGGTTTTTATGATGAAAAGAATTTTTGCCCAAATGATTGATTTGTTGCTAGGTTTCTTGAGTATTTTTGTCACCTTTCAGTTTATCTTACCCTTGATTGCTAAAATCACTACGAATAATGTGGTTCAAGGGATTGTCGCCTTAACAGTGATGATTCTTTTACCTTTAGCAGTTCAATATCCTTTTATGATGAACGGACAAACCATCGGCAAAGGCTTCTTTTCACTAAAAATTGTCTCCACCGATAAAGAGCGTTTGAATGTACCGGTGGCCGTGGTAGTCCAAAGAGAAATTTTGTGTAAGCTAGCTAGCTGTTACCTCATTTGTCTGCCCTTATTCGTTGGTAAACTAGGTGGACATGAAGAAGCAACACATACGAAGCTGGTGACTGGATAACTATGACTTAGGGAAACGCCGTGTCTTGTTTGGGCATTCAGTTCAGGCAGGCGTGGCGTTTTCTAATTTTAGGGAGTGACAAGATGGAAGAAATTAAAGTGTATTTTGATCAATTGATTCATCGCTCGACCCCGGAACGACCTGTTTGGAATCAAGAAGCCATTTTGGATAATCGTCCTCCGCACTGGTCCTATATCGACGGCTGCATGGCGATGGCTGCTTTGGATATGTACGAAGTGACACAGGAAGATAAATACTTCCAGTTCCTAGATGATTTCATTGATTACTACATTGCCGAAGATGGAACAATTCTCGGATACGAAAAAGAAACTTATAACGCGGACTCAATTAACGAAGGTAAAGTGTTATTTGCGTTATATGCCCAAACAAAAAAAGAAAAATATCGGAAAGCAATCGAATTACTGTACTCCCAATTGTTGGGACAACCACGGATTAAAGCGGGCAATTTCTGGCACAAATTGATTTATCCTCATCAAGTGTGGTTGGATGGTCTTTACATGATTCAACCTTTCTACGCCGCTTATGAATTGCATTTTAATGACGGCAAAAATATTCCAGATATTTTGCAGCAATTCGCTAATGTAGCTGCTTTAATGAAAGACGAAAAAACAGGCTTATTGTATCACGGCTACGACGAAGCAAAGACGATGTTTTGGGCCGACCCGGCGACCGGTTTAAGCCCGAATTTTTGGACCCGCTCCATCGGCTGGTACATGATGGCTTTAGTAGATACGATTGAACTGTTACAAAAAGATTATGCAAAAGTAATTCAACCGTTAATTCAACAGTTGCAAGACTTGACGATTCACGTTTTAAATTTCCAAGAACCACAAAGTAAATTGTTCTACCAAGTAACCGTTGCCGGGAATCAAGAAGGCAATTACTTAGAAACAAGCGGGAGCTGCGCCATTGCATACACCTTAATGAAAGGTGCCCGTTTAGGCGTTTTACCTAGCGCCGACTTTGAACGGGGTGCTGATGTCTTGCGCGGTGTCATGAAAGAGAAATTAGTAGTGAAAGACGCTGAGTTTGTTTTGAAAGATATTTGTTTAGTCGCCGGTCTAGGCGGCGGCAGTGGTAAAGGTAACTACGAAAAACGTGATGGCTCTTTTGCCTATTACATTTCCGAGCCGCGGGTCAATAACGACGCGAAAGGCATCGGACCATTAGTTTACGCTTACAGCGAATTTTTACGAAAATAAAATAAAGACAAGTTCCTTTACTTAAAGAGTACTCTTTAGGCAAAGGGACTTGTTTTTTTTTAGCAAAAGAGGGGAATAAGAAACTACTCGGACAAGGAGACTTTTGTTATAATGAGGTAACTTATGCGCAGGAGGTGGTTTCTTTGTATTACACACAAGCAACTTTTCCGGTGGGGACCTTAACTTTAGTCAGCGATGGTACCGCCTTAACCCAGCTTTTATTTCCTAATGAAGAAGAAAAAAATTTTATGAATTATCAACGCCAAGATGATTTACCCGTCTTTACTGCGACAATTTCTTGGCTTCAACATTATTTTGCAGGTGCAAAACCTGACGCGTCGGAGTTATCCTTGAAGCCTCAAGGTACGCCTTTTCAATTGGCTGTATGGGAAAAACTACGGCAGATTCCTTATGGGACGGTGACGACTTATGGCACGATTGCTGCCAGCTTGGCTGTGGAAAAAGGAATCACCAAGATGTCTAGTCGCGCTGTAGGGAATGCAGTTGGTCGCAATCCACTAGGGATTATTGTCCCTTGTCATCGCGTAGTAGGGGTGAATCATAATCTCACGGGTTTTGGCGGTGGGATTCCTTTGAAACGCCAACTGTTAGCTTTAGAAGGGTTAGATTTAACGCAATATCGTGATCCTAAAATAAAATAAATGAAGAAGGTAGTGTCTGTTGCTGGGCGCTACCTTTTATTGTATTCAAGGGTTATTTCACTAAGTTGTGAAATGATAGCGCTTTTTATGGGGAACCGAATTTTTTTTTGTGAAAATGAGGTATTAACCATTGACGATGAAATAGTTTAGGTGTATTCTTTTCTTGGATTTAGGGTAACCTAAAATCGAACGGAGGTTTAAAAATGACGAACGAAACCAATGTCAAAGAAAAAGGATTTATTCAACCCGTTCACGGAACGAGTTTAGAAGAAATTAATGGCACAATTACCGTACCCAAAGATAAAAATTTTTGGAAAAATTTAATTGCTTTTTCCGGACCGGGCGCGTTAGTGGCTGTTGGTTATATGGATCCAGGGAACTGGGTAACTTCCATCAGTGGGGGGGCCAAATACGGTTATTTACTGTTATCCGTTATTTTCGTTTCGAGCTTGATTGCCATGTTGTTGCAATATATGTCGGCGAAATTGGGTATCGTCACTCATTTAGACTTGGCACAAGCCACTAGGAAATATACCGGGAAACGGTTAGGCTTTGTCTTGTGGATAGTTACAGAATTAGCCATTATGGCTACGGATATCGCCGAAGTTATCGGGGGAGCCATTGCCTTGAACCTGCTATTTGGCATTCCACTGGTGATTGGTGTGAGCTTAACCATCTTAGATGTGTTCTTACTGCTATTCTTGATGCGTCTAGGTTTTCGAAAAATTGAAGCGATTGTTGTGACATTGATTTGTGTGATTATGCTGGTGTTTGTTTACGAAGTGGTGATTGCCCAACCTAATTTACCAGCAATGTTTAAAGGCTTTATCCCACAAAAACAAATTTTGAACCACGGTGAATTGACGATGGCCTTAGGGATTGTGGGAGCTACCGTAATGCCTCATAATTTATATTTACATTCTTCAATTTCGCAAAGCCGTAAAATTGATCGTAGTGATGAAGTAGAAGTGGCCAAAGCCGTTCGCTTTGCCAAATGGGATTCCAATATTCAATTGTCTGCTGCTTTTGTGATTAACTGTTTGCTACTGATTTTAGGAAGTGCCTTGTTCTTCGGGCGGCCTGAAGATCTTGGAACATTTTCTTCTCTTTATGATGCTTTACAAGATTCCAATATTGCTGGTGCGGTAGCTAGTCCCATTTTAAGTACATTATTTGCGGTTGCTTTACTAGCTTCTGGTCAAAACTCCACCATTACCGGGACCTTAACCGGACAAGTGGTAATGGAAGGCTTCATTCACATGCGCATTCCTACTTGGGCACGGCGCTTGATTACCCGTCTTTTATCCGTCATTCCTGTTTTCTTGTGTACCTTGTACTTTGGCGGCAACGAAACGGCCTTAGATAATTTGTTGATTTATTCCCAAGTTTTCTTAAGTGTGGCTCTACCTATTTCCATGATTCCGTTAGTCTACTTCACTAGTTCTAAAAAGATTATGGGACGTTTTAAAAATGCTTGGTGGGTATCTTCCTTAGGTTGGCTATGTACCATTGCGTTAACAGTTTTAAATATCCAGCTCATCTTTACGACCTTAGTTGATTTATTCTAAAAGTAATGAGTCTCACGAAAAAAGTGGGACTCTTTTTCTTGCACTTCCATAAAGAAAGCGTTACACTAATTGTGTAGGAAAGAGAAATTATTTTTTTTACAAGAAAATGTTCACGTGAACATTTATCGCAAATTAAAGGAGCGAATATGATGTTAAGCCAATTATTGTCAGCTGTTCACTTGATTTTAGAAAGTTCCACGACTCCGACGAACTTACCGCAAGAGATTTATTTGCCTTCCCTTCAAGTTGAGCGTCACAATGTTTATTTTATATACCGCACACCGGCTGAAAAATTTTTAGTCGTGTACGAAGATCGTTTGAAAATTCAAGACTTCCAATTGGAAGAAGTCTTAGGGGAGGGCAATCAGGCGCTTGGTTTGGCCAAACTTTCCGCGGCCAATCAAAAAGTTTTAGCTACACGTTTCCCTTGGATCTTACCCGTTAGTCGTCAAGGTTATAAATATAGCTTTGGTTTAGGTGACCGTTTAGGCAATGCCGGGAACGCTCATTTGCAATTATTTAAAGGCCGCGGTGTTTTACCGGTTTTGGCGCAACAATCGATTCGCGAATTAACTTTAACTGGGCGTACTTTTACTGAAGTCTTATTAGATGCTAGCTGGTCTGTCTTTGAAGAAGGCTATCAAGATGGCTGGGGCGCAGATGGCGACCACGTGAAGCATCCTTATGAAGTAGATTACGCCGTGCAAACGGGATACACCATGATTACGTTAGATGCTTCAGAAGTCATTCACAATGAAATTGCGGAACTTTCTGATGAAGAACTAGCAGCGCGTTTCAATCAATTAACGCCTGAATTAAAAGAATACTTCGTCAACACCTATGTGGGGCAAACTTTTGACTTAGGTCACGGGGTGAGTGTCAGCGTGACCGAAAAGGATTTACAACAATCCGTTTTAATCTTCTTTGATGCTGTGCAATTTGCCAAGAAAATTTACGACGAATTTGTCGTGCCGTACAACTTGGACTTTGAACTTTCCATGGATGAAACGATTGTACCCACAACGCCTGCGAACCATTACTTTGTCGCTAACGAATTACACCGCTTAGGTGTTACCCCAGAAACGTTAGCACCGAAATTTTATGGTGAGTTCCAAAAAGCGATTGACTACATTGGTGAGTTGCCACGCTTTGAAAAAGAATATGCTGTCCATGAAGCGATTGCCGAACATTTCAACTACCGCTTAAGTATTCATTCTGGTAGTGATAAGTTGTCCGTTTATCCCGTGATTGGGGAAGTTTCTAAGGCCCACGGATGGCATGTAAAAACGGCGGGCACCAACTGGTTAGAAGCCTTAAAAGTAATCGCCGTGAAAGATCCGGGATTATTGTGGGAAATTTATCGTTACAGCTATGAAAATATCGCAGACGTTAAGAGCTTCTACGAATTCAAAGCGACCCAAGAAACAGCGGTTAAGCCAGCCGATGTCAACGTAGCTGACGTCTTTGATTTATTGTTAGCCGATGACTCACGGCAAATTTTACACACCATGTTTGGTTCGATTTTAAATGTCAAAGAAAACTATCAATATGTCTTCCGCGATAAATTCTTTGCCATTTTATATGCCAATCAAGATTTGTATGACCACTTGTTACACTTACACATTGCTAAACACTTGGACTTGTTGCAAGGTCGCGCCAAAGACAAAGCCGAAGTTCTTGCTAAATACGCTTTTGATCCGAAAAAAGCTTAAAGTTAAAAAGTCGCCAGTACTCTTTAAAGGGGTATTGGCGGCTTTTTTGTATGGGTTGTTGTATCATAAAAAGAAAAAAGGTGGCGAGATGATGCGCAGCAGAGCAGTCCTTTATCACGCAGCAACAGAAAAAATTTTACTTATCCAGCGCGTAAAAGAGAACCGAAATTATTGGGTGGTTCCAGGTGGCGGTGCTGAAAATGGGGAAACACCTTTAGCCACCGCGGTGCGAGAAATTGAGGAAGAGCTAGCGCTGTCTTTGAAAGAAGAACAACTGCACTTGCTTTTTAAAGTGAACGCAAAAGAAGTGCAATATTACTTTTTAGCACAGGTGACAAGTTCTGTGACCCCCACCATTCATGGTGAAGAACAGGAAAAACAGTCGCCGAATAATCGCTACACGCCGCAATGGGTAATGGTTTCTGAGCTTAGAAAAATTAATTTAGTGCCTGAAGAAGCAGCTGAGAAAATTAGCGCTTATTTTAAACAGACATAAATTGTTATTTTTCTTAGTGGCAAACGGCAATTGCTTTTCAAGAAAATTATTTAGGTGTAAAGTTAAGGGAAAGAGGAGGGGTTACGATGTATGACAATAAGTACCAAAAGATTTTAGTGCCCGTAGATGGTTCCATTTTAGCGGATTTAGCTTACCAAAAAGCCAAAAATTACGCCATTGAAAATGGGGCGGAACTAGTTATTTTGTCTGCGGTGGATACGACGGGTTTTTCTTTTCATGATGTGGACTTTCAAACTGACGTCGACAACTTTGTGGAACAATCCGATCAATTCTTAGCGGATTACGCCAAAGATGCCCGCAAAGATAACATTCGCTTTAAGACACGTTCCGTGATTGGCAATCCTAAAAACGCAATTATTGAAGAGGTCAAAGAAGAAAAAGTGGACGCAATTTTTATGGGGGCTAGCGGAACCAACTCCTTAACACGTCTTTTTGTTGGCTCCACTACGGCTTATGTCATTCGCCACACCACGGTAGACGTCTTAGTTGTGAAAACCCACTTGGACAATAAGACACGACCAACTCATTAAGCCGATTAAAAAAATAAAAATAACAGCCTCACTAACAAGAGCAACGTTTTTGCTTTGTTGGTGAGGCTGTTTTTTATTATGGACAGCAATTCTCTTTTTGATGGCTTTTTAAATACGCAATTTTTTTAGCACGTGTTTGGTGTTTAAAAGCGTACTCGGCTTTTAGGGCGCTACTTTTATCGGGAAAGCTTTCGGCGTGAATCATGGTGACGGGCCGGCGCATTTTGGTGTACTTGGCACCTTTACCGGCATTATGGGTGGCCAAGCGTTTGGCTAAATCAGTGGTGAAACCGCCATAAAGAGTATCATCGCAACAGCGCAAGACGTAAAAATAGTATTCTTTAGGGCTGGCCATATAATAGCTCCTTAATCGCCGGTTGATACTGATCATGCTCATCATAAACCACGAGGGGGGGCAAAATTTTTAAGCCGTCTTCTTTGCCGTCTTTAATGGCTTCCACTAGTAAAATGTTGGCGTCTTTTTCCGCTTTAGGATAGACAAATTGAATTCGTTTGGGAGCGAGTCGGGCGGTTTTTAACGCAGCTAAGATATCTAGTAAGCGTTCCGGCCGGTGAACGAGGGCGAAGTGGCCTTTCATTTTTAAAAGTTGACTGGCACACGTTACGACCTCTTGTAAATTCGTGGTGATTTCATGGCGCGCTAATGCCAGGTGTTCATTGGGATTCGTTTTATGAAGGGGGGCACTTTTAAAATAAGGGGGATTACAAAGAACCAAATCGCAGCTTTCTTTAGGCAAAAGAGAAAAAGTTTCTTTTAAGTCTAAGTGGTGCATAGTGACTTGGTCTGCTAACTGATTTAAGGTAATGGAGCGTTGCCCCATATCGGCTAGGCGTTCTTGAATTTCAATTTGGTGAATCTTAGCCGTTGTTTTTTTTGCGATGAATAAGCCCACCGCTCCGTTACCAGCACAAAGGTCGACTACGGTGCCACGTTTAGGAATGCGGGGAAAGTTGGCTAAAAGGACAGCATCAAGGGAAAAGGAAAAGACGCTGGGACTTTGAATAATTTGAATATCATTGGCATAAAGAGCGTCTAAACGTTCGTCATCGCGTAAATTCATGGGGAACCTCCTGAAATCTTTTGCTATTTTTTCGCTTGTTTCTGTATTATAATACTTCTAGTGTATCGTTTCTAGTGAAAGGAGAATGTTATGTTCTATCGTTTTATTCGCTATGTTGCGCGGATTGTCTTATTCATCATTAATGGCCCGGCGACATATTTAGATAAAGACAAATTGCCTACTGCTGAAAATTATATTTTAGTTGCCCCCCATCGGACTTTTTGGGATCCGATTCACTTAGCGATTGGGGCTCGGCCGAAAGAATTTACTTTTATGGCTAAAGAAGAATTGTTTAAAAATCCAATTTTACGTTTTATTTTAGTTCATGCTCATGCATTTCCTGTTAAACGGGATAATCCGGGACCTTCCGCGATTAAAACGCCGGTGAAATATTTAAAAACCACTGAGATGTCTTTAATCATGTTCCCGTCTGGTACGCGGCACTCGGAAGATTTAAAAGGCGGGGTGGCGGTGATTGCTAAGATGGCTAAGGTGCGGATTGTACCCGCTGTTTATCAAGGACCTACCACGTTGAAGGACTTATTTAAGCGGCAAAAGGTAACCGTGCGTTTCGGCGATCCCATTGATATCAGCGATATTAAAAAGTTGGATAAAGAGGGGATTAAAGTCGTGGAAGAGCGGATGAATGTGGCCTTTAAACAATTGGACTATTTAACCAATCCTAACTACAAATATATTCCCACGCCTAAAAAGGAAAAATAGTTGGCGTTACTCCTTGAAATCCATGCTGGTTTCAAGGATTTTTTTGTTTTTCGGAGGGAAAAGGTTTGCTCATTTTTCCTGAAAATTTGTTATAATGGAGGGAAGGTCATACGAAGGAGGTAGC
Organism: Enterococcus nangangensis; assembly: GCF_005405245.1. Taxonomy (GTDB): domain Bacteria; phylum Bacillota; class Bacilli; order Lactobacillales; family Enterococcaceae; genus Enterococcus_J; species Enterococcus_J nangangensis. The sequence continues at coordinate 12,952 of NZ_BJDR01000002.1, read as the reverse complement.
GGCGATGCGTTTTTTACATACAGCAGATTGGCATATTGGCAAACGACTGCACGGTTTTTCTTTAGCTGAAGAACAAGCGGCGGCTTTTGCTTCTTTACGGGCGATTGCTCAAGCTGAAAAAGTCGACGCAATAGTCTTGGCTGGGGATTTATACGACCGTAGTTTGCCGGCTAGTGAGAGTGTCGTCATGTTGAACCAGCAGTTGCAAATGTTAAATTTAACAGATGAACTGCCTATCTTAGGGATTTCTGGTAATCATGATTCGGCTGCCCGCTTAGGTAGCGGTGCTCCGTGGTATCAAAACCACAACTTTTTCTTATCCACGACGATTGCTGAAAGTCTAACACCTCTTGAATATCCAGAAGTGCAGTTTTATTTATTGCCCTATTTTGAAATTTTTCAAGTGCAACAGCTTTTTCCTGAAGCTAAGCTACCTGATTTAGCAGCTGCTTTTGCCCTCCTTGCGGAAAAAATGCAAGCAAGTTTTAATCCGCAAAAAAAACATGTCCTCGTAAGTCATTTTTTTGCCGCCGGTGCTAGTACTAGCGATTCAGAAACAAAAGTCCAAGTGGGAGGCTTACAGGCTATTCCCGTGGATCAGCTGGAAATTTTTGATTACGTGGCCCTGGGTCATTTACATAATCCTCAAGCGTTACAACACCCCCGCATTCGCTACAGTGGCTCATTGTTGCCTTTTTCCTTATCCGAAACAAACCAGCAAAAAGGCGTGGTGCTTGTGGACGTGACAGCTGCCGGCGTGACTTGCGAATTTGTGCCGATAGAACCTTTGCATCCGGTGGTGGAGCTGACGGCAAGCTTTGATGATTTACGCTTTAATCAGGAATATTTGCAGCATCAAGAGGATTTTGTGGGAATTTGTTTAACGGATACGAAAGTGATTCCTAATGTCATGACGGAATTGCGGAAAATTTATCCGCGGCTGTTAAAAATTGAGCGCCGACAGGCCAGTGGACAACATTTGCCGCAAGTCCAGACGCATTTTATTCAAGGCAATCCCCTGGGAGTTTTTGCAGAGTATTTTCAACAAGTAACCACCGAAAAAATGACCCCGCAGCAAGAAATGATTTTACAAAAAGCCACTAGTCAGTTGGAGGAAAAGTAAATGCGTCCTTTACAACTTCATCTTAAAAATTTTGGGCCGTACCCCACGGCCCACCTAGACTTTACCCATTTTGAAGACAGTCCACTGTTTTTAATTACTGGTAAGACTGGTAGTGGTAAAACAACACTTTTTGATGCTTTGTGCTTTGCTTTATACGGCTTTACCAGTGGTGATGTGCGCAAAGGCAAAGAGATGCGCTCCACTTTTGCCACCGCGGAAATTACCGAAGTGACCTTTTCTTTTGAACTGGGGGAGCAACGGTACGAAATTATCCGCACGCCGGAACAAATGTTGCCTAAAAAACGGGGTGAAGGATTCCGGACAGTAGGGGGCAAAGTCAGTCTGACAGCTTTTCAAGGAGCAAAACCTTGTCAACAATGGACGAAGGTCAATGAGGTGCAAAATAAAATTGAAGAGCTCCTAGGCTTAACACTGGCGCAATTTGTGCAAATTGTTTTACTACCCCAAGGGGAATTTCGCCGCTTTTTATTGGCAGATAGCAATGAAAAAGAAGAAGTCTTACGCAGTTTATTCCAAACGAATTTTTATTTGCATTTGGCCCAAAATTTAAAAGAACAATTAGCACAAGCCAATAAAAAACAACAGGACTTGGTGTTACAAGAAAAAGTCTTATGGCAACAAGTTCCGTTTCCTTTAACACCTGAAGAAGAAAACCTCGCCGTTTTAACCGCAAAAAAAACGACGATGGCGGCAGACGTTAAGCTAGCTCAGGACCAGTGGACAGTGGCTAAAGAAACAGTAACCCAAGCGCAGCAAGCTCTCGCTGCTGCTGAAGCCCAGCAAGCTAAACGGGATGAATTCACTGCCTTAAAACAGCAACAAGCAACTTTATTAGCTAAAGCGTCAGTCATGGCGGCAAAAGAAAATCAAATAAGTCAACTAAAAAAAGTTCAGCAATTGTTACCCGCCTACGAAATTTGGCAGCAAGCACTGGCTGATGAAGAGGCAATTCTCAAGCGTCAAAAGGAATTAGTTGAAGAACAAGAGCAGTTAACCGTGCAACAAGCAGCCTTAGCACAGAAAAGTGCCACACTGGCTCAACAAGCGCCCTTAAAAGAAAAATTAAGCACAGAAGTTGCACACTTACAACAATTTTTACCAGACTACCAAGAATATCAAGATTTACAACAACAGCTAACACAGTGTGAGACAGCAATAAATAAGTCAACAACGCAACAGGAACAGCAGGCTACGACGATTAACCAATTGACGACTGAACTAAAAGAGCTCGCCCGTCAACAACAGGGAGAAGCATACTTTTTACAAGAGCAAGAACTGTTGCACCAAAAAGGCCAAGCGTTGCAAATTCGCCAAGAAAATTACCGTCAAGCCCAAGCGTTGCAGGAACAACTGACGGAAGTGGCAACAACGCTGCAAGACTTCACCCAACAGTTAGCGGCAGCCGAATCCAGGTTAGCCCAAGCACAGGCTCAAGTGGAGACGACTACCCAAAGTTGGTTGCAACAAGAAATCGCCCATTTGGCTAGTTATTTAGCGCCGGGGCAACCGTGCCCCTTATGCGGTAGTTTAGAACATCCTCAGCCTCATGAAGTTGTGGAAGCTGATTACCAAGCGGCGCAAACAGCCAAAGAAGTGGCTGAAGCTTCCGCCCAACAAGCGCAAGAAAATAAGGCAACCTTGCAGGAAAAAATCATCGCTAACCAAAACTTACAAGCGACTTTAAAAGAACAACTGCAAGCAAAATTAGTCACGGCACAAACCGCCGCTGATTTTTCAACGCCACAAGTCTTAGCTGATGCACAAGTTGAATTGAAACAAGCCCAAGAAAAATTTGCTGCTAGCCAAAGTACTGCTGAAAAGTTACGTCAAAAAATGAACCAGCAACAGCAGTTGTTAACGCAGGCCGTGGCCGCTAAAGAACAACTGACGCTGGAATACCAAGCGTTACAACAAAGTCAAGTCGCCTTGGCTGCTAAATGCGACCAACTGAGTAAAATCTTACTGCCAGATTATTTAGGGGAAGCTGACTTGGCCACCGTTTTAACAACGCAGCAAACAAAATTGCAAGATTTAACCAACCAAGCTGAAAAACTACAAACTCAACAAGTCCAACTGCAAGCACAAAGCTTAACGTTAACCGGCCAACGGCAAGCTTTAGCCAATAGTTACACGCAACAACAAACGAAAGTGGCCGCCACCCATCAACAATTTCAAGCACAATTAACGCAACAGGAACTGACCGCTACGGACTTTGTAAATTGGCAAAAAGACCTTCAGCAACTGCCAATTTTAGAAAAAGAAGTCTTTGATTATCAGCAGGAACGTCAAAATTTAACGAGTCAATGTACCAAACTCGCTCAACAAATTACCACCACTGTATTGGATGTGCCGCGACTTCAGGAACAGGTGGCAAACGCTGCGCAAAACGCTCAACTATGCGAAGAAGAATACTATCACCAAAAGGCTGATTTAGATCAAGTGACACAGCTGACTAAAAAACTAACGCAACTTGCCGCTACCCACGAAGCTCAATTGACACAGCTAAAAGAGTTGGCGCAATTAGTAGAAGTAGCCAATGGCGATGGACCGTATAAGGTCAGCCTAGAGCGTTACGTTTTACGGCAAAGCTTTATCCAAGTGTTAGCCTTAGCCAATCAGCGGTTGCAATTTTTATCTGGTGGGCGTTACCAGTTATCTTTACGGGAAGAGCAGGGGAGTTATAAGAAAACTTCTGGCTTAGAATTAGATATTTATGACGATTACATTGGAGCAAACCGCCGCGTGCAAACCCTGTCTGGCGGTGAGAGCTTCCTTTGTGCCTTAGCTTTGGCTTTAGGCTTAGGCGAAATGATTCAAAATCAAACGGGGGGCATTCAGATTCAGCTCCTTTTAATTGATGAGGGCTTCGGTTCTTTAGACGAAGATGCCCTCCAGATGGCGATTACTTCTTTAGAAACTATTGAAGGCCAAGGCCGGTTAATCGGGATTATTTCCCACGTTAAAGAGTTACAAGAAAATATTCCAGCGCAACTACAAGTGCTTGAAAACGGCAATGGCCAGAGTCGCTTGCGCTACGCTCAACAAGGAGGGTACCAACATGAAGTGGAGTATTCCTGAAAGAATTATTGATAAAGGTCGCAAATACGTCGCTGAAGAGCGGGTTCTTTCCGTCGAGGCGGACTATGACCACCAATTGTGGCATGCGCAAGTGATGGGCCACGAGCTCTACTTAGTGGATTTAGATGGCACCGCCAAAGAAGCCGACACCTGTCAGTGTTTGTTTTGGCAAGAAAAAGGCTATTGCAAGCACACGGTGGCGGTAGAACTCTATTTGCGCCAACTAGGTTTGAAACGGATTATGGACGGACAAGTGCAAAATAAAATTCCTACGCAAAAAAAGACGTCTTTTAGCACCTTGTTCACGCAAGGTTTAGTGGAGAGCATGCCCAAAGAAGGTTTAGTGACGCCAGAACCTTTGACTTTGCAATTTCAAATTGAAAAGCTTGCCACCAATCCGTATCATCCAGAACGGGACTTTCTCGGCTTAAGTTTAAAGATAGGTTATCCGGACCAAAGGCTTTATGTGGTGAAAAATATCGGGGAGTTCTTGCACAACGTGGAATTAGGGAGCCATTATGTGGTGAATCAACAGTATACTTTTTATTTAGCACCGGAAAATTTTTTAGCCACCGACTACGCGTTATTGCAGCACTTAAAAGAAATTGATGAATCCCAGCAAATGCTTTTTCAAGGAGGTTTTGCCCCTAAAGGCAAAGTGGATAAAAAATATTTAATCTTGCCTAACCACGGCGTGCAAGACTTGTTAGGCGAAATTTTCCAAAGCAAGCACGGTTTATTGCTTTTAGATGGGCGTTTTGAAGCGATTACCTTTAAAGAAGGACTACCCTTAAGTGGCCAAATTCAACCAGCCGAAGAAGGTTTTTCCTTACGCTTAACCGATCCTTTAACCAGTTACTTTGCCTATTACCATTTTGGTTTTGCTGACGGGACGTTTTACCTAGCTAACCACCTGCAAGAAGCTCTGTACTTAACGTATCAACAGCTGATGAAGCGCCTTGACGACGAGGAGATTTTTTATCCTTTAGGGGAAGCTTCCCAATTATTTGCGCAAGTGTTGCCTGTCTTAAATCAAATTGGTACCGTGACGATTGCGGCTAGTTTAAAAGATCAACTGTTAATTGCCCCTTTACAGACGCGCTTTCATTTTCGGCGGGGTAACGAAAAAATTTTACTGCGGGTCGACTTTAAGTATGGCGATGTGATATTTTCGACGGACGCGAAAAAAAGTGTCGCCAGTTCTTTACCGGTGATTCGCCAAATTAATCAAGAAGAAAAAGTTTTGCGGCAAGTCCAACAACTGGGCTTTAAGAAAAATCTTCAAGGCTATGAAAAAACGTTGCCGCAAGGGGCTGGTTTGTTCCGCTTCTTTAAAGAGGAACTGCCCCGCTTGCAAAAATTTGGCAAAGTTTTGATGGGCTCACAGCTCCGCTCTTTATTTGTCAACCAAGGCGCGCCACAATTGACGGTAACGCGGGAAGCCGATTCTTGGCTAGCGGTCCATTTTGATATTACGGGGATTCCCCAAGGAGAAGTTGCCCAAGTTGTTCAAGCCATTTTAAAAAATGAAAATTACTACGCGGCACAAGATGGGCGCATCTTAGATTTGGAAGATGAAGTTTTTCAGGAAACCGCTAAGACGTTACAAAAATTACGAGGGAAATGGCAAAAGTCCGGCGCTTTAAAAATTGCCAACTACCAAGGGTTAAAATTAGCCAACGACTTAGCTGGCGTAGCTCCCATTGAACAAGAAGAAAATTTCCAAGAATTAGTCCAGCACTTAACGCATCCGCAAGAGTTTGCCGTAACTTTGCCACAAGGATTACACGCAACTTTACGGGATTATCAGCTGAAAGGGTTCCAGTGGTTGAAAATGTTAGGGCATTATCAACTGGCGGGGATTTTAGCCGATGAAATGGGGCTAGGGAAAACAATTCAAGCCATCACCTACATCTTGTCAGAAATTGCTGAAGGACACTTCACCGCGCCAACTTTAATCGTGGCACCAGCTTCGTTAACTTATAATTGGCAAAGCGAGTTGCAAAAATTTGCCCCCAGCTTAAAAGTTGGTATGGTGGTGGGCTTTAAAGAAGAGCGGGATAAAGTTTTGCTGCATGCTAGTGATTACGATGTCTTAATTACGTCCTATGCTAGCTTGCGCCAAGATGAAGTCAGTTACCACCAAGAAAAATTCAGTTGTCTTTTCTTAGACGAAGCGCAAATGGTCAAAAATTCGGCTACCAAAACTGCCCAAGCTTTACGAAAACTAGAAATTCCCCAACGCTTTGCTTTAAGTGGGACGCCGATTGAAAATAATTTAAATGAATTGTGGTCGCTTTTTGCCATTATTATGCCTGGCTTTTTCCCGAAAAAACAAGACTTCAAGCAATTGGAAGTGGCCACCATCAGTAAAATGATTCAGCCCTTCGTCTTACGACGAGAAAAACGCGAAGTCCTAAAAGAGTTACCAGAAAAAATCGAAACCAATCTTTACAGTACCTTGCTGGAAGAACAAAAAACCTTGTATCTGGCTTACTTATCGCAAATGCAAGATCAAGTTTCGCAAATGGATCAAGCGGCCTTTGCCAAAAATCGCTTGAGTATTTTAGCGGGGTTAACGCGCTTGCGGCAAATTTGCTGTGATCCGCGAATGTTTATGGAAGATTATCAAGGGGGCTCCGGTAAACTGGAGCAGCTGAAAGAATTTTTAGTGAACGCTAAAGAAAATAAGCGCCGCGTTTTAGTCTTTTCACAATTCACGAAAATGTTAACCTTGATTGAAGAAGAATTGACGGGTCTAGGTCTAACGAACTTCTATTTGCGAGGGTCAACGCCGCCGAAAGACCGGATTATCATGGTGAACGCCTTTAACGAGGGCCAAGGGGATGTCTTCTTGATTTCCTTAAAAGCCGGCGGGACGGGTTTGAATTTAACGGGTGCCGATACGGTGGTCTTATACGATTTATGGTGGAATCCCGCAGTCGAAGAGCAAGCAGCCGGACGGGCCCACCGCATTGGTCAGAAAAAAGTCGTGGAAGTTTGGCGGATGATTGCTAAAGGGACCGTGGAAGAAAAAATGGATGCTTTGCAAAATGAAAAGAAAGCTCTCTTTGAAGAAGTGCTAGCGGGTAATCAACAACAAGCTAGCAAGCTAACAGAAGCGGATATCCGAGAAATTTTATCCCTAGGAGAGTAAGTAGTAAAAGCTCACTCATTAAAAAATGAGTGAGCTTTTTTGCGCATCAATGGTCGGTGATAAATGATTTTTCTGCGTATCTTTTTCTGAGGTGAAGAAAATGTATTACGCAAAAACGAAAAAGGGCGAATTAATCTTTAGTTTGAAATGGCCAAAACAAGTAGCTGGCGATGAAAAATTTTTCTGTGTCACCTGTGGGGCCCCAGTGCAATTAAAAACGTCCACCACTGGGAAAAAATTTTTCGCCCATCGTAGTCAAAAATTTGCCCACGGGGAGACTCCTGAACATCAAGCGGGAAAAAATTTTTTCTTAGGCTGGGGCCAGCAACAAGAAATTCCCGTCTTACCGGAAATTTCTTTAGCTGCCGATGCGCGGCGGGGGGATCTCTATTTGCCCCATGAAGAAAAAGTATTGGAAATTCAATGTTCCCCCATGAGTCAAGGGGAGTTAAAGCAAAGAATGGCTAGTTATCAGCAGCATAACATTCAGGTCCAATGGATTTTAGGGCAGCGCTACTTAAGGCGTCAACGCTTAGGAAACAGTCGCGTTTTTTTACAGTATCAAAGACAATTAGGCTTTTATCTCTTGCGCTGGGTGTGGGGAGAACTTTTTCTTTATTATCAAATCCACGAAGTCCGGGGCAAACTGCGCTATCAGCGAAAAAAAATTGCCCCGACATGTCCCTTTTTGCAGCTTTTTACGCCAGAAAAGTTGGTAGTGCCACCATCCCCATTCCGGAAAATTTCCCCCAATTTAATACAGCAACAAGAGCTTTACCGTCAACAAAGATTAGCTTTGAAAGACCGACGCTACTTACAAGAACAAGGACTGCTCTACACGCAAGGCTTAAGTTTTGCAACGTTACCTCAACATTTAAAATACTTAACGGTGGTGAATCCGCCTTATTTAGTGGGGAGCGGGACTATTTTTCATTGGCAGCTTTTACAATTAGTCGGGGGAAAGACGTTCACCTGGGAAAAACTTTTTCAGTTATGGCAGCCGTACTTTATTAAAAATCAATGGTGCCAAGGCATGCCATTAATCACTCCGGGAGCATTATGGCAAAGTTATTGCCGTCACACCTTACCGCTGCTGAAACAGTTAAAACTTTGTCAGTATGACGAAGAGACAATAACCTTTTTTAAAATTTAAAAAATGCACCAGTCCCTCAAAGACCGGCGCATTTTTATTTTTAAACGAGATGAAAGAGGTGAGCAATTAGTGTCGTACACATGGTCATGACTACTCCGATGGCCGTTGGGATGATGAAAGAAGCGAAGGTCCATTTGGCACTCCCCGATTCTTTTTTGATGGTGAGCATCGTCGTACCACAAGGCCAATGGAAGAGGGTAAACAAGATAACATTCAGTGCCGTCAACCAGGTCCAACCGTTATCCACCAAAAGCGTTTTTAATTGGGCCAGAGAATCGTAATCAACAATGGTATTGGTGGCTAGATAGCCCATCAGCATACAAGGAATTACAATTTCATTAGCTGGAAAGCCGAGAATAAAGGCCATGAGAATCACGCCATCTAGCCCCATTAAATGAGCAAAAGGGTCTAAAAAAGTAGTGATGTGGTGGAGTAAAGAGACATCGCCAATATTAATGTTGGCAAAAAGCCAAATCACGACCCCAACTGGTGCGGAAACCGTAATAGCGCGGCCTAAGACGAAAATCGTCCGATCTAAAATCGAACGCACTAAAACTTGTCCGACGCGCGGTTTACGATAGGGAGGTAACTCCAAGGTAAAGGAAGAGGGAATCCCGGATAAAACAGTTTTTGAAAGGACGCGGGAAATGATCATCGTCATGAAAACGCCCAATAAAATTGCTGCCGTTAAAAAGATGGCCGAGAAAATAGAATTGCCAAAGCCCACGCCGCTCCCCACAAAAAATAAGGTAATCACGGTAATTAAAATCGGAAAGCGTCCGTTACAAGGAACAAAGTTATTTGTAATAATAGCAATCAAGCGTTCCCGCGGCGAATCAATAATCCGCGTGCCGGTTACGCCAGCAGCATTACAGCCAAAGCCCATACACATACTCAAGGCTTGCTTACCACAAGCACCGGCTTTTTGAAACGCGTGGTCCATATTAAAGGCCACCCGTGGCAAGTAACCGAAGTCTTCCAATAAAGTAAAGATGGGGAAAAAGATGGCCATCGGAGGTAGCATAACGGCGATTACCCAAGCAACAACTTTATAGACGCCTTCGATTAACAAACCTTGCAACCAGGCCGGCCAATGTCCGGCCGTCGTCCAAGCCATTAACTTGTCTTGAAAGCCAAATAAAAGATTCGCTAACATGTCAGAAGGAGCATTAGCCCCTTCAATGGTGAACCAGAAAACTAATAGCAGCATTAAAATCATAATGGGAATCCCAGTTAATTTGCTGGTGAAAAGTTTGTCCAGTTTGCGATCTGTTTTATCGTATTCTGTTTTGCTATAAGTGGTGACATCAGCGGCAATTACCGCAGCACGATCAATTAAAGCAGCAACTTTTTCTTCTTCATTGTCGTGAACCATTGCTTTTAATTGTTGGAACATGGTGGGATTCGTGGCTAAAGTGCCTTCCGTGATGCCTTTGACGGCCGCCATCAGCTCATCAATGCCTTCTTCATAAGTGGCTGAAGTCCCGACAACGGGTACTCCTAAGAGAAAAGCTAATTTTTTTAAGTCGATGGTGATCTGTTTGCGCTTTGCTTCATCTAATAAGTTGACACACACCACGACTTTTTTCGTTAACAACATAATTTGTAAAACAAGATTTAAATTGCGCTCTAAGGATGTGGCATCACACACCACGACGACTCCTTCTGCATCCTGGGATAAAATAAAATCTCGCGCGACTTCTTCTTCTGCTGAGTGGGCCATTAAAGAATAGGTTCCCGGTAAATCTACTAAGACATAATTTTTATTTTGAAACTCACGATTCCCTTGAGCGATGCCTACCGTTTTACCGGGCCAGTTGCCAGTATGTTGTCGCAAGCCTGTTAAAGAATTAAACAGCGTGCTCTTCCCCACGTTAGGATTGCCGGCAAAGGCCACTACGACGTCGCCGGGATTTTTTTTCACTACTGTTAGACTAGCTAACTTACTAGCGTCAATTACTTGTTCCATGATGCGCCTCCTGAAGTTCAATACCTAATGCTTCTTTTTTACGAATCGCAAAAATGGTCCCACGAATGCGGTAAGCCATCGGATCACCACTAGGGCTAGCTTGAACAGCTTCCACCTTCGTTCCTTTAGTAAAGCCGAGATCCCACAAGCGGCGCGTCATCTCTGCATCTAAATGCAAAGCGGCAATAATCCCGGTTTCCCCAACCTTTAATTCAGCCAAGTGCATGTTGCTCCTCCTTTAGAAAAATATTTTTTTCACATATAATTTTAGGTTAACCTAACTTAAATCCATTGTATGCCTAGAAAAGGAAATTGACAAGCCTATTTTTACGGAAAATAATTTTTATTGCCGCAAGAAACCTACACGAGCAGTCGTGAATTGTTGATCAATTATTGGCGAGAAGCTAGCGGATAAAAAAATTTAGTAAGACGTGGAGAAATATTTTGCGGAAAGTTTTTAGAAAAATCGCAAAATTTAGCAGGAAAGGTTGTTTCACCAATAAAATATGTTAAGATAGTCTCAACATTGAAAAAAGGAGCGATTCATGTGACTGAAACGAAACAATTACCAAAACGTGATGAGTTAGACCCTAAAGTAACCTGGGATTTAACCCCAATCTTTAAAGACGATGCGGCTTTTGAAGCGGCTTTTACGGCTTTTCAAACAAAAATTCCAGAATTGGCTAAATTACAAGGAACCTTAAAAAATGGGGGGACTGCTTTACTAAACGCTGTGGAAACCATTTTAGCAGCCTATCGCCAGCTAGAAGTTTTATATGTCTATTCCCATTTAAAAAATGATCAAGATACTAAAAACACTAAGTACCAAGGATTAAACGCTAAAGCGACGAACTTATTATCCCAAACGAGTGCGGCGACTGCGTGGTTAGAACCAGAAATTTTAACCTTAAGCGATGAAACCATCGAAAAATATTTTGCCGAAACCCCAGCATTAGCTTTGTATCGTCATTTCATCAACAACGTGACGGCTGACCGAGCCCACACTTTACCAGCCGAACAAGAAGCTTTACTAGCCGGCGCTTCAGAAATTTTTGATGCCAGTGCCAAAACTTTTAGCATTTTAAACAATGCTGACTTTAAATTCCCAGTCGTCGCAGACGAAAAAGGCGAAAAAGTACAATTGAGCCACGGCGTTTACGGTCAATTGTTAGAAAGTACAAATCGCAAAGTGCGTAAAGACGCTTTTAAAGAACTTTACACGGTCTATGATCAATTCCAAAATACGTTAGCGCAAACTTTAGTAAGTCATGCTAAGATGCATAACTACAAAGCCAAAATCCGTCATTTTGACTCTGCACGGCAAGCGGCCTTAAACAGCAATCATATTCCAGAAAGTGTTTACGATACTTTAGTGGCAGAAGTCCATCAACATTTGCCATTGCTCCATCGTTATGTAGCCTTACGGAAAAAATTATTAGGCGTCGACGAACTACACACCTATGATTTATACACGCCACTTTTAGGGGAAGCGCCAATTAAATTTAGCTATGAAGAAGCTAGCGAAAAAGCATTGGCTGCTTTACAAGTGATGGGGGATGATTATCTTGCCCATGTCAAAGAAGCTTTCAATTCCCGGTGGATTGATGTGGTAGAAAATGAAGGCAAACGCTCTGGTGCGTACTCTTCTGGCTGCTACGATACGAATCCGTACATCTTAATGAACTGGCACGATAGCTTGGATCAACTGTATACGTTAGTCCATGAAATGGGCCACAGCATTCATAGCTACTACACTCGTCACAATCAACCTTACGTTTATGGCGACTACACGATTTTCCTAGCAGAAATTGCTTCCACGACGAACGAAAATATTTTAACAGAATATTTATTAGCCACGGAAAAAGATCCTAAAGTGCGGGCCTTCATCTTGAACCACTACTTAGATGGCTTTAAAGGGACCGTCTTCAGACAAACACAATTTGCCGAATTCGAACACTTCTTGCACACGGAAGACGCTAAAGGCACGCCATTAACTAGCGATGTTTTAAGTAAATTCTACGGCGATTTAAACGCAGAATTTTACGGTCCTGACTTAGTACGGGATCCAGAAATTGCTTTAGAATGGTCGCGGATTCCCCATTTTTACTACAATTACTACGTTTATCAATACTCAACTGGTTTTTCCGCTGCTGCTGCTTTATCGAAGAAAATTTGGAATCAAGAAGAGGGCGCTTTAGACCACTACTTAAATTATTTGAAAGCCGGTAATTCTGATTTCCCAATTGAAGTCATGAAAAAAGCAGGCGTCGATATGACAAAACCTGATTACTTGCGGGAAGCTTTTAAAGTCTTTGAAGCCCGCTTAAACGAACTAGAAAGTCTAGTGGAACAATTAAAAGACTAAAAATGAAAGAGAGGCTGTGACATAACTGCCTCCAAAACAAAATAAAATCCACAGAAATTGAAAAATCATTGAGATTTTCATTTTCC
>NZ_BJDR01000001.1 GCF_005405245.1 Enterococcus nangangensis | reverse complement strand
CCGAACACAAAAAGAGAAGTACCGAAGTACTTCCCTAAGCGAATTTAATGTGAAACAACACCAGTTGACAAAGAGCCGGAAAAATTCCGCAAGACGTTTGCTTTTTTTAGTGTTCTTGATTTTTTTGTTGGGAGAGCCAAGTAATGATAGCTTCAGCAATTAAAGTTTGTTGCTTGCTGTTGGTGATATCGGCTGAAAAATCACCTTTTTGTGCACCGTAACTACCAAAACCTGCGTGATTGCCCCCTTGAATCATTTTATAATTTGTTTGGGCCGGTAAAAATTTTTGAGCCGCAGCATAATCATCCCAATCTAAAACCCCATCCCGACTACCGGTAATCGAAAGTACCGGTAAATTAAATTCATCCAGCCGTCCTTTTTCATCAGGGTAACTAGCTAAAAAGAAAATGCCTTTCAAATGATCATCAGCATGATCATGGGCAAAACGACTAGCCATTACCCCACCTAAGGAGTGTCCCCCTAAAACATAATCGGTGAGTTGATATTTTTCAATGACCTCGGCTGCTTTTTTCGGCGCTAAAACGGCTAAATTCAACGGTAATTTAATTATATACACCGGATAACCTTGCAAAGCTAAAGCGTGGGCCCAGATACTATAACTGGCGGGAGCCACAAAAGCCCCTGGATAAAAAATAATGGCGGGTAAATTTTCTTGACCTACTTCACTTTTAGGAAAATACAAGACATCGCTAGCCTCGTTGGCGTCTTGCTGTGCCACCAACTCTGCTGTATTACTAGCACCATAGCTGTAAAAGCGTAGTAAAAGTGCTCCGGCCGCCACTAAAATAGCGACAACTAAACAGAGTCGAAAGATAGTTTTTTTTATTTTTTTAATTGTCGCCACCCTCTTTTTCTTTATTTTAATAGAAAAAATGGGACTTGCAACTTAAAAACTTCAATTTCTCTCTTGAAAAAGGAATCTCTCATAAGTTTCTTACAAGCGATTAATTACTTCTTCCACATTTTTGATGGTCACGGAAATTGTGCCATCAGGATTATTAATAAATTCAATCAAGTCGGGATTTTTATAAACCTCCACGGGTACGATTAATTCAATGCCATTGGAAAGTTTCAACTTTTGTTTACCAAATTTTTTAGCAGGTTGTTTTTTGATTTCTTCCACAATGGGGGCCTCATCTACAAAACCTTTTTCCAAGACTTCTTCTTTAAAAGCTGTTTTAGCACTAAAATTATCATGGAAAACTTTTTCGGCGATGTCTTCGACTTGCATGACGCCAGTTTCGCTAATGCTGGTAAAGACCGCTTCTTTCACCTCGGCTACAATATCGTACTTGGGAGTAGCAAATTTTTCGCCAATTTTTTCGGCGACTTTTTTAATGACCTTGACGTTCTCATCTAAAGAAGGCAAAGGGGCACTTTCTAAGACTGCCGTGGAAAAATAAAAGCGTTTCTCACCGGAAAAAGTATATTTTTTCTCAATCAATTGATAACTGAGATCGCTGAGTTTTAAGAGTAAACCTTCATCCGCCTTTTGAGTCTTGCCGGATAAAATCGCCCGATGCAAAATCAATTGATTTTCAATTCCCGCTTCACTACCTTCCACGTAATGAGTATAGGCATCATGGAAATTTACTTTGAAAAAGGCGAGATAAAGTTCCGTGTCCGCTTCGTATAAACAAATGAACACATCACAACTAGGACCATCTTCACTTTCTTGATAGGTTTGGTACCAGTGTTGCGTTAAAGAAGCGGCGCTTTCAGCAAAGTCTGCCGTTAATCTTTTGGCGTACTCGACAAAAGCTGAGCCGTGCTTTAACTGGCCTAGTTTCGTCTGTCCTGAAGACAAGCCGTTAATTTTTTTTGTTAAGTATTCCCGCACGTATTCCGTCGTTAAATCTAACTCCACCGCTGAACAGACAGGTTCCCCTTGATTGCGGTCAACAATTTGCAGTAAAGCTTTCTGTAAATAAATATCCAAGAAACATTCCTACTTTCTTCAAAAAATCACGTCTTATTGTAGCATAAAAAAATACTTCTGGGGCATTCTGGAAAAAAACGCCATCTAACTTTTTGGGGGTCGGGAAAAAGTCGTGCTACAATAAAGAAAAAGTAGGACGTTAAAGGAGGAAGACGGATGGAAATAAAATTAATTGCTAGTTTAGCCGCCTACGAAAAAGCGCAAGACCGCTTAAACGAAATTTATCAAACCGCTTTTCAGCTGGATTGGACCTTAGATAATCGCTTTAAAAAAGCTTTAGCCCAAAATTTACAGCCCCGCATTTATGTGGCCACTAAAAGTCAAGGAATCGTCGGCCTTCTTTACGTTACTGATTATGATCCAACGGGTTGGTGGGGTGCCCAAGTTTATCCGCTGTTGGCCCCCACTTTTCAAGGAATACCCGTTGAAATCAACGAGCTCGCCGTAGGGCCAGCTTTTCAAAAACTTGGGATTGCTACTGCTTTAATGACCCAACTGATTCAAACGGAAAAGACTGACTTCATTCTTTCCACAAGGACTTTTCACAATGAGCCGGTGAAATATTTTTACGAAAAATTAGGCTTTAAAAAAATTTTAGCTGAACTTCCTTTCCCACCTCACGATGAAGCCTATGATGTTTACTATCGCAAACAATCCTTGAGTTTTTAGGTAACTTGCCGTACACTAGCAAAAAAAAATAAAGTTGGTGAGTAAGATGAGTCGTAAAAATGATTTACGGGATAAATTTTCGGAAGAAGAGTTAGCCGAGGTCCACAATGCGTTAAAGACGTTCCATCAAGAAGATCCAGCAAAATTAAAAGAACACTTGGAACTTTTTAATGATGCAGTGATTGCCATCATTAGTACCATCATGGTTTTGGAAATTCCTTTACCAACAGCAGGGAATGTCAGTTATGGTACGTTTGTCTGGAGTTTTTTAATTTTTATCGTCAGCTTTTTTATCGTGGGTAACTTTTGGTACCAACACCACAACACTATGAGTCATTTGAATGCAGCAAAAAAATCTACGCTGATTATGAATTTTCTTTTCTTGGGTACCTTGTCTTTAATTCCTTTAATGACCAAGTGGATTATGCAGGAACCTACATCCTTAGCTATTGCTAACTACGGTGTTGTCTATCTAGTAATCAATCTCTTAGAAAACTTTATGTTCGCCCTCTTGCAAGAAGAAATTTGGGACAAGAATCGCCAAATTCTCATTTTCACTCAGCGCTTTTCCATCATTAGAGTCGGCGTGCTTTTAGTCTGGAATTTAATTTTAATTGGCCTAGCCTTTGTTCAACCTAAGCTCGTGATGATTTTTTATTTAAGCTTACCGATTATTTCCTTTTTAACCCCCAGCGACAGCTTAAATAAACAAAAAAGAATCCAAAAGCGACAAAAAGTAAGAAAAACTCTTCATCCCACTAAACTTGGATGAAGAGTTTTTTTATTCTGCCAAATGAGGATATTGGTAAGCAAAGTGATACAGTAATTCCCATAACTCAAACCAGAGATGGGGATCTTTACCAGTGATTTGTTGCAATTTTTGTAAACGATAGTTCAAAGTATTACGGTGAATGTGCAATTTTTCAGCAGTTTGGTTGATACTGGAACGATTCTTTACAAATTCCACCAGCGTTGGAAAATACTCGCGGGCAGCCGTTACTTTTTCCAACAGTTGAGGATTAGGTGCCACTGGAAAACTAAGAAATTGGCTGAAGAAAAAATCCTCCGTCGCGTAGCTACCTGCGTCATAGCCCATCAACTGCAAAAATAATAGCGTATGTCTAATTTTTAATAAACTTTCGGCCAAATAGACTGCACTAGTGGTACTTAACAAAAAACCGGTAAAACTGGTAGCTACTTTGGGCAGCGCAATAAAATCTTTTTCCCGCACAAAAATAATCCACCCTTCTTCATAGGCGAAAAGTTCTTGCTGCGGATAATATTTTTTGAAAAAAGTTAAGTCACTGGCATAAAGTGTCCGATAATTTTGACCTAACATTAAGTGATAGCGACTCAAAGCCTCTTGTTGTAACACTTCATCATAGTGGTGAGGTGCTTGTAGCAGCTGTTGAATAAAGGCTACTTTCGCTAAGCGACTCTCTTCTTGCTTTTTATAAAGAGCTAAGTCTTCAATCAACATCAGGGCAATCGTTTTAACTAACTTGGTAAAGGGACGAACCTCCACTGGCGCACCAGAGATACCCACCACGCCAATGACTTCCCCTTGATAAATAATCGGCTCGTTGGTACCTTGCTTTTCCAATGGAGTATCTTGATCCACTTCCACCATCCGGCCTTCACGAATGGCTCGCTCAGCAGCTCGGTGGCGGGAACCGATTCTTTCAGGATGACCACTAGCGATAATCCGCCCTTGGTCATTCATGATATTAATGTTATAGGGAATATCATCCATCAACTTGCGGACGATTAACGCCGCTTGCTCTTTTGTTAAAGAACTCATGGGACACCTCGCAAAATAATTTAACATTGACTAGCAGTAAGGACTGTGCAGCACAGCGCTGCACAGTCCTCTTATTTTCAACTATTTTTTTCAATCTGTAAAGTCTAGGCGTTTACTTTTAAAACGCGGCAGACATTTTCACTGGTGCGACTTAAATTTTCAGCGCCGCTAGCCAACGCTTCTTCCAGACTTTGTGCTTTGCTTAAAATTCCAAAGATAGCCGTCATGCCTTCATCGTATAAAACGTCGACATCTTGGCCGATGTAACCGGCAAAAGCAAAGACGGGTTTGCCGTAGCGTTGGGCGACTTTCGCCACCCCATAAGGAGCTTTCCCAAATTTAGTTTGGAAGTCCATGCCCCCTTCACCAGTGAAGACGTAATCGGCTTGCGCGATTTTTTCGGCCAACTGATTAATCTCTACCACAATGTCAATTCCTGGTTTTAATTCGGCTTGCGTAAAGGCCAGTAGTCCAGCGCCTAAGCCACCAGCTGCGCCAGCGCCAGGATAATTAGCTAAATCTTTTTGCAAAGTCTTTTTAATTACTGCCGCATAATGGGCTAAGTTGGCATCTAGTTGGGCCACCATTTCTGGTGTAGCTCCCTTTTGCGGACCAAAGACATGGGAGGCGCCATGTTCACCAATTAAAGGATTGGTCACATCACTGGCTACAGTAATTTGGGTTTTAGCTAAACGTGGATCTAAGTTAGTTAGATCAATAGTGGCTAATTTTCCTAAAGCACCACCGCCTAAAGGTAGCTCCACACCTCCAGCATCTAATAACTTAACACCGAGAGCTTGGGCCATCCCTGCACCACCGTCGTTAGTTACCGAACCACCAATCCCAATGATAATTTTTTCAGCGCCTAAATCCATGGCGGCGGCCATCATTTCACCAGTACCGTATGTGGACGTAATTAAAGGATTACGTTTAGCAGGCGCCAATAAACCAATGCCACTGGCTTTGGCCATTTCCATGACGGCCGTTTTCGTGTCTGCCATATAACCAAAGTAGGCCGTTACTTTTTCACCGGCTAAAGGACCGTTGACTTCAACTTCAATTTTTTTACCGTTTAAAGCATCGATTAAAGAATCCACAGTGCCTTCGCCGCCATCAGCCATGGGGACGTTGATAATTTTAGCATCTGGAAAAACTTTACGTACCCCTTTAGCTAATGCTTCACACGCTTCTTTAGCTGACAAACTCTCTTTAAAAGAATCGGGGGCAATTACAAAACATTTACTCACGTCTCTTCACTCCTATTTCAAAATAAAGCCGTATAATACAGTAGCTACGATGGTCATCACCAAACCAACACAAAATTCGTAAGGAATGACTTTCATCCGTTCTTTGATGGACATCTTCATGGAATCAGCAGTAATGTGGAAATAATTTCCTTGCGGCAATTGGTCAATAACCGTCGCCCCAGTGTGGGTCATGACAGCGGCGGCTAATGGCGCCGTCCCTGTGGCTAAAATAGCTTCTCCAAATGAACCGGTGGCTAAGATTACGGCCGTAGAAGTAGAACCTACTGCTAAGCCCATTAACGTTCCGGCAATCGGTGCTAAGAAGGTTCCAGAAATACCCGCAGCATCAATTAGGTTGACGACTTGTGTCGATAAATCAGAAACTGAAATCAAACCAGCAATCGCTCCGGCACCAATTAAGATTAATACCGTGTCAGTGACACGACGCATTCCGGAAGCTGCGTACTTCCGCAAGTGCCGTCCATGACCCATAGCAATTGTGCCAACGACTGAAGCAAAGGGTAAAATATATAACGCATCAATTTTCAGATTAGCTAAGAAGTTAATGTGTAACATCGTCCCCACTGGATTCAACAATAATAAAACAATGGATAAGACAGGAGCGACTAAAGCTTTTCCTAAAGGCATTAAGGTCTTTTCTTCTTCGTCTTTCACGTCAGAATCTTTCACCATCCCGCCTTTTTTCTTAATGATATTAGCGATGATTACCGCCGTTGCTAAACCGAACAAAGCTGGGATAAAACCAGCAATCATGACATCACTTAAATTTAAGTTATAGCCATTGGCCGCCGCAATCGTGTTGGGATTGGGAGAAATAATATTTCCGGCTTTCCCACCACCAGAGAGCGCTGTCAATAAAGCGATTTTAGAAATCCCTGTTTGTTTTCCGACAGATAAAGCAATGGGCGCCACAATCAAAACAGCAACCGGAATGAAGACCCCAACAGCTGTAATAATCATCGTGGAAAGAGCAAGGGAAAAAATAGCTTTTTGGGCTCCTAATTTAGTCACAATAGCATGGGCAATCGCTTCAGCTGATCCGGACTCCATCATTACGCCGGCTAGCATCCCAGCAGCTAATACGCGAATGGCCGTCCCCATAATACTTTGCGTGCCACCGATTAAAACATTCACGGTATCCACCATGGAGGCGCCACCAATTAAACAGCCAACAATTCCTCCTAAAAATAATGAATAGACGGGTTGAACTTTTTTCAAAATTAAAATAATGGCGATAATTAACCCGATAATCGCCGCATACCAAGGAATCGTAATCTCTGGCATCTTGACATCTCCTTTTTATTTGTTTACGTTTTCAATATTAATAACTTTTCCTCTTGTCGCCTATTGGTAAATTAACAATTTTTATCGGGCTTTTGCACAAAGTGTGAAAAAATGAACGGAAAATTTTTGCGAAAAAAAACTGTGCAGCAATGATGTCCGCACAGTTTTAAAAGTCTAAGACTGGTTAAAATTTATTGGGAATAGCATCGCCATCTTTTAGCGTCCGCAAAGTTTTTACTGCTAAGACGTAAGACGGAATAAGGACCAACAGGGAACCTAGCCACGCTAAGGGGTTAGCTGAAGCGGCTCCTGGATAACCGAAGGAACGCGCTAAAAAGACGGCCGCACCAGTCCGCATCAAAAGTTCAGCGATACCAGCCATAGTAGGTACAAAGCTCTTTCCTAAGCCTTGCAACGTGTAACGAATAATGAATAAGACCGCTAACAAGATATAAAGAGAACCATTAATAATAAAGTAAATTCGCGATAAGGAAAGAATTTGGGGATCAGGTTCTTTTAAGAACATCATCACCAATTGGTTAGCAAAAATAATTATCGCTGCACCGGCTACTACCGAAAAACTACACGACATAATTAAGCACTGCTTCACGCCTTCCATAATACGGCTGAACTTTCTAGCACCTAAATTTTGCGCAGTAAAAGTCGCCATGGTGATCCCAAAGGAAGCCATGGGTTGGGTCGCAAATTGGTCGATGCGGGCTGCCGCTGTGTTGGCGGCAACAACTTGGGTCCCTAAACTATTTAAGGCTGTTTGTAACGCGATAGATCCGATAGCGATAATGGAAGACTGAAAACCCATGGGTAATCCTACCCGCAAATGCGTTGTCCATTCTTCTTTATTTAAGCCAAAGTCTTTGCGACGAAAATGTAAAATGTTAATCTTTTTATAAATATAAAAAGCGCACAGGAGAGAAGCGACAATTTGGGCAGTAACGGTAGCAATCCCCGCGCCTGCTACCCCCATATGAAAATAAGGAATTAAAATTAAATCTAAGACGATGTTAACGATTACAGCAATAACTAAGAAAAAGAGCGGCGTCCGACTATCCCCTAAAGCTCGCAAAACGTTAGAAAGCAAGTTAAAGGCAATGGAAAAAGGAATCCCCCAAAAGATAATGGTAATAAATTCTTCTGCTTGATCAATAATATCAGCAGGCGTTTGCATCCACTGCAAAATATCCCGCACAAAAATGACACTCAGGAGGGTAAGTAAGACAGCCACAATCGCGGAAATACTAATACAGGTAGCAAAACTACGTCGCACCCCTTTTGGATCACGCGCACCAAAACGCTGGGCGGTGATAATTGTTAAGCCCGCCGTTAACCCTTGAGCAAAACCGATGATTAAAAAGTTAATGCTCCCAGTAGAGCCCACTGCGGCTAAAGCATTCTCGCCTAAAGCGCGCCCCACGATTAACGTATCGGCGATATTATAAAATTGCTGGAACAAATTACCGATAAAAAGTGGAATCGTAAAATAAAAAATTAATTTGTAAGGTTTCCCCGACGTCATATCATGCATGGCGCAAAACCTGCCTCCCGTTTTAATAGTCTTTAAGTATGATAGTCAGTTTAGCGGGAATAAGCAAGACCCTTAGCTGATTTTTTCAAAAAATAATTTATACTTTGAGTAATCATGAAATATCCGCTAAAATAAAGAAAAAGCCACAAGATAGGGATGTGATCTCATGGATGCTAAAACCATGAAAATTGCCCATGAAAAAGTCCAAGAACTCTTGGATAACATGGAAAAAATTATTTTAGGAAAACGCCAAGTATTAAAATTAACGCTTACTGCGCTACTAGCAGACGGCCATATCTTGTTTGAAGATGTTCCAGGTGTTGGGAAGACCACTTTAATTAAAGCTTTAGCTGCCAGTATTCAAGGAAGCTACGGACGAATTCAATTTACTCCCGACCTTTTACCTGGTGATATTTTAGGTAGCGCCATTTACAATTCTGTAACCCACACCTTTGAGTTTAAGGAAGGGCCAGTCTTTACGACTGTCTTATTGGCAGATGAAATTAATCGTGCTACTCCCCGCGCACAGTCTGCGTTGTTAGAAGTTATGAGTGAGCGCCAGGTGACCTTAGATGGGACTAGTTACCCCATGGAAGAAAACTTTTTCGTTTTGGCCACCCAAAATCCCATTGAGTACGAAGGAACGTATCCTTTGCCTGAAGCACAACTGGATCGTTTTCTATTTTGTTTATCCATTGGCTATCCCGACTACGAAGCAGAGCTAGAATTATTGAAAGGCACCGATACAGAAAAATTATTACCACAACTTAAAGGTGTTTTAACGTTAGCAGAACTTTCTATTTTAAAAAAATTAGCTAGCGAAGTGCACGTAACCGACGACTTATACGAATATGCCTTATCTTTAATTTTAGCTACCCGCAATCAACCGGAAATTCGCTTAGGTGCTTCGCCGCGGGGTGGACTGGCCTTCTTACGAGCTGCCAAAGCTTACGCCTTAGTGGAAGGACGTAACTTTTGTGTGCCTGACGATTTTAAAGCGGTCTTCTTACCGACCTTTGCCCACCGCATCTTCTTAAGCACCGGTGCTTTTAGCAAAAAAGAAACAGAAGCGCTTCTGCAAAAGATTTTGCAACACGTTCCTGTTCCTTTGTAGAGGTGGCTTCATGAAAAAAATTCCCTTACCCACTAAAAGTTGGCGCTATTACTTACGAATTAGTGGCAAACTTTTAATCGCCTTGCTTTTTTATCTTTTTATCTTAGCCTATGCTTTTTTATTCAACAACACCACCGGCTGGTTTTTATTTTGGCTAGCCACTTTTTTTTACCTAGGCTTAAGTTTGCGCCTGCTGGCTTCTTTGCGCCGCATTCACGTTAGCTGCCCAGAAGTTTTTACGATTCATAGCGGTGAACATACTAAATTGACCATGACTTTTACTGGCCGTGGCTTACAGCAATTTTACCCGGCTTTAATGATTACTCTTCATCATCCCACCCGCCAAATTCAAAGGGATATTTCTTTTTGGCATCGCGGTAAGCTCGGGATCCACTTTGCCCCTTTTCCCCGCGGGACATATCAAGATTTTTCCTTAACCTTAGCGAGTTGCGATCTTTTAGGGATTGCTTTAAAAGAACAAACGCGCCCCTTCCCTTTACAGCTCACTGTTTTACCCTATGACTTAGCGCCTCAAGCCAAAGCGCTTTTTCAATTTTTATATTTGAAAAAGCCCCAGCCGTTTTTAGGGGATGCCCAAAAAAGCTATGATTTAAAAAATTTCCGACGTTACGAGTATCGCGATGGCTTACGACAAATTGATTGGAAAGTCTCCGCGCGCCTTGGGGAAGTAGTCGTGCGGGAATTGGAAAACGAGCCTTTACAAGAAATGGCCCTAGTCTTTTATGGTGCGGACGTTCTCCATATAGAAGAAAATTTTGGACTTTTTTACAGCTTTACTAATCTGTTAGAAGAACAGCGGAGGCTTTTAGGTAGTTTGAAAGACACCACCGTCACCTATCATTTACTGGGGAAAGAAAACTATCAAGTGTCTCGCGTCAGCAATGAACTCTGGACGCAATTTACTCCTAGTGACCAACTGATAGTACCTACCATCAAAAAAACAACGCTACTCCTCTTTGTGCCCGACGTCACGTTAATCACGGAAAATCCGCAGCTGCAAAAGCTAGTAAAAGACAACGACAGCTACCTCTTAACCTTGAAAAAACCAGGAATTGAAATTACCCATCGCCACCAAACCATTTTATTACCTAAGGAGGTGGCTCAATGGAAGATTTAAAATTACCTAATCAAACGACACAACTCTTATTGCGTCTGCTGTCTACTGTAAGTTTAATCTTAGCCCTGACAACCTGGTTGGATCCACTAACCGAAGCAAACGCAATTATCTTAAGTCGCCCTTTCACCTTGTATCTTATTTTTCTCTGCTTTCTAGCACTAGGAAAGTTTAGCGACCTGTGGATCTTTTTAGGGAGCTTTTTCATGGGGAGTTACGTTATTGGCACGCTCTTTTATCCTCATAACTATCTGCAACTTTGGCGTAGCTTTTTTGCTGATAGTTGGCAATTATGGCAACGTTTCGCCAATCAAGAGCTTACGCAACTGCCACCGATGCTGGTTTTAACTTTTCTTTTGTTCCTGTTAATTCCACTAGTCATCTTTTTCCAAAAATATCAGCGCTTCATGCCTCTTTTGGCGACTGGCATTTTATTAATGGTCCTTTTAGAAATTTTAAACCAACAAGATACACTAAAAGCCGTAATTAACTTTACTATTTTTCTTTTGCTAGCACGCTTCTTACAACAAGTTCACGGCAGTGGCTTGCGCTTTTGGAATTTTTTCTTGAGTATCGCCGCTTTAAGCGTGATGTTTATGGGCGCTTATTATTTAACCAACACCAAAACACAACTTGCTAGCTCTTTAATTACTCACAGTAGTGTCTGGCGAACGCTAGCTAACGACCAAGGCTTTTATGATTTTGTCAATGAAGTGAGTCGTAGTGATTTTCCCCAAGAGCAAGGCTTTTCTGAAGACGATAGTGCCTTGGGAGGACCCATGATTGATAGTCATGAAACAATCTTTCAAGCCCGCCAAGACTCTAGTCATTACTGGAAAATTGAAAATAAAGATTATTACACAGGACGTGGTTGGGAAAATAGTAATCATCACTTAGAAAAAACGATACCTACCAACTGGCAACTGGAAAGTGGTTTCACGAGTCTCGGCCCTGCTGAAACGGTGCGCCTCTCCTTTTTTGAAAAGCCGACTTATTTACCTATTCCCTATGGTGTCGTCAATTACACACCGGAAGCAAAATTATTAAATGGCCAACATCTTTTTTATGCGCCTGATCACAATCGTTTGTACTTAAAAGACGTTTCTGAAGAGGAGGCTCGCTTCACTTATACCTATCAGCCTGCCATCTATACGCCAGAACTTTTAGCTACCGTCACACTGGAGCAAGCCAATAGCTCTTTAAACAATCAAACCGGCAGTTTAACTAAAGGCGCTTATTATTCCTTACCGGAAAGTTTACCGCCCCGGGTGGTCAATCTCGCTAAAGAGGTCACTGCGGAGGCCACCAGTTACTATCAACAAGTCAAAGCAGTGGAAGATTATTTGAAAAATAGTGGCAAGTTTCGCTATTCAAAAATTGATGCCACAACGTTACCAAAGGACGCCGATTTTGTCGACTACTTTTTATTTACAGATCCTGTAGGGTATTGTGATCATTTTTCTTCTAGCATGGTGGTCTTGCTACGCTCTTTAGGCATTCCGGCACGTTGGACGAAAGGCTATTCCAGTGGCACCATGATTGGTTATACTCCCGCGGGGCAAAAACTTTTCCGAATTACTAGTGCGGAAGCTCATTCTTGGCCGGAGGTCTACTTTGCTCAATATGGCTGGATTCCTTTTGAACCCACCACTTCTTTTAACTCTCCTGTAGAACAAACACCGCGGGAAGCTGCTAATAATGAAGAAACGATTTATTCCTCCAGTAGCAGTAGTACTGAAAGTGAAAAGCAGTCGCAACAATCCACCAAAGAAAGCTCTACGACTGTGAGTAGTACCTTAGCTAGTACTGAGACAACAGCTTCTACAACTGCGGATACTAAAAATTCCGTCAAAATTTCTTGGTGGCGTATCTTACTTCTGGGGCTTTGCTTTTTACTACTGGGTATCTTTGCTTTCTTCCATAAAAAAATTATTTACCAAAGCCAATTATTTTATTTACGCTATCTCTTAAATGATTATCCTCAAGCATTTCGTTGGCTCTTGAAAAAGGCCAACAAAAAAATTCCCCGCTTACCAGCCATGACCCTGCGCGAGTATCAGCAACAATTAGCGGCGATTAACGAAGAGTTAGGACAAGACTTTAAAGCAGCGACAGCGATTTACGAACGGATGCGTTACGGTGATCAACTGCCGCAGCCTAAAGATTTTCGTCGCTTAGAAAAAATCCTCTTAGCTTTATGGCAGATTGGTAAAAAACCTCAGTAACATAAAAAAGAAGTAGGGACTTGAATCGTCGTGATTCAAGTCCCTGCTTCTTTTTTCTCAAAACTATTTCAGCTCCATCGTTGGTTGCACGTGGCGCATCCATTCATCTGTAATTAAGCCGTAACCTACTGGTGTTGGATGCACACCATCTTTTGTATAAAGCTCAAAACCGTGGCGAATACCCGCGGCGTTCATTAAGCCGTCTAAAGAAATAAATTCGGCGTGAAATTCTGCGGCCAATAAACGAATCACTTGAATCTTTTGATCCAAGTCCACCCGCCAAGTGGTGCGGTTTTTAGGAATTGGTAAAACAAAAGGTTCCATTAAAATTAAACGACTGACGCCCGCCCGTTTTAAACTCATGAGTAATTGGCGGTATTCTTTTTCAAAAGCAATCGCAGCTTTAGCCGTACCAAAATCAGGACTTTCCACGTTGTGCCACGTGTCGTTAATCCCTACCATGATGGAAACCACATCCGGCATCAAAGCCAAGACATCTTCTTCCAAGCGACGATTTAAATCAGCCACTTTATTGCCTGAAATACCGCGGTTGTAAAAACTCAAGTTCATTTCTGGATACTTTGATCCAAGTTGTGAAGCGATGAACAACGGAAAACCATGGCCTAAATCTGTATTATCTTCCCGATTACGGTCAGCATCAGTAATACTGTCGCCAAAAAAGACAATGCGATCATTAGGATAAATTTGCATTTTAACAGACTCCTCTTTTTTATGGATAAATACGATTTAACAAACGTGGGAAAGGAATTGCTTCCCGAATGTGTTCAATACCGGAAATCCAAGTAATCGCCCGTTCCAAACCAAGACCAAACCCAGAGTGAGGCACGGAGCCGTACTTCCGTAAATCTAAATACCAGCTGTACTCTTCTTCGCTTAAACCAAATTTCTTAATTTGTACCAAAAGTTGGTCATAGTCGGTTTCCCGTTCAGAGCCCCCGATAATTTCCCCGTAGCCTTCTGGCGCGATTAAGTCCGCACAAATCACCACGTCATCCCGCGTTGGATGTGGCTTCATGTAGAAAGGTTTGATAGCTTTTGGATAATTTAAAATAAAGACTGGCTTTTCAAAAGAGTTAGCGATAAAGGTTTCGTGAGGTGAACCAAAGTCATCCCCCCATTTGATATCGTCAAAACCATTTTTAATTAATAATTCGATGGCATCATCGTAAGTAATCCGCGGGAAAGGTAGTTGGGTGTATTTTTTCAACAACTCTTTATCCCGTTCCAAGACGTCTAAGGCATAGTCGCAATGTTCTAGAACATTTTGGACTAAGAAAGCGACGTATTGTTCTTGAACAACTAAACTTTCTTCTTGATGCATAAAGGCCATTTCTGGTTCAATCATCCAAAATTCAATTAAGTGACGCCGCGTTTTAGATTTTTCAGCTCTAAAAGTTGGGCCAAAAGAAAAGACTTTACCAAAAGCCATGGCAGCTGCTTCCATGTACAACTGACCACTTTGAGAAAGATATGCTTTTTGATCAAAATAATTAGTTTCAAAAAGTTCAGTGGTGCCTTCTGGCGCTGAGCCCGTTAAAATTGGTGGATCTACTTTAATGAAGCCGTTATTGTTGAAGAATTCGTAGGTGGCCCGAATCACTTCATTTCTAATTAACATGATGGCATGTTGTTTTGAGGACCGCAACCACAAGTGACGATGATCCATTAAAAAGTCGGTGCCGTGTTCTTTAGGCGTAATGGGATATTCATGACTTTCCCCCACTACTTCGACATTGCTAATCCCAATTTCATACCCGAAATGCGAACGGCTATCTTCGCGAATTTCGCCGGTAATGATGACGGAAGTTTCTTGCGTTAACCCTTTAGCGGTTTCAAAAATTTCTTCCCCTACTTCATTTTTAACTACTACGCCTTGAAAGTACGCTGTACCATCACGTAATTGTAAAAATGCAATTTTTCCTGATGAACGCTTGTTAGCTACCCAGGCACCGATTTCAACAGTTTGCCCGACGTAGTCTTTTGCGTCAATAATGGAAATACGTTTCACTATACTTCGCTCCTTTGCACTCAATGTTTACATTTTAAGCTTTTTTGCTGTAAAAAAGCAAGAATTCTTTCGACAGCTTCTTGAAAAACCTCAGGGCTGACGGCATAACTCAAACGAATGGCGTTATGCACCCCAAAGCCGGTACCGGAAACCACTGCCACGTGAGCTTCTTGTAGTAAGTCTTCCACAAAAACATCTAAATCATCATAACCACAATTGGCCATTGCTTCTGCCACGTTAGGGAATAAATAAAAGGCCCCATGAGGTTTCACTAAAGTAAAGCCTGGAATCTTTTCCACTAAATCATAAGCTTTATTCAAGCGCTCTTCAAATGCTTGGCGCATTTCTTCTGCTGCTTTTTCCCCATCGTTTAAAGCGGCAATCGCGGCGTATTGACTGACGGTTGTCGGATTACTAGCGGCTTGGGATTGAAGATCGCTCATGGCTTGAATGACTTCTTGATCGCCAAAGGCAAAACCAATCCGCCAGCCCGTCATGGAGTAGGTCTTTGAAACGCCGGTAATGACGATGGTACGTTTTTGAATTTCGGGATTAATCATGGCAATCGAAGTAAAGACTTCGTGATTATAGACTAAATTAGAATAAATATCGTCTGCCACCACAATTAAATCATGTTGACTGACAAAGTCGGCAATCGCTACAAGTTCGTCAGCCGTATAAATCATCCCATTTGGATTGGATGGTGAGTTTAATAATAAAATTTTAGTTTGCGGACTGACCATTTTTTCTAAGTCGGAAACCGTAACTTTACCACTATGCGGATCGCTAGGATGGACAAAAAGCGGCACGCCCCCAGCTAGTTTTACTTGCTCCGAGTAACTGACCCAATAAGGAACCGGAATCAAGACTTCATTGCCAGGGTTCAGTAACACTTGAAAAGCGGTATAAAGAGCAAACTTAGCCCCAGGTGTCACTAAAAGTTGGTTGGCTTGATAATCTAAGCCATAATTCTTTTTGATATGATTTTTTAAAGCGGATTTTAAAGCGGGTAAACCACTGGTGGGGGTGTAAAAACTCGCTTGACCCTTAACGATGGCCGTTTGTGCTGCTTCTTGAATAACTTTTGGCGTAACAAAATCCGGCTCGCCGACAGTCAGACTGATAACATCAATCCCTTCAGCTTTTAAAGCACGAGCTTTGGCGGCCGCTTTTAGTGTAGCAGAAGGAGCAATATTTTTAGCACGGGTGGAAAGTTCCATAAGATGTAGCCTCCTAAATATTTTGAATTTCAGATAGCACTTGGCCATCTGTAAATTGAATTAAAAAGTAAACTAGTTGCTTATTTTGATCTTTACCAGTAATTTCCCAGACAACTTGATCGTCTTTTTTTCCTAAACTCACTTTGGTAATCGTCACAACGTTACCAGTAGCTAGGGCAATTTTCATCGCTTGGTTATCACTAGTACCATCCTTTTCTTTTAAAATCGTAATTTCTTTGCCATCCTGAGGAATTAAAGCGTAGGTCATCTCACCGCTAGTGCTTTTTCCTTTGACACCGTAGTATTCGCCGCTTCGATTGTAGTAGTAAAAGGCGTCAGGCTCGCTAATTTTACCATACCGTAACGCAAGAGCTTCCGCTTCTTGCCGGGCTTGATTAAAAGGACGCGTACTCCGCACTAAAACGATACTAAATAAAATAATTGCTAGTACCAGTACCGCTAAAATACTAGCTAAAATCTTTTCTTTTAAACCAAAGATGCTACGTCTTTTCATAAGGCACCCCTCCTTCAATAAAATCTAAAATAGCTTGTGGTAAAGCGGTTAGGGGCAGTTCCTCCCCTTTCAAGCTTTGCGGTAAATTTTTAGCCAGCTGGGGGCTGTAACGGCTCTTCGTGAAACGCTCATCAAAGAGCACTAAACAACCGCGATCTTCACTGCTGCGTAACAGGCGCCCAAAAGCTTGTTGCAAATGTAAACTACAGTCAGGTAAGGCCGCTTCATAAAAAGGATTCTTCCCTGCTTTTTCTAAAGCTTGATAACGAGCGGCAACTAAAGGACGTTGCGGATTTTCAAAAGGGAGCTTCGCCACAAAAATCACCGGCAAATCTTTGCCTGGTAAATCAATACCTTCCCAAAAAGTCTCATTGCCTAACAAGATACCATTGTCGCTTAAAGAAAAGCGTTTCAATAATTTTTCTTTTGTCCCGTTGATTCCTTGAGCAAAAATTTCCCGTTGCGCCAAAAACGCAGTCTCCTGTATGGCGTAGAAAACTTTTTTCAGTTGGTCTTGGGCGGAAAATAAAACCAACAAAGGATACGGTACTTCAGCTAAATAATCCTTCAAGGCTGCCACCAAATAAGTATTCCGATTTTCAGCACTTAAATTTTCTGGCAAATAAAATCGAACTTGCGCTGGATAATCATATTGATTTTGCAAGCGACTCGTTTTAGCCGTCGTCAAAGCCAAGCGCTCTTGCAAATAATTCCGGCGCCCCAAACTAAAGGTCGCCCCGGTCAATAACACTTTTTCGTAGCGTTGAAACCACGGTTGCTTATCTAATGCTAAAACGGCTGTCAGACAATAAACCAACTGCAAGCCACCTTGAGAACTTTTAGCAAACCACTGTAACTTTTCACCTGTTGCAAAATGATAAAATTCCGTAAAAACGCCACTAGCTGCCAGCAATTGACCTAAGACCAATTTTAAAACCGGACTGGTGGTTGGGTCACTTGTTAAACGGGGCGTTAACTGGCGCAAGTCCTTCATTAAAGTGGCGATACTATCCACCAGTTGTAAGACAGGCAAAGCTTCGTTCATGTAGGTGGACTCCGGATAAATTTCTGGATAGTCTAGTGTTTTACGATCCAAATAATACTTTTCTAAAGTCGTTAATTTCTGAGTTAACGTTTCCACGACTTCTAAAAATAAATACGTTTCTGCGGTGGATAAAGCACTTTTATTTTCACGAATCGTCAGCTGACAAAAATCCAGTTGCCGTAAGTAGGCTTGACAATCAAAAGTTTGCGTCGCCGCTTTTAATAAATTTTCCGGTAAGTGTTGGGCTTCATCAATCACTAAATAAGGGGCTTTTGGTAATTGATAATCCTGGCGTTGCGCTTCTTCCAATAAAAAAGCATGGTTGGTAATTAAGACATTACTGTTAAGCGCCCGCTTTTTCACCCAGTAACTAAAGTCTACTTGCCCGTAAGGATTTTCCTTTTGCGGCATTGCCACAGCGCTACACGCAATCGTTTGAAAATATAAATCTTTAATCCGCAATAAATTTAATTCGCTAAAGTCCCCCGTTTCCGTTTCCGTCAACCAGACTAAGAGCATCATCTTGTATAAAGAAACTTGTTTTGTGCCAGTTTCCTTTAAGGTTTTGACAAACTTTTGTAAATCTAAATAGTGACGCGGACTTTTAATTAACGTGGCCCGAATCGGTTGCGGTAAGCGTTGATTTATTTTAGTCACGTCGGCTAAAAGTTGTTGTTGCAAGATAATCGTTGGCGTTGCAATCACCACCGGCTGTTGGTTACTAGCCAGAAAACTTAAAGGAAATAAATAGCCAAAAGTCTTCCCCAGTCCGGCTTGCGCTTCCAGCAAGTAAATCTTTTCTGGAAATTCATCAGTGAAAAACTGGTAAACGAGATTCATCATTCGGCCTTGAGCTTTTCGAAAAGAAAAGTTTGGCGGAAAAAGTCGGAGCTTCCCTTTTTTCTTAAAAGGATAAGACTGCCCGCCATCGGCAATTGCTTTTGCTAAACTTTTTTTCCGCAATACTAGCTCGCCGACAATTTCTAAGGCTGGGTCTAAAACTTGCCCTTCACTATTTTTTTGTGCGAATTGCGCCTCAATCAAGGCACCAGTTTGAAAAGGTAACGCCCAACTTAATTGAGCCAATTGTTTTAACGTTAAAAGAGGTAAGTTCGCTAGTTTCTCTTGTAATTTCAAGAAGAGTTCTCCTGTGACTAAAGCATCACTAGCCGCTTGATGGGGATGATCATGGAGCAAGTTAAATTTTTGCGCCAAATCATTTAAGCGAAAAGAAACTTCTTGCGGATACAAAATTTGCGCCAGACTCACCGTATCAATCCCCGGTAAGGTCAAAGGCTCATACCCAAGCTTTTGTAAGGCACCGCTTAAGAATCGATAATCAAAGGCAATATTGTGGGCCACAAAAATCGTGCCATGTAAAAAACTAATAATTGTTCCCGCCACTTCTTCTAAAGTCGGCGCTTTTTTCACTTGACTATTGGTAATCCCCGTCAATTGTTGAATCCCTTGCGGAATTTCTCTTAGGGGATTAACATCGGTAGCCAATGAGCCAATAATTTCATTATTTTGAATTAGGACACAACCAAATTGAATAATTTTATCGTGTTGGGGATCTGTGCCGGTAGTCTCAAGGTCCACCACGGCATAAATAGGTTCCATAAACGCCCTCCTTTACACAATTGTCATTATACTATAATCTCTGCCAAAAGTTGGTGATCCGCCGCAACTTTTGCAAAATCTTTGTTAGTCGTTTGTCTTTTACTTAAAAACGACTTCTTTGGGAAATGAAAAAAATTATGATACACTTGTTTTGTAGTAAAAAATTGTTAGGAGGTAGTTTTATGCAAGAACCTGCGTTTAAAAAGCTAATTGCTGCTGATCTCAAGGGACCATTCGTTACGATTATGTTAAACACTCACGTTGGCCACCAGGCTGTTGATCAAGACCTACTCCAGTTTAAAAATTTTGCTAAACAGGCTAAGGAACGCTTCGTGAAAAATTATGGTGCCGACAATTGGAAGCCGTTTCAAGAACAGATGGATAGTCTCTTACAAGATGCCCATTTTTGGCGGAACGCTTCAAAAAGTTTAGCATTGGTTTTCCACACAGCAGGCTATGAAACATTTCGCTTAGACATTCCTGTGGATGACCAATACTACGTCAGTGATCTTCCTTATTTACTGGCTTTAATTAAAAATACTCAGTTTAACTATCACTACTACTTACTGGCCCTGACTCGGGATGCCATGAAACTTTACGAAGTGAGTCATCAAAGCTTGGAATTGATGCAATTAACAGATGACGCTCCCACCGATATGTTGACGACGCTAGGTGACGAGCTAAGTGGTGGCTACCTTAACTACACCTCACAAGGAGCAGGCAGCCGTAACGGTAGCAAAGAAGGTGTTGCCTACCATGGTGTTTCCACTAAAGATGCTGAAGAGCAAATTGATTGGCAAAATTATTATCAAGCAATTGATAACTATTTAAAAAATTTCTTGCCTCACAAAGATTTACCGCTCTTTGTCGCCGCCTTACCAGAAAACCATGCTTTATATCGTAAACTATCTAAGCTTGATCAACTGGATAAAGAAGCTTACCTTAATGTTTCTCCGGCTGGTCTTGATGCCCTAGCTTTAGAAAAGGAATTACCAAAACTCACGGAGCAATTAGTGGCCCGGGAAGTGGCGGAATATCAAACCTTTATGAACCGCAAGACGCAAGATCAATTAGTAGATATTAGCCAAGCAGCGCGTCTTGGCAAAGTAGCACAATTATTTATTGCCACGAATAATTTAGTGGACGGCTACGGTGAAGATCCCGATACAGAATACGATCGGCGGCAAGTACTGAACCGCATCGCCTTCGACGTTTTAAGTAATGGCGGTAATGTTCATGTCTTAGAACAAGAAAAAGCTCCCGATGAAAAAAGTTTAGTGGCTATTTTACGCTACTAAATTTATGACAAAAGCTGTGGCGTTTATGGCCACAGCTTTTTTTGTCTAGCTCATTACTTCGTTTATTATTTTTGGCTGAGACCATTAGTGAAATTAGCCTTGGCTAATTTCATTGAGGCCGACGAAGGCTTTTGCTATAATGGGAACGGAGGTGAAGCATGAAAGAGCTCGTTGATAATTCTTATATTTTATTAATTCCCCTATTCTTTGGTGTTGTTTTTCTAATTAGTTGGTTCATAGAAAGACGGCGCCTCTTAAACGGCTTACTTTTCAATTTATTTTTAGGAAGTTTTCTTTTTGGCCTATTAGGCTTTGGGATAAGCGCCAATCTTTCTTGGCTTTTAGTCTTGGTGGTTTTAATTATCGGTTTTCTGCTGTTGATTTTACTTTTTGGCATCTATGGCTTAATTATTTTTTTGTTCCTCAATGCCCGCCAAGTATTAAAACGAGAATCACGTTCCCTAAGTAATATGTTAACGCTGATGTTAGCCATCGTCCTAACTATCTTCATTATTATTCGCGCTCTGCCTTTTAATTACCCGACGTGGTTTGAGTGGCTACTCGGTTGGGCAACTTTAGTAGGCTTTTATCTACTTGTTGTCTTTGCTAATTTCTTTACTGCCAGTTTCCTTTACCAGTTTAATCGGCCCGCCTTAAAGCAAGATTATATTATTGTTTTAGGAGCCGGCTTACTAGATGGCAAGCGAGTTCCCCCTTTATTAGCAAAACGAATTGAAAAAGCCATGAGTTTTTACCATAAACAATTTAAAGCTACAGGTACTGCGCCACAATTATTAATGTCCGGTGGTAAAGGCGGCGATGAAGCATTAGCAGAAGGCGCAGCCATGGCACAATACGCCAAAGAGCACGGCATTCCCCCACAGGATATCTTGATTGAAGATAAATCCACTGACACCACGGAAAATATGCGCTTTTCAAAATATTTGATGGATCAAAAAAGTGGTGACCAGCCCTACCGCGCCATCTTTTGCTCCAATAACTTCCACATCTTTCGTGCCAGTCTTGACGCTCGCGATGAAGGATTAAAAGCAAATGGGATCGGTTGTAAAACAGCTTTTTACTACTTACCTAACGCCTTTTTACGCGAGTTTGCGGCAATCTTAGTGATGAATAAGGAACGCCATGTCTTCTTTGTTGGCGTCATGACCTTCGTTAGTTTTGCTCTGGAAATTATTCAAGCAGTGAATGGATAAATAAAAATAGTGCCCGTAAAAATTAGCCGAAAAGCTGACTTTTTACGGGTACTGTTTTTATAGAATTGTCTCTTGATGTTGAAATTTTTCTTTGATAAAAAATTGGGAGCCATAAATCGTGGAACGACCCGAAGCAAAGAAGGCTACCACACAAATTAAAAAGAAGTAGAGGGCATTTTCCCCACCAAAAAGTTCGATGCCCATAATAAAACAGGCAATCGGCGTGTTCGTTGCGCCACTAAAAACACCAATGAACCCCAGTCCCGCTAAAAAAGGCACGCTGATTTGGAAAAGTTTAGCCAAGTCCGCTCCTAAAGTCGCCCCTATTTCAAACAGCGGGGTCACTTCGCCCCCTTGAAAACCGGCTCCCAATGAAAGGGCCGTGTAAAAAAGTTTGCTAATAAAGTCAAAGAAATGTGCTTCCCCTTTAAAAGCATCTGCTAAAAGTTGGGTGGATAAACCGGTATAACGTTCACCGTGAAATAAAAGGACGAAGAGCACGACAACAGCGCCTCCTGCAGCATTTCGCCAAGCAGGACTAGTAATTACACGGGCGTAAAATTGCTTTAACCAGCTAATGCTATGGGCAAACAACCACCCTGTCAGGCCAAACAAAATACCGGCAATTATTAATTTGCCAATTAAAAACCAGGTGAAAGTAGGCGCGGTCCCCATCAGATAATGGGTATGGACCACTCCTAGTGCTTCGGTCACGTAATTGGCCACCAGACTGGAAAAAAAAGCTGGCACCAACGCTTCGGTGCGAATCCGGCCCACCACTAAAACTTCTAAAGCAAAAATGGTCCCCGCTAGCGGCGTGCCAAAGACAGAGCCGAAACCCGCACTCATCCCACTGACAATCATAATTTCGCGATCACTTGGCGCTAAATGAAAAAGACGGCTCCAAAAATCAGCAACACTGCCCCCCATTTGTACAGCCGTGCCTTCGCGCCCCACGGATCCCCCAAAAAGGTGCGTACTTAACGTCCCAAAGAGCGTCAAAGGAATCAAACGCAAAGGTATTTTTTCCTTGCCGCCATTCCCTTGTTCAATAACCAAATTATTTCCCCGTTTGGCATTGGCCCCATAACGATGATATAAAAAACCAAAGAGTAAACCTGCTACAGGCAATAAAAATAAAAGCCACGGCTGTTGTATTCGCCAACTAGTCACCAATGCTAAATTTTTTAAAAAGAACGCCGATAACCCCCCCATAGGAATTCCGACACAAAGGCTAATTCCCAACCACTTCACAAAATATTTACTGCTTGCTAGTATATTTTTCATACTCCACAACTCCTCTTTCTATCGCAAAATAAAAAGCCTACCAAAATAAACTCGTCTGATAACGAGCATTTTGGTAGGCGTCATTAGTCTTGCGACGGTTAAAGGCGAACACCATCACCTTTTTTCTTTAGCTAAAATAACATGAAATAAAATTTTTTGCAAATTATTCCGTGCAAAAGCTTTAAAATTTGTTACACTTAAGAAAAAGGAGATGATGGACATGGAAAAAATTTCTATGGAAAAAGCAGCTCACGACTTGGCAATGCTTTATTTAAGCGCCAAAGACCTCAGCACGCTTTCCACTAAACAGATTACTGAGCGTTACTTAACTAGCTACAACGATGCTTTACGGGTTTTAAAAGCACGAGCTGAAGAAGTGTAATGAATTATAAAAATCACCTCAATTATTTGGGGTGATTTTTAATTTATTGTTGTATGTTTTGAAAACCACCCGCACAGCAAAACATAAACAAAAAGAAGCCCGCTTGCAGTCACGAAGACTACAAACGGGCTTCAAAAACAATCAGTAGAAAGTTTTATTCTTTTTCGTGGAGTTGACGCAAGAGTTGGTCGATATGGTCGCCGTATTGCACCGAAGCGTCTTTTTCAAAGAACAGCTCTGGTGTTTTATAAATACTGAGGCGACTCCCTAATTCTTTTCGGATAATCCCTTTGGCTTTTTCCAAGCCTTCTTCCGCCCGTTGCGCGTCGCTGGCCTTATCAGACAAAATGCTGTAATACACATTAGCCTGTTGCAAGTCGCCAGTAACCTGGACGTCAGTAATATTGATATTTTGGACGCGTGGATCTTTCACCCGTTTTTTCAAAATATCATTGATTTCCCGTTGAATTTCTTGCGCTACTCGTCGATCACGATATTGAGGCATAGCAAGTCCTCCTTTGGTTTATTTCTTAATTTCTTCCATGACGAAGGCTTCAATCACATCATCCACATGCAAGTCGTTGAAGTTTTCAATCATCGCCCCACACTCAAAGCCTTTAGTGACTTCTTTAGCGTCGTCTTTGAAACGTTTCAAGCTGGCTAATTTTCCTTCGAAGATAACAATGCTATCGCGAATAACGCGGACACCAGCATCCCGACGAATGGCGCCATCTGTTACGTAACAACCGGCAATCGTCCCGACTTTAGAAACTTTATAAAGTTCACGTACAATCATTTGACCGATAATTTTTTCTTCAAATTCAGGATCCAGCATCCCTTGCATCGCTGTTTCGATTTCATCGATTACTTTATAGATAATGCGGTGTAAACGAATATCCACTTCTTCTTGTTCTGCTTGGATTTTAGCTTGCGGTGTTGGCCGGACGTTAAAACCAATGATGATGGCGTTACTGGCGGCAGCCAAAGTAACATCAGATTCATTGATCGCGCCGACTGCAGAGTGGACAATTTTCACCCGGACGCCAGCCACTTCAATTTTTTGTAAAGAAGCACTTAAAGCTTCAGCTGAACCTTGCACGTCAGCTTTAATAATGACGTTGACTTCTTTTAGTTCGCCTTCTTTAAGACTTTCAAACAAGTTGTCTAAGGTTACACGTGAAGAAACGGCTCGGTGTTCTA
This sequence comes from Enterococcus nangangensis, assembly GCF_005405245.1. Taxonomy (GTDB): domain Bacteria; phylum Bacillota; class Bacilli; order Lactobacillales; family Enterococcaceae; genus Enterococcus_J; species Enterococcus_J nangangensis. Next base: position 186,354 of record NZ_BJDR01000001.1, on the reverse strand, counting down.
GTAAAGCTCGTTTAGCTCGTTCTTCCCCAGCAGCCCGTGCTGTTTTTTCATCTTCAAAGACTGCAAAGTGATCCCCTGCTTGCGGTACATCGTTTAAGCCAGTAATTTCCACTGGTGTAGCTGGACCAGCAACTTTTTCCCGGCGGCCAGTGGCGTTAGCCATTACCCGGACACGACCAAAAGTATTCCCCACAACGATAGGGTCGCCAACTTTTAGAGTCCCTTGTTGTACTAATAAAGTAGCCACAGGGCCTTTCCCTTTATCTAAGCGTGCTTCAATCACGGTCCCAATTGGACGAGCAGTTGGGTCAGCTTTTAAGTCTTCCATTTCCGCCACTAAGAGAATCATTTCTAATAATTCATCAATGTTTTGACCAAATTTAGCAGAAATATTCACGAAAATAGTGTCGCCACCCCAAGCTTCAGGAATTAATTCATGTTCGCTGAGTTCTTGCATGACGTGATCAGGATTAGCGCCTGGTTTATCAATTTTATTCACGGCCACAATAATTGGCACATTGGCCGCTTTGGCGTGGTTAATTGCTTCTACCGTTTGTGGCATCACCCCATCATCAGCTGCCACCACTAAGATAGTAATATCAGTAATAGAAGCGCCCCGCGCCCGCATCGAAGTGAAGGCCGCGTGTCCTGGTGTATCCAAGAACGTAATCGGTTTGCCATCAATCTCAATTTGGTAAGCACCGATATGTTGGGTAATTCCCCCAGCTTCCCCTTGAGTTACATGAGTATGCCGTAATTTATCCAACAAAGTAGTTTTCCCGTGGTCGACGTGACCCATAATCGTCACGACTGGTGGTCGGTTGATTAATTTTTCAGGATTGACATCATCATCTTCAAAATATTTATCGATATCGGCGATATCTTCTTGAATTTTTTCTTGGGCTTCAATGCCGTAATCAGCTGCTAAAATTTCAATCGTATCTTTATCGAGGGGTTGATTTTGGTTAACCATTACGCCTACCATAAAGAGCTTTTTGATAATTTCTGCTGGTTCCCGGTGCAATTTTTTAGAGATTTCAGCCACATTCATGCCATCTGTGTATTCTAAAACTTCTGGTAATTCCCGGAACTTCCGTGGTGGCACTGCTGGTTTAGTCGCTACTTGTTGGCGACCTTTTTTACCTTTCTTATTAAATTTGTTGCGATTTTGGTTTCCGTATTGGTTGTTACGATTTTGGTTAGAGCGGTTGTTACTGTTAAAACGGTTGCCACTGTCTTCACTACGGTTTGTCCGTTCATTGTTATTGCTGAAGCTCCGTTGGCTGTTGGCATTGCGGTTTTGATTGCTTTGTCCACCTTGGTTAGCACTCGTATTGTTGCGGTTAGTGTTTTGGTTGTTGTTACGATTTTGGTTCGCACCTTGTGTATTACTAGGGCGATTGCTGTTTTGACCTTGCGGACGATTATTATTGTTGCGGTTCGCATTTTGATTCGTATTACGATTTTGTCCTTGCGCGTTATTCGTGCCTTGACTCCGATTTTGATTATCGCGATTTTGACCAGCACCTTGTGGGCGATTCTGGTTATTGCGATTTTGATTGTTCCGATTTTGGTTGCTGCTGTTGCCTTGATTGTTAGCACGATTTGCATTTTGGTTCGTATTGCGACTTTGGTTTTGATTTTGGCTACGGTTCCGGTTGCCTTCGTTATTGCGGCTTCCTTGATTACCTGAAGCTTGATTGTCGCGGTTCACTGGGTTTTGTTTGTTGCGATTTTGATTGTTCCCTTGTGGGCGACTTTGATTATTGTTGCGATTATCCCGTTGTGGGGTAGTTCCATTGGTTTTACTAGCGTTGTTGTCTTTCATTTGACTCCTTTGAGCTGGTTGAGGTGTAGGGGTGGGTTTGTGCGCGGCACTCGGTTTAACAGGGGCTTTCTTTGGTGCAAAAGCTTGGCGAATTTTTCCTTCATCCGCTTCGTTAATGGCCCCCATATGATTTTTAACCGTGATTCCTAAACTCTGGGCCTTAGCCACGACCTCTTTACTTGATTGATTGATTTCTTTGGCTAATTCGTAAATACGCTTTTTCCCCATGCAATCACCTTCCTAACCTTGTAGTATTTTCAACAGACTCTGCTTAAAGCCTGCCTCTGTCAGGCCACAGACGGTTCGCTTTTTTCCAATAGCATGAGATAACTCCATGTTGGTAAAAGCCTCCACATATGGCACATGATAAAATGTACATTTATCTTTTAATTTTTTTTTGGTATTGTCGCTGGCATCCACACAAACGATCACCAGCTGAGCTTGCCCTTGGCGAATATTTTTAATGACGGTTTCTTCGCCACTCACCAGTTTACCAGCTCGTTGCGCTAGACCTAAAAGGTTTAATCCTTTATTCACTTGCCTAAAAGTTCCTTCCGGGCTTTTTGATGTTCCACATAATCATAGAGCTCTTGATAAAAAGCATCACTTAAGGATGTTTCTAAGACGCGATCTAAGATTTTTTTGTCCCACGCTTTTTTAATCAAAGTCGGTTCTAAAGCCACATACGCCCCTCGGCCATTTTTCTTGCCAGTTGGGTCAATGCTAATTTCGCCTTCTTGATTTTTGACGATACGGACTAATTCTTTTTTGGGATACATTTCACCAGAAACAACATCTTTACGCATGGGAATTTTTCTTTGTTTCATCTGCAAAACTCCTTTAGCTACTGCTTTATTCTGCTGAATCCTCTTGTTCTTGTGGTGCGGCTTCTTCAGATGTTTCCACCACAGCATCGCCAGTTTCTATAGCTTCAGCTGCCAAGACGTCTTCTGCTACAACTTCTTCGACGGCCTCTTCCACTGCAGCACTGACTGCAGCTTGTTCTTCGTAGTAAGCGGCCATTTCTGATTCAGGTTTAATGTCAATCTTATGGCTGGTTAATTTAGCTGCCAATCGTGCATTTTGGCCTTTTTTCCCAATAGCTAAAGATAATTGGTAATCAGGAACGACAACAGTGCAGACTTTAGGATTTTCTGGGGAGAAAATCACGTCAATAACTTGGGCTGGATTCAAAGCATTGGCAATAAATTCAGCTGGATCTTCGCTATATTGCACGATATCCATATTTTCCCCTTTTAGCTCATTCACAATAGCTTGAACCCGTTGGCCTTTTGGTCCAACACAAGTCCCTACTGGATCAATATTGGGGTCGTTAGATTTCACCGCTACTTTAGCCCGGTCGCCGGCTTCCCGCGCGATGCTGACGATTTCTACTGTACCATCGTAAACTTCAGGCACTTCTTGTTCAAACAAGCGCCGTAATAGATCCGGATGTGATCGACTCACAAAAACTTGTGGCCCTTTGGAAGTATTTTCTACTTTGGAAACGTAGACTTTAATCCGGTCATGAGGTTGATAGTGTTCATTAGGCATTTGATCTTGCTTGGATAACACTGCTTCAATCTTACCTAAGTTCACATAGATATACCGATTATCTTGGCGTTCCACAATTCCTTGCATGATATCTTTTTCGTAAGCAGAAAATTCGTTATAAATGATACTGCGTTCTGCTTCACGAACTCGTTGCAAGATAACTTGTTTTGCTGTTTGAGCAGCAATCCGACCAAAATCTTTAGGGGTAACTTCAAAACGAATGGTATCGCCAATTTCGTACGCTTTATTAACTTTTAAAGCGTCTTTTAAGCTGACTTCCAATTGGGAGTCCATCACTTCTTCCGTTACTTCCTTTACTGCGTAAACGTGGATGTTGCCTTTTTTCATATCAAATTCAACTTCGACATTTTGCGCTTGACCGTAATGACGTTTATAAGCAGAGACTAGCGCTGCTTCTAATGCATCAATGACGATTTCTTTTGCAATTCCTTTTTCGCTTTCCAAGGCGTCTAAGGCGTTTAACATTTCTTTACTCATCAGAGTTCCTCCATCATTTTAAAACTGAATCGCAAGGCGTGCTTTGGCAATGTCTTTCCGTGGCACTACAATTTCTTTGCTGCGACTTTTCACTTTGATTTCTAAAGTTAATTCGTCAGCTGTTAAATTCCGTAAAAAGCCATCCCATTGCTTTTCTCCTGCTAAAGCTTGGTATAAGGAGATATGGATGTATTGATTCAAGGCCCGTTGATAGTCTTCTTCTTTTTTCAAAGGTGGTTCTGCTCCTGGCGAAGAAACCTCTAAAAAGTAAGCTTGGGGAATCGGGTCTGGCTCCAATTGATCCAAAGCTTCTGATAAAAATTCGCTGACCTCAACACATTCATCAATGTCAATGCCGCCTTCTTTATCAATAAAAACTCGCAAGAACCAATTTTTACCTTCTTTAACAAATTCTGCATCCACTAAATAGAAATTCTTAGCCGTTAAAAATGGCGTAACTAACTCCGTGACGGTTTCGACAACACTACTCAAGGATGTCCCCCCTTTATGATTTATTTTCCATTAAAAAGAGTGAGCAAATATTTGCTCACTCCCCCAACAGTATCATTCTTTTCACATGATAGCATAAATTCCTTGAAACTACAAGGCTTAGAGCATATCAAACAAGGATAACTGGTTTTCATCTGGTAAATCTTTTAAGACACCTTGCTCATTCATGTAATCAATCAATGTTTTAGAAACTTTCCCCCGGGTCGCTAAGTCTTCTTTAGATAAGAAAGGACCGTCTTTGCGGGATTCGCAAATTTGTTTCGCGACGTTGGCTCCTAAAGAAGGGACTGCCCGGAATGGCGCGATTAATTTATTGCCTTCAATCACAAAATTTTGAGCATCAGACTTATATAAATCAATCATCCCAAATTCAAAACCGCGTTCTAACATTTCGTTACATAATTCTAAAACCGTCAAGAGATTCTTTTCTTTGGTGGAGGCTTCTAAACCTTTGTCATTGATTTCTTTCATTTTTTCTTTGACGGCTTCTTTGCCTTTGCACATGGAAACTAAATCAAAGTCATCGGCTCTCACGGAAAAGTAAGCACAGTAATACAAAATAGGATAATACACTTTAAAGTAAGCCACTCGTAACGCCATTAAAACGTAAGCAGCCGCATGGGCTTTTGGGAACATATATTTAATCTTTAAACAAGACTCAATATACCATTCTGGTACGTTGTGCTTGCGCATTTCTTCTTGCCAATCATCAGGAATTCCTTTCCCTTTACGCACCGATTCCATAATTTTAAAGGCCATCCCATTATCAAGACCGGCATGCATCAAATAAACCATAATGTCGTCCCGACAACCGATACAATCCGCTAGGGTGGTTTCCCCTTTACGAATTAATTCTTCAGCATTGCCTAACCAAACATCGGTACCATGAGACAGTCCGGAAATTTGTAGTAATTCGGCAAAAGTCGACGGATGAGTTTCTTCCAACATCCCCCGCACAAAACGCGTCCCAAATTCGGGAATCCCTAAAGTCCCGGTCCGTGAATAAATTTGCTCTTCATTGACCCCTAACACTTCAGGGCCAGCAAAAATCCGCATCACTTCCGCATCATCGGTGGGAATTGTTTTGGGATCAATCCCTGATAAATCTTGCAGCATCCGAATAACAGTAGGATCATCGTGCCCTAGGATATCTAGTTTTAAAATATTATCGTGAATCGAGTGGAAGTCAAAGTGGGTGGTGCGCCATTCGGCATTTTGATCATCAGCAGGATATTGAATCGGGGAAAAGTCATAGACATCCATGTAATCCGGAATAACGATAATCCCCCCCGGGTGCTGACCCGTGGTGCGTTTTACGCCGGTGGCCCCTTTGGCTAAACGATCAATTTCCGCGCTCCGGAATTGTAAATTATGATCCCGTTCGTAGGCTTTCACGTACCCATAAGCGGTCTTATCCGCTACTGTACCAATGGTTCCTGCCCGATAAACATAATCTTCACCAAACAAAACTTTGGTGTAGTTATGGGCTTCTGGTTGGTAATCACCGGAAAAGTTTAAATCAATATCAGGAACTTTATCTCCATGGAAGCCTAAGAAAGTTTCAAAAGGAATATCGTGGCCGTCTTTAAAAAGACGAGCCCCACATTTTGGACAAGCTTTTTCTGGCATATCAAAACCAGAACCGTAAGAACCATCTTCATAAAACTCTGAGTATTGACACTGGACACAATGATAATGCGGCGGCAAAGGATTCACCTCGGTAATCCCTGACATGGTGGCGACAAAGCTAGAACCTACAGACCCCCGAGAACCAACTAAATAACCATCCCGCAAAGACTTGTGCACTAATTTTTGGGCGATCAAGTAAATCACCGAGAAACCATTGCCAATAATACTCGTTAATTCTCGTTTCAAACGCGCTTCTACAATCTCTGGTAAAGGATCGCCATAAAGCTCCCGCGCCCGCGTATAACTTAAATTAGAAATTTCTTCTTCTGAACCGGGAATTTTTGGCGTATAGAGCTCATGTTTCACTGGCGTAATCTCATCAATCCAACTGGCGACTAAACGGGGATTATCTACAATGACTTTTTTACGGGTCGCTTCATCTAAAAAGGCAAACTCCGCCATTAATTCGGAAGTAGATTTAAAATAAACTTCTGGTAAGGAGTGACGGTTTAAAGGATTCGCTCCCCCCATGGAACTAATTAAAATTTTGCGATAGATGCCATCTTCAGGATTCAAGTAATGGACGTCTCCGGTGACACAAACTGGTTTGTCTAAATCTTCCCCGATGGCAATCATGTTTTTAATAATTTCTTCTAAGTCTGCTTCATTTTTGACTAATTCTTGTTCAATTAAAGGTGCATAGGCAGCTTTCGGTTGAATTTCAAGATAATCATAAAATTTAGCGCGATTGGCAGCTTCTTCTTTCCCTTTTTGCATCATGGCTTCAAAAATTTCACCGTTACTACAAGCCGAACCCACCAATAAGCCTTCCCGATGCTCCGCTAATAAAGAACGGGGAATGCGGGGCACGCGATAAAAATAATGAACGTTGGATTCGGAAATTAACTTAAATAAATTTTTCAAGCCGGCTTGCGTTTGCGCTAAAATAATCGCATGGAAAGGTCGCGCTCGTTTATAAGCATCCCCTTGCCCAATATAATCATTAAGATGCAAATGATTTAAAATGCCATGCTCTTCGGCGGCTTCTTTCAAGAAAAGCCAAGCTAAATGGCCGGTGGTTTCTGAGTCGAAAACGGCGCGGTGATGTTGTTCCAAGTTCACGCCGTACTTTTTAGCTAAAACGTTGAGGCGGTGGCTCTTTAATTGAGGATGTAAGAAGCGGGAAAGCTCCAACGTATCCACTACTGGATTGTCTGCTTCGGCAATACCGTGCCGGCCATAAGACGTATTCAAAAAGCCCATATCAAAAGTCGCGTTGTGGGCAACGAGAATCGTCCCTTTGGAAAATTCTTTAAAACGACGCAAGACTTCTTCTTCTGATTTTGAACCGCGAACCATTTCATCAGTAATGCCTGTTAACTCTACTGTTGTCTTAGATAAAGGATGACCAGGGTCAATAAACTCCTCAAACTCTCCAATGACATTCCCTTTATGCATCTTCACCGCGGCTAATTCAATAATAGTGTCGTAAACGGCTGAAAGTCCTGTGGTTTCCACGTCGAAAACCACATATTCCGCGTCACTTAAAACGACATCTTGCAAGTTATAAGCAATCGGCACCCCATCATCTACCAAGTTTGCTTCCACTCCGTATAAAATTTTTACACCATTTTTTTGGCCAGCTTGATACGCTTCCGGGAAAGACTGGGCGCCGCCATGATCCGTAATGGCGATGGCTTCTTGCCCCCATTTTTTTGCTTGCACGACAAAATCAGTAATGGAGTTGGTGGCATCCATCTGTGACATATTGGAATGGACGTGGAGTTCCACCCGTTTGTCGCCAGGATAAGTATCAAGGCGTTCAGCATGTTTGACTTCTGCCAAGTCTTGGGCATTCATGACGAGGTCCCGCATGAAGGTATCTTCTTGTACCGAACCGCGGACACGTAACCAAGAGTTAGGTTTAATGGCTTCAAACAGTGCTTCGTCTTTTTCACCGTTGGAAAATTTCTTCACCGCAAAAGAAGAAGTATAGTCCGTCATTTTTAAAATTAAAATTTTCCGTTTAGAACGCAACTCGCGAATTTCCTTATCAAAAACTAAACCTTCAATGGTGACGCGACGCTCTTCTTCAAGAATATCTGCCATGCTAGTGATTTCTTCATCTTGCGGAATATTCCGTCCTAATTGAATCGGTCCTTGATGGACTTCCACTGTTTCTTGTTCCGCTTTTTCCTTTTTCTTTTGCTGATGAATTTCAAACATCGCTTGGGCATCATTTTGAATTTGTTGCTCCCGCTCTTGCTTTTGTTCTTCAAAAAGTGCTAAGACTCGTTCGGCTTGCTCTTCATCTAAATGGGGCTCAATCGTAAATTTAGGAAAACCAAAACGCTGATAGTGAGCTTCAATCACGGGCAAATATTGATCTTTTAAGTAAGGGAGCATGCCCCCATTATCAATGGCCAAACGAATTTTATTGTCACTCAGCATAGGCGTAGCATTTTTTAACGTCTCCCGAATAATGGGCGTATTACACGCTTCACCTTGAATGGCCACTAACCAATAATCACTCAATAAATCTTGCGCAAAACGATTATCGGCAGCCTTAATGTTTAAGCGCACTTCGGCAATTTTACTGAAACCATATTGCAATTGTTGGTAAAAACTCTGGTAAAGAGTCACGGGTAAAATTTGTGGAAAGCGTATAAAAAATTCGTATTGGCGGCTCTTTTTATGCACAAGTACTTTTTCAATGGCGGCGCCTTTAACGAATGCTACTTGGTTTTCGGGAATAATAAATTCGATTTGTGTAGCTAATTTGTTAAAGAGTTCTTCTGGTGATAACTCCATCTTCAGCCTCCTTCACTTCATAAAAGAAACTGCGACCCAGACACAGTCACAGTTTCTAAGAATATCTTTAGTATACCTTTTTTAAAAACTTTTTCAACGACCGCTACTGGAAGAAATAGCGAGCGATATCATTCCAAGTGACTAAAATCATTAAGCCAAACAAGAAGACAAAACCGATTAAGGTGACTAAACCTTCTTTTTCTTGGCTGATGGGTTTCCCCCGGACACCCTCTAAAATATTTAAGACAATCTTACCACCATCTAGTGCTGGAATCGGCAAAAGATTCATAATCCCTAAGTTGACACTTAAAATCGCCATTAAAGCTAGCACTGTCCGCAAACCACTTTGGGCCGCTTCTTGCGAGTATTGGAACATCATCACCGGCCCTCCCAGTTTATCTAAGCTAAAGCTGGTGAAAAGTGACCCTAGTGCTTTAAAGATAGCCAAAGAATTATCGGCGAACAATTGAAAACCGCCGATTATTTTAGAAGCTAAATCGGTCTTTAAAGGGGCATACACTCCCATTTGTCCCACGGTAGTTCCATTGCTCTCTACCGCTTTGGGGGTTAACGTGATGGCTAACTCTTCATTTTCCCGTTTCACTTCAAGTTCCAACGCTTTTTCAGGACTCTTAGCAACAATTGTCGTTAAGTCCGGCCAAGAAGAAATTTTCTCACCATCGACACTTAATACTGCATCACCGCTTTTTAAACCAGCGACAGCAGCCGGGGAATCGGCAACTACTTCACCAATGGTATTGGTATTAGTATATTGCACACCACCTTGCATAAAGACCAGGAGAATAAACAAAACCAGTGATAAGATAAAATTATTTAAAGGTCCGGCAAAGTTCACTAGGATACGCTGCCACACTTTGGCACTTTGCATTTGTACGTCGATAGGTGCAATGCGAATCTCCGTACCATCTTCTTCAATAATTGTCGCGTCATGCTCTAAAGAATACGTCTGAACGTTTCCGCCAAGACCTGCCACGTAGCCACTAATGGTCAAAGCTTTTTCTAAATCGCTATGGGTCACTTCTACAGGTAAAGCATTAGGCAATTGTATTTTACTGGAAGTATTAATTTGCGCGACTTTTCCAGCATCATTTAAAACGAGACCCACCGGTTGCCCTGGTTGTAAAGAATTTTCATCTTCACCCCAGCCAGCCATCCGGACGTAGCCGCCTAAAGGAAGCCAACGCAACGTATAGGCGGTGCCATTTTTTTGCCGCGAAAAAATTTTTGGACCCATACCAATGGAGAATTCCCGTACTAAAATACCCGCCCGTTTAGCAAAAAAGTAATGGCCAAACTCATGGAACCAGACAATGCCACCGAAAACAAATAAAAAAGTAATAATCGTTGTTGCTAAGTTCATGGAAACCCTCCTCTTTTAAATCTAAAAAAGACCAAATAAGTGCATTAAAGGAAAGACAAACAACATGGAGTCAAAACGATCCAAGATTCCACCATGACCAGGCAAAATATTACCAGAGTCTTTCACATCATAATGTCTTTTAATAGCCGACTCCACTAAGTCGCCAAACTGCCCGGCGGCTGAAAAGAACATCGTATAGACTAATAAAAGCCCCGTGGAAACGCCGAAATATTTAGCACCTGGATAAAGTAGTAAGAAGATTGCGGCCACCACCACAGCCGAAAGCAAACCGCCAAGAGAACCTTCAATCGTTTTATTGGGAGAAATTTCCGGCCATAATTTATTTTTACCAAATTGCCGACCAAACATATAAGCGCCAATATCTGTCGCCCAAACAATAAACAAAGCAAAGAGTAACACCACTAAACTTTGATTACGGGCAGCGACAAACATTTGAAAGCCCATGCCTACATAAAGACTAGCAATTACTGGAAAAGCTGCTTCGTCAATCGTATACGTATTTTTAGACACGACCTGCGCGGCTAAAAGAACCATCACAAAAAAATAAAACAGCGTAAAGTGATTCGTTTCTTGCGGTAAAAAGAAAAACCAATTTTCTAAAGGTAAAACCAAGACCAGTGTACCTAAAACACTGACAACACCTTCAAAGCTCAGTAAGGTTAAACCTTTCATTTTAAATAATTCGTATAAGCCAATTACTGCCAGGACACCCCCGGCTAACTCAACGGCTAAGCCCCCATAAACGATGATGGGGATAAAAACAATTAGGGCAATAACGGCAGTGATAACTCGTTGTCTCATTTTGTTTCCTCCTTATTCAAACCACCGAAGCGACGATTTCGTTGCTGAAAGTCACCTAGTGCTGCTAATAAATGGTCTTCATCAAAGTCCGGCCAAAAAGCTGGGGAAAAATGTAATTCGCTGTAAGCAATTTGCCACAGCAGAAAATTACTGATACGTTCTTCGCCACTAGTGCGAATCAAAAGTTCTGGATCCCGCAACTCAGGCGCTAAAAAGCCCGTCATGAGCTCATTGCTAAATAAGTCGTCATCAATTTCAGCCACGGTTACGTCCCCGGCTTGCACTTTAGTAGCTACACTTTTCACGGCCGCCAACACTTCGGCGCGACTGCCATAATTCAAAGCAAAGTTCAAGACCATGCCAGTATTGTCTTTCGTTTGCTCCATGGCATCATAGACGGCTTTTTGCGTGTGGTCCGGTAAAAATTCGATACCTCCCATGACACTCACTTTGACATTTTCGGCAATCAGTTCCGGCACAAAGGTATCAAAAAAATCCACCGGCAGCTGCATTAAAAAGTTTACTTCGTCAGTAGGTCGCTTCCAATTTTCCGTGGAAAAAGCATACAACGTTAATACTTTAATTCCTAACCGACTAGCTTGTTTAGTAATTTTTTTAACATTATTCATGCCTTCTTTGTGCCCAGCAACCCGAGGCAAGCGGCGATTTTGGGCCCAGCGTCCGTTACCATCCATAATGATAGCGACGTGTTGTGGAATTGGTCCTTGCGGATTGAAATTAAATGTGGTGCTTCTTTGGTATTTTTCCTTTTGTGGGAAAAAACGAAACATAAACGTTCCCCCTCATCTTTTAAAATGATTCTTTAACATTATAACAATTACTAACGCAAAAACCTATGAAAATCAATCTTTTTTCCTAATCCCACGCGATTTTTAAATTTTCTTTGGAAATTATCTTGTAGAAAAGAACAGACTATTAAAAAAAGCGAACCAATGACTTGGCTCGCTCTTGTCTGTCTGCTTAAACTTCTAATAATTCTTTTTCTTTTTCAGCAGTCAAGTTATCGATATTTTTGATACTTTGATCCGTAACGTTTTGGATTTCTTTTTCCAAGTCACGTTGATCATCTTCGGTAAGTTGATTGCTATTTTTTTGGCTCTTAATTTCGTCCATGGCATCACGACGAATATTGCGCACGGCAATTTTAGCATTTTCGGCTAATTTTTTCACTTCTTTAGCTAATTCCTTCCGCCGATCTTCCGTTAATTGCGGAATCACCAAACGAATCACATTACCATCATTCGCTGGCGAAATGCCTAAATCAGAAGCTAAAATCGCTTTTTCTACATCTTGCAAAATAGATTTATCAAACGGCGTAATCATTAAGACCCGTGCTTCTGGAATATTGATGGAAGCCATTTGGTTTAAAGGAGTTGGTGCGCCGTAATAGTTGACGCTAATCCGGTCAAGCAAGGAAGCGTTAGCTCGTCCAGCCCGCACTTGCCCAAATTCCCGTTGCAAACTTTCTTCTGCTTTTTTCATTTTTTCTTTGGTTGCTTGTTTCAAATCAGCCATTTTATTTCCCCCTAACAGTTGTACCGATATTTTCGCCGAGAACGGCCCGTCGGATGTTACCAGGTTCATTAATGTTAAAGACGACCAATGGAATATCATTATCCATCGAAAGACTGCTGGCGGTAGAATCCATCACGTGCAATCCTTTAGAAATAATTTCCATGTGGGTTAATTCAGCAAATTTAGTAGCGGTTTTGTCTACTTTCGGATCAGCAGAGTAAACGCCATCTACATTATTTTTCGCCATTAAAATGACATCTGCATCAATTTCGGCAGCCCGCAAAGCAGAAGTCGTATCCGTTGAGAAGTAAGGATTCCCTGTTCCACCAGCAAAAATCACAATCCGTCCTTTTTCTAAATGACGAATCGCCCGACGGCGAATGTAAGGCTCAGCAATTTGGCGCATTTCGATGGAAGTTTGCACCCGCGTTGGCACGCCCACGTTTTCTAAGGTATCTTGCAAAGCTAAAGCATTCATGACGGTGGCCAGCATCCCCATGTAATCAGCTTGCGCTCTTTCCATTCCCATTTGTTCACCGATTGTACCGCGCCAAATATTGCCGCCACCTACGACGATGGCAATCTCTACACCTAACTGGTGAACTTCTTTGATTTCTTGGATAATTTCTTTAATGACTGGTGGGTTAATCCCAAAACCGTCTTTACCGGCTAAGGCTTCGCCACTTAATTTTAAAACAATTCGTTGATATTTAGGCTTTAACATGATGATCCTCCATAATCTACCTTTATTGTAGCACAAAGCTATTTGAAACGCGCTACTTTTTGGAACCGTTTTTCTAAAAAAGGGAGCGCCGGAGCGTTCCCAATTTTTTAGTCAACATTATTTTTTAACTTGGTTCATAACTTCTTCAACAAAGTTATCTTCGCGTTTTTCGATACCTTCGCCCACTTCAAAGCGGATGAAGCTCTTCACTGTAGCGCCTTTTGAAGCGACAAATTGCGCAACAGTTTGGTCAGGATCTTTAACGAATGGTTGGTCAACTAAGCAAATTTCAGCTTTGAATTTGTGTAAGCGGCCTTCCACCATTTTTTCAACGATTTTAGCAGGTTTGCCTTCGTTTAAAGCTTGTTCCGTTAAAACAGCTTTTTCGTGGTCTAATTCTTCTTGTGAAATTTGAGATTCATTGACGTAACGAGGATTGATAGCTGCTACATGCATCGCAACGTCTTTAGCAGCAGCGTCATCAGTAGTACCTTCAAGCACAGTTAAGACAGCAATCCGTCCGCCCATGTGGAGGTAAGCACCAAAAGCATCGTTGTCGCCTTTTTCCACGACTTCGAAACGACGGAAGCTAATTTTTTCACCGATCACTTGTGTTGCTTCAACTAATTCAGCTTCTAAAGTATTGCCTTTAGGAGTCGTTAATTGTAAAGCAGCTGCTACATCAGCAGGTTTTTCGTTGGCTACTAATTCAGCGATTTCTTTCACTAAGTTTTGGAACATTTCGTTTTTAGCCACGAAGTCTGTTTCAGAGTTAACTTCAACGATGGATGCTACATTGCCGTTAACAAAAGTTGCTGCTAAACCTTCAGCGGCAATCCGGTCAGATTTTTTAGCTGCTTTAGCCATCCCTTTTTCTCTTAATAAATCAACAGCTTTTTCAATATCGCCTTCAACTTCCACTAAAGCACGTTTAGCGTCCATCATGCCGACACCTGTCATATCTCGTAATTCTTTAACCATTTTAGCAGTTACATTTGCCATGAATTTATTTTCCTCCTTGGTAATGAAAAATTAGTTTTAAAAAAGCTGCCTCAAAGGTCGAAGCCGGCTTAAAGCCTTGCCCTTGAGACAGCCTCAAATTCAAAAATTATTCAGCAGATTCTTCGTTGTTGCCTTCAACGACATCAACAATTTCTTCGATGGAAGCAGCTTCAGCAGCTGGTACTTCAGCAACGAAAGTTTCTTCAACGACATTGTCTTCACCTTGACGGCCTTCAACAAAAGCGTCAGCCATTTTCGCAGTGATTAATTTCACAGCGCGGATTGCGTCATCGTTAGATGGAATAACGACATCGATTTCATCTGGATCGCAGTTAGTATCAACCATAGCGACGATTGGAATGTTTAATTTATGAGCTTCTTGAACCGCAATGCGTTCTTTGCGAGGATCAACGATGTACATTACATCAGGAATCCGTGGCATTTCAGCAATCCCGCCTAAGAATTTTTCTAAACGTTCACGTTCTTTATTTAAACCAGCAACTTCTTTTTTAGGAAGAACATCAAAAGTTCCATCTTCAGACATTGCTACGATTTTTTTCAAACGAGCAATCCGTTTTTGGATAGTATCCCAGTTAGTCAAAGTTCCGCCTAACCAACGGTGGTTAACGTAAAATTGACCAGAGCGAGTAGCTTCATCTTTGATTGCTTCTTGTGCTTGTTTTTTAGTTCCAACAAACAAAGCAATCCCGCCGTCTTCAGCGACAGCTTTCATGTAGTCATAAGCGGCATCTACTAATTTAACGGTTTTTTGTAAATCGATAATGTAGATTCCGTTTCTTTCTGTGAAGATGTATTTTTTCATCTTCGGATTCCAGCGACGAGTTTGGTGACCAAAGTGTACGCCGGCTTCTAGCAATTGTTTCATACTAATTACTGCCATTTTTGTTGCCTCCAATATGGTTTTTATTTTCCCTCTCCTGTGCATTAACTCCTCAACAGACCTAGTAGAACTAGGCACCCTGCTGAAAATGTGCAAAGAATGTGGATTTAGCGCGAATTTTCGCACCTCTAGTAGTATACCGTAGACTCTTAAAGAACGCAACCACTTGCTGCTGAAATTTTTTATGTTCCCATTTTTTTGAAAACTGTTAAGGTTGCCCGCTGCTTTTTTTTATAAAACACAAAAAATGATTTACCAGCAAAAAACTGATAAATCATGTCCTAGATATTGATTTGAAAATTAGCTAGCAAGGCGTCTCTTTCCCACGCCTATTTTTTTCCATAGTCCTTGAGAAATTTTTTTACATCCTCCACGTATTCTGCGTAATGCGGATGTTGTCGTAAAACTTCCGCATCATGTGTATAAACGCGATCATTGACAAAAAAATCCTCATATAGGTCGCTAAAAGGAAAGTTGACTTTTTTCGCGCGCGCGACTTCTTCAGCTGGATCATAAGCAACTTTTTTAAATTCTACTGCACGAATTTGCTTTTCATGCACCGTCACTAGCGCATACTGCCCACAAAAATCTTTTTTAAAGCCTGACCAATGGATAAAAGGTTGACCCACGGTACCAGGATTAATAATAACTTGGCCTTGACTACTATAGCGCATAAATTGTTGGTGGGAATGGGCAGTTAACACGATATCTAATGAATCATCGCGACACAAGTCATCAAAATTTGCTTGCGCTTGAGTTGGAAACAAGGCTCCGCCATAATTTTTTTCCGGCCCACCATGGAATAAACCAATCCGTAGTCCTTCCACCTCTTTAATTGCCGAAAATGGCAACTGCTGTAAACGCGTTTGATTAGCGTGACTCAGTTGCGGATAAAGGGTGGCTACCATTTTAGCTAGATAAATATCGCTAGGATCCGCCAAAGAAATTTCCCCTTGTAAAGCTGCTAACACGCAATCTTCCCAATTGCCTTTAATGTAGGTTTTCACCTGTGCTTCATTTAATAATTGAAAAAGCTCATCACCACCAGGTCCAGGTAACAAGAGGTCGCCTAAAAACCACGTTGTATTTACTTTTTCCTTAGCAATTTCTGCCAACACCGCTTTTAACGCCGTGTAATTACCATGAACATCGGCTAATACTGCAATCTTTTTCATGTTTTATCCTCATTGATGAACAGTTTCGTCACTTTTTTATTCAGCTCTTTCGGGAAAACTTAAGCTCGGTTTCGCATTTAACTCGCCATGTGCAAAATGACCAAGACGCGCTTCAATAAAAGCACTGGCCCCAATCATGGCTGCATTGTCCCCGCATAAAGCAATTGGCGGCACAATGAGCTCTATTTCTAACTGTCGTTTGGCAATAGCTGCTTTTAAAGCGCTTCTTAAGCCGTGATTAGCGGCCACGCCACCGGCGACAACTAACTGCTTCACTTGTAGTTCTTCAGCACAGCGTAATGTTTTTTCCACTAGGACCTCCACGACACTCGCTTGAAAACTAGCCGCTAGGTCATTGGCCGCTAAAGTTTCGCCCCGTTGTTCCGCATTGTGGACGGTATTAATAAAAGACGACTTCAAGCCGGAAAAACTAAAATCGTAATTGTCTTCTTTCAGCATCGCCCGCGGAAAATGAAAAGTATCCTGTCCTTGTTGAGCCATTTCATCAATAATTTTACCAGAAGGATAGTTCACACCTAAGACGCGGCCGATTTTGTCATAGGCTTCACCTGCGGCATCATCACGGGTTTGCCCAATAATTTCATAGCTGCCGGCTTCTTTCATGTAAACTAGCTCGGTGTGACCGCCGCTAACTAAAAGCGCCAATAATGGATAATGTAACTCAGCAACAAAATTAGCCGCGGCAATATGGCCCGTCATATGGTTGACAGGAATTAAAGGCAAGGCGTGAGCCCAAGCAA
This sequence comes from Enterococcus nangangensis, assembly GCF_005405245.1. Taxonomy (GTDB): domain Bacteria; phylum Bacillota; class Bacilli; order Lactobacillales; family Enterococcaceae; genus Enterococcus_J; species Enterococcus_J nangangensis. Next base: position 169,222 of record NZ_BJDR01000001.1, on the reverse strand, counting down.
AAGTTTTTGCAGCCGTAATGCCAATAAGTAAGGCGCCCACTAAACCGGGTCCATAGGTTACCGCCACTGCATCCAAGTCTTCCACCGTCACTTGCGCTTTGGCCAGCGCTTCTTCAAAGCACAGTAAAATTTGTTCCACATGGTGGCGCGAGGCGACTTCCGGTACCACTCCACCAAAACGTTGATGACTTTTAATTTGCGAAGCCACCACGTTACTTAAAATTTTAAAATCATCCGTTACGATGGCGACACTCGTTTCATCGCAACTAGATTCCACCGCTAAAATTAATTTATATTCTCGTTGGTTATTCATTTTCCGCTTCCTTTAACTCTTTTACATAAATCCACGCGTTTTCTGTTGGATTTTGATAATAATTTTTTCGTTGACTAATCTTTATAAAACCATTTTTTTCATATAATCTTTGGGCTCCTTGATTTCCCTGACGCACTTCTAGAAAAACTTTAGCTACACCATGAGCTTTAAGAGTCGTAAAAAAAAGCGCCAATAAGCCGCCACCAAGACCGCGTTGACGCATGGTTGGACACACGGCAATATGCAAGAGCTCCCCTTCATCTAACACGTAACTTCCCTGTAAAGCACCTACTGGCACACCTTGATTTTCCACATAACAAAAAACTTGGGCGCCACTTTGTACATTATGTAAAAATTCTGAGTAACTCCAACCAAAAGACGAAAAATTATCGACAAAAAGCTGGTAAACCGCGCTTAATTTATTCGCAGCTGTTTTCTCAGAAAGAATTTGATACGTTACCAAGAAAGATCCTCCATTTTCACAATCATGTCCACTGCATCTTCATTGTTTTCAGTATAATAATTTTTTTTAATATTACAAGAAACAAAACCGAATCGCCGATATAAGCGCTGCGCGTCTAAATTAGAGATGCGCACCTCTAAGGTAATTTGCTGCGACTTATTTTCTTTAGCATACTGAAAAATGTCCCGCAACATAAAACTACCGATGCCTTGTCCTTGAAAGTGTGGATGCACGGCAATATTCGTCACGTGACAATCTTCGGCGTGGAGCCTAGCACCAACAAAACCGACAATTTCTCCGCCCCGTTCTAACAAGACATAGCGATGCGGCGCTAGATTTTTCAGTTCCACTACAAAAGCGGTCTTACTCCAAGGTAGCTCCCCTGCATAAACTTCTTTTTCCAGTGCCAATAACCCGCGAATATCACTTAACGCAATCTCGCGAAAAATAAATCGTTGTCCAGCTAATGTTACCTCTTGATAAAATGGCGCCGTAAAGCCGAAAAATTTTTTTAGGCTTTCAATTAAGTTAAATTTTTTCCACGTAAGTTTCATTCTGTACTCCTGGATGGGTCAGTTGCCACTTTTCTTCCGCTTCCACTAATTTTAAATATTCGGGAACAAAATTCAATAAATCCGTTACCGGCTGGCTAGCCTGCTCCATCATCGCCATGCTCACCATATCGGGTTGATCTAGCTGAGGAAAACGATTAACAAAAAAATCTGCTGCTAAAATTTCTGCCGCAAACTTAGTTGTTTCCCCCACAAAGACCACAGCAGTGTCTTTGACTTTGAGTTCCTTTAACCAAGTTGTTAAAGCCACATGGCGGTCTGGTGCAACCTGCAACAGTTCATCCCCACTCCAACGATAAAGGCCCGTATACACATTTTGACGACGGGCGTCAATAATGGGAGCAATTAAAACATTATCATCTTTGTAACTAGCCGCAATGCTTTTTAAAGAAGACACCCCGACTAATTCTTTTTTGAGCGTCCAAGCTAAGGTTTTAGCTAGCGTTACGCCAATCCGTAAGCCGGTATAAGAGCCTGGCCCTTGACTCACGACAATGCGGTCGAGTTCTTTAGGCGTAAGTTTTAAACTAGCCAATAAATTTTCAATGGCTGGTAACAACGTCACGCTGTGATTTTTTTGTCCATTTAAAAGGACGCTTCCTAAAACATTTTTATTTTCAACTACCGCGATACTCAAGGTGTCACTAGCAGTATCTAAGGCTAAGACTTTCATCGCCATCGCTCCTTTGCCCTCATATTCTACCACACGCAAGAAAAACTCTAAAGCAGTCTTCTTTATTTGCCTAAAATGCTTGCTTTCCTGTCAAAAAAGTTCTAATATACCATCTATACAGATGGTATATAGATGTTAAAAATAATAAGGAGCTGACTTACCATGGTTAAAAAAGCAGAAACAGAAAAAATCACCATCAACTTAAATCCAATTACTTTAGGCTACATTGATTTATTAGTGGAAAATGGCCGCTACAGCAATCGCACCGAATTCATTAAAGATGCTATCGAAAAAAATTTAAGTCTCAATCAAAAAATTATTGAGAGTAACACCCCTGAAGCGACTCAAGGTCTGGGGTATTTTACCACCATTGGCGTTCACAAAATCGATAATGAAATGATTCAAGAAAAACTACAGCGGGGAGAAAAAATTCACGTCTGGACACTAGGGATGCTGGTGGTCAAAAAAGACGTTGCCCCACAAGACTTCATTAACGTGGTAGAGCAAATTAAAGTCTATGGCGTCTTTAAAGGACCTGCAGAAATCAAAAAATACTACAACCTATAAAAATATAGTCAGGAGACGACTAAGTATGCAGGTAAATTTTAAACTTCTACACTTCAATAAAGCAATAATCAGTGGACTATTTTTCAGCATCTTAACGAGCTTAGTTACCATTTTACTGCCTCTTTCTTTGAAAACACTGATTGACGGGTCGATGAACCTCACTAGTATCCTCACTATCGTCGGACTATTTTTTTTACAAATGATTTTTGCACTGCTGGCCCAATTTTTAATCGCCGTGGCTGGCGAAAAACAAGTCACTACTTTAAGAAAACAGCTGCATCAACGCCTGTTAACAAATCCCATTTCTTTTTTCGATAATGAAAAAAGTGGCGAATTAGCCAGTCATGTGCTGCATGATTCAGATGTGCTGCGTAGTTTCTTAACCCACTATTTTCCAGAATTTGTCACTGGGCTCATTACCCTTACTGGTTCATTAATCGTTTTATTTCTCCTGGATTGGCGGCTAGCTTTATTTATGACTGTCTTGCTGCCTTTACTGATGATTTTGATTACCCCCTTAAGTAGAATCAGTGGAAAGTTTGCCCAAAAAATTCAAAATCTGTTAGGGGATCTCACCAGTATTGTTAGTGAAAATTTCCAACAAATACGTTTGATTAAAAGTACTTGTGCTGAAGAACAAGTGCAGAAGCGCTTTGATCAAAAAATTAATTTGCTTTATCGCACATCGCAAAAAAACGCTTTTGTTGAAGCCTTTACTACGCCATTGGCGATGATGATGCTTTTCGGGATGGTGGTTATTATTTTTGCTTATGGTGGGGTTCGCGTCGCTGAAGGTAGTTTAACTGTTGGCACTTTGATTTCTTTTTTGATTTATTTGTTTCAGCTCCTAAATCCCGTCAGCAATATTGCTAGTTTTTTTTCTGGGAAAGCCAAAGCAGAGGGCGCTTTAAATTATTTAAAAGAACTAACTGCCGTTACCCCCGAAAATCCAACCGGAGATAAGGCCTCCTCTGGTGAGCTAGCCTTGAGTCATCTTAGCTTTTCTTATGACCAAGAAATAATTCTCGATGACATCTCCATGACCTTTCCCCAAGGTAAAAAAATTGCTTTAGTGGGACCAAGCGGCGCCGGAAAATCGACAATCGTTCATCTACTGGAACGTTTTTATCCTTTAAGCACAGGGACTCTAACGTTGAATAAAAAAGACAGCAGGTTGATTGCTTTAAAAGATTGGCGTGAAAAATTTGCTCTTGTTTCTCAAGATAATCAATTATTAGCTGGAACCATTGCTGAGAATTTACAATTAGGCTTGCCGGTCCCTGCCAGTGACGATCAACTTTTTGCCGCCTTAAAAGTGGCTTACCTCGAAAAAGAAGTGAAAGCTTTACCAGACGGGCTGCAAACAATCATCGGCGAAAATGGCGTAAAACTTTCTGGTGGACAAAAACAGCGGCTCCAACTGGCCCGCGCTTATTTACGCAAACCTGAATTTTTAATTTTAGATGAAGCCACCGCCAATTTAGATAGTGACTCTGAACAATACATTCAAAAAGTTTAGCTAGTGTGATGGTGGGAAAAACCACGATTGCCATTGCCCATCGTTTAGCCACGATTATCGATGCCGATATCATTTATTTTCTTGAAAATCACCACGTTACTGGACAAGGTACCCACCAAGAACTTTTGTCCACCCATCCCAGTTATGCACGTTTTGTCAAAGAACAGTTTTTAGATTAATTCGCTTTTATCCCCAACACAAAAGGTCCAGCACATGATTCATCATCATGTACCGGACCTTTTTAAAACTTTTTATTTTTCAAAACGTTTTACACCATCTAAATAAGTAGCGGCTAATTCCATATCAGGATCTAAAACGATAAAGTCAGCAGCACGTCCTGGTGCAATAAAGCCACACTTGTCGTCAATCTTACAGCTGACAGCTGGCACTTCACTGGCCATCATAATGGCTTCTTGCGGTGTCGCGATACCCCAATCTACCACATTTTTAATCGCTTCTTTAAGTTTCAAAATACTTCCAGCTAGATTGCCTTCTTTCAGGCGTGCCGTACCGTTAGCCACCACCACGGGAAATTCTCCCAAGATGTAATCACCATCAGGCATCCCGCCGGCCATCATACAGTCAGTAATTAAGGCAACGTGATCGCGACCGCGAACGTCCATATAAGCTTCAGCAGCAGTAGGATGAACGTGGTGACCATCACAAATCAGTTCACCAAAAACATTTTTCAAAGTCATCGCTGCCCCCACCATCGCTGGTTCCCGATGATTTAAGGCCCGCATGCCATTATAAACGTGAACAAAGACGCTGGCGCCAGCATCCACGACGGCACTGGCTTGTTCTAAAGTAGCATCGCTGTGGCCTAAAGAAACAACAACCCCTTCTGAGGTAACTTGTTTAACAAATTCAGCAGCGCCTTTGCGCTCCGGTGCTAAAGCAATTTTTTTAATTAAACCACCAGCAGCTTCTTGCCATTCATGAAAGACCTCAATACTTGGATCAGAGAAGTAGCTAGGGTTTTGCGCACCTTTATGTTCTTCCGTAAAGAAAGGACCTTCAAAATAAATGCCTTGAATTTTCGCCCCTTGTGCTTCTTGATAATGGTCACCAATGGTTTGCGCAACATCTTTTAAACGTTCTCTAGAAGAAGTTAAAGTCGTCGGCAAGAAACTCGTCACCCCACAACTTAAAAGCGCATCAGACATCACTTTAATGCCTTCAAAATCATTGTCCATGACATCGTGATTTTTATAGCCATGAATGTGGGTATCTACTAAACCCGGAGCAATCCATTGCCCACCGTAATCCACCACTTCAGCATCTTTTTCTGGCAATTCCTTAAAGTAAGAACCAAATTTGCCGTCTACTAATTCTAAGTAGCCAGGACCTTTCACACTATTTCTCATGAAAAATTTTGCTGCTTTAACAAATGTCCGCATCTTTTTTCCTTCTTTCTGCTTTTGTCTTTACGATACCGCTTTTTCTAAAAAAAATCAAGATTGGTGTATACCATTTATTCTTTGCTACTTTTATTATACGGCTTCTCACAAACTTTAAGAAATAATTGCATCTCAAAAAAAGCAAAACAGCGCTAGCAATTTGCGCCAGCACTGTTCTTTTTTTAAAATTATTTTTGCCGATAGGTAGCTAAAAATTCCCGCATGCTACTCATGGTGAGTTTCAAATCTTCCATCTGTGGTAAGTATACTAAACGGAAGTGATCGGGTTCATGCCAATTAAAGCCACCACCATGCACCAATAAAACGTGATACTTATGCAAAAAGTCCAGCACAAATTGTTCATCGTTTTTAATATTGAACTTTTTCACGTCAAGTTTCGGGAAGATATAAAAAGCGGCTTTGGGTTTCACAGCAGTAATCCCCGGAATATCATTTAACGCGTTGTAAATAAATTCCCGTTGCTCATAGATGCGTCCGCCAGGTAAAAGTAACTCGTCAATACTTTGATAGCCACCAAGCGCTGTTTGAATAATTTGTTGGCTCAAAACATTAGAACATAAACGCATGGAGCTTAACATGTTTAGTCCTTCAATGTAGCCTTGCACATTACTCTTGTCACCACTTAAGACCATCCAGCCACAACGGAAACCCGCTACGCGATGGGATTTAGATAAACCATTTAAGGTCACCACGAATAAATCAGGAGCCAAAGTCGCAATAGGAATATGCGTTAAGCCATCCATCACCAGCCGATCATAAATTTCATCGGAGTAAATAATTAATTGGTGCTCCCGCGCAATTTCCACGATTTGCTCTAAAATTTCTTTCGGGTAAAGGGCGCCGGTGGGATTGTTAGGATTAATAATGACGATTGCTTTTGTACGGGGGGTCACTTTCTTTTTCATATCCTCAATGTCGGGATACCATTCTGCTTGCTCATCACAAATATAATGAACCGGTGTGCCACCAGCAAGGGAGACGGAGGCTGTCCACAAGGGATAGTCTGGTGTCGGGATTAAAACTTCATCACCGTGGTCTAAGAGACCTTGCATACACATGGTAATCAACTCGCTGACCCCATTACCCGTATAAATATCATTAATCGTCACGTTAGGAAAATTTTTCGTTTGACAATATTGTTCAATCGCCTTGCGAGCCGAAAAAATCCCTTTAGAAGTTGAATATCCTTCAGAAGAACGGACATTCATAATCAAGTCCCGCACCACTTCATTAGGTGCGTCAAAGCCAAAAGGTGCCGGATTACCCGTATTTAATTTTAAAATACGAATGCCTTCATCTTCCATCCGTTCAGCTTCTTCTAAAACCGGTCCCCGCACATCGTAACTGACGTGTTCCAGTTTGCTTGATTTTTCAAATTTTCTCATGCTTGCCATCTCCAGTTTAGGATTGATTTTTTCTCTACGTTAGCTTATGTTTAAAAAAAATGCAACTTTCATTGCAGAAATTTCAGATAAATTTAAGGAGCAGTTATGGCTAATTTATTACGTGCCGCCCGCGCTTTACCACCAGTTCCTGGTGTTTATTTGATGAAGGATGCTTACGGAAACATCTTGTACGTAGGCAAAGCCAAGTCTTTACCCCAACGCATCAGTAGTTATTTCGTTAAAAATCCGCAGCATTCTGGGAAAATTCAACAACTAGTCCAACGCATTGACCACTTTGACGTTTTAACTGTTGAAAGTGAGTTTGACGCTTTATGGTTAGAATGCCAAAAAATCCATCAATATCGACCACCCTACAACCAATTAATGAATCATTTTGAAGAGTACAGCTACTTTCATTTTGCCAATAATCAATTTAAAATTGTCGACAGTTGGCAAGACAGCGGCTTAACCTTGGGACCTTTTTACAAAAAAAGCAAAATGCAAGACTTTTTAGCCGTGGTCCAGTCCGTCTATCGCTTGCAAGGCCCACTACAATACGCCGCAGGAATTATCACACCTTACACAAAAGAAACGACAGCATTAGAACGCAAAGCTGAGTATCAAGCTCGGTTAGCGGAAATCCTGGACCTTCTAAGCGGGGAAAACCAACTGCTCTTGCAACGCATTGATGATAAAGTCGCTTTCTTTGCCACCCGAAATGCATACGAACAAGCGCAAGTCTGGTGGGAAAAAAGAGAAATCGCTCAACGCTTTTTGCGCCGCAATAAACAAATCTTAGCTACCCAACAAGACCAATATTTTATCGGCATACTTCCTTTAGACCGCGGAACAAAATATTATTTATACTACAAAGGAGAAATTTTAGCCAGCACTACTTATCTGCGTCAAGTTCCTCTGCCCCAAGCAGTCAAAAAACTCATGGGGAAAGTCACACAAAAACAATTGCTTGCCGTTAAAGAAAAACTGCGCCTCACCAAGATGGATGTCGATCGTTTTCCCATTTTCTTTAATTATTTACAACGCCATGGAGAAGTTGTGGCGTGGCCGACAGAAAAAGCAGTTTCTACAAAGTAAGTGGCTTCTTTAAAAGAAAAGCAAAAAAAAGACCCTGAAGAAAATTTCTTCAGGGTCTAGTTAATGCGGAAGATGGGAGTCGAACCCACACGGGATATTATCCCACATCGACCTCAACGATGCGCGTCTGCCATTCCGCCACTTCCGCTTAATACAAGTATCAGTTTAGAAAAAAAACTGGTCTTTGTCAATAAAAAAATGACGGAAAAGGATAACTATTGCACTAAGTCGATAAATTCACCATAACCAGCTGCCTTCATTGCTGCAAGCGGAACGAAGCGTAACGCAGCAGAGTTGATACAATAACGCAAACCACCAGCATCTTGCGGCCCATCAGAGAAAACATGACCTAAATGGGAATCCGCCGTTTTACTGCGGACTTCTACCCGGTGCATCCCGTGAGAAAAGTCTGCCTTTTCTTTAATATTTTTACGCGTCAGGGGTTTAGTAAAAGAAGGCCAGCCGCAACCGGCATCGTACTTATCACTGGAAATAAAAAGTGGTTCACCACTAACGACATCAACGTAAATTCCTTTTTCATAAAAATCGTCATATTGTCCTGTAAAAGGAGCCTCAGTGGCATTTTCCTGCGTCACAGCATACGCCATAGGATTAAGTTCATTCTTCAAGTTTTCTTTGTCTTTCAACATAAGCACGTCCTTTCTATCCTCATTATACAAGGTAGCAAGCGCTAGGCCATGAAGTTTGCCTGATACAAAAAAACCAATGTCGAAAACTCGCCCACTGGTTTTTACTATTTTTACTGGGATAGCAGGGTTCGAACCCGCACTAACCAGAATCAGAATCTGGCGCCTTACCAATTTGGCTATATCCCAATGACAATCCTTCATTAATTTAAAACTTTCTTTACGGATTGTCAAATGAAACTGCTAATACTCCCAGTAAAAATATAAATCTCCCTTACCCTTTTGACTCGTCCAAAAGTAGTCGCGATTATTAAAGCCTCCTAATTGAAAATCGGCGTGCAGATAAAATTGGCAAGCACGGGGATTATTATCTTGGGCAATAGTACTCATGCCCCGATATCCTTGTTCTTGGCTAAACACTTTGGCTGCTTGCAAAAGTTGCCCGCCAAGGCCTTCGCCACGATGAGCAGCTACAACTTTCAGGTCACTTAAATAAAGATATTTGTTCCAACGATTTTCAAAAATTCCTAGTGCCACACACTTTTCTGCCTCATCATACAGCCCTAAAGCAAAACCAGCACCATCAATATCTTCCAATTGATAATTTTCTTCGGGAAAAGTTTCCGTGGTACTTTCCGTGCTGGCCACAAATTTTGTGGACCATTTGCCTTTGGTGAAGTCAACTTCCATTACACCTTGAGCGGTGAAAGGCTCATTAGGCAAGCGCAAATCCACTTCGTTATCCTTAGTAATCCGTTTAACATGATACATTTTTATCTTTCCCTCCATAGCGATCATTTTCTTTTTGACTTTTACCTGCGATAGCATTAAAATAATTTTTGTTACACAGCGAAATTTGGCTAGTGAAACATTTGCGGAAATGGCGGAATGGCAGACGCGCTAGCTTCAGGTGCTAGTGGTAGTAATACCGTGAGGGTTCAAATCCCTTTTTCCGCATTGCATAATTTTTACGTTTAAGAGTAGCTTTCAGCTACTCTTTTTTTGTTGCTCTTTTTCCCAATCTTCTTTTGTTAACTGAAAAAATTCAGCGGGGAAAAAGACGCCGGCTGAAAATAAATACTCTTCTACTACTTCTGCTAAAGTGAAGGCTGCACGCTGGGCTACTCTTTGACTAGCGATATTTTTCTGATCAGCAATAATTTCTAACTTGCTAAGTCCCAACTGTTGAAAAGCAATGGACAACACTTGACGCAAAGCTTGATGGACGTAGCCGTGCCCTTGGACAGAAGTCGCCAACCAATAGCCGAGACGGGCAGCTTTTTCTTCCCAGACAATTTCGTGCAAATCAATTTGCCCCACAGCAACACCCGCAACTTTAATCGTCCAAATAAAAAGCTCCCTTGTGGCCATTTTCTTTTCGGCATAGGCTAAAAACTCTTCTTCATCAGCTAGCGTTAACGTCGTTTGCGCCCAAAGCATAAAGGGCAGCAACTCTTTACGCGAGGCGGCAATTGCTGCAAAAAGTTCCACAGCGTCACTTTTAGTACTAGGGATCAATAATAAGTCTTTCACAACCATTCAACTCCTTTAAATTGCAACGGCTGGCGGCAACGGCCACAAACAAAGCGCGTCACGTCCACCTGACGCCGACGCTTCACTAGTCCACCACAAGCTTGACATTGATAAATAAAATATTTTTTAGGAGCCGCTTCCGGCAAGCTAGGAGCGTAGCGTAACCCGCCAACTTTAGCTAACAGCTCTTTAAACGCCGCATCGCGATGATTATGCGGCTGCCCTTGCAAATGCAAGTGATAGTGACACAACTCGTGTAAAATAATTTTTTCAAAAGTAGCCGCACCTAGACTTAGCATTTGCGGATTAAAATCCAAATGATGATCTGTTAAATGATAGCGCCCACCGGTGGTTTTCAGGCGCTGATTAAACACCGCTTGATGGCAAAAGGGGCGGTGAAAATCCCGTAAAGAGACTTCCTCCACCCATTGCTGTAATTCTTGATTAGTCATTTTTCTTAGGCGCAATCATGGTTAAAGAGATCCGACCGCGTTTTGAATCAACGGCTTCCACCCAAACCGTCACCACATCTCCTACGGCTACTACATCGGTGGGATGTTTCACGAAAGTTTTGGCAAGTTTAGACAAGTGTACTAAACCATCTTGTTTTACCCCGATGTCTACAAAGGCGCCAAAGTCCACAACGTTGCGGACGGTTCCTTCTAATTCCATCCCAGCAGCTAAGTCTTCTAATTTCAAAATATCTTTTTTCAAAAGCGGTTGCGGCAAATCATCACGAATGTCCCGCCCTGGTTTTTGCAACTGTTGGATAATATCTGCCAAGGTCGCTTCCCCGATGCTTAATTCTTCAGCCATCGCCGGAATATCCACCGCACTTAAAGCAGTATTCATCGCTGCAGTTCCTAAAGCTTTGGCTGGCAAGTTTAAATTGGTGAGCAAAGCTTCCGTAGCGCGATAACTTTCCGGGTGAATTCCCGTTTGGTCTAAAGGATTTTTGCCATTTAAAATGCGTAAGAAGCCCACTGCTTGTTCAAAGGCTTTCGGTCCTAAGCGAGGTACTTTTTTCAATTGCGCGCGACTAGTAAAGACCCCTGCTTCTTCCCGATACGTAATAATATTTTGAGCAATCGTCTTATTTAAACCTGCGACAAACTGCAACAGTTGCGCAGAAGCGGTATTTAAATTAACACCGACGCGGTTCACAGCCGTTTCTACTACAAAAGAAAGTTGCTCTTTCAAGTTCTTTTGCGACACGTCATGTTGGTATTGGCCAACCCCTACTGCTTGCGGGTCAATTTTCACGAGTTCGGCTAAAGGATCTTGGATGCGCCGCGCAATGGAGACAGCACTTCTTTGTTCCACTTGCAACTGAGGAAATTCATCCCGTGCTTCTTGGGAAGCAGAATAGACGGAGGCCCCGGCTTCAGACACAATCAGATAAAAAATTTCGGTGGGCATTTCTTTTAGGACACTGGCTACAAATTCTTCGGATTCCCGCGAGGCTGTGCCGTTCCCGATGGCAATCATCTCTACTTGATACTCTTTCAGTAATTGTTTAAATTGTCCAAAAGCGGCTTTACGCTTAGCTTCTGGCGCTGGTTTATGGGGATAAATCACGTCGACGCCTAAAAGTTTGCCCGTGGCATCCACAACGGCTAACTTACAACCTGTACGATAGGCAGGGTCAAAGCCCATGACTACTTTTCCTTTTAACGCTGGTTGTAGTAATAAATTTTTCAAGTTTTCCCCAAAGATTTTAATCGCTTGTTCTTCAGCCGCGTCGGTTAATTCTTTCCGCAATTCCCGTTCGATACTTGGTCCAATGAACCGTTTATATGCTTCGTTGATGGCGGTAAGTAAATACGCTGTTGCGGGACTTTGTCTGGTCATAATTTTTTCTTGCAAATATTGTAAAATTTCCCCTTCAGGCGCGATTAAATTAACTTTTAAGACGCCTTCTTTTTCACCACGGTTCGTGGCTAAAATACGGTGGGAAACCATTTTTGCTAGTGGCTCTTTAAATTCGTAGTAAAGTTGGTAGACGCCTTTTTCATCTAAGGCAGCGTCTTTTTCTTTGGTTTCATATAAACCTTTTGCACGCGTCAACTGCCGGATTTTTTGGCGATACTGCGCATTTTCAGCGTAACCTTCCGCCAAAATTTCTATGGCCCCAGCTAACGCCTCTTCCACTGTTGATACTTTTTCATTTAAAAATTCACTGGCGCGTTCTTCCACTGCTAACTTAGGGTCTTGGGCAGTCAAAAGAGCCGCTAAGGGTTCCAAACCATTTTCTTTAGCAATCGTTGCTTTAGTGCGGCGTTTTTGTTTAAAAGGCAAATACAAATCTTCTACTTGCGTTAACTGACTAGCCCCTTCAATCGCTTTTTGCAATGCTGGCGTTAACTTACCTTGTTCTGCGATATTTTTTAGAACATCTTCTTTGCGTTTTAACAGATTATCTAAATATTGTTTCCGTTCAGCAATTTTTAAGATAGCAACTTCGTCTAAGTACCCCGTAACTTCTTTACGGTAGCGGGCGATAAAAGGAATAGTATTGCCTTCTTGCAATAACCCTAATGCTCCATCAATACTTTTTTTAGAAAATTCCTGTAGCTCTTGATATAAAAGTTGTCGTGCTTGTTCTTCTGTCGTCAATTTTCATACTCCTTTGTTACGTTGTTATAAATCTGGTTGCCACGGTCCAGTGACATTATCCCACTGTTGATCTAAATAAATTTCGTGGGGGTGAAACAAAACACCATGTAAGGTGCCACCGTACACTGCGCCGCCATCAAGACCAATTTTATTATCCGATAACCACAAATCAGTGTTTTCATTGTCGCCATATAAAGACGGTGTGATGGTATGGCCAAAGACAATCTTTTTGCCCGTGCGATTCTTTCCTTCAAAAAAGGGTTGGCGAATCCAAATCATATCATGAGGTGAAGTTTCCCGCCAGTCAGCTAAAGCGAGGTTTAAGCCGGCATGAACAAAAATAAAATCTTCCCATTCATAATAATAAGGACGCGCTGCCAAAAATGGTTCCAATTCTGGATAGTGGGAACGCAAGAGCATCGCGATTTCTGTCGGCGAATATTCGGCTAAAACCCCAGGATGTAAAAAACTTTCTAAAGTTTCTTTCGCTCCATTACGGAGATAATTATCCATCCGCTCTTCTGGCGAATGTAAAAAGTTCCATAAGATATCTTCATGGTTGCCTCGTAAATAAATAGCACCGTAATTTTCCACTAGCTCTTTGGCTTTAAGAAAACATTTTTTTGGTTCCGGTCCGCGGTCCATTAAATCACCAATCAAGACGAGTTGCATGGTTTGCGGGTCAAATTTTTGCAAGGCTTGTAAAAATAAATCATACATGCCATGAACATCGCCAATCACATAAACTTGTTCCATGAGATCACCTCCGTGTGTTTCATTAACGTGCTTTATTATAGCGCATTTTTCCCCGCCTGAAAAATCATTAAAAAACGGCCTTTCAAAAGTCCATCGACTTTCAAAAGACCGCTTCTCAAAAAAATTTTAAAGTAAAGGTAAAAGATTGGCTAATAATTCTTCATAGATTGCTAACCAAGATTTTTTATATTCGTATTTCACAGCCATGCCTTTGTTAAATTCATTAAAGAGCTGGGCTAATTTTTCTTTGGTCGCCGCATCCACGTCTAAATCTGCAATTCTTGCTTGCAATACAGCGTTGGCTTGCAGACTGCGTAAAGTTTCCCATTGGTTATAAGTCATGGGCACCACGCCTTCTTCTTGGAAGCTAATGGTGAAAGTATCGACGGCAATCATTTTTTCGATTGCTGCAAAGTCCACGGCTTCGGTTAAACCAATTTCACTAATTTTTTCTGTTTCTAACACTTTAGCGGTAAAGCCGTCCCAACTTAAAGGTAAGTTAACTGCTTTATCTAATTTTTTATTGTAAAACACTAATTCTTTATTCATGAAATTAACCTTCTTCTTTTTAGTAGTAGAATGCTTAACCTTTAATTTCCTTAAACTTCGCCACATATTCTTTGGCTACTTCAGTAATTTTCGCAAAATCGCCAGTGGCTAAAGGTGCTAATAAGTTACCCCCAACACCAACGGTAATGACGCCGGCTTTGAACCATTCGTCCATGTTGTCTAAACTTACGCCACCTGTTGGCATAATGTTTAAGAATGGTAATGGTGCTTTGAAAGCTTTAATGATGCTTGGACCGTAAGCGGAACCTGGGAATAATTTGATGATATCCACGCCAGCTTTTAAAGCGGTCTTCATTTCCGTAATCGTCATGCAACCTGGTAAGTAAGGGATTTGATACAAGTTACACATTTCAGCGGTTTCTTGATCAAAAGTTGGGCTAACGATGAATTTAGCTCCGGCCATAATGGCTAAACGAGCGGTAACTGCATCTAAGACAGTCCCGGCACCAATGACAACTTCTGGACGGTCGGCATATTTGTCAGCTAATTCTTTAATGGCGACATCTGCTTGGGGTACAGTGAAAGTTAATTCGATACCGTACATCCCACCAGCCACGATGGCGTCAACTGCTTTGACTGCTTCTTCTTTGTCTTTACCACGAACAACGGCAATGACGCCGGCCGCTTCAATCGCTTGTAATAACTCTACTCTTTGCATCTAAAACATCCTTTCATGATGGACCACAAAAAATTTCCACATTTTTTGTGGTGACTTAATCAACATGAGGTAACGTTACCTTGTCCACCCCATGATAAAACTCCTCTCTTATCTTAAAACTTCCGCCTACTAAAAACAATCTAATTTTCCAAAAGTTCCCAGCTTTCTCATAAATAAAGGGGCAAAAAAAGAAAAGACTCCCTAACTAATGTTAACGAGTCTCCCGATTTTAAATTTTAGTTTACTTGAATCGGATGATCCAAAGCTTCAATCGCTTTATTGCCATCTTCTAAAAATTGGATAATTTCTTCATCACTAGGATGAATAATCCCCGCTGACATTAAAGAAGCAATCCCAGTTGCCGTAATCCAACTGCCTAAACGTAAAGAGTTTAATTTTTCATCATCAAAGTCGCGGTAATAGGCATCTTCTTGAATCTTTTTCGCAAAATATTTTTTGGAAAATTCTTCCATCCGATTGCCATCAGCAGCGCTATCTAAGTAAAGGGCAAAATAAAGTTTTTTCTCTCTTTTAGCAAAATGAATATAATTCAGACACATATCCACAATGATGTCTCCGGTGTGGCGCACTGGAAAGACCTCATCCCCAAGGTAATGGTAAATTTTTTCATAAACCGCGTCTTTTAAATCATCCATATTCTTAAACTCGAGATAAATTGGTTGTGTGGATGAACCAACTTTTGTGGCAACGTTGCGCGCTGTAAAGTGACCGAAACCTTCTGAGGCGACAAGTTTAAATGCTGCTTCCAAAATATCTTCGCGGGTTATGGTTTTACGTCTAGCCATAAACACCCTCCATTCATCTTTCTAATTGTACATTTCCGATTCTACCATGTTTTTTAATGAATGACAAAAATGTTGTCGTATTTTCTAGAAAAACTTTAGATTAAGCATTTAAAAGGCTACCATTTTTCGATAACAGTTGTATTATTTCATTTTTTTTGCTATATAATAAAGGCTAGTTTGGAAAAATTGACAAAAATATTTTATTTAACTTTTCCCTGTAAAATGCTACCATGAACTTACTTCAATAGATAAATAAAGGTGAACAAGATGGAAGATAAAGAATTAGTTTTAAAAACTTGCTTAAAGGCAGGTAAAATTATGACAGAGAGCGGCTCGGAAGTTTATCGCGTCGAAGATACCATGAGCCGTATCGCTCAAAATGCTGGCTATCCGCAATCGGTTAGTTACGTTACTGCCACTGGCCTTTTTATGGGACTTGGGGAAGAACCCATTACCCAGCTAGCTAATGTCATGAAACGTAGTATTGATTTAGAAAAAGTTGCCATCGTCAATCAGCTCTCCCGCCAATATCAACGCAAAGAGCTTAGTCTTGCCGAATTTTATGATGCCTTAAAAAATTTAGATAAATATAAAACTACCTACTCCTGGAGTTGGCAAATTTTTTCTGCTGCAGTTGTCTCTTGCACTCTCGTTTATTTATTCTTTACTAATCTGCAAGATATTTTGCCAGCCTTTTTAATCGGCGGGCTCGGTTATGGCGTAGATAAGGCGGCGAATAAATTTTTTGAGATTTCTTTTTTAAATGATTTTCTAGCTGCCTTTACGATTGGTGTCTTGGCCATTTGCTCTGTCCGCTTAGGTTTCGGCAACAATATCGATGCGATTATTATTGGAGCAGTGATGCCTTTAGTTCCCGGCGTTTCTATTACCAATTCTTTCCGCGACATCTTAGCGGGACATTTACTAGCGGGTACGGCGCGGATTATGGAGGCTTTCTTCACAGCTGGCGCTATTGGTATCGGGATTGCTATTAGTTTAAAATTATTTTTCTAGAAAGTAGGCAAAAAAATGTTTACAGCTCTGATTCATTTTATTTTAAGTGGTCTTTCCACGATTGCTTTTGGCGTGATTACTAATATTCCCAAAAAAACTTTGCTAGCAGCGGGCTTTACCGGTGCTTGTGGTTGGGTATGTTACTATTATACCCACACTATTTTTTCCAGTGATGCCTTTGGTAACTTTTTAGGGGCGTTACTCATTGGACTGTTGGCGATTTTTTTCTCTCGACGCTTAAAGTACCCCACCATTATTTTTAACATTCCCGCCTTAGTTCCTCTTGTACCCGGAGGACCAGCCTATCAAGCGGTACGTAGCTTAGTTCTGGATGACCAGAGTCAAACTTTTGGCTATGTGGTAAAAGTGATTGTCACAGCCGGCGCCATTGCAGCGGGTTTTATGCTTACCTCTCTTGCTGAAAAAAAATTATTACGTCATCGCGTCCGCTAAACTTAGCTTTTTCTTAAATTACAAATAATCCTCCTTAAAAAGATTGCTTTTGTCACATAAAGCTGTTACTTTTGATGAGAAAAAAATTGGACTTAAGTCTGATGTCTTTTTCCTACTGCTTTGATAGACTAACAGTAGCTTAAGAGAGGAGCCCAACATGACCCAAGTAATCTCTAGAAAAATTATCAATTTGATTTCGTTAGCTGGCTTGATTGCGACGATCTCCTTGACCATTTATTTTTACCACTTAGGTATCTTTAAAGATCTGACACAACTACAATTAACTTTAGGTAAAGCTACTATTTTTGCACCCGTAGTTTTTATTTTAATTCAAGTTTTGCAAGTAATCGTCCCTTTTATCCCTGGGAGCATTTCACTAGCCGCTGGTGTTATTATTTTTGGACCGTGGCAAGGATTTCTCTATAACTATATCGGCATCGTCCTAGGTTCCATGATTAACTTCCAACTAGCGCGTCATTACGGGAAACCTTTGATTCAATCTTTAATCTCTGAAAAAACCTACAAAAAATATATCGGCTACATTGACAATCAAAAACGTTTTGATAAATTTTTTGCGGCAGCTATCTTCTTTCCCATAGCACCTGATGATGCGTTATGTCTCATCGCTGGTTTAACGAAGATGTCCTTTAAACGTTTTAGTACGATTATCTTATTAGCAAAACCTTTGACGATTTCCATGTATAGTTACGGCTTAATCTACGGTGGTCAGTGGTTAGCACAACTGCTTCACCATTGATTTTCTAACTTTTTCCGTGTACCCTAAGACTGCACCCATCAGTGGCGGCAGTCTTTTTTTGTCGGCCCTGCCTTTTAAAGGAGAACAACTCATGAAAACTTTATGGAATCAAATTAAATTAACTAGTCATTTTCTCCGCCAAAGTAAAGCTTATTTTCGTGACACCTTAGTGATGCACGCTTTAATGCTTTTTGTTTTAATTCCCGCCTTAGAAGCGAGTATGAAACTGATTTTAAAGCTCGGCGGCGTAAAATATTTGTCTTCTGACAATATTCCCCAAATCTTCCAACAACACGGAGTTTTATTATTAGCGCTACTGCTCCTTTTAATTTTGACTTTGGCAGTCCTTTTCTTTGAATTCAGTTTTTTATTGTTGAGTTTAAAAGCGATTCAAGATAAGCAACCGCTTAGCGTCATTCAACTATTTAAAATCACCGTAGCTAAACTTAAAAAAATCCGCCCCGCCACCCTCCTTTTCTTTTTACTTTTTTTAGTCTTATTACTACCCTTGGCTGGTCTTGGTTTCCATTCTGATTTACTAGCGAAAATTAAAATTCCCGCCTTTATTTTAGATTATATTTTTCAGCAACGTTATCGCGTCGTCACCAGTTTTATTGGCGGTTATCTCCTGTTATTACTTTTAGCAGTCCGTTTTATTTTTGTCTTACCTTATTTATTGTTACATGATGATTCGTTAAAAGTCTCTTTACAAAAAAGTTGGCGTAAGACTCGTGGACATGTGGTTCAAATTTTGTTGCAAATCGTCGGTCTTTACTTTGCCGTTTTAGGAGTAGTCTCCTTAATTTTTCTACTAATTTACCACGGTCAAGCCTTAATGGAAAGTTGGCAAGGCCATTGGGGCTTACCAGGAGCTGTCTTAGCGTTAACCTTATTACAAGGCTTAACCCTTTTGCATACAGCCTTCCTTTCCGCTTTACTTTTTTATGTTCTATTATTCTGGCTAAAAGACGACTTACCGCCTTTAAAAATGCCCCGACGCTTTTATCCCCCGCGGGAAAAAAGAAGTCTGCGGATTGGTCGGGCTATCTTTTTATTAGGCGGGTTATGCACCCTTTTTGGCGGTGCGCTACTTTATAATTACCACTACCTAGCTGATTTTTCTTTTCACACGCCCCTCATTATCTCCCACCGCGGAGTAGATCTTTCTGGTACTCCTAATGGGGTGCAAAATTCCATTGCCGCTTTAACAGCCACCCAGCGTTTAGGTGTTGATTTTGTTGAAATGGATATTTTTCAAACAAAAGACGGTGAATTCGCCGTGGTGCACGATCGCAACTTAAAAGCTTTAACAGGCCATGATGTGAATATCGATGACCTAACTTTAGCTGAAGCTACTGCCTTAACGGTTAAAGACAACGGGATGACGGCTCCTTTAGCCAGCTTTGACGACTATTTAGCCACCGCCGAAAAAAGCCAGCAACCCCTCCTAGTAGAATTAAAAATTACCCCACAAGATTCTCCAGAACTAGCTGCAACTTTTGTCCAGCGCTATGGTGAGCGCCTCTTACAGGACGGTTCATGGGTCCAATCCCTGAGTTATCCTTTGGTGGAAAAAGTGAAGGCCCTAGCTCCCTATTTAAAAGTAGGCTACATTTTACCTTTTAATATTATTGGTCCCCCCACCTCCAATGCTGATTTTTTTGTGATGGAACACACTACTCTCAATAGTAATTTTGTGGCGGCGGCTAAAGCGGATGGTAAAGAAGTGTATGCTTGGACTATTAATGATTCCTCCACGATGGATCGCGTACTTTTCTACGGGGCCACGGCGGTTATTACCGATTATGTAGCAGACTTAAAAACGGCCCTCAATCAGCAGAAAGACTTCCCCACTTACGCTGACAAACTTTTGTATTATTGGATTGGGATTGGTTAAAAAAGACTAGAGCGTGATAGGACAAGGCCCTGTTACGCTCTAGTCTTTTAATTGTTGATCAATAATTTAGCCGTTGCTGCTGCTAACTCTTCAACTAAAGTAATTCCTGCTAATTCCGAATCATTATTTTTACTCAAAACGGCAATTGTATAATCCGTTTTTTCATTGGTAGGATCATAAACGTGCCCGATACTATTAATTACCCAAGTACCATCACTGCGGTCTAACCAACCATTTTTTATTTGAAAAGCTGGCGCCCCCACAGAAATTCCCCAATCTTGTTCTGAATCTACATTCCCCATCAAAGCTAAAATTTTCTCACGAGAAGTAAGACTTAAGTAATTGCCTTCATTATAGGCTAGCATGTTTAACAAAGTAATTTGATCTAAGGCTGTGGTGGTCGTCAGCCCCCATGATTCTTCCGTATAATGACTATCCGTCATCCCCAGGGTAGTAAACAATGTACTTAAAGAAGCAAAACCTCCAAGTCGCTCCTTTAACAAATAAGTTGTCGCCTCATTATCGCTTTGTTCAATCATATATTTTAACTCAACTTCATCGTCTTCACTCACAGTGAGGGCCCCTGTCTCTAAAGATTTCATGTAAAGAGAGGCCACAGAAACTTTAACGATACTGGCTGTTTCAAAAGTCGTATGCAGCCCATTATTAGTTAAGTGATACGTTAAGCCACTAGTATGGTCATAAACCGCAATATCCGCTTGACCAGTAGCTTGAGCCAAAAGAGGCTGCCAAGCAGCTAATAAAAACGTCGTGACATCGTTGATTGGTGGTGTCACACTAGTTGAGGTGGTGGTGACCTCTTCTGCCGTAGCCGTGGTCGCCGTTGCATCCGCATGCAAGCGAGAACTCCCGACTCCGCCATAAATAAAACCTAGTAATAAGAAACTAGTTCCTAAGACGACTAGCCGCTCTTTGCCTAATGAAAGTTGTCGGTAATGTCTGGCTAAAAAGCGCACCCCTAGCCCACCAGCAAGGCTCAGCAGAAGCGTGACACTCCCGCCTAAAAGGACACCCCATTGCGGCAGCAAGATAATACTTATTCCGCTAAAAAAACAGTAACTTGCCAAAAGAAAGCTCCACCAGCCATTTCCCAAACGGAATTTTTGTTGATCAGCTAAAAGACGACCATGAAATAAAAGGACTAAAGCGACAAGCCAACCTAACGTGGTACCACTCATTAGGGCCCCACGACTTTCATTAGGGAAAAAACAAACCGCTAGCACTAAAAGTCCTAAAGCTCCTCCAGTGCCAAAGATTAATCGTGAATGGGAATAACGGCGACTAAAGTTAGTTAACATCGTCGTTTCCTCGTTGACTCCTAAAAGACAACTCAGGGCACTACCGGCCAAAAAGCCTGGCGCATACATAAAGGGAAGATAAAGTAGCGATGAACTAGAGGCTAGCAAACTAAAAGCGATACTGCCACCAAAAGTTAAGAGGGTTAAACTAGCCGCTGTGGCAAACCAAAAAGGAGCGGCTTTTTTTCCTTTGGGTCGAATTTTTTCTAAGAACCAGAGAACTAGCCCCCAGATTACCGTAAGTTGACAAAGATTCGCTAAGGGCCACAGGCTACTGAAGAGCTGAGGTGCAGCCACACCAGTGCTAGTATCGGTAAACAGTTGATAGATATTCAATACACAGCCGAAACTGGCAAAAAGTTGATGGCTAAAATCTGCCAACACACTTGGCTGCCAGCAATAAGCCCAAATTCCCCCAATAAGTGCCAATAAAGCAAGCGGCACAAAAATACTTTTAATCCCCTTCAGAAGATAATGTCCTAAATAAAATTTTCCTTGCTTTTTGACGTGTTCTAAAGTCAAACCTGTCATTAGGTAGCCAGCAATGGCTAGCACAGCAGCAATTAAAAGGTTGCTTGCCTCCAGTTGCTGCCACCAAATTTGCTGGGCAAAAATCAGCAACAAAATACCGAGCCCCAAAACATCAAATCCACGCATTCTCATGTTGTTCCCCAATTCTATCCCTTTGAATAGTTAAATTTTCAAAAGATTATGTGTTTTTCTTCATGGTAGTCATCTCCTTCTTTTTCGTCAAGCTAATTTAACGATTTTAAATAAAAAAAGACGTTCCCTTTTTGCAATAATTCCTTACCATATGACAACAGTTTATTTCTTCACTAATTTCCAAAAAAAATTTTGCCAAAATAAAAAAGTTAGCCTTATTAAAGACTAACTTTACAAGTAGATTTATCCTAAAAAGCTACTGTTTCAATGACTTCAATTGCTGGATCTAGTGACTGAATCACTGGACAATTTGGTGACACTAAGCGTAAACAACGTTGCGCTTTTTCTTGCTGTTCCTTAGTTATCCCAACTGTTAAAAAATGAATTGTAATTGTTTTAATAGGATGGGCTTTTTTCTCTAAATTTCGTTCATAACTAACGTGAACTTCTTGAATGGTACCCACAATTTTGGAATTTTCCAGGACCTCTTGATAGACATAACCTCCACAAGCAGCTACTGCGTTGACTAAAGATTGTACCGGTGAATACCCTCCTTGGCGTAATAAAATCCAATTGGGTTTATCTGGAACGGCAAGTTCAAAACCATTGGCACCTTTTTTTAAAATCATCGTTTCCGCCATTAAATAACCTCCTACTCAAAAATGGGATAGGCTTTACCATCAATAAATTTCTCTAAGCGTTCCACTTCATTAAAAGATAAGCGCTGAGTAAATAAAGCTAGGCCATTGTCTTTTAATTCTTGGAAAGTAACAGTAAATCCTTCTTCTTTTATGGTAGCAAGAATTTGCCGTGTTGTCAGTAATTCTTTCGTTAAAAAGACCACAAAAGTTTTTTGCAACTCATTTTGTGGCACCACTGTTCCTGCTTCATCAAAAGAATGGAATGTTTGACCTGTGATATTTAATTTCATCTCAGAAGCGACAGTAATTAAATCCGTAACCACGCTATTGGACGTGGGTTGACTGCCAGCCCCGGGACCGATATATAACGCTTCTCCCAAATTATTACTCTTGACAAAAACGCCATTATTTTCATTTTCAATTTGTCCAAGGGAATGACTTTCAAAGACTAAAGTCGGCCAAACTATCAAAGTGATCGCATTCCCAACTTTTTTTGTTTCAGCAATCAGCTTAATACGATAACCAATTTGTTGGGCCATTTTAATATCTTGAGCGGTAACGTTTTCGATACCGGCTACTTTTAAATCCTCTAAAGCAACTTTGCGGCCATAGGCAAAGTGGGCTAAGATAACTAACTTGTAGCTGGCATCCCATCCTGCCACATCATTGGTCGGGTCTGCTTCCGCAAAACCATTTTTTTGCGCTAAAACCAAAGCTTCTTGGTAATTCAATTGTTTTTGCGACATCTGGGACAAAATAAAGTTACATGTCCCATTTACAATGCCAGCTACATTGAAAATTTCATCGCCGCTGTAGGCTTGGGCAATCGTGCGTAAAATCGGGACACCTCCACAAACCGCCCCTTCATAGTAGAAAGCCACTTGATTTTCTTGGGCGGTGGCAATCAATAATGGACCATTTTTGGCGATTAAATTTTTATTGGCGCTCACCACATGCTTACCTGCCGCAAAGCAAGCGAGAATGTAATCTTCAGCAGGTTGAAAGCCTCCCATGACCTCAATCACAATATCAATTTGCGGGTCAGTTAAAATGTCTTGAATATCAGTGACCAATTCCAGTTGATGCTCCCGTGCAAGGTCTTGATATTTTGCCGGATCGCGGACTAAAACTTTGGTAATAGCAAAATTTACTTGGCGGCTTTTCAATAATTTTTTTTGAATTTTTAGCTGTGTTAAAACACCTTGGCCTACAACCCCACAACCCAATAATGCTAAATGAATGACTTGGCTCATGCGTCGCCCCCCTTTACTAATCCTGCATATAATTTTTGAATCGTCTGGGCAAAATCGCTGCGTTTTACCCCTAAGACGATATTTAGTTCTGCGGTACTCTGAGAAACTAAACCAACATCAATTCCAGCGGCCCCTAAAATTCCTAGAACATTTGCCGACAGGTTGACATTTTTTCCAGCCGAGCGTCCTACTACCACCACTAAAGCAATATCTTCTAAAATTTCTAGACTATCAAGATGAAGTGTAGCTTTTAGTTCAGCCATCAGTTGGTAAAGGCTCAACTCTACTTCCTTTTTCGGCAAAATAATCGCGACGTTGTCATAACCACTTAAGATGTACTCAATAAAGATTTCGTGGTTCTTAATAATTTCCATCGCGCGATATAAAAAACCAATTTCGGAAATCATTTGGCGTTTTCCTAAAACCAAAGCAATGTACCCTTTTTTACCGGCGATTCCCGTAATATTGTGCCGAGTCGTTTGCGCCGTCTCGGAGATTAACGTACCTGGATCTTGGGGGCAATTGGTATTTTTGATTTGAATGGGAATTTTCACTTCTTGCACAGGTAAAATAGCTTCTTCATGTAAAACATTAGCGCCCATAAAAGAAAGCTCCTGCAACTCTTGATAAGTCGCAAAACTAACGCGCTCAGGCCTGTCAATCAAACGGGGATCGGCCAATAAAATGCCGGAAACATCCGTCCAATTTTCATAGAGTGTCGCCTGTGCTACCCGCGCTAAGATTGCCCCGGTTACATCGCTGCCACCACGGGACATTAATTTAATTTGTTGATTGGGATAAGCACCGTAAAAGCCTGGCACTAAAATTTTGGCATACTTTTTCCGATAAACTTGGAACTGGCTAGCCGTAGCTAAATAGTCGATTTTACCATCATAGCCATAACGAATAATTTCTTTGGCATCCACAAAAGTAAAACCTAAGTACTCACTCATTAATAAGGCCGTCAAATACTCGCCGCGACTAACTAAGTAATCTTCAGAAACCGTTTCTTTTTGAATCTCTTGATACAGCTTTCCTAATGCTTCTTCCATCGGAAACTGCAAACCTAGCTCGGTTTTCACAGTCATAAAACGCGCTGCAATGGTTTGCCACAAGTCGGCATAAGAGACGCCGTGTTTCATATGGGCGTATAAAATGTAAAGTAAGTCAGTAATTTTATCATCGGTTACTTGGCTTTTTCCTAAAGCGGAGACGACGACAATTTGTCGGGTGGAATCAGCTTCAATAATGGCTTTCACTTTTTGGAACTGCCGGGTATTGGCTAAAGAAGAACCGCCAAATTTCGCTACTTTTACCATCTTTTACACCTTTCATTTACTAAAATTTTCGACAAATCATATGGCGTGACTTGATATACTTCATTTAACCAGTTGAGGAAAAATAAAGTCGCATGTCCCCGCCACCGATTGACAATCGTCTGCTGGGGGTCATCATTTAAATAATAATTTTGCGGTAGTGCGGTAGTCAGCCCCCGTTGATGATCACGGCGATATTCCTCGTCTAAAGTGGACGTTTCATACTCAAAGTGGCCCAGTAGAAAAATATTTTTTTCATCAGGCGAGACTAAAATTGTTGGACCAATTTCTGAACTGGCTGCCAGCACTTGTAAGGAACTTTCGGCTACTTGTTTAGGATTTATACCTGTGTAGCGAGATTGCGGCGTATAAAAACAATCATCAAAGCCCGTTAAGAGCGGCGAGTCTAAGTCAGTAGCTATTTGCGGATAAATGCCAAAAAGTTTTTTTGCATATAATACTTTTTCAATGCCAAAGTGGTGGTAAAGACCGGCCTGCGCGCCCCAACAGATGTGTAAAACTGATGTACAGTGGCTTTGACTCCAATCCATAATTGTCGTCAATTCTTGCCAATAGTCTACCTCTTCAAAGGGAATTTTCTCTAAAGGTGCCCCCGTAATAATCATGGCGTCAAAAGTTAAATCTTGCAGTCGTGCAAACTCTTGGTAAAATTTTTCTAAGTGGGTAGCACTAGTGTGTTTGCTTTCGTGTTGGCTCATTTTTAAGAGCGTCGCATTAACTTGTAATGGACTTTGGGACAACAAGCGCAATAATTGCACCTCGGCGTTAATTTTATCCGGCATCAAATTGGCCACTAAAATTTCTAAAGGACGAATATCTTGATGATTCGCCCGCGTATCACTAATGGCAAAGACATTTTCCTTTTGTAAAATCTCCGTTGCCGGTAAATCTTTTGGTAGCCGAATCGGCATACTGTTTCCCCCAATTCCTCATAAAATTACTTTGCTGTCATGACCATAAAAGTAAGGCAAGACACAAAAATTTTTAAGCCATCACGGCTAAAGCTTGTTCCAAATCGGCGATTAAATCAGTTGGATCTTCAATCCCGATAGCCAGCCGTAATAAGTCTGGTGTTAAACCGTAAGACTCCCGCACTTCTTGTGGGATATCGTGGTGCGTTTGTGTTGTGGGATAAGTAACTAGACTTTCTACGCCCCCCAAACTCTCAGCAAAAGAAAAGATTTTTAAAGCGCCTAAAAAATCGGCAATCTTTGTACTATCTTTGACGCGAATACTAATCATGCCGCCAATCCCTGGATATAAAACATCTTTAATATACGCATTCTTTTTCAGCTGCGCGACGATTGCTTGAGCATTTTTTTCTTGACGGTCGACACGTAAAGATAAAGTTTTCAAACTGCGGATAAATAACCAACTATCAAAAGGACTTAAAGTAGGACCTGTTGTATTAGCCAACCACAAAAGTTTTTCCCCTAGCTGGTCATTTTTAGTGACCACCACTCCCGCTAAAATATCGTTGTGGCCCGCTAAAAATTTAGTGCCGGAGTGTAGGACAATGTCGGCCCCCAAGTTCAAAGGTTTTTGCCGCAATGGCGTTAAGAAAGTGTTGTCGACAATCACCAGTGCCCCAACCTTTTTAGCTTGGTGTACGGCAGCTTCAATATCAAAAATGTTCATTAGAGGATTCGTGGGAGTTTCCAAAAAGACGGCATCAACAGTTTCATCTAATAAGGCCGCCAATTCCGCATCATTATTAAAGTAACGGAAATTCGCTGTACCTTGTTGCGCTAAAAAGTCGAAGTAACGGAAGCTCCCCCCATAAATATCACGACCGACGAGAAAAGTTGAACCTTGCGGAAAAATTCCTAAGACCAACTGAATGGCCGCCATGCCCGAACTCGTGACAATCCCATGGGTGCCATCTTCAAGTTTTGCTAAAGCGCGTTCTAAGATGTCCCGCGTTGGATTTTTTGTCCGGGTATAGTCAAAGCCGGTGCTTTCCCCTAATTTGGGATGAGCATAGGTAGTGGATAGATAAATGGGTGCACTAATGGCCCCTGTTTGTTGATCAAAATGATTCCCAATTTGGGCTAATAAAGTATCAATATGTTCTTCAGTCATTTTCTTTTACTCCTTTTTGAATTCCTTGAATTAATTGCGCCACGGCTTTTTCGATGTTACGGGGTACTGTCGCTAAATTCATGCGGATAAAACCGCCGCTCTCCTTAGCAAACCATGAACCAAAATCTACAGCTAAGCCACACTCATCTTTAATAAACGTCTCTAATTTTTCGCTAGGACAAACTTGACTTAAATCAATCCATAGCAGATACGTTCCTTGCAAATCCCCCACTTTCACTTGCGGACAAGCTTCAGTCAAAGTCGTGGCCACATAGTGATAGTTTTGTCGAATCACCGTTAATAACTGATCAAACCATTCTTCACCTGTTTCGTAAGCAGCAGCGCCAGCAATCAAGCCTAAAAGCGAATTTTCTGACTGGCTGAAGCGGCCAATGCGGCGATCAAATTGGCGCCGTAAACTGTCATCAGGAATCAAAATATGACCATTCAATAAACTAGCTAAGTTAAACGTTTTGGATGGTGCATTCACCACGATAACGTTCTTTAAAAAAGCATCGTCAGCTACTTTTAATACCGAGATGAAGGGTTCAGCCTGCAAAATATAATCTTGATGAATTTCATCAGCAATTACTAAGACGTCATGCTTTTGGCAAATTTCCAAGACTGCCGTGAGTTCCGCAGCTGACCAAACACGGCCCACTGGATTGTGGGGTGAACACAAAATAAAAATTTTCACTTGCTCTTCTTGGATTTTCTTTTCGAAATCTACCAAATCCATTTGGTAGCCCGTTGCCGTTTGTTTTAAAGGCGACTCAACCAAACGTCGGCCAGCCAACTTCACAACATTCGCAAAAGGATAATAGACTGGTGGCTGAATCAAGACTGCTTCTTTTTCCTGCGAATAAATTTGGACGAGATGCAATAAAGATTCCACGACACCCCGCGAAAATCGTAACCACTCCGGTTGCAAAAGAACGCCGTGACGTTTTTTTTGCCACGCCGCAAAAGCTGGAAAATAATTAGCGGGTATTTGTGAGTAACCATAAACACCATGACTAATCCGCTCTTGTAAAGCTGCCGTCACGCCGTCTGGTACTTTAAATTCCATATCTGCTACCCATAATGGTAATAAATCAGCCGACCCAAAGCGTTCCTCTAAAGCATCCCACTTCAAAGAGTCAGTTTGTTTGCGGGTTACACCGTATTTGGCAATAAATTCTACTGTATCCATCTTGACACCTACCTTTTTAGGATAAAAAAAATAGCCCTTTCGATTGAAAGGACGTTTGCACGTGGTACCACCTGACTTTGTTGTCTTAAGACAACCTCACTGGCGGCTATAATGGGCTCCCCATGAACTGTTGATAATTCACAGCTCCACGCTCCAAGACCATCTTCCTAAATCTTTTTTTGCTGACTTGCACCAAGTGTCCGCTCTCTTTGAAAAAAATAATTTAGTACTCATCTTTTCACTGCATTTCTCTTGCATCATAATGTAAATCATTGGAAATGTCAAAGCAATTCTCATAATGTTACAAAAATTTCTAGCGAACAATCGGTTTATTCCAAAATAATCTGACTTCTTTATCTGTTGTTAAATTTCAATTAGTTAAGTTTAGCGTCAAATTTTTTTCGCTAAGGTTTTAAAGCTAAAACTGCGCTAGCCTTTACGGCTAACGCAGCGTCCTGTTTTAGTGTTTATTGTTTATCTTCATAAGCGTCTAAGATAATTTGTTTTAGTTCAGAGATTAACGGTTCTTTAGGATTAGCAGTCGTACATTGGTCTTCATAAGCGAGCTCGCTCATGCGATCCACGGTATTATCTAAAATTTCTGCCGTTACACCTTGTGCTTTTAAGTTCATCTTAATACCAACGCGTTCACCTAAATCGTGAACAGCAGTAGCTAAAGCGGCCACCAATTCTTCCGTCGTTTCACCTTTAAGACCTAAGAATTTTGCAATATCAGCGTAGTCTTGATCTGCCCGGAAGTAATCATATTTCGGGAACATCGCGTGCTTTTGCGGATCTTTAGCGTTGTAACGAATAATGTGCGGTAACAAGATAGCGTTAGTCCGACCGTGAGGAATACCATACTCACCACCAATTTTGTGGGCAATTGAGTGACAAATTCCTAAGAAGGCATTGGCAAAAGCCATCCCCGCCATGGTGGAAGCGTTGTGCATTTTTTCCCGTGATTCCATGTCCGGTGTTTTGACCGATTTTTCTAAATAGTCAAAGACTAACTTAATCGCTTGAAGCGATAAGCCTCGTGTATAATCAGAGGCCATTACGGAAACATAAGACTCAATGGCGTGGGTTAAAACGTCCATCCCTGTATCTGCTGTAACGCCGCCTGGCACGCTTAACACAAATTGCGGGTCAACAATCGCTACATCTGGTGTCAACGCATAGTCTGCTAAAGGATATTTCACATGGGTTTCACTGTCGGTAATCACCGCAAAAGGTGTCACCTCAGAGCCAGTCCCAGAAGTTGTGGGAATACATACGAATTGAGCTTTTTCTGCGGTTGGAATTTTGTAGGTTCGTTTACGAATATCTAAGAATTTTTGTTTAGCGCCAAAGAAAGAAGTATCTGGATGTTCAAAGAATAACCACATGCCCTTAGCCGCATCCATGGCAGAACCGCCACCTAACGCGATGATAGTATCCGGCTGGAAGTCAACGATGCGTTCTAATCCTTTATAGACTGTATCAGTCGAAGGATTAGGTTCCACTTCAGAAAACATTTCGATTTTGACGTTGTTGCTGCGACGACGTAATACTTCCATTACGGTATCAGCGTAACCAAATTGCACCATGCCTGGGTCACACACTAAGAAAACTCGTTCAACTTTCGGCATTTTTTCTAAATAGAGTAAAGAATTTTTTTCAAAGTAAATTTTGGACGGCAATTTGAACCATTGCATATTATTTCTCCGTTTCGCAACTGTTTTGACGTTAATTAAGTTGATTGCTGAGACGTTTCTAGAAACAGAGTTCTTGCCGTAAGAGCCACAACCTAACGTTAGCGAGGGAATCATTTCGTTGTAAATGTTACCGATGCCGCCTTCAGCAGCTGGACTATTTACTAAAATCCGACAAGCTTTCATCCGCAACCCAAATTGTAATTGTAAGTTTTCATCTTCAGAGTGAATCACAGCTGTATGACCTAGACCACCGAGATCTAACATCGCTTCACATAAATCTAAAGCGTGAGCTGTATTTTTAGCTTTCATCATTGCTAAAACAGGTGATAATTTTTCGCGAGATAATGGATAATCGGCTCCTGCACCTTCTAGTTCAGCGATTAGTAATTTTGTCCCCGCTGGTACTTCAATTCCTGCCCACTCCGCAATTTCCAGCGCGGAATGACCCACAACTTTTGGATTTACTGCGTATTTCCCTTCGTTTAAAACGACTGCTTCTAATTTACTTAACTCAGAAGGTTTAACAAAATAAACTTGATGTGCTTGGAACTCTGCTTTAACTGCCGCATAAATTTCACGATCCACAATTACCGCTTGTTCAGAAGCACAAATCATACCGTTATCAAAAGTTTTAGAAACAATTAAGTCATTGACTGCGCGTTTCACTTTTGCCGTTTTTTCAATATAAGCTGGCGTATTCCCCGGACCAACACCTAACGCTGGTTTACCAGTAGAGTAAGCAGATTTCACCATGCCAGCACCACCGGTTGCTAAGACAATGGCGATCCCTGGGTGATTCATCAATTGGGAAGTTGCTTCAATGGAAGGTTGTTCAATCCATTGTACACAGTTTTCCGGTGCACCCGCGGCAATCGCTGCATCACGAACAATTCGAGCAGCTTCAGCTGAAGATTTTTGTGCGCTAGGATGGAAAGCGAAGACAATTGGATTACGCGTCTTTAAAGCAATCATCGCTTTAAAAATAGTCGTAGAAGTTGGGTTAGTGGTTGGTGTTACCCCACAAACTACTCCAACTGGTTCAGCGATTTCAATTAAGCCTTTTTGTTTATCTTCATGAATAACACCGACTGTTTTATTATCTTTAATGGAGTTCCAAATATATTCAGAGGCGTACATGTTTTTAATAGCTTTGTCTTCTAGGACACCACGACCGGTTTCATCGACAGCCATTTTAGCTAAAAGCATATGTTTATCTAAAGCCGCCATTGCCATTTCATGCACAATATGATCAACTTTCTCTTGGTCAAAGTCAGCCATTTCTTTTAAAGCAATGTTTGCTTTCGTGGCTAGCTCATCAATCATTCCTGTTACATCAAGGGTTTCATCTCTTTTCAATTCTTTTACATTTGTCATAGTGTCCTCCTGGATAACTAAAAATAGTTTGTTAATCTTTTCACATTTATATCATACAAGCTAATTTATTCCTTGTCAACATTTTTTGTGAATAATTTCACGGTTAACGCTTACATGATAAAAATATAATAAAAAAAGATTATCTTGTTATTTCATCGTAACAAAGATTCGCCATTTTACAAAACAAAAAAAACACCACAAAAAGTGGTGTTCTCAAGGTAGCTTTAAGCTTCTGGTGTATCATTGTGCTCTTCATCTGTCGTTTCCGCATCATCAACGTTTGAAGTTGGTAATGAGGTATTAGGTTTAATCGTTTTAACTGCCGCGCGATCAAATTCTAAAAAGATTCCTTCACAGTCTAAAGTAACGGTGCCCTTTTCCGTATTGATTTCGGATAACACGCCGTGCAAGCCACCAATCGTCACGATATCATCACCCACGGACATTTGGTTTAATTGGGTTTGACGTTGTTGTTGTTGTTTCTTTTGGGAGCGGCTCATAAACCACAAAGCCCCCACCATAATAATCAAAGGAATGATTAATTCCACTTCATTCACCTCGTTTCTCTCATGTCTTCTTGAATACTGTATCAAAAAACAAATCACCTGACTAGTCTGTTTGCTTTTTTATTTAAAAATTTTTAGCATTTTCTTGATTAAAACCATAAGCTTCAAAAAATGCTTCGCGGAATTCCAATAAATTGTCTTCCCGAATTGCTTGGCGTACTTGTTGCATTAAATGAATTAAGAAATGTAAATTATGGGTGGAGGTCAAGCGCAAACCAAATGTCTCATCACATTTAATCAAATGGCGAATGTAAGCCCGACTATAATGTTGACAAGCGTAACAATCACAATTTTCGTCAATTGGTCGGAAGTCTTCAGCATATTGCGCATTTTTGACGACTAAACGACCATGGGAAGTCATACACGTCCCGTTCCGAGCAATCCGCGTTGGTAAAACGCAGTCAAACATATCAATACCGCGAATCACACCATCAATTAAAGAATCGGCTGCACCAACCCCCATCAAGTAGCGGGGCTTATTTTCTGGCAACAACGGCGTCGTAAATTCTAAGACACGATTCATCTCGGGTTTGCTTTCACCAACGGAAAGTCCCCCTACAGAATAGCCAGGGAAATCCATTGCCACCAATTCCTTAGCGCTTTGCCGTCGCAAATCTTCAAACCCTGCCCCTTGCACAATACCAAAGAGTCCTTGTGTTGCCGGTTTAGCGTGCGCTTTTAAGCCACGGTCCGCCCAACGTGAAGTCCGCTCAATGGATTTTTTAACATACTCATGAGATTCATAATACGGTGGACACTCATCAAAACTCATCATGATATCGGAGCCTAATTGATTTTGAATTTGAATCGCTTTTTCTGGTGATAAAAACATTTTAGAGCCATTTAAATGATTTTTAAAATGCACGCCCTCTTCCGTAATATGACGCATATCACTCAAGGAAAATACTTGGAAACCTCCAGAATCGGTTAAGATTGCTTGGTCCCAATTCATAAACTTATGAAGTCCTCCTGCTTTTTCCACGATGTCTGCACCTGGACGTAGCCATAAATGATATGTATTGGATAAAATAATTCCGGCACCCATCGCCTTTAATTCTTCAGGAGATTGGGTCTTAACAGTCGCTAAAGTTCCTACGGGCATAAACATTGGCGTCTCAAAGGTCCCATGGGGGGTAATAATTTCTCCTAAACGAGCGCCAGTGTGTTTTTCTTTTTTAATTAAACGATATTTAATTGCTGGTTCTGTCATTTTCTCAACCTTTCTTTTTAGACCTAAACATCATGATAACCTGATTTAACAGGCAATTCAAGGGGCAATCCTTCTTTCTATCGCCAAAGTATTTGCAACAGGCCAAGAACAGTTAGCTCTTAATAAAAAATTAATTTATCGCCAGAGGCTTATCTTTTGCAAGCGTTTTAATTTCATGCTATATTATGAGTGTAAGGAAGGAGAGGTAACTACCACAGATTAGTTCAAGAATTTCTCGATGAGTATCAGCGAAACAACAAGTTGTTGATCTTTAGCTTCACCTTTTGTTCCAATAGTAAGATGTATGGTAACAATGGTTGACTGAGGATAAATAGTGAATTGCGTGGAGCAAGCTAGCGGATGTAGTGCCAGTTTGAAGATGTACCTTATCCTCGCGTAAGAATCGGTCCCAGTAGGAACACCAATTAATAAATGTGTTGAACCAAAAGCTAGACAAGATTTTTGTTAGTGAACAAGAAATTCCCGTTACTTTGCATTTTGCTAAAAGTATCCACTAATCTAACGGTATTCCTTCCGCAACGTACTACCCCGGCTGAATCGAGCAGCCGGGGGTTTTTATTTTTCTACTTGCAATACCGCAGTCAACATCTGCTTAAACGCTACCCGGTCTTCTTTTGTAAAAGGAGCTGGGCCTTTTTGTCGTTGATGATTTTTTCTTTGTTGTTGTCCTAAGTAACGAGTCTGTAACAAAAAATCAATCGTTTCTTTTTGGTAGACGAAATTTTGATGTAAAACCTGTACGCCCTTTCCTAAGAGAAGACTGGCTAAGCCATAATCTTGCGTAATAGCTACATCTCCCGGCGCGGTTAAAGCGACAATTTTATAATCGGCACTATCCACTCCCCGATCCACATACACCGTAGTAAAATCTTCTGCTTCATTTTTTGTAGAGTAGTGATCAAAAGAGGTCACTAGGACCACAGGAATTAAAAATTGTTTAGCTACCGTTAAAGTTTCATTTTTTACAGGACAACCATCACCATCAATAAAAATTTTCATCGCGCAATCCTTCTTTCTAACAATAAAAAGAGCTATAACCAGAATCATAGAGATTCCAGTTATAGCTCAACAGTACCTTAAAAAGATATGACAGACTCTTCCACAAAAGCTGTCAGACACCTACATCCGGTAGATTACGTGCCCTGTCCATGCTAGGACGATTACTCGTCCGTCGACTCATCGCATGAAGCAAAAGTAACATAAAATCTAAAATGGTGCAACTAAATCTTTTTCTCCAGACCGACTTCTTTTAAAACGTACCCTTGGTCTAGAGGAGTCCGTCGTTTATTAAATTCGGTAAAGCCAAAGTGTTTAAAGATATCAATCCCCGTAGCATTTTCTTCATTAATCCATAAACGAATTGCTTGGGCATTATGACCACTAGCTAACTCTTCAAAATAAGCAATGATTTCATGAGAGATTCCTTGACCTCGCAAACTATAAATCAAATACAACTTATCAATGACTAAAGCATTGTCAGCAAAATGATAAGCTAAATACCCGATAATTTCTTTGCTTTGTTGACTGTGAATGAAGTAGTAAGCAGACGCCTCGCTGGCGATTTCAGCTTGAATTTGTTCAGGAGATTGTTTCAAGGTTAAGAATCGATTGACCTTACCTTCTCCCATGATTGGTCCGTAATATTGCCGCCAGACCATTTGAATTAATTCATGGAGCTTTTGGATTTCTTTTCGCGTGTCGATTTGTTCTAAGTAAACTGATTGCATCAGCTTGCGCCTCTTTCCTAGTAGACTGTGGAACCTCTTACACTCCTATCCTACCGCTTTTACCTTAAAAACTAAAGCCTAAACCATTAAGAATTGAACTTTTCGTAGAGACGTTCCAGCTCTATTTTTTCAGCTTGTAGTTTTTTACCAATATTCGTTTGTTTAATTAGCATGCGACTAGGAACTTCGTCAACGAGTCGCCGTGTAGATAAAATATCTTGACCACTAGCCACTACCTCAGTGACAGAGCTAAAGCCTTGATGGGCAACCAATTGCATGCCAAAGCTATTAAAGACTAATGTATACCCAGCAATACCTGTTTCTGCTTGGTACCCTTTGGCAAAACCACCATCAATCACTAACATTTTACCTTCGGCTTTAATGGGGTTCTCCCCTCTTTTCTCCTTCACAGGAGTGTGCCCATTAATGATATGTCCGTCTTTCGATAAGCCAAAGCTCACTAAAATATCAGCGATTACTTGTGGGTCATTCCGCAACTGGTAATAAGGATTTTTCTTTTCATGATGGGTACGAGGATCTGCGATATAGTATCGTTCAAAAGTTGTCATGGCTTCTTTCCCAAAAAGAGAAGAAGACTCGCCACACCATAAATACCACAGTAAATCCGTAGCAAAATCATCGTGAATTTTAGGATGTCGATAAGCTTCGCGAACTTTTTCTTCATAAAAATCTAGTAGCGCTTTACCTGCATAACTCTTCTCACCGATGCGTAACGATTTATAATCGCCATTAGAATGTAACGGAATGCAGCCATGAAAAAGTAAATTATCATTGTAACACAGATACATCCCGCCTTTAGCCATTAGAAAGTCCATATGCCGTTTCAATCCTTCAGCGTGTTGGAAACTGTTTAAGAGTTGTCTTAAGACGCGCTCTTCTTCTGCCGACAAAAGAGCAGGGTCATTTTTATCAAAAACAGCTGGGGTAAAGTCCACTAGAGAGTAGCTGTGATTCTGGAGATTAACGGTTGCTTCGGCAAAGTTAATTTTCCGTAAAACGCGGCGTTCTTCTAAACAAAATTCTGGTCGGCGTTGAATTAAGGCATCTTCCAATTTAAATTGCAAAACAGCACTAGCTTGCTGCAATTTATTGAGCAATGCTTCTTCTTCTGGCGAAAGCTCGTCATGGTCGGGATTTTTTTTGGGCGCAAAGCGCTCTTTGGGGGTGTAATACTTTTCAGCGTACTGAATCAAAGGGCGCAAATTAATGCCGTAACTTTCTTCTAAAATAAAAAGATTATCATAGCGCGCACAAATGCGGACAACATTAATCATGGCTAGAGGTGAACCGGCAATAGCTCCTAGCCAGTTCATGTCATGATTTCCCCACTGAATGTCCACTGAAGGAAGTTGCATCATCCGGGTCATAATTTTTTCGGGGTGCGACCCACGATCGTAAATGTCTCCCACCACGTGCACATGATCCACCACTAACCGGCAAATCGTATCGGCCAAGACACAAATTAAATCTTCGGCTTGATCTAATTGAACAATTTTCGATAAGATGGCTTGGCAGTAGCCATTTTTTTGTTCTAAGGGATCCCGTTTAATTTCTGTAAGGAGTTCTTCTAAGATGTATTGATACTTGCTAGGCAGTGCTTTACGAACTTTAGAACGGGAATACTTTTTACCGCAATAACTCGTTAACAGCAAAAGTTTTTCTAGAGCATAAAAATAATAAGCGCTAAGATCTTCTTCCCCTTTTTCTTCTGCTTGATTTTTAACGAGTTGTAACTTTTCTTTAGGATAGTAAACAAGGGTCGCTAAACTATTTTGCGCCTCTTCAGTGAGCTCGTCAGCAAATAACTCATTAATTTTACTTTTAATCGCGCCAGAGCCCGTCCGTAATAAATGTTGAAAAGGCAAATACTCCCCATGAACATCACTCACAAAATGTTCCGTACCTTTAGGTAAATGTAAAATCGCTTCTAAATTAATAATCTCCGAGAGCACTGCTTCTTTTGTTTGATATTTTTCTTGTAAAAGTTTGAGATATTTTTCTTGATAAATGACAATCTCCTCCTAACTCTTCTCCATGATAGCAAGGTTAGACCAATTGTGCTAGTCTATCTTTGACATTTTGTAAACTTCTTTAAGATAGCACTATATTATTAAAAATTCAAGCTAAAATTAGCGAAAAACAACGTTTTACTGAACTATACCAAATCGAACAATTGTTTAGTACTAGGTAAAAATAAATAAACATTTACTAAATGAAAACCGCGAATTTTTTCACAAAAAAACTACGCTAAGATTCAGCGTAGTTTTCCATTTTAATCCGTGATTTTTTTTAAAGGATGTTGATTTAAGATGCTATCAATTTTGGTGGCTAATAAGTCGATGGCCACTTGATTTTGGCCACCTTCGGGAATAATGATATCGGCATAGCGTTTAGTGGGCTCAATAAATTGGTGATACATCGGTTTAACGACGGTTAAATATTGTTCCACCACTGAATCTAGGGTCCGCCCCCGCTCTTCCATATCCCGTTTAATGCGGCGAATGATGCAAATATCGTTGTCAGTATCTACATAGACTTTAATATCCATTAAATCTCGCAAGCGTTGGTCTTCTAAAATTAAAATACCTTCTAAAATAATAACCTCTTTAGGTTCTTGATGAATCACTTCATTACTACGGGTATGGGCAGCATAGTCATAGACGGGCTTTTCAATACTCTCGTAGGCTAATAATTTTTTCAAGTCGGCAATTAATAAGTCGGTATCAAAAGCGAAGGGATGATCGTAATTGGTGGCGAGTCGCTCGGCAAAACTTAAATTACTTTGATCTTTATAGTATGAATCTTGCTCCAAAATCATAATGGAGTGTTCCGGGAAGTGATTAAAAATCGCACGGGAGACGGTGGTTTTCCCACTACCAGATCCTCCTGTCACTCCAATGATAATCGGTCTTTTTTCCGCTGGCATGTGCTTCATCCTTTTTCTTTTGATTATTCTTTATCTATTATAGCGAATATTTATTTTTTGCCTATACTTTTACTGAAAAAAATCGCGAATTTGGTTAAATTCTCCCAGCGTTAAGGAACGTGCCTGTCCCACGCCTAAATCTTTTGGCAATTGTAGGGGGCCAAAGCTTAAGCGTTCTAAGGCGATAACTTTTTTCCCGACGGATAAAAACATTTTCTTGACTTGATGAAACTTTCCTTCTGTTAAAGTAACCAGCGCCGTGTGATCATCGCAAAGAATGAAGTCAGCCGGACGGCACAATGTATTGGCATCAATGATGATACCATCTTGAAATTTTTGCGAGTCGGTTGCTGCCAAAGGTTCCAACGTCGTAACGCGATATGTTTTGACCACATGGGAACTGGGTTGTTGCATCACCTTTGCTAACTGCCCATTGTTGGTAAAAAAAAGTAAGCCTGTAGTATTTTTATCTAAGCGACCCACATAGGGCACGTTACGCCAGGCAGGAGGTAGTAATTCGTAAACCGTTTGTGGTACACTCCCCCAACTACTCGTCACGTAACCTTGAGGCTTATGTAAAATGAAATAATGATGGCGCTCACCTTTTATTTGTTCACCCTCCAAGAAAATCTTTTGATAGCCAGGATCAATCGTTTGTCCGATACGGCGTGGCGTGCGCCCATCAATAAAAATTTTTTCTTGTAGAAAACTTTGGCGAATCTGTTTTTTACTATAGCCTTGGTGGCGTAAAAAAGTTTCCAATTGCATGAAGTTGTTCCTTCCACCTTTCATCGTGCAGATTTTTGTTAAAAAAATGGACTTAACGGTATACTAAAGATGATTGTAAAGGAGGTTGTCAGATGTTTCAACAAAATAAAGCGCGCTTTGCTACCGGTGGCGTGATTGCTCATTTACCCGGTCCTATTATTGATAGCTTGTGGTTTATCATTGATCACGATTTACAAGGAACTTTTCAGCTAGCAAACCTATTGGTCTTTGCTTTAGAAGAGCGCCAAGGTCAGTTGACAGTAGCTTTCAGCCAAGATGGCGAAAACATTGCTATTCGGATTGATTTGCCTTTTCCTTACGCTGAAGGTTTTCCACCAGTTGTTTATGCTTATGATGATGGCAATCGCCAGACTATTTTACTGCCTAGTGAGGCAAATCCGCAAGAATAATCATGCGACTTGACAAAAAAAAAATTTAGGCCTACCATTAAACTATCAATCAGGTCTCTAGGAGCAGCTGTAACGAAGCTTTTCTAGATAACTTTAGTTGCCAACTTTAGGAGACTTCTCTTTAGAGAGGTCTCCTTTTTTAGAGAATTGATAGATAAAAAAAGCACGAGTACGCAATGTGCTACGAAAGTGGAGTCATAATCGCCCCATTGCGCAAATCAAAGGAGGAAGTTTTTATGTCAGTATCACTAAAAGTAGAAAAAAGAGCAACTCGGCCCCGTTCATTACGTAATGAACTCCGTCACGCTGGAAAAATTCCAGCTATCGTTTATGGTTACCAAGTGGAAAATACGCCAGTAGCTATCGACGAACGCGAAATCGCTAAAATTATTCGCGAAAATGGTGCCAACACCGTTTTATCATTTGACCTAAACGGCAAAGCAGTCAACGCTTTGTTAGGGGCTATTCAAGCCAACACCTTCTCTAAAAAATGGGAACACGTTGAATTGATTGCCGTAAACATGAATGAAGTAGTTGAAGTGGAAGCTGAATTACAAATTCAAGGTGAAGAAGCTATCGTGAAAGCTGGCGGCGAATTAGCCCAAGCTTTATACAGTGTCAAAGTTTCTGCTACACCAGACAAATTGCCTGAATTTATCCCAGTAAATATCGCCGAATTAAAAATTGGCGACAGCTTAACGGTTGCTGATTTGCCTGCTTCTGCAGACTACACTTACGTAACCCCAGCTGAGGAGCACATCTTGTCAATCTTTGAAAAACAAGAAGCTCCTGAAGAAGAAACAGCAGAACCTGCTGAAGCTCCTGCTGAATAATTTTTCCAATTTAAGCACTACAAAAACAAGCCGGCAATTTAGCCAGCTTGTTTTTTTGTTTTTAAGTTCTAAGCTTGAATATCTTTTAAACGTGCGAGGACTAGATTATTTTTTTCATTCAATAGCTCTTGATCTTTTTGCTCGCAGCTGTCCACCTGAAAAATTGCCGTGTGTTCTAAGACCTTCACCAGCTTTCCTTCAAGGAGTGCCTGAAAACTGATACCGTTAAAAATATACTGATTGCCGACATGTAATTGACTAGCTTCCATCTTATCACCAACATTCCTAAAAGATGAGAACACTGTATCACAACAGCTGTCATTTTTCCAAGAAAAACACTTTAGAACATTTCTTCCTCGTAAAAATGTCCTAAAATTCGCACGTTGTCGGAAATGCTGACGAAGGCTTTCGGATCAGATTCTTTCATCGCCGCAATTAATAGAGGCATTTCATAGCGGGTTACCACGGTAAAAAGAATCGATTGTGGTTCTTCATTAAACGCACCTTCAGCATCATGGATAATCGTAATGCCTCGCCGCATCCGCCCTTGAATCGCTTCAATGACAAGGTGCGGTTCTTTGGTGACAATCATCACTTGCATTTTCTTTTGCTTCGTGTAGATGACATCAGTCATTTTGCCACTGACAAAAATCGACAAGGCAGAATAAAACATATACTGCCAACCAAACAAATAACCAGCTAAAAAGACGATGACGACGTTAAACATAATAGAAATGGACCCGACACTTTTGCCG
Organism: Enterococcus nangangensis; assembly: GCF_005405245.1. Classification (GTDB taxonomy): domain Bacteria; phylum Bacillota; class Bacilli; order Lactobacillales; family Enterococcaceae; genus Enterococcus_J; species Enterococcus_J nangangensis. The sequence continues at coordinate 128,712 of NZ_BJDR01000001.1, read as the reverse complement.
GTTTTTTTGCGAATGGTTAAGCTAATAATGTCTAAACCACCAGAAGACAAACCATTTTTTAACGTGTAGCCTATCCCAATCCCCATCAAAGCGCCCCCAAAAATCGCGCAAATAATTGGATCAGCAGTCAATTGGGTTTGCGGCACAATTTGAATAAAAAAAGATGTTAAGGTAATGGTGATAAACGTAAAAATAGTGAAGCGTTTCCCTAACTTCAACCAAGCTAAAACAAAGAGCGGAATATTTAAAGCAAACAACGTCACGGACATGGGCACGTGAATACCAAAGAGACTTTCCGAAAAAGAAGTTAAAATCTGCGCCACCCCATTAACGCCACTGGAGTAAATATTGCCTGGTAAATAAAAAAAGTTAAAAGCAATACTGGCTAATAAAGCATAGACGACTGAAGCGGATAACCGACTAGAATATTTATCAAGATGAAGATGTTCCCACAATGCTGTCACTCAAAACCCTCGTTTCAAATTTTGTCATTTTCCATCATACCCTTTTTATAATAGAAAAAAAAGCGAAAAAAACTCTTTTTCTGAGTTTTTTTCGCTTTTGCTAGTAATTTTCTCTAGTCTTCCTTTTCAAGGCTAGTAATGTCAATGTGTAACTCGGCTAATTGTTTAGCAGCGACTGGTGAAGGAGCTTGGGTTAAAGGATCAATAGCCCGACTATTTTTAGGGAAAGCCATCACTTCCCGAATATTATTTTCGCCAGCTAAAATCATTACTAAACGATCCAAACCAAATGCTAAGCCCCCCATTGGTGGGAACCCGTAGTCTAAAGCTTCCAACAAGAAACCAAACTGTTCTTGCGCACTCTCTTTGGTAAAGCCCAACGCTTCAAAAATCGTTTCTTGCAATTGACGTTGATGAATTCTGAGGGAACCACCACCAATTTCGTAGCCGTTTAAGACAATATCGTAAGCCCGAGCGTAAACTTTTGCCGGGTCCGTCAATAATTTATCAAAGTCTTCTGCTCTTGGCAACGTGAAGGGATGGTGGGCGGACATGTAGCGTCCTTCTTCTTCAGAGTACTCAAACATTGGCCATTCAGTCACCCACAAAAAGTTTAATTTGCTTTCATCAATTAAGTCTAACTCTTTACCTAAGCGACTCCGTAAAGCACCTAAGGCTGTTTGCACCACTTCTTTTTTATCGGCGACAAAAAAGATTAAGTCGCCAGCTTCCGCCTCACAACGTGCTGTCAAGTCGGCAAATTTTTCCCCAAAGAATTTAGCAATGGGACCATTGAAACCTTCGGCGGTCACTTTTACCCAAGCTAAACCTTTAGCGCCATAAGCTTTTAGCACTTCGCCTAAGTGATCAATATCTTTTCTAGAATACTGATCAGCGGCGCCTTTAGCGACTAGGGCGTTCACCAGCCCGCCACTAGCAATGGTGTCGGCAAAAACTTTAAAGGGTACTTCGGCTGCCAATGGGCTAATATCAACTAATTCCATGGCAAAACGGGTATCCGGTTTATCAGAACCAAAGCGCGCCATCGCTTCGTCATAAGGCAAACGTGGTAAAGGTAAGGTAATCTCTTTGCCCACCGTTTCTTTTACTACTTTTTGAATCATTTTTTCTACTAACGTTTCGATTTCTTCTTCGTCTAAGAAGCTCGTTTCTAAATCTACTTGGGTAAATTCTGGTTGACGGTCGCCTCGTAAATCTTCATCGCGGAAACAGCGCACAATTTGATAGTAACGGTCGATGCCTGCTCCCATCAACAATTGTTTACTAATTTGTGGGGATTGAGGCAAGGCATAAAAGTGGCCATCATGAACGCGGGAAGGCACGAGGTAATCCCGCGCACCTTCTGGCGTAGACTTAGTCAGGTAAGGTGTCTCCACATCCATAAACCCTTCATGATCTAAAAAGTTACGAATGGAACGCGTCACTTGATGACGCAGCTGCAAGTTGTGTAACATTTTTTCCCGGCGTAAGTCGAGATAACGATATTTCAAACGCAATTCATCGTTGACTTCTCCTGCTTCGTCAATGACAAAGGGCGTTGTCTTCGCTTTATTTAAAACCGTTAAGCTTGTTGCATGAACTTCAACTTCCCCGGTTTTCATTTTTTTATTGACAACATTTTCCGCGCGATTTTGCACTAGACCCGTCACTTCAATGACATCTTCACTCCGCAATTTAAAAGCAAGGTCAAAGGCTGCTTTATTTTCTTCTGGGTTAAAGACAATTTGTAAAATGCCTCCCCGGTCTCTTAAATCAACGAAAATTAACCCGCCTAAATCCCGACGCCGGGAAACCCAGCCTTTTAAGGTTAAGCTTTGACCTACTTCAGCGACGGTGACATCGCCTGCATACATACTTCTTTTCATTTTTTTCGACTCCTTTAGTCTAATTCCGTTAGATCTTCAAAAATCTCTGGGAAGTTTTGATAGATTTCCGTTAAGGGATAGGTGACTTCTTTGCCGGTTGCCATATTTTTGACATTGGCTACGCCATTGGTTAATTCCGTTTCGCCAATGGTTAAGACCAAACGCGCGCCTTCTTTAGCGGCTGTTTTAAATTGTCCTTTGGCTTTGCGATTTAAATAATCGCGATCACAACTGAAACCAGCGTTACGAATCGCTTGGACTACTTTCAAACATTCTAAGTTGGTCGTCTCTCCTAAACCTACCACATAACAATCAAGAGGCAGCACGGTGGGTAGTTCAATGCCTTCTGCTTCTAAAGTAATTAAGAGCCGCTCCATCCCCATCGCAAAACCAAATGCTGGCGTGGGTTTGCCACCTAATTCTTCCACTAAGCCATCATAACGACCGCCACCACAAACGGTGGTTTGCACGCCATTAAAACCTGGTGCGTTAGACACAATTTCAAAAATCGTGTGATTGTAATAATCTAAGCCACGAACCATGTTGCTATCGATTTCATAAGGAATGGCTAGGGCCGTTAAAAATTCTTGCACAGCTTGGAAGTGTTTAGCCGAAGTTTCGTTTAAGTAATCTAAAATGCTGGGAGCATTGGCAACGATTGCTTGATCTTTAGGATCTTTACTATCTAACACCCGCAATGGATTTTCATGGAGACGGCGTTTGGAATCACCAGAAAGTTCCGCTTCATATCTTTCTAAATAAGCAATCAGCGCCTCGCGATATGCTAGCCGACTCTCCTTATCCCCTAAAGAGTTAATGACGAGTTGTAAATGTTCCACACCTAATTGTTTAAAATAATCTAAGGCCATAGCGATGGTTTCCACATCCGTTGCGGGATTTTCCGAACCGAAAACTTCCACACCAATTTGGTGGAATTGCCGCAAGCGGCCAGCTTGAGGCCGTTCATAACGAAACATAGATTCAATGTAATATAATTTATAAGGGTTGGGAAACTCTGGGCCGAATAATTTGTTTTCGACATAGGCCCGGACGATAGGCGCAGTTCCTTCTGGGCGCAAAGTAATGTGGCGTTGGCCCTTATCGTAAAAATCATACATTTCTTTTGATACGATGTCTGAAGTATCTCCTACACTCCGCGCCACCACTTCATAATGTTCGAATAACGGGGTGCGGATTTCTTGAAAGCGATAGTCTTGAAATAACAAGCGTGCTGTCTCTTCTAAGAACTGCCACTTTTCCGAATTTCCTGGTAAAATATCGTTGGTGCCTTTGGGTCTTTGGTAAGCCATAATTTTCCTCCTTCTTCATAACAAAAAAACTCGCCCTTGAAATTCAAGGACGAGTGTCATTCCACACGTGGTACCACCTAGTTTGAAGACCATTGTCTTCCACTTTAACGCGGATAACGGTCGCCTACCGAGGCTTTTTAAGCCTACTCCGAAGTGTCTTTCACTATTTTTCTTAGATGTCTTTCAGCTTTTGACATCCTCTCTACCAAAGAAAAAGCTAGTGACTTGCTTCATCAATGCATTTACTTATTGATTAAAAAATACTAGATGTTGCTTCAATAGTCAAGCTTTATGAAAGATTTACAAAAATTTTTTTAAGCTGTTCCCATTCACTTCCCGACTATTGTATAATATACATAAAATTAAAAAACGAGGAACTACCTATATGGAACAAAGAAAAATTAAAACGCCTGACCAGCGCCAAGAACCCAAAGATCGGCGGCACTTACGCTTATTTTTAGTGAACCTATTAATTATTGTCTTAGTACTCTTTGGCGTCGGGCTTTTACGGGGAGACAACCAACTAGTGGTAGAAGCTGCTGTGGTCAATCTGCGAACTGGCCCAGGAATTTCTTATAACGTTGACCAACAACTCCCCCAAGGAACACAGTTGACTATTTTAGAAGAGAAAAATAATTGGTACAAAGTTTCTTTAGCTGACGGCTCAAAAGGCTGGATCGCCAACTGGTTAATTGGCAATACCACCGCTAGTCCCAATACCAATATCGCCGCCACCGTCAAAGCTGATAATACAAAGCTGCGCAAAACAGGTAGCAGTGACGGAGAAGTGACACAAACTTTGACTAAAGGAACTAGCGTCACCATCACCCTCCAACAAGACAACTGGTCCCAAGTTCAAGTGGATGATCAAGAAGGTTGGATTAAATCTTCGGAATTAACCATTACGACTAGCCCGACTACCGACAGTACCGCAACAACAGATAGTAGTGCCACGACCGCAAGTGACCAGCAGACGCAAACGATTTACACTAGAGAAACTTCCACCAACGTTCGCACAGATGCTAGTGTCAACAGCGATATCGTGACAACTTTAGAACAAGGCATCGGCGTTAAAGTTTTAGAGACTAGTGGCGACTGGTTTAAGATTGAAACGCCGGATGGACAAACCGGTTGGGTGGCCAACTGGGTAATGGATTATCAAAAAACTAGCAATGCCCTAGTCACTTCTATTGCCGAAGCCACGATTATGTTAGACGCCGGCCACGGGGGTGAAGATGGTGGTGCCTCTACTAAAAATGAACGCTACAATGAAAAAGATTTAACTTTATCTACTGTGAAAAAGGTCCAAGCCGCACTAGAGAAAACGGGTGCGAAGGTCTTATTAACCCGGGATGATGATTCTTCGGTTGGTTTAGTAGCACGTTCAGATATGAGTAACGCACAAAAGCCAGACGTCTTCATTTCCATTCACTATGATGCTACTGAAGATGCCAACATTGCTACTGGTACGCACACTTTCTATTACTATGATCGTGATCAACAGTTGGCGACGATCGTTAATCGCCACTTAGCTGACTTGCCTTTAAAAAATAATGGAGCGAGCTTTAATGATTTATCCGTGACGCGGGAAAATACGCAACCAGCGCTTTTACTAGAGTTGGGTTATCTTTCCACTGACAGTGATGTCTCTTATATCATTACCGATAGCTATCAACAACAAGTAGCCGACGCTATTACGGCAGGTTTAACTGAATATTTCCAATAAAAATTTAAGGAGGGTGACAAAAATTTTGTCGCCCTCCTTTTTTTGAATCAACAATGTGCCTGAGACAACTTCCTTTCTCTTTGTCACAAAAGAACTCAAAGCCTCGATTAACCCGGACTAACGACGAGAAATATTACAAATGTAAAAAATTCTGGTAAACTTGTAATTATTTTCATAAAAGGTTAACTTAAGGAAAACATTGCTGCAACCTCCATGTGGTTTAATAGCTTCATACCATTTTTTTAAAGGAGCGCAACTATTTGCAGAAAAAAAATATTTTGATGGCCACTTTAGGGGGCGTACTCTTCGGTTTTAGTTTAATGACGACAACTACCGTCAAAGCCGATAGCTTCGATGAGGCCATCTCGCAAGAACAAACAACAATTACGCAAGCTAATACGGCACTAACTCAATTAGCTACTGAACAAGCGGCTAATACGACGCAAGTGCTAACATATAACCAACAGTTAAAAAGTTTAGGCTTGGATTTGACTCAAGAAGAGAAGCAGTTAAACAACTTACAAACTGCCGTGGTAGCACCCGTTACTACTAATGCTACTCTTCCTCAACAACCTTTAGTCGCAAGTACTTTTTCCTTAACTGCCACTAATTCGGCGACAACGGAAAAGGACGATGAGGCTGAGCTAGCCGCTGAAGAAGCAAAGGTTGCTCAATTACGGCAACAAATTGCCGATTTGCAAAAAGAAGTCAGCAGCTTAAACGCAGCAACAGCTCAAAAAGAACAAAGTAAAGCAAGTTATCAGGCAACCATTGCTGCAGCCAACGCTAAAATTGCCGACTTGAAAGCCCAACAAGCTGCTTACAACTCTGAACAAGGGTTACGGAACCGCCTAGTGAGTGGCGCTTATGCCCAATTAGGCAAGCCCTATGTCTGGGGTGCGCAAGGACCAAGTTCCTTTGATTGCTCTGGTTTAATGAATTATCTTTACACGAATGTCGCTGGTCTTTCCATCGGTTCATGGACCGTACCACAAGAAACCAGTGGGACTAAAATTGCAGTCAGCGCTGCTGAACCTGGCGATTTAATTTTTTGGGGTAGTGCTGGGAGTACTTACCACGTAGCCATGTACATTGGAGACGGTCAATACATTCATGCCCCTCATACTGGGGATGTCGTGAAAGTTAGTAGCTTGTCTAGCAGCAATGCCCCAAGCTTTGCCGTATCTGTTTTAGGTTAAAACATTTCAAAAAATATCGGGGAAGAGACGGAAAATTTGTCTCTTCCCTTTTTCTTTTTGCCAAAAACTTGTGCTATAATAGCAAGGAATTTAAAGGAGGAATATCATGTCGACACTCTCATTACAAACGGTCTTACAAATTTTAAAAGAAGATAACTTACTAAAAGAATATTTAGTAGCCGGGAAGTGGAACTTTGATCCCCAACTAGCACCGACTTTAAACTTTACCCAAATTACTTATAACTCAAAAAAAGTGCAACAAGACTCTTTATTTTTCTGTAAAGGTCTTAATTTTAAAGCGGAATATTTAGACCAAGCTTTAGCACAAGGAGCCACGTGTTACATCGCCGAAAATATTTACGAAAAAGCTAACGGCATTGGCATTATCGTCACCGACATTCAAAAAGCGATGGCTAAAATTGCCCGCGTCTTTTTCGGCTATCCAGACAAAACCTTAACCACCATCGCCTTAACCGGCACCAAAGGCAAAACTTCCACCTTGTACTTCATCTTAAATGTCTTGCGCGAGGCTTTCCCAGGTAAAGTGGCCATGACCTCCACCGAGCAAACTTTTTTAGATGGCCAAACTTTTCAACGTTCAGTAAACTCGACACCTGAAGCGCTGGATTTATTTGCCATGATGGCCCAAGCACGGGACCATGGGATGAATTATTTTATTATGGAAGTTTCTTCGCAAGCGTACAAAGTGAACCGCGTCTATGGCTTAACTTTTGATTACGGCATTTTTCTAAATATCTCCCCGGATCACATTAGCCCGATTGAACATCCTACTTTTGATGATTATTTCTATTGCAAACGGCAACTACTAAAAAATAGCCGCCACCTGATTTTAAATCACGATGCCGACTATTTTGATTTACTTTACCAAACCGCCCACCTTTATACGACGGACGTTTCTGTTTATGGTAGCCAAGGTTTTGCTGAAGATTTGACCTTTACCCCTCACGTCTTAGCTAAAGATTTAAAAATTACCACTGCAGAAGAAAAATTTGCTAAAAGCGCTGGCGATTATACGATTTCTCTCCCTGGTAATTTTAATTTAAACAACGCCACAGCCGCCATTACTGTCGCCAGCTTATTAAACGTGCCACAAGCTACCATTGCTAAAGGCTTAGCTGAAACGGTAGTTCCCGGGCGGATGATGCAATATACAACCCCAACTGGTGGCGTCGTGATTGTCGACTACGCCCATAACTACACTTCAGTCGAACAAGTGGTCAAATATGTCCAACAAGTTTATCCAGAGCGTAAAATTGGTTTAGTCGTAGGCGCTAACGGGATTAAAGCCTTTTCTCGCCGGAAAGATTTCGGGCGCATTATTACCAACTATATGGACTACGCTTATCTCACTGCCGATAACCCCAACACCGCTGACCCCATGGAGATTATTCAAGAAATTAAAAGTTATGTCACCAAAGAACTGCCCATTGTGGAAAATCCTCAGCGCAAGGAAATTATTTATCAAGCTGTCACAGAAACCGATGATCAACGCGTCCTAATTATCGCTGGTAAAGGGACTGAAGATACCCAAAAGACACGGCGCGGCGTGGAACCGTATGATGGCGATGGTCCAATTGTGGAACAAGCCATCACCTTGATGAAAGCCCGTGACCTGCATGAGTAAACCTTTACCTGTGGAACTCACCACTTTATGTTGGCTTGAAAATCCCCAAGGCGCGGTCCTCTTACAAAAACGCGTAAAAAAAGATTGGCCTGGCTACACTTTTCCTGGCGGTCACGTCTTAGCTGGCGAAAATTTAGTGCGGGGCGTCAAACGCGAAGTGTTAGAAGAGACTGGTTTGAAAATTACACCGGAATTTCTCGGAGTTGCTGAATGGTTAGCACCTAAAAGTCGTGAGCGGGAACTGGCGGCCTTATTCAAAGCTACCGTGACCACTGATTTCACCGTGGCGACAGAAGGTGAACTGGTTTGGCTACCTAAAGAATCATTAGCCACCTTGCCTTTAGCCGGGACTTTAAATGAATTGTTGCCGATTTTTTACGGTGAAAGTCGCTATTATCATCGGGGTTAACTGTTAACTAAATAATAAAAAGATTCTCCGCGAAAATTTTCGCGGAGAATCTTTTTTTAAAGCAGCTAATTTTCCAACCAAAAGGTCACTGGACCATCATTTACAGAACTCACGGCCATATGGGCACCGAAGCTACCAGTAGCTACCCTTAAACCGAGTTTGCGCAAATGCCCATTGAACCCTTGATATAATTTCTCGGCATCTGCTGGCAACATCGCATCTGTAAAACTGGGACGATTTCCTTTTTTAGTAGAGCCGTACAAGGTAAACTGCGAAACGGATAAAATGCTCCCTTCCGCTTGAAAAATATTTAAATTCAACTTGTCATTTTCATCTGCAAAGACCCGCAACTTACTAATTTTTTCAGCTAGGGCTTGCGCCTTTTGTAACGTGTCCTCGTGAGTGAAACCAACATACAACAAGAAGCCTTGATTAATCTCTCCAATAAGCTCATCAGCAACGGTCACTTTAGCGCTGGCAACTTTTTGTAACAATACCCGCATACTTTAAATTCCTATCCGTTAGTCCGACGTACGCTATAAACGTCAGGGACCATTTTTATTTTATCGACAATGCGTTCCAAATGATTAAGATTTTGAATGGGAAAATTCAAATGGATAATCGCCATTTTATTTTTCACTGGCCGAGCTTCCACCCGCTCCAAACGTTTTGTCATGGGGGAAATTACTTGTAAGATATCATTTAATAAGCCATTGCGATTATAGCCGTAAATTTCTAAGTCGGCATCGTAATCTTTCCCCGGCTGTTGTGTGTCTTCCCATTCCACTTCAATCAGCCGTTGATTGATTTCTTCGGCGTGTTGTACGTTAGGACAGTCTTTGCGGTGAATAGAAATGCCGCGACCTTTAGTGATATAGCCGACAATTTCATCGCCGGGTACTGGATTACAACAACGGGACAAACGAATTAACAGGTTGTCCACCCCTTGAATCACAATCCCACCTTCATGACGAATCTTCATCTTCTCCGGCTCTTTTTTCACCGGCTGATTAATCATCTCGGCTACTTCTTGTTGCTGGCGTTCTTTTTCCCGTTGATGACGCTCTTTTTCCGTCAAACGATTGGCTACCATTTGCGCCGATAATTCGCCATAGCCGATGGAGGCAAACATATCTTCTTCATTAGGATAATGGAAACGATCTAAGGCTTCCGTTAGCTTTTTCTTCGTCAAAAATTCTTTAGGCACAAACTCCATATCCGTCAGGCAATTCGTCACCTGTTCGCGCCCTTTAACGATATTAATTTCGCGATCTTGGACTTTAAAGAACCGTTTAATTTTATTGCGGGCTTTACTAGTGGCCACCATGTTGAGCCAGTCACGACTGGGGCCAAAGGAATTTGGCGAAGTTAGGACTTCAATGATGTCCCCATTTTTTAATTTGTAATCCAGTTGGACCATTTTGCCGTTCACTTTGGCGCCGGTGGTTTTATTGCCAATTTCCGTATGGACGCTATAAGCAAAGTCCAAGGGGCCAGAACCCTTGGGTAGCTCGGTCACATCCCCTTTTGGGGTAAAGACGTAAACTTTATCGGAGAAAATATCCCCTTTAACGGATTCCATAAAGTCAGAGGCATCAAAAGACTCATCTTTTAATTCTAAAATTTCGTGGAACCAGCTCAGTTGTTTGGTCATGGCATCTGGTTCTATTTTATCGGTCCGGCCTTCTTTATAGGCCCAGTGTGCGGCCACCCCAAATTCAGCAATCTCGTGCATCTCTTCTGTGCGAATTTGAATTTCTACTGGCCGCCCTTGCGGACCAATGACGGTGGTATGCAAAGATTGATACATATTCGCTTTAGGCATAGCAATGTAATCTTTGAAACGTCCCGGCATCGGTTTCCATTTAGTATGAATGACTCCCAAAACGGCATAACAATCTTTAATAGAATCCACAATCACCCGAATCGCTAACAAATCATAAATTTCATCAAATTCTTTTTTCTGATCTTTCATCTTGCGATAGATAGAATACAAATGCTTCGGTCGGCCATAAATCTCGGCAAAAATATGCAGGTCTTCAGTTGCTTCTTTAATTTCTTGAACGGCCCGCTCAATATATTCTTCCCGCTCTTTACGCTTCGTTTGCATTAAATGGACGATACGATAATATTGCTTAGGATTCAAATAGCGCAAAGAAGTATCTTCCAGCTCCCATTTAATCCGGCTCATCCCTAAACGATGAGCTAAAGGGGCGTAAATTTCTAAAGTTTCTTTAGCAATTCGCCGTTGTTTATCTTCTCTTAAATGTTTTAACGTCCGCATATTGTGCAAACGGTCGGCTAGTTTCACCATAATAACTCGTAAATCTTGAGCCATGGCGATTAACATTTTACGGTGATTTTCCGCTAATTGTTCTTCGTGACTCTTATAGTGAATTTTTCCCAGCTTCGTGACTCCATCCACTAACATCGCTACATCTGGTCCAAATTCTCTCGTTAAGTCAGCTAAGGTTACTTCGGTATCTTCCACCACATCGTGTAAAAAGCCAGTGGCTACGGTGTGGGGATCCATGCGCAGTTCGGCTAAAATGCCGGCAACTTGAATGGGATGGATAATATAAGGTTCACCAGACTGGCGGACTTGATTAGCGTGGGCCGCTTTGGCGTATTCATACGCTTTTTCCACGAAACTGGCGTGCTCTTGACTCATATAAGAACTGACTAATTTAATGACGCCAGGTCCCGTCATGACAGGTTCTTTCGGCATGTTGATTCATCCTTTCTAATCAAAAACTTTTCACAAAAAATTTTTGATCTAAAAGTAAAAGTTGTTTTCAAAAAAAGCGTAGGAACCGAGGCTCCTACGCTTTTTCATCGCAAGATACTTTGAAAAAAGTATACTTGATTTTCTGTATTTTTTCAATGACTAGCTTTGACTGTCATAAGGTTGGTAAACCTTGGCAACTTGATAAAGTTCTACGCTTTCAAGGGAGATTGGCTGACGCTCTTGCCAAAAAATACTCAACTGGCACTTTTCCCCTAAGGCAAAGCGAAAAATTGCCAAATCATTAGCCGCAAAAGTTCCCGGCTGCCACGTCAACGTAAAGTCGCGATAAGGTTGTTCTTTCAACCAATCTGTTAAGTCTAGCTTCTCACTTTCTTTTAAAAAGGATAAGTCAATCACAAAGCTTAAAGATCCCCGACCAAAACTTAAAGTTTGCAACAATTCAAAAGTTTGTACTCTTAAGCTCAGGTCAGACGTTTTAAAAATTCGTGGAGTCAGCCAAACTAAAACGGTATCCCCTTGCGCCTCAAACGCTTTACCTACTTCAAATGCTTTTTTCGCCAGCGTCCCATTGCCTAAAGGATAGTCCACCACCGTAGTGAAGTGCACTTGGTAATCATGTAACAGTTGGCGACTGCGCTTCACCCAACTAGGAAAGAGCACCATTTCTTGTGGCACATCTTCTTTCAGTAATGTAGGTAAATAATTAGGCACCTCAGCAGGCAACAAGTAGGTCTTTACAAACTCCGTCGTCATTAATTTTTCAACTCCCATTGATAACTACAACATCCTAATAAATATAAAGGCGCAGTTTCCGTGCGTAAAATCCGCGGCCCCAAACCACAACTTAAAGCGCCAGCCGCAGTTAACGCTAAAACTTCCTGAGGACTTAAGCCCCCTTCTGGCCCAAAAACTACTAATAAACTTTCACTTGGTTGAAGCGCCCTTAAGGTGGTACTTAAGATACTTTCTTCGCCGATTTTAGCGGCTTCCTCATAGGCAATCAAAACTTTAGTAAACTGTGAGCAGCGCGCTACTAATTCTTTAAAGCTCCTCAGCAATTCCACTTGCGGAATTGACGTCCGATGTGCTTGTTCACTAGCTTCTTTGACAATTTTTCCTAGTCGTTGCGCCTTTTTTTGTAATTTATTTTGATCCCACTTCACTACTGAAGCACTGGCCGGAAAACCCAACAGTTGGTACATGCCCATCTCGGTGGCTTTTTGCGCAATCCATTCTAACTTTTCGCCTTTAGGGTAGCCACACGCCAGCGTCACAGCCACCGGGAGCTCTGTATCTTCGTCTTTAGCCTTCACTATTTGAAAAGTTAAAGCTTCCGGGGCAATCGCCGTTAGTCGAGCGTAATAGGTTTTCTTTGAGCCATCCACCACTAATACTTGGTCGCCAATTTTTTTACGCATCACATGCAGAAGGTGGTGATAATCTTCCCCGACAATTTCAAATTCATTCGTAATGACTTCTTTAACAAAATAGCGTTGCATCTACTCTTCTTTAGCTGCCACAATTAAAGCCAGCCAATCTCCTTGTTGCAATTTTTCTACTACCACTAAATTACAAGCCGCCAGTTCTTCTAAAACACTTTCTTCTTTGTCTAAAATAATTCCCGATAAGACTAAATGTCCGTGCTCTTTCAATAAACCCACCGCATCTGGCAGCATCCGAATAATAATATCAGCCAAAATATTAGCAACAATTAAATCAACCGGAGCAGTCACTCCTTTTAACAAATCGTTAGCTTTGACTACTACGTCCTGTGCCACTGGATTTAAGGCCATATTTTCTTGCGCCTTATTGACAGCCACACTATCTAAATCAAAAGCGGTGACCTCACTGGCCCCGAAATGTTTACAGGCGATACTTAAGACCCCAGAACCCGTCCCCACATCGTAAACCGTTTCGCCCCCTTGCATCACCATTTCAATGGCTTGTAAGGTTAAGCGAGTGGTAGGATGAGTGCCCGTCCCAAAGGCCATCCCAGGATCCAAGGTAATAATTTTTTCATCTGCGGTCCCTTGATAGTCTTCCCAATCAGGAACAATGGTCAAATAACGAGAAATCCGGACCGGGTGATAATATTTTTTCCAGGCCTCTTCCCAGTTGGCTTCTTTCACTTCACTGAGTAAAATTTCATGACTGCCAATAGCTAAACCATAACTAGGTAGTTGCAAAATTTTTTCCCGCAAACTAGGAAGCAACTCCGGCACAAAAACTTTTTCCGAAAAATAAGCTGCCACTGTGGGCTCTTGGGTTAAATCAAAGGCTGACAAATCCAGCACTTCACCATAAGCGTCTTTTTGGAAGTTCACGATGTCTAAGGGATCTTCGATGGCTACGCCGCTAGCGCCTAATTCCATCAGTAAATTGCTAATGGCTTCCACCGCTTCACTGGCAGTTTTCACCTTGACTTCCGTCCATTTCATCTTAACTCAAAGGCCTCCTAAAATTTAGGATAAGGAATCATCGTTGTGTCCTCTTCCCATTCTGCTAAATATTTTTGATACGCCGCTGGATCAAAGGTTAAATTAAAAGTTTCCGCATTTTCATCTGCTAAGAAACTTTGCAAAGCTTCTTGTCCTTCTTGCAAAACGTCAGCAAAGTAAGACAACGTAGCCTCTAATACGCCTAAAGGCAAACCCGCTTTACCCAGATAAGGAAGAATAGCTAAAAAGTCTTCTGCCTTAACTGGTTTGCCTTCATTGTAAAAACAAATACCATCAGTAAATTCCACAAAATCTTCCGTAGAGTCCACTTCGTCCACATCGGTCAATGGCACATGTTCAGTGTTCTCTGCGTAAATCGTGGCGTAAATTTCAAAAGATTGTTGCCGTTTATTCCACAGCAATTCTCCTTCATACGCCTCCAAATACTTCTCTACCAATTCTTCTAAGACTGTTGCTAAATCTTGTTTCATACCCTACTTCCTTTCCATCCGTGGTCTTTTTGATCCACTTCGTTTTTTTTAATTTTTGTCGTAAAAGGATTACCTTTTACGTAATACCGTAAGGGTAAGTCCGTCCAAATCCCCTTATTCGGGATGCCAATACGGGGAGCGCGCACAATTTCTTTTGCCTGATACTCAGTCGCTAAAACTTTTAATGGGCCGGTAAAAATGGAAGTGCCATAAATATCTCGTGTCAGATGCAAAGCTTGAGTGAGCTTGCCTGGACCATTGGTTAGGTGAATTCCTTGCTGATGGCGCAACTCTTCCATCAAAGGCAGACCAATCATCGGTTCAATGGCGCGAATCATCACGCCTTCTGGTTGGCCACAAGGTTCTGTCACTAAATTTAATAAAAGATGCGTATGCATTTGGTAGACGTAAATTGTCCCTGGTTTTTGATACATCGCCCGAAGACTCGGTGTCCGCTTGCCACCATAACTGTGACTAGCACGGTCAGTAGGACCCAAATAGCTTTCGGTATCCACAATCAGACCACCGATTGGTCCCAGTGGTGTCTCATGAATCAAAAGTTGCCCCAAGAGCCCTTGGGCAACATCATTGGTCTTTTTTTTGAAAAGTTCAGTAATCTCTGTCATAGTAATTTTATTCTAGCATATTTAAAAAAAATACTAAACAGCAGATTCAAGGAACTATGCTATACTTAATAGGTTGCTAAGAGTTAAGTAAAGGAGCAAAAAGAATGGAAAAACCTTTAGCTTATCGCATGCGTCCCCGAAACATTCAAGAAGTCGTGGGACAAAATCATTTAGTAGGTCCAGGGAAAATTATTTGGCGCATGGTGGAAGCGAAGTTGCTTTCTTCCATGATTTTATATGGTCCCCCTGGAACAGGAAAGACTAGTATTGCTTCGGCTATCGCTGGCTCCACTCAATATGCCTTTCGTACGTTAAACGCGGCGACTGACAGTAAAAAAGATTTACAAATTGTTGCTGAAGAGGCCAAGCTAAGTGGGCGCGTCATTTTATTATTAGATGAAATTCACCGCCTTGATAAAACCAAACAAGATTTTCTTTTGCCCCATTTAGAAAGTGGGCGCATCGTTTTAATTGGCGCCACAACAGAAAATCCTTATTTAAGTATTAATCCGGCAATCCGCTCACGTACACAAATTTTTGAAGTTTATCCTTTAACACCGGAAGAGATGATGACTGGACTCCAAAATGCGCTAACTGATAGTGAACGAGGTTTAGGGTCGTTACCATTAGTAGTGGATCCAGCAGCACTGCAACACTTTGCTGCAGCTAGTAATGGCGATTTACGCTCCGCTTTAAATGCGTTAGAGCTAGCTGCTAAGTCTACTCCCAAAGCAAAGGATGACAAGATTCACGTGACTTTACAAATTGCCGAAGAGAGTCTTCAAAAAAAAGCCTTCTCCCATGATAAAGATGGCGATGCCCATTATGATGTCGTTTCGGCTTTACAAAAATCAATTCGCGGTAGTGACGTAGACGCTGCCTTGCATTACTTAGCACGTCTCTTAGTAGCTGGCGATCTACCAAGCATTTTTCGGCGCTTGATGGTGATTGCGTATGAAGACATTGGGTTAGCAAATCCCGGAGCTTGTGAGCGAACAGTGCTAGCTTGTGATTGCGCGCAACGTTTAGGTTTACCAGAAGCACGGATTCCTTTAAGTGATGCGGTGATTGACTTGTGTCTTTCTCCTAAATCAAACTCTGGCGTTTTAGCTATTGATGCCGCCATGACCGACGTAAAAGATGGTAAGGGTGGTACCGTACCGCTTCATTTGAAAGATGCCCACTACCAAGGAGCAAAAGCTTTAGGGCGAGGTCTAACCTATCAATATCCCCATGACTTTCCTGATTATTGGGTGGACCAACAATATTTGCCTGATAGCTTAGTGGGGACCCACTACTATCAAGCAAAAACTTCCGGCAAATACGAGCAAGCCTTAAAGAAACGCTATGATGATTTGCAACAGCGGAAAAAGTAAAACAAAGAAAAGGCAGCATACGAGACCAGTTTGATTTTTAAGAGTAATCTCGTTGCAGAAAGTCAGGGAGCGTGCTATTATGAGTATAAGAAATCTGTGATGTACGAGTTGTCTTAATCAGTGTTGACCGAACATTTTTATTGATAATACGGGATCCACGAGTAGATGTCTTCAAGGACATGCCCTTTCTTTTGGTAGTCTAAGGATACACCTCAGGAACCCACCTGCTTGTCTGCGGGATCAATACTACAGGACGGAATACGGCATTGACGGATTTCTTTAATGAGACCTCTAAGGTTCGTGACGCGTCACGAACCTTTTTTCTTTGGAAATTTTTTAATAAAAACAACTTTCTTTTTGAAAACTTTAAAAATTTATAGGAGGCAACTGATGTTTATTGTTATGCTTGTTTTTGGCGGACTATTGGTAGCTATTAGTCTACTCTTCTTCACTAAAGGTGCTAGCCTTTTAACAACGCTGGGGGTTAAAGATGCTCAAGATCTCGTGCAAACTTATGGCAAACTTTATTTATCTTTAGGGATACTAACATTAGGCTTAAGCTTTTGGCTGACCAAAGGCACTGCACTTTTAATCGTCGCCTTAGCCTTAATCACTTCTTTTCTTTGCAGCATGGCGGTAATGAAAAGTTTATAAGCGTCTACCTTATCATTTTTCATTTCCTCGCCTTTAGCATACAATGAAGATAGGAAAGATAAAGGAGTGAGAACAATGATTCAACAATACAAAAAGATTATGGTGGCCGTGGATGGTTCTGATGAGGCGGAATTAGCTTTTAAAAAAGCTGTGAACGTCGCTGAGCGGAACAACGGAGAATTATTATTGGTGCACGTTATCGACACCCGGGCTTTCCAAACCGTCACAAGTTTTGATGGCATGTTAGCAGAACAAGCTACTGAAATGGCTAAGCAGACGTTAAACGACTACATCGAATACGCTAAAGAAAACGGTGTAGAAAAAGTTTCCTTCGTCTTAGAATATGGTTCGCCAAAACCAATTATCGCCAAAGACTTGCCGCAAGAACACCACGTTGACCTGATTATGTTAGGCGCTACGGGGTTAAATGCCGTAGAACGGCTCTTCATCGGTTCCGTTTCCGAATATGTCATTCGTAACGCTCCCTGTGATGTGTTAATTGTACGGACTGATTTAGAAAATGAATTACCAAAAGAAGAAGCTTAAAAAGCACGGAGGCTGGAACGAAATGTTCCAGCCTCTTTTTTTCTATTTGCTAAAATCGGCGCCTGTCGTACCCCGAATTTGTCCATTCCCTAAAATAATATATTTGTAAGAGGTTAATTCTTTTAGCCCCATGGGACCACGAGCGTGCAATTTTTGCGTGCTAATGCCAATTTCCCCACCAAGTCCGAAACGTTCGCCATCGGTAAAACGCGAGGAAGCATTCACGTAGACCGCCGCCGCATCAATGTCCGCTAAAAAAGCTTGCGCCGTCTGATAATCATTAGTCACAATGACCTCTGAATGACCCGTCGAATGTTTTTGAATATGTTCAATTGCGGCTTGATAATCGGCTACCACTTTAACCGCGAGTGTTAAATCCAAAAATTCGGTATCGTAATCGGCGGCTGTCGCTGGTATGGCTTTTGGCAAGAGTGCACAAGTCGGGGCATCACCTTTAATAGTCACACCATATTTTTCCAGTTCAGCGCCGGCTACCTTTAAAAATTCAGCGGCGACAGCTTCGTGGACAATTAAATTTTCTAAAGCGTTACAAACCGCCGGGCGATCTACTTTGCCATTAATTAAAATTCGCGTGGCCATCGTAAGATCCGCAGCGCAGTCCACATATAAATGACAATTGCCGACACCTGTTTCAATCACCGGGACCGTTGCTTCCTTCACCACCCGCTGAATTAAGCTCGCGCCGCCGCGGGGAATCAAACAATCTATATAATTATTCATTTGTAACAATTCTGTCACTAATGCCCGATTAGGATCGGTAATGAGTTGAATTGTTTCTTGCGGCACGTTAGTGGCCTTTAATCCTCTTTGTAGGGCGTGCCAAATAGCTTGATTCGATTGCAAGGCTTCTTTACCACCGCGTAAAATTACCGCATTACCTGATTTAAAACAAAGGGCGGCGGCATCAGCGGTCACATTGGGGCGCGATTCATAAATAATTCCAATGACGCCGATGGGCACCCGTTGTTTGCCAATTTGCAGACCATCTTGAGAAACAAACATTTCTTCCACGTAACCAATGGGGTCAGGGAGCTGGGTAATTTGCTGAATACTATCAGCCATTGCCGCCACCCGTTGCGCGTTTAATTTTAGGCGCTCTAAGAGGGCCGCACTCAAGCCCATTTCACGGGCTGACAAGAGGTCCTCTTCGTTAGCGGCCAAGATTGCCGACTCCTCTGCTAATAAGGCCGCTGCCATAGCGCAAAGGGCGGCGTTTTTTTGCGCCGTTGACATTTTACGTAAAACATTTGCGCTAGCTTTGGCTGCTTGGCCCATTTTTTCTAGTAAACTACTCATCGCCTACTCCCCCTTCCGTATTGGCACCGATAAAATAAGTGCCAATCTTTTCCCCTGCTAAAATATTAAAAAGTAACGCTGG
Source organism: Enterococcus nangangensis (assembly GCF_005405245.1). Taxonomy (GTDB): domain Bacteria; phylum Bacillota; class Bacilli; order Lactobacillales; family Enterococcaceae; genus Enterococcus_J; species Enterococcus_J nangangensis. Next base: position 109,794 of record NZ_BJDR01000001.1, on the reverse strand, counting down.
ATCTTGGGCTTGGGCTAAAACCATCCCTTGACCATTGGCTAGGATGCGCTTCGCTGCTTTAAGCTTCGTCAACATCCCCCCAGTGCCAAAGATACTTCCTTGTCCGCCGGCTTTAGCCATTAGTGCATCCGTTACTTCATGAATTGTCGCGTATAAAACAGCATCAGGATTTTCCGCTGGATTTTTATCATAAAAACCGGCGACATCTGATAACATAATCAATAAGTCAGCCTGACAAATTTCAGCGACAATCGCTGAGAGTTGATCGTTATCGCCAAATTTTGTGGCATGGGCTAACTCATCGACAGCGACAGTATCATTTTCATTGACGACAGGAATAATCTTCATGGCTAAAAGTGTCTCCAAAGTATTGACGACATTTTGATGACTAGTAGGAAATTCCACAATATCTCGGGTCATTAAAATTTGTCCCACTGTTTGTTGATAATGGGCAAAGAAACGACTGTAAAGGTTCATCAGCTCACTTTGTCCCACAGCAGCTACTGCTTGTTGTTGACTAATGGTTTGTGGCCTTTGGTGCAAGGCTAATTTATTTAAACCCACCCCAATGGCGCCAGAAGAAACGAGAATAATTTCTTTGTCGCCCTGGTTCAAAGTACTTAGAACAAATGCCAGTCGATCAAACTGTTGATAATTTACTCGACCATTGGCTTGCATTAAAGAACTGGTGCCAATTTTAATCACGATACGTTTACTTTCAATAATTTTTCTTCTACTCTTTTCCATCTTGCCACCTCTTCACCTGTTAAGTTGTCGCTAATAGTACCATGAATACTGACAATTGATAAGTAGAAAAACAAGAAAATAAAAAACAGTAGCCTAAAAGGTACAACTTTACGCTACTGTTCCATTCGTTATTCAGCTTATTTACTCTCATAGGGCATGAAATCAATTAACTTTTCCCCTTGAAAAGAGACGAGCCCTCGCATCCCGATTCCTAAATTTTTTAATTGTTCTTTATTGCCCGTCAAATGCAGCTCGCCGGCTTTTGTTTGTAAGATGACGGTAAGCTGCGAATAGTCACAGGCTAAGACTTCGCCAAAAATTTCGACGACAGCAACTTTAGGATGCCGCAAGCGCTGAAACTTTTGGTAAACAAAATAAAGGAAGCCTAGCAAAATAAGTATGACGACTACATAACCTAACATGATGCTACTTCCTTTCGCTATTATTTTCGTTAGCTGCTAAAATTTCGGCAATTAATTGATGACTTTGTAACAGATACGGTTGTACGGGAAAACTTTCGCCTGTACGCCACTTTTCCACGGCTTGTAAAAAATCTAGCAAACAAGCCTTAAATCCCCGCGTCGTTAAATTTTCTTGCCAATCCGCTGGAACAAAATGCATCTCTTCTTGGGCAAAGTGTACCAAATGATTTAAATTGGTTAAACGATATGTTCCTTGATGACTTTCACTTTGTATAATTTCTTGATTAGCACCAGCATTAAAGTTACACGTTAAAAATGCCGTCTGCTGGCGGTTAACAAGGCGGCAGTTGACCCGTTGCAATACGCCAACTTGTGTCACGATTTGACTATCAGCTAACTGTACGTCCCCGTGCATTAAAAAGACTGCGGTATCCATCAAGTGAATCATTAAATCGTACAATAAGTAGGCTGGCTCCCCTCCACCTTTTCGGCGATTCTTTTGTAAATAAAATTGCGTACTATTATTTTTAGTTAATGGCGTTAAAAGCGGCACATAACGCCGATTAAAACCAACATAAAATGGTAATTGTTGACTGTTAGCCAAAGCAATTAATTCCTGGACCTCAGAAAAATCTTCACTAATAGGTTTATCGACATAAACCGCCACGCCTGCTTTGAGACACTGCTTGATGAAGGCATAATGGACTTGAGTAGCGCTGTGAATAAAACAAGCATCGATGTTTTGCGCCAGCAAATCGTCTAAGTTGGTTACGACTTGACTGAAGCCATATTTTTGTTGCAAGTGTTGTGCTTTCTCCTGATCATTTGAAGCTAAAATAACTTTTAAAGAATCTTGCATTTGACTATATAAAGGCAAGTAAGCTTTTTGACAAATATTTCCAAGACCCATGACCCCAATTTTTAACATCTTCTTCCTCCTTGCAAAGGTTTAAGTAAAAAAGGCGCGACACCTTATTTTAAATGGTGCCCCGCCTTTTTGCCAAACTTTATGTATAATCCTGAAATTAGTTTTTCACGGGTACTGCGGCGACGCCAACACTAATCCGTAACGCATCGTCCACTTGCTCCATGATGCAAGGAGCCAAGTGACAAACTTTTTCTTTTAGGCGCGCTTTATCGATGGTGCGAATTTGTTCTAGCAAGATGACAGAATCACGATCGATGCCTGAATTTTTTGCGGTGATGCCAATATGGGTTGGTAATTTAGGCTTAGCCATCTTGGCTGTAATCGCCGCCACAATGACGGTGGGGGAAAAATGGTTGCCTAAATTATTTTGCACCACTAAGACCGGTCGTGTGCCACCTTGCTCTGAACCAATCACAGGCGATAAATCCGCAAAGTAAATATCACCGCGTTTGACCATAGCAATCCTCCTTATTTTTCTTGATAAACGCGAGGAATACGGTCGGATAATTGACAGCACACCTCGTAATGAATTGTTCCTAGATGTTGCGCTACAGCTTGGACAGAAATACGTTGGCCATTATTTTCACCAATCAAAGTAACTTTAGTCCCAATCGGAAATTCTTGGGGCAAACGAATCATCATTTGATCCATACAAACCCGTCCAATAATTTCGCAAGGAACACCCGCTACTAAAACGTGAAAACCTTGCATCTTCCGCAACCAGCCGTCAGCATAACCAATGGGCACCGTGCCAATCCATTCCGTGGCGGGCGTGGTATAGGTCTTGCCGTAACTAATTCCTTGACCTGATGGCACTAATTTTACTTGAATTAACTCTGACACTAATTCTAAAGCTGGCTTGAGAGGAGCATCTAAGGCTAGTGCTGTGCCTGACGGATTTAAACCGTACATACTAACACCTAAACGCACAACGTTCCCCACCCCAGCGTGATGCCAAAGAGCGGTGGCCGAATTAGAAGAGTGTACATAACGCGGGCGTTCTGGTAGAACAGCCACTAATTTTTCAAACTTAGCTAGTTGTTCTTGATAATAAGTCGCATCCTCTTCGTCTGCGGTAGCAAAATGGGTGAAGACTCCTTGTAAGTCCAATTGAGAATCTTGAGTAATCAAGTTGTACGCTTCTAAAAGATTTTTTTCTTCAGCAAAACCAATCCGTCCCATCCCGGAATCAATCTTCAATTGTAAATGTAACGTGCCAGCTTTAGGATTTGCTGCTAACTGGTCCCTGACTTCTTTAAGCCACGGCAAATTACCACAGGTCACCATGAAATTATTTTCAATGGCTAAAGGTAAATAATGGGCGTCTACCATATTTAAAATTAAAATCGGTTCAGTAAAGCCTGCACTTCTTAACTGCAACGCTTCGTCTAAAAGGGCAACGCAAAAGCCCGTCGCGCCACCAGCTTTCGCGGCTTGCGCTACTGCCACGGCCCCATGACCGTAACCATTAGCTTTGACTACTGCAAAAATTTCTGTTCCTTGCGGCAACTGGCTTAAGTGCCAACGCACATTATCGGTAATGCGCTTTGTATGTACAACAACTCGTGTTGGACGGTGCCAACCTGTGATCATCTGAATCCTTCCTTTATGCAACAGTTTCCAATAAAACTTGGGCCATGGCCGTCGTTTGACTATGCGAAATCGTGACAAAAACATTCCCCGCAAAAGGGTGCTTCGTCATGACCGGCTGGCCGGCTTCATTGTTTAAAATTTCTAAATCTAAAAAGCTCACCGCTGAACCAATACCCGTGTGGTACGCTTTACTAAAAGCTTCCTTGCAGGCAAAACGTCCACCTAAAAATTCGGTTTGCCGTTTAGGTGTTAAGGTTTGAAAGACAGCAATTTCATTGGGGGTTAATACGCGGGAGATAAACTGTGGCTTTTGGGCAATCAATTGTTGCATACGCGGTAGTTCTACTAAATCTACACCGATGCCATAAATCATCTCTTAGCACCCCTTTGTCTTTTAGATACGCCTAATTGTATCAAACTTTTTCTAAAAAAGACAACAAAGAAAAAAAGATTTCCTTAAAATATGGTATACTAGAAAAAATTTTAGGAGGTGCAAAGATGACGGTTGTTAAGATTCCGATTCCTTATGAACAATTTCTAACTAGACATCCTTCATTCAATCTTGAAAAACCTACACAGCTAGCCCAGTACACCGACCCAACTTTGGCAAAAGTTTATGAAGTCTACGAAGTAACGTACGGGGAGAAAATTTATTTATTGAAGCAAACAAATGATACGGAAATCACCGCCTTAAAATTTCTCCAAGAGGCCAATCAAGCGCTGCCGGTCCCTTCTTTACGCCAAACTTTTACCGCAAACCAAAAAACGTGGTTGTTGCGGGAATTTTATGACGGGGAAACTTTGGAAGAATTTACCGCCGCTTCTGCCCAACCTTTAGCTAGCGCCCTAGGAAAAATGACCAATACTTTTTACACGACGACGAAAAAGACCGACTTAGGGCAACGGGAGACAACCCGCTGGGAAAAAAGAAAAAGCTATTTAACTGCCTATCCCGAGTTTTCCGCCATTATCCAAAAATTTTTAGCAAGACAACAAAATATTCCGCAAACTTTTGTGACGGATGATTTATTGCCGCTAAATGTTTTGAATACCGTCCAGGGTCCCCTCTTCTTTGATTGGGATTGTGCTTGTTGGGGTTCTTACGTCAGTGAAGTTGGCCGCTTTTGTGCATTTTTTGTCTTGCCCTTATCGTCAGGATATTATCACAGTACGCCAGAAATTGTCGCCAGCTTACTCCAAGAATATTATGCGGCCCTGTTGCCTTGTGCACAGGAAAAAATCCCTTATGAAACATATTTACAAGACGTCTTTGAAGAAGTCACCCATCAATACTTATTATGTATTCATGATGCAACGAGTGCTGAAAATTATATCTGTGCTTGGCAACAATGGTGTCAAAATTTTTGGTCCCCGATTCTGAAAAAAGGCTAGTTGCTCAGGTGAGCAACTAGCCTTTTTAACGCTTAATCTTCTTTTTTACGAATGGTAAACTTACGATCATAGTTGCGCTTGCCATTGGTTTCGTTTTTCTTACGACGATCATAGCCTTTACCGTCGCCGCGGTCTTTGTAGCCATCATCTTTTTTACGACGGTTACTTGGTCGTTGACCTTCTTTGTTATACCGACGGCCATCACGGGAATTTCCTTTGTGGCTATCTTTCCGTGAACCACCACGGGAGTTACCGCCTTTGCTGCCGCCTTTTTTATTAAAAGGCAATGGCCGTTCTGGCGTAATTTTAACCGGCACCGCACTAGCGGGATCTTTAGCCAAAGTTTTTAAAAGCAAAGCAACTAAGTCTTGTGCTTCGTAGCTTTCTAACAATTGACCAGCTGTTTCTTGGTAAAGAGCCAAACCATTTTCATCCAATTTTCCTTGGATTTCTTCAACAGCTTGTCCTAATTGACCTTGTAAGGCTTCTTTTTCCGTTGGCGGACGCATTGGATCCATCCGTTTTTTGGTTAAGTCTTCAATCACGTGCAAGTACCCCATTTCATTAGGGGTGACAAAAGTTACGGAGACACCAGCTTTACCAGCACGACCGGTCCGCCCAATCCGATGGACATAGCTTTCTGGATCTTGTGGGATGTCGTAGTTATAGACGTGGGTCACGCCACTGATATCCAAACCACGTGCCGCAACATCAGTAGCCACTAACACATCTAAACGACCACTCTTAAAGGCTTTTAAGACGCTCATCCGTTTTTGTTGGGATAAATCGCCATGAATACCTTCTGCTTTATAACCACGCATTTCTAGACCACGAGCTAATTCATCCACCCGCCGTTTTGTCCGACCAAAGACGATGGTTAATTCTGGTGATTGGACGTCAAACAGCCGCGTCATAACATCAAATTTTTCGTATTCTTTGGCTTTCACGTAATATTGTTCAATGTTTTCAGCAGTCATTTCTTTGGCTTTAATCTTCACGTGTTCGGGTTCTTTCATGAAGTGTAAACCGATGCGCTTGATTTCGTTGGGCATGGTTGCTGAGAACAATAAAGTTTGGCGTTCTTCGGGAACTTCTTTAATAATTTTTTCAATATCTTCTAAAAAGCCCATGTTTAACATTTCGTCGGCTTCATCTAAAACTAACGTTTGTACGGTACCAAGTTTTAACGTTTTGCGGTTAATATGGTCTAATAACCGACCAGGCGTCCCTACGACGATGTGGGGATGATCTTTTAAGCCACGAATTTGGCGACTGATATCGGCACCACCGTAAACAACTTGGACTTTAATTTTTTTGTCTTTCCCTAAACGATATAATTCTTCTTGCGTTTGAATTGCTAATTCCCGTGTTGGGGCAATCACTAAACCTTGAAGATCACGATTATGGGTATCAATTTTTTGAATCATCGGTAACCCAAAAGCTGCGGTTTTACCAGTTCCTGTTTGTGCTTGTCCAATCACGTCGCCACCAGCTAATGCTAAAGGGATGGTTGCTGCTTGAATGGGGGTGGCTTCTTCAAACCCTGACCGTTCGATTGCTTTCAAGAGTTCAGGGGCTAAGCCAAGTTCAGTAAATTTCAAATAAATGTTCCTCCTACTTTTTAAAAAAAGTTTATTTCATCTTAATATTATATTTATCAACGACAAGTAATCTTACCACAAATGCAACCAGAATGCAAAAAGAGCTGACTTCTTTTCAAAATTTCAGAAAGTCAGCTAAAAATTTTATTTTTTTAAGAGAGCAGCGACAATTTCATCCAGATGCATGCCGTTACTCCCCTTTAAAACAACGTAATCATTAGGCGCAACGGTGCTTAATAAATCGGCAATTAAGTCCGCCTTGGCCGTTTGCGGATAATAATGAAGCGCGCTTTGCGGATATTTTTTCAAGAGTTCCTCATACAAAGCTTGCATCTCTGAACCATACAAGTAAACGATTTGAATTTTATCCGGTTGCAAATACTCAGCGATACCGGCATGTAAAGCCGGCGAAGTCACCCCTAATTCTAACATATCGCCTAAGACTGCAATTTTTTTGCCAGTGGTAGTAAAATCTTGAAAACTTTGAAGCACTAAAGACATAGCCGTTGGATTAGCATTATAGACATCACTTAAAATATGCACCTCGTCATGTGCCAACCATTGACTACGATTTTGCGTTAAGACGACATTTTTTAAACCCTTGAAAATGTCTGCCGGACTCACACCAAATTGTTTACCAAAAAAAGCGGCGATTAAAGCATTTTTCACGTTGAAGTTACCAGAAACAGGAATTTCAAATTCTCCTGGTAAAAAACTGAGGGTGAAAGTCGTCTTTTGTTGCTGTTGTTCTACAATGTGGGCGGTTAAAGGTGAACCCGTCTCCATTTGAAAACGAAAAATTTCTTGGCTGACGTCTGCTAACAAAGGTTCTAATAAAACTTCATCGCCAGGGACCACTAAAAAGCCATCTTTTTTCAAACCATGGGTAATTTCCATTTTGGCTTTAGCGATACCGGACCGCTGACCAAAATATTTTAAATGACTCTCGCCAATTAAAGTAATTGCTGCGGCGTCAGGTTGTCCTAAGCGGGAAAGAAAATCAATTTCCCCTGGATGATCCATCCCCATTTCTAAAACTAAAAATTCGGTGTTTTGGGGCATCGCTAAAATAGTGTAAGGCAAACCAATATGATTGTTAAAGTTTCCTTGCGTTTTATACGTCAGATACTTTTGACTCAAGACGTTAGCGGTCATATCCTTCGTGGTGGTCTTGCCGTTACTTCCTGTAATTGCCACTACTTTCGGGGCGACTTTTTGTAAATAAAAGCGTGCTAAATCTTGAAAGGCTGTTAAGGTGTCTTCAACAAGGATAGCCGGCAGTTGGTGAGGCGCAACCTTCTGGCCCCATAAAGTTGCTACCGCCCCTTTCGCTATGGCACTTTCAAGATAATCATGACCATCGGTGGCTCCTTTTAGGGGAATAAATAAACTGCCTGCTTGTACTTTCCGACTATCAAACTCGACACTCGTGATGGTGATATCTGGATTTAAACGTTGCCCACTATTAAAAAGTGCGGCGATTTCATTAAAGGTAAACATAATTTCTCCTATTTTGTTAAACTTTGTTGCCGTTCTTGTTTTTGACGGAAACGATTCAAGCCTAATTGAATCAGCTCTTCAATCAAGTCCCCATAACTTAAGCCCCGCTCTTGCCATAATGCAGGATACATGGACTTGGGGGTAAAGCCTGGCATGGTATTGATTTCATTAAAGAAAACTTCCCCACTGTTGGTGACAAAAAAGTCGCAACGGCTGAGACCGGTGGCTGCTAAAATTTGGTAGGCCTGCTTAGCGTATTGCAAAACTTTTTCTTGTGTCTCAGGCGCTAAGACTGCTGGAATCACCAGCTCCACGTCTTGATTTTCATATTTTGTTTGATAGTCGTAAAAGTCGACCGGTTTTTTCACTTCTCCTGGCAAACTAGTACGCACCTCATGATTGCCTAATAAAGCTACTTCGATTTCTCGAGCGTCAATCCCTTGTTCCACAATGACACGGCGATCAAATTGAAAAGCCTGTCCTAGCGCCTTTTGCAAACTCTCTCGATCTTCGACGCGAGTAATCCCCACCGAAGAGCCCATATTGGCTGGCTTCACGTACATGGGATAAAGTAGCGCCCCTTCTATCCGTTCAAAAATGGCACGGGGATTTTCTTTCCAAATGTCTTGAATCACGGGAACAAAAGGAACTTGCGGAATACCTGCTTGCAACATTAAATTTTTCGTGACGATTTTGTCCATCCCACAGGCACTAGCTAAGACGCCACAACCTACGTAAGGCATATTTAACGTTTCTAAAAATCCTTGGAAAGTACCGTCTTCACCATTTGGTCCGTGCAAGCAAGGAAAGACTAACGCTTCTGGTTGGTATAAGCTAGTGGGCTCCACTTCTGCTTGTTGAAGTAAACGTAAGCTGTCCATCTCCGTTGGCGCTTCATGCAACACGTCGCCAATTTTAAAGCGACCATTCTTTTGAATGTAAACCGGCGTCACTTCATAATAGCTATAAAAAATTGCTTGCAAAATTGCGTAAGCCGACATGATGGATACTTCATGTTCTGGGCTCTGTCCCCCATAAACCAAAATAATTTTCATACACAAACCCCTTTAGCAAGATTGGCCCAAGCCACTGCAGATCTTTGTCTTGATTTTAGCACAAAACAGTCAACCTCGCAGAAAAAAATGAAAAATGAATATCTGGTGAAAAAAATTAAAAGTATATTTTGCTTTTATGATGTTTTTTTACTACAATGAGGGTAGGTAAAGAAAGGTGGCAAGAACTATGGAAACACAACTTATTTCAGGAGCCTTATTAGGCAGTATCGTCGGCGATGCATTAGGCGTCCCGGTAGAATTTATTCCTCGTGATCGTTTAACACGGCAACCGGTTGTTGGGATGCGCGGCTTTGGTACCCACAATCAACCAGCCGGAACCTGGTCTGACGATTCTTCAATGCTCTTAGCAACTGTCGTTAGCTTGACAGAAAAAGGCGTCGATTATCAAGACGTCATGGAACGCTTCTTAGGGTGGTTACGTAACGGCGAATACACTCCTAATGGTCTTAGCTTTGGCGTTGGCGTCAGTACTGAACGTTCCATCTCCCGTTTTGAAGGCGGCTTGACCCCTTTGAAGTGTGGCGGTATCGAAGAATCTGACAATGGTAATGGCGCTTTAATGCGCGTACTGCCGTTAGTCTTTGTCTTACGGAAAAAATTCGGTAACGACTTCAACTCGTTACCAGAAGCTTATGACATCATTCATAATTACGCAAAATTAACCCATGGCCATCCCCGCAATTTAATGGCTTGTGGTATTTATGTTTCCATCGCCAATGAGTTATTAAATCGGACGGAGCGCCGTTTGAAAAATTATAAAGGTCACGCCATTTCTGTGGGTTTGAAAAAAGCACGAGACTACTATCAAGGGATGCCGACTTTCCAAGCGGAGAGCGCCTACTTCGCCCGCATCTTTAACACTTACTTTGGAATGCTGCCTAGAAAAGAAATTAAAAACACTGGCTATGTGGTGGATTCCTTAGAAGCTAGTCTTTGGAGTTTTATTAACGGCCGGAACTATGCCGACTGTGTCATGAAGGCCGTCAATCTTGGCGGCGATACGGATACTAACGCGGCAATTTGTGGCGGCTTAGCTGGGATTTATTACGAATTTTCTTCTATTCCCGAAGAATGGCTAGCTCAATTGCAACGCAAGGATTGGATTGAAGAGACATTAAAAGCTTTCGCTGAAAAGTACGCCGAATAAATTTATTTAAACTAGCCAAACAAGAAGGATGCGTCTCTTTGAGACAAGTCCTTTTTGTTTTGGAATGCTTTTAAAAAGTGTTAAGGTGATAGTGCTTAAAATAATGTTTAAGGAGTGATGAGATGTTTCTCGCCTTGAAAGAAATTCGCGATACCAAATTAAAATACGGTTTACTGACTGGCATCATCTTACTAATCGCTTTAGTGGTCTTTATGTTGTCAGGCTTGGCTGCCGGACTTTCTGACGGTCACAAAAAAGCCATTAGCGATTGGGACGCTACCGGTATGGTCTTAAATGCTAGCGCCAATAAAATTGTTAACGCCTCTAGTTTGGCAGCTAAAGACCTGACTAAAGTCAGTGCTGACAAAGTTGCTGCCGTTGGTTTTTACGCTGGCTCTTTGGTTAAAGATGAAACCAGTGCCACTAAAGATAATGTCTCTGTTTTCGGCGCGGATTCCACTGCCTTTGTCACCCCCAAAGTGACTACTGGTAAAAATTTCCAAGAAAATTATCAAATTACCATCGCTAAAAATTTAGCTACTGCAGAAGATTTAAAAGTTGGTGATATAGTTAAAATTGGTAACTTGGCAGCAGACCTTACAGTGACGGGAATTTTTCCAACCACCACTTACTCAGTAGAGCCGGTAGTGTATACGAACCTGGCAACGTATCAAGCCTTGAAGTATGGTGCCTTACCTGCCAGTGACGACGAGGTTACGGTGAATGCCTTTGTCTTTCAAGCTGACGATTGGTCCAAAGTTTTAGTGACCCAAAGTAAAGAGCAAACCTTAGAAAAAATTTCCAATCAAACCTTCATTGAAAACTTGCCTGGTTACACGGCAGAAAAAATTACTTTAAACTTAATGATTTACGTTTTAATCTTCATTGCTGCCGCTGTCGTCGGGATTTTTATTTACGTTTTAACGCTGCAGAAAAAATCCCTCTTTGGGGTATTAAAAGCCCAAGGTGTACCCATGGGAACCATGGGACGCGCCATTGTCTTCCAAGGTTTCTTGCTAAGTGCCGTAGCGACTATTTTAGCGCTTTTCCTGACAGCTGCTTTGAGCCTCGCCTTTCCTAGTAGTATGCCCTTTAGCTTAGATTGGGGCACGTGGCTTTTCTCCGGCAGCTTGTTAGTAATGGTGGCCACCTTTGCCGGTCTTTGCTCTTTACCCATGATTTATAAAATTGATGCCGTCACGGCGATTGGAGGATAACTCATGGCTTCAAGTAGTTTACGTTTAGAAAATATTGAAAAAAATTTTGGCAGCGGTCATACGGAAATCCACGCCTTAAAAAAATTAAACTTCACGGTAAATCCTGGCGAGTTTGTCGCGATCATCGGTCCATCTGGTTCAGGTAAGTCCACCTTTTTAACGATTGCTGGTCTTTTACAAACGCCAACTGCCGGCAAAGTTTTTCTTGGGGACCAAGACTTAACCGGCCTTGCTGAAAATAAACGGGCAAAAGCGCGGCTTCATGATATCGGTTTTATCTTACAAAGCAATAACTTAGTTCCTTTTCTAAAAGTTAAAGAACAATTTCGCTTTTTAGATCACGTTTTAAAACGTCCTTTTCAAGAAACGGTCTATCAAGAACTATTAACTTCTTTAGACATCGCCGATTTGTCGGACAAAATGCCGCGGGAACTTTCTGGTGGTGAAAAACAACGAGTTACTTTAGCTAAAGCCTTGTATAATGATCCGCAAATTATTTTAGCCGATGAACCCACAGCAGCTTTAGATACCCAACACGCTACAGATGTGGTAAAATTACTTGCTAAAGAGGCTCATACGAAAGGCAAAGCGTGTATCATGGTGACCCACGATATTCGCATGGTTACTTTTTGCGACGTGGTCTATCAACTAGAAGATGGTCGCTTGAGCCGGGAAAATTAAACGAGGAGTACGCCCATGAACTTAGAAGAAAAATTTAAACACTATGTACAAGAAAAAAACAAAATCTTTTTAGCTAAAATTAAAGAGGAACCAACATCATTTATTAAAATTGCGCGGGATACGGTGAAACGGGCCGAAGAATTACAAGTACTCTACCCCTCTGACACCCAACGCTATCATGAAGCCGCAATTGAAATTGTTTCAGTGATGGGTCAAGGTGTAGGCTTAATTCAGCTTTTTACCACAGCCATTGTGGAAGATAATCTGGCCGCCATCGCCCCGGGAAAATTTTTAGATGCCGTTGATGCCTTACCCGCAGTCGACCCGGTGTCCTCCAACGAAATCATTATTACCGTCGCTGAAAAATTACGCAGCTTAGAAAGTGCTGAATATACGTTCGGCGACATCTTCTATCAAAATTATTTTGGTGAATACATGGCTAATATCTTTAACGTTACTTGCGTGGAAGGCTTAAGCGCTCAACCCGAGCTTTTCCACCAATTAAAAGAATTAATCCCCGACCCTAGCGCACCTTTAGTCCTCTATGAAGCCTTAGGAGATGCTAACGACCTTTTGAAAAATGATTTAGCCGATAATTATTATTCTTACGAAAAACTAAAAATGCAACTGCCTTAACTCTTTAAAATTTAAAAGCACTGAGCTCAAACTTTGGCTCAGTGCTTTTAACGTCTTAACACAAAAAAAGCGGAACGCTGCTGCGCTCCGCTTTTTTCCTGTTAAGATTTTTTATTTAATCACCGAAGTAACTTTGACCATTTTGTTGGTTACTGTTACTTTCTGCTTGGCTCGTTAAAGCACTAGAGTCTAAAGTCAATTCCACTTTGACAGATTTTTTCTCTGTCTTGCGGTAAAATTCTACGGTGACTGTATCGCCAATCTTTTTGCTCTTCAAGACTTTCGTTAAATCAGTGGTGCTAGTGATATCGGTATCGTCAACTTTAACAATCACATCGTATTGTTCTATGCCGGCTTTTTCCGCTGGGGTAGCAGTTTCTACAGAGGCAACCACTACGCCACTTGTTAAATCATCAGCCACACCAATGTATGATTTTTGCGCGGTGGATAAATTAGTCAAATCTGTAATCGAAACGCCTAAAGCTGGCCGTTCAACGGAACCATTTGTTTCTAGTTGATTAATAATTGTCACCACATCATTAGAAGGAATGGCAAAACCTAAACCTTCTACCGCAACACTAGAGCTAGACGTTTGAGTGTCTGTAATCTTAGAAGAGTTAATCCCAATCACTTGACCGGCGACATTGACTAACGCCCCACCGGAGTTACCAGGATTAATAGCGGCATCCGTTTGAATGGCGTTAATGTAAACCGCATCGCCGGATTCATTAGTGCTATCAATTTCCCGATTAACAGAAGAAATAATTCCTTGGGTTACTGAGTTAGCGTAATCCGTCCCTAAAGGAGAACCAATGGCAATAGCCGGTTCGCCGACTTTCAAAGCATCGGAATCACCAAAAGAAGCCACCGTCGTTACTTTGTCCGCGGCAATTTTAATGACAGCTAGGTCGGTGTAAGAATCAGTTCCGACTAATTCGCCAGTAACTTTTGTCCCATCGGCTAGTAAAACTTCCAGACCATCTTGTCCTTCCACCACGTGATTATTCGTCACCACGTAAGCGTAGTCGCCTTCTTTTTTATAAATGACACCACTACCTTCACTGGCTGCTTCTAAATCGGAATCATCGGTGGAACCGGAATTATTCCCGTTACCTTGACTCCCGCCGTTACCAAAAATGCCGGCAAAAGGATCTGAGCTTTGTTGAGCAGATTGTAAATTAATGACCGAAACGACGGCGTCTTGTACTTTGGCCACCGCATCCGTTACATCACTATTTACGTCATAAGAAATACTGCTGACCGTCGTATTACCGGCAGAATCCACATTGCCACTAGTCACCGTATTGTCTGCGGTACTGCTAGGATTGCCGAGCCCTACTGTAAAATATAAGGCACCAAATAATAAGGCCCCGCCGACTAAACCACCTAAAAGTCCTGAGACAAAACGATTACCATGTGGATTTTTTGGTTCCTTACTTTGTTTATCTTTTGGTGTAACATCTTTTCTTTCCATAATTGACGGTGTTAAACACCTTTCCTCCTTTTAATCCTTTAATTAAGTATCTCACTTGATTCATTTACAGTCTACTGGAGAGCTTTGAAGAAAATATGAAGAAACTTTTGTAAAATTGCTTTATCTTCTTGAACTTATTCTCTATAGTTAGACGTAGTGATGAAAGAAAAATGAAGAGGTCAAACCATGCAAATTAAAATCTTAACCGTGGGCAAACTAAAAGAAAAATATCTCGTCTTGGGCATTAACGAGTACGCCAAACGCTTAGGCGCCTACACTAAATTTGAAATAATTGAAGTCCCCGATGAAAAAGCACCAGAAAATTTAAGTCCAGCCCAAATGGAGCAAGTAAAAGAAAAAGAAGGGGAACGCCTTTTAAATAAAATTCGTGACACGGATTATGTCTTTGCCCTAGCTCTTGAAGGAACGGAACGCAGTAGTGAAGCTTTTGCCGCCGAACTGGAGCGCCTCACAGTTCAAGGACACTCCAACTTTGTTTTTGTCATTGGCGGCTCGTTAGGGTTAAGTCCTGCTGTTTTAAAACGTGCCAATACCCTCATCTCTTTTGGCAAAATGACTTATCCTCACCAATTAATGCGTTTAATTTTGACGGAACAAATTTACCGCAGCTTTCGCATTAACAACCACGAACCTTATCATAAATAAAGGAGCAAGACGATGCGCAATATTAAAATGACGATTGAATATGATGGTACCCGTTACCTCGGCTGGCAAAAGCTGGGGGATTCCGATAAAACGATTCAAGGAAAAATTGAAAATATTTTAAAACAGATGACTGGCGTATCCACCGAAATTAACGGCTCCGGACGCACGGATGGTGGGACCCACGCCAGAAATCAAATTGCTAATTTTAAAACGACAAGTGAACTTTCTTTACCAGCGATGCGCACTTTTTTGAATCGCTATCTCCCTCAAGACATTGTCGTGAAAGAATTAATCGAGGTACCGGAGCGTTTTCACGCTCGTTACAATGCCACCGGTAAAAAATATAGTTACTTCGTCTGGAATCAAGAAGTTCCTTCAGCTTTTGAAAAAAATTATAGCTACCACATGCCAGAAGAACTTGACCTGGCCTTGATGGAAGCCGCTTGTAAAAAATTATTAGGTACCCACGACTTCCAAGGTTTCTCAGCCTTAAAGAAAACGAAAAAATCCACCATTCGCACCATTGAAAGCATTACGATTGCAAAAGAAGGACCACTGCTTCACTTTACCTTTGTTGGCGATGGCTTTTTACACAAGATGGTGCGAATTTTAGTCGGCACACTGTTAGCTATCGGCCAAGGTGCAAAAGAAATCAGTATCATCGATGAAGTTTTCCACCAAAAAGTCCGCAGCCAAGCCGGTGAGACAGTCCCCGCCCAAGGTCTCTTTCTCGATGAAGTTTATTATGATTAAAAAAAGTTGCTGTTACACCGTTTATGTGAAAAAAGGAGTCTGACAAAATTTTTGTCAGACTCCTTTTTTAAAACACCGCCTTCCCTTAAATAAGGAAGGCAGCACTGATCATTATTTTGTTGCCCGTTTAGAATACGTACCTTCAGCAGTATTAATTTCTAAATATTCACCCGTAGAAATAAAGTCAGGAACGTTAACTACTAAGCCAGTTTCCATCGTTGCTGGTTTACCAGAACCGGTCACTGTTGCCCCTTTAATGGAAGGTTGCGTTTCTGTTACTTGCAAGATAACGGTTGATGGTAATTGTACACCGATTACTTCTGAACCGAAGAATTGAATTTTTACTTCCATGTTTTCTAAAACGAATTTCAATTCATTAGCTACGGCATCAACGGGAATTTCGTATTGTTCATATGTTTCTAAATCCATGAAGTAGGCGGTATCGTCCATAGAGTACAAATATTGTACTGTTTTGGTTTCAATCATGGCTTGTTCAAATTTTTCTTCAGGACGGAAAGTAGTATCTACTACCCCACCGTTACGGACGTCTTTTAATTTCATCCGCATCACAGTATTTCCTTTACCTGGTTTATGGTGCGATGCTTCTAAAACTTTAATCAATTTGTCGCCTTGCAAAAAAGTCATGCCGGCTTTTAAATCACTTGCTGCAATCATGAATAAAAATCTCCTTTTGTCCTATTTTACCTTTAACATTGTATCAAACATCCCGCTGAGTTACTACTCTTTTGCCAAACTTTCTGTTATTTCTCATAGACCTTGTAAAAATATTTTAATTCGCTAAAATAAAAGGAGTTCTCGCAATCCCCTAAAGGAGTTAAAATCATGTCCAAAAAAACATTTACAGCTGTACGCTTAATCATTTATTTCTTAGCTTTAATCCAGCTGCAGTTCAATTTTATTCCCAGCAAGATAGTCACCATTGCTTTAATCGTTATTGCCGTAGCTTTTGTCCTTTACGATTTACTAGATATTTTAAGGTACGACAAAAAAGTGCATGAAGACGCCACTCAAGCGCCTAAAAAAGCAGTGGGTCAATTGAATAAAAAGAAAAAATAAAAGGAAGGTTCTCATGAAAAATGTGAAAGCCTACAGCCTTTTGGTTTTAGGCAGTCTACTTACCGCTATTTCCGTCAATACGTTTGCTGTTAGTAACCACCTAGGAGAAGGTGGCGTGCCGGGGCTCACCATGATGAGCTATTATTTATTTAATATCCCCACCGCCGTCACTAGCTTTATCCTGAACGGTTTACTTTTTTTACTAGGTTTAAAATTTCTAAAAAAAATTATTCTTTTCAAGACTTTATTTGTCATTCTTTGTAATAGTCTTTTTTTAAGTCTTCTGGCGCCCTATCCTTACACCTTCATCACCCCGATTCTGGCGCCCTTAGCAGCGGGTCTTTTTATGGGGGCGGGCATTGGCATTATCTATCAAGGGGGCGGGACTTCGGCTGGGAGTACGATTATTGCCGAAATTTTGAACGTCAAATTCGGTCTTTCTAAAAGCGCCGTGATTTTAGCCACTGATCTGATGGTGATTTTACCTTCTGGCTTAGTGATTGGCTTTGAAAAAATGTGTCTAACAATTATTTCGGTCGTGGTGGGGGCCAAAGCCATCGCCTACATTTCAGAAGGTGCCAAACCACGGAAGTCAGTTTTAATTATTTCGCCACAAGTCACTGCGATTTCCAGTGCATTAGAAAAAGATTTAGCCCGCAACGGTACGTTTTTTACGGGGGAAGGTAGCTTCAGTCACCAAAACCAACGCGTACTTTTTGTGGTCGTGGAAGATAACGAGGTCTTGACCCTGAAAAAAATTGTCCATGCTGTCGACCCGCAGGCTTTTGTCGTGGTGATGGACGCCCAAAATGTTTTAGGTACACGCTTTGCCGGTTAAAAAAAGTTGTAGCGGATGCGCTACAACTTTTTTCTTTAG
Source organism: Enterococcus nangangensis (assembly GCF_005405245.1). Classification (GTDB taxonomy): domain Bacteria; phylum Bacillota; class Bacilli; order Lactobacillales; family Enterococcaceae; genus Enterococcus_J; species Enterococcus_J nangangensis. The sequence continues at coordinate 92,007 of NZ_BJDR01000001.1, read as the reverse complement.
TCTAATAAACGTTTTTGTCCATCTAAAGCTTGAATTTCGGTAATTTCTTGCGTCACTTCTAAACAACCTAAATATTGATTATTATCATCCCGTAAAGCAAAGTAGCGGATATAAATTTTCTTCCCCCGCATTTCAAACCAGAAGTCAGCGACATCCCGCGTTCCTTCTTTAAAGTCAGTGAGAATTTTTTCCACGATATGCATACTCTTTGGTGGATGACAATTGACGACTTCCCGTCCAACTACAGATTTAGTCCGTGGAAAGACGCGATGCTTACCTTCAGAATAGAAACGTACCACATCGTTACTGTCAACGAAAGTTAAGTCCACCGGGAGCACTTGGAAAATTGCTAAGAGTTCTTGATATTTTAGTAAGCCCGTGGGAAAAACTAATTGTTCCGCAGTATTCACCGCTTCTTCCCAATCGTAATGTTTTTCAGGTGCGGCAACTTCGCCGGTGGTTAAACTTTCTTGAATCGCTTCTGTGGACATTTTAGCCCGTTGAATTTTTTCTTGGCGCTCTGCTTCATGTTCCGCTTCTTTAGCTAGACCAGCTACACTGGCTTTATACGGCAGTGGTTCTGGAATAAAGGCGTAACCAATGTCGGCTGAATCGCGGGCAATTTTTTCCCAATCTTTTAAGCTAAAGACGTCCAAAGTCATAGGAATCATGATTTCTTCTTCTTTAAAAATCATCTCTTCGATTTCCGTTAAGGCGTCTTCCAATAATTCCCGCAGTGGATTAATGGCGGCTTTTGGGGAAGACAGATAAGTAATCACTGCCTTAATTTGTTCCCGTACTCGGTCATCAACTCCCCACATCACTTTAGGCGGAGCAGAGATGCCATATTGTTCCATATAAGAAAAGATTAACGTCTCTTTGCGGGCGTAGTGCTTATCAATTTGGAGTAAATCTTTTAAAGCTGTCAAGAGGCGTTCCCGTTGACTCCAATCGCCTTTTTCCATTTTTTTAAAAGTATCCCGCAGTTCATCATCAATTAAAGATTGAATGACCCGATTTTCCAATTTTAAAGTATGCACGGGATGTCCTGGTTGTTCATGCTCATAGTTGGAACGATGAATATCCGTAATGGAACCTTTAAATACTGCGGCATGAACGTTACATAAGCGTTGAATTTCTGAAGGGTTCAAGCCACTTTGAATCAATTCTCGTTCCGCAGCAGTAATTTCGGTAACGTCTACCCCGTCGAAAGATTCATTAAAGAGGCGTTTGGCTTCTTCAAACTCGCCACCTTCATGTAATAATTTTAAAATCTCGACAATTTTCTTTTGACGTGCATAAGAGGTTTGATCCATTAGTCGGCTCCTTTCACCGTGAAGCCTTGCGCTTCAAAGTAACGAATAATTGCGGTTAAATCTTTTTTCTTCATGCGGGCACCTTTAGGAATTGTCACGTAACGCCCCATCGTATTTAAGATGCCAGGATTTTGAATATCTTTAAAACCTAAAGCAACGAGATGTTCTTTTACTTCAGGATAAGTTTGGACCAACGTATAGACGGAATCATTTAAATCTAAAATTTTTGCCATGTAGCTCCCTCCTAATTGAGAACTTCTCTCAAATCCATTTTACTTTACAGCGAATCGCGTAAAAAAACAAGTCTTCTTCTTAGAATTTTTCCTAGGCAAAAAAGAAAAAAAGCGGTAGAGTGAAGCTAACAAAATCGTTGGAGGTTCCTTATGGCTGAAGAAAATTTATTGGGTATTCTAACCTTTATTAAAAATTGTGAAGGTTTAAAAAAAACGCTACGCACCGCGTGGCTTAGTAATGGACAACAAGAAGACACCGCTGAACATTCTTTTCGTTTAGCGCTACTCACTAGTTGCCTGCTTCCTTATTTTCCAGAAGTTCATCCCCAAAAAGCACTGGAGATGGCTTTGATTCACGATTTAGCAGAGTGTCTCACTGGTGACATCTCCGCTTATTTAAAGCCTGATGCTACGGTTAAAGTCCGAGATGAAGAAGCTGCCTTTCAGGAATTAATCGCTTCTTTACCTATTGCGCAACAGAAGCATTACTTGGAACTATTCACAGCCTATAATCACGACGCTACACCCGAAGCCCACCTAATTAAAGCTTTAGACAAAGCTGAAACAATTATCCAACACAACCAAGGAAGCAATCCTCCAGACTTTTCTTATGCGTTTAATTTAAGTTATGGAAAAAAATTTTTTAATGATCCTCTCTTGCAACAACTGCGGGCACAATTAGATGCCGAGACCCAAAAGAAGCTAGAAAAATAAAAATTGCGGAGTAGTTCCTGCCCTTACTTAACAGACAGCGCTACTCCGCAATTTTTTAATTTTTTTCCGCGGTTTGTTCCAATAATTGTTGACCGTCACCTTTGAAAAAGCGCCAAGTGAAATAAGATTCTGACAAGGCTAACCATAATAAGACAAAAGCAGGCAATAACAACGCATAACGGTCCAGCCAGTGGCAACAGGCTACCGAAGCAATCGCGCCTCCAAGAAAGGCTAGTACAACACTGAGAAAATGGAAAAATTTTTCTTTAGCCCCAGGCACTTTCACCACCGCATAATCGTAAAAATTTGTCACCATGCCTTTTAAATTTCCCGTCGTAAATAAATTCGTGTAGGCCAGTCCGTTAATCTTATCAAAGGTAATCCACTGAATAGAGGCGGTAAAAGCAATCACCACCGTCACTAAAACCGGATGCTGATTAATTTTTGGTAAAGATAAAACAAAGAAAATCAAGGTCTCATAAAATAAAACGTACAAGCGCCAGTAATGAATTTTCTTCTGACGGAAAAACTGAATTAAAAATTTGGCTAACAACAACCCGGCAAAGAAAAACAAGGTACTCATGAGCTTCATTAAAACACTGCCCCATTGTCCTTCACTGCCTTGAATAATAGCTAAAACTAAATTACCAGTTTGTGCCGAAGCGAATGCATCGTAATGGAAGTAAGTATACGCATCCATTGCCCCGCCGACAAAAGTAAGCAATAAGCCTACCGCGCGATTCTCGTGGAAGGATTGATTCAAAAAAGTCATCCCCTAAAAATTTCTTCAACTTACGAGAGAAAGTGTAGCACACTTTTTCTGAAAATTCCAAGAAGTTTTTAGAAGATGACCCTCTTTTTATTTTTGTTACGCTTTTATCCTAATTGGAAATGGGTACCCGTTAAGCTCGCTGCTAAATCTTCTTTACTAGCTGTGCCGGTGACCGTTGCTGTTTTATCGGCTAAGCTCACCTTGACGGCAGTAACGCCAGCTACTTTTTGAAAACGTTCCGTCACATTTTCCACACAACCATCGCATTTCATTCCTTGCACTTCATAAACTTTTTCCATCATCAACGCTCCTAATTCATTTTATATTTTTTTAAACGCAAAGCATTAAGCAATACCGAAACAGAACTAAAACTCATGGCTGCACCCGCTAACATGGGGTTTAACAATGGGCCACCAAAGAGATGTAAAATTCCCATCGCTACTGGAATGCCGATAATATTATAAATAAAGGCCCAGAAAAGATTTTCTTTAATGTTAATCACTGTCTTACGACTTAAGCGAAACGCCTTTAAGACACCAGTCAAACTGGCCTGCATTAAGACGACATCAGCCGACTCTAAAGCAACATCAGTACCGGTACCAATAGCCATCCCTACATCAGCTAAAGCTAACGCTGGCGCATCATTAATGCCGTCCCCCACCATGGCAACCCGGTGACCTTTTGCTTGTAAATCGGCAATGACCGCTGATTTTTCTTGCGGCAAGACTTCTGCAATCACTTGGGTAATTCCTAATTGTTGGGCAATCGCTTGGGCTGTTTTTTGATTATCCCCCGTCAGCATCACCACGTCAACTTTTTCTTTTTGTAAAGCGGCGACGGTTTCTTTACTTTCCGCTTTTAAAGGATCACTCACGGCGACAATCCCTAAAAATTTTTCATGATTTCCTAAAAGCATCGCCGTTTTGCCGAGACGGCTTAAGCGGTTGAGCTCCTTTTCTGCTACACTCACATCCAGTCCAACTTCTGTGAATAAAGCTTGGTTGCCGAAATAAATTTTTTTATCGGCCAAAAGGCCTGTGATACCCCGACCAGCAATTGCTGCAAAATCAGTTACCGTACTTAAGGCTACCTGTTCCTCGTGGGCCTGTTGCAAAATTGCTTGAGCTAAAGGATGTTCAGAATATTTTTCTAAACTAGCGGCCAATTGTAAAATTTCTTTTTCCGTGGCGCCGTTAAATGCTACTACGTCAGTGACTGCCGGTTTTCCTTGCGTCAAGGTGCCCGTCTTATCAAAGACAATGGTATCAATTTTATTCGTCGTCTCTAGTGCTGTGGCATTTTTAAAGAGGACCCCATTTTCGGCTCCTTTACCACTCCCCACCATAATCGCTGTCGGTGTAGCTAAACCTAGGGCACAAGGACAGGCAATGACTAAAACAGAAATCGTAATCGTTAAGGCAAAGACCCAACTTTCTTGACCTAAAAAGTACCAAGCTAAACCACTTAGTATCGCCAAAGCCATCACCACCGGCACAAAAATTGCCGAAATTTCGTCAGCTAAGCGGGCAATGGGGGCTTTAGAACCCTGCGCTTCTTCCACCAGCTGAATAATTTTAGCTAAGGCCGTATCGCCACCAACTTCTGTGGCCCGGAAAGTAAAACTTCCTTTTTGGTTTAAACTGCCGCCGACAACCTGACTGTTAACTGTTTTTTCCACCGGCAAACTTTCACCGGTGATTAAAGATTCATCCACAGCACTACTCCCGGCTACAACGAGACCATCGGTGGGAATACTTTCACCTGGCTTGACGAGAATTTCGTCGCCAGGCATTAACTCCGTAACTTTTACCACTTGCTCTTGGCCATTTTTTACCACCCGCGCTGTTTTTGGTGCTAAATCCAGTAAGCGCGTGATGGCCTCTGAAGTTTTTCCTTTGGCCCGAGCTTCAAAAAATTTTCCTAAGGTAATCAAGGTTAAAATCACTGCTGCCGATTCGAAGTACAAGTCCATGGTAAATTCGTGGCTGCCGTCTACAGTCATAATCACTCCATATAAACTGTAAAGAAACGCGGCGCTAGTTCCCAAAGCTACTAGCGAGTCCATATTGGGATGACCTTTGACTAGCGCTTTAAAGCCATGGGTGAAAAAAGTTCGCCCGATGTAAAGCACCGGCAAAACTAAGACTAATTGCGTCAAGACAAAAGTAACAGGTGCATGATGCGGATCAAGGACTTGCGGTAAAGGTAAACCCACCATATGCCCCATCGCAATATAAAACAAAGGTACCGCAAAAATAGCTGAAGCAATGAAGCGCCGCCATAAATTTTGTTGCTGCATTTCTTTGTCGTGATTCACTTGCGGCAACACCCAATTACTATCCGTTAAAGGGACGGCAACATAGCCGGCCTCTTGCACTACCGCAGCCACTTCTTGTGGAAAATCCCTAAAAGCGTGGGCTGCTACTGTCATCTTTTCACTAGCCAAGTTGACGTTAACATTTTCTACCTGAGACATTTTGGCGACCGCTTTTTCAATCGTCGCGGCACAGCTGGCACAACTCATGCCCTTAATTTGAAAAGTAAATCTTTTTTCTGGCGTTAAAACCTCATAGCCGGCTTCATGAACAGCTTGTTGCAATTTGGGAAAGTCAAAAGAATCTTCCACTTGCACTTGTAAAATTTCCGTCGCTAAATTCACGCTGGCTTTTACCACTCCTGGGACTTGACCGGCGACTTTTTCCACCCGCTGACTACAAGATGCACAGCTCATGCCTGTGACATTAAAGCGTTCTTCCATCTTCATTCCCCCTAACACTGACAGGCATCGCCGCGCTTGACACAATTACACGCAATCGCAGTGACCGCTTCTGCTTTTTTATTTTCTAATTGTTCTTGCAAGTTGATAATATCGCCTAACGTTAAATCATTTTCGGCAATCAAATACGCCAATAACTGGGGAATTTTTTTGGCGCAAAGTTTTTGGCTCACCTCGTGACTCATGAGTTGGGTAGAATCTTCTTCGGAAATTTTCGCCGTGTAAATAAAACTTTTCCCCACTTTTTCCGTCTGTAAAAAATCTTTTTCCACCAGTCGATTTAATAAAGTTTTCACCGTAGACGGTTGCCAAGCCAATTTATCTTTTAATAGTTCACCAATTTCACGGCTAGTACTGGAGTGTTGGGTCCAAATGACGCGCATAATCTCCCATTCTGCTTTGGTAATCCCCTCTTGTTCCATCGTGCTCCCCTCCTTTAACATCATTAGCTTACAGCTTATCGTCTACATTTGTCAACGGTAATGTTTTAAAAATTTTTTCTGCACTTTGCGACCACAAAAAAAGCAGCGGCCTCTGCTACCACTGCTTCTTGCATTTATTTTTATTTTACCGCGGGCTTTACTAGTACGTAGTCATCCATCACATAGCCGGAACCGATGTCTGTCACCACTGACTCCACCACTTGAAAGCCCCACTTTTCGTAACGGGCTTTAGCCTGCAAATTATGTTTATTCACCGTCAAACGAATCGGTAGGTGGGTAGGGAGTAAAGCAAATAATTTTTGCGCCAATCCTTGTCCGCGATATTCTTTTAGCAAATAAATTTTACTCAAAAAAATTTCATCTGGCTTTTCTTGATAACCGAGATAGCCGACAATTTTATCATGATTTTTTAAAAGCCAGTAGCGATACCCGCCAGTGGTCATTTGACTAGTAAAAGCTTGCGGCGACTGAAATTGAGCCAACATGTATTCCACATGAGCCAAACCGTTGATGGGCACATACGTCTCGTGCCAAATAATACTCGCCACTTGGGCTAATTCTGCTGCATCTTGCGGCGTTCCTGCAATAATTTCCACATTCAAAACTTCTTTCTGCTAAATGCGATGATACACATATAAATATTCTCCCGTGTAACACAAGAGATACTGCTGATTATTACTAAAGACAAAAAAATTCGTGTCGGCTGCATTGTACAAATAAAAACACTCGGTAAAATTAACGAAGAGTTCTGAATTATAGACAGCCGTTAATTCCTTCACAACTTTTTTCATGGCAGCAAAGCTCGTTAGATATTTACTATCAGTCAGCTTGGCTTGCGCACGGTTAAAACTCTGGCCATCAGAAATATTTAGTGCATAGGTAGTTAAGGTTTTATTTTTTAAAATGTCCGTATAAAGCACCGGATTTTTTCGTGGCAATGAGCGTTCATAAACCATTTCTAACAGGGCAATTCGCTCATCGTCATTGGTTTTCGTTTTAGCTAAACGAATCTGGTTAGCAATGGGGATGCTCTGAATGTCTGATAAAATGGTTTGACTCTCTTCATCGACTACCGCCACTCGTGCCCAAGTATCATAGGCTTCTTTTAACGTATGTTGATAGCGCATATCACTCACTAAAACGGGATAACGATCCTTAATAAAAAAGAGCACACTGCCTCCTACTAACAGCAAGACACCGACAATGAGTATTAAATTTTCTTTTTTCCAAAGCTTCAAACGAAATTCCCCCCAAAGAAGCATTTCTTGCGCCACTTCCCTGAAATGGTGCTACAATGTAGACGAAATAAAAAAAGAAGGCGAAAGTAATGACTGATTTATCAGTACAAGACTTAGAAGATTATTTAACCGGCAAACTCTCCGGCATCACCGTTATCGATGAAAAAATTGAGTTTCCTCAAGATGCCAAGGCACTTTACATCGAAGGCGAGAAAGACTATTACTTAGAAGAGGATGACCAACTTAACTATGTACTGAAAGATGGCTCAGGTCAAGTTAAATTAGCACAAGCTGAAAGTAATTTGGCAACTTTTTTACAAAATGTTGTCCACATCATCGCTGAAGAAGAAAACGAAATTGTTTTCTAATTTTACTGAAAAAAAACGAGAGAAACAAGTCGTAAGACTTGGCTCCCTCGTTTTTTTGTGGACTTTTATTGTTCATCGGCTAAAAAGCCTTGGGACCGCAGGACACTCAATAATTTTTTCCTTTTTTCTTTGCTATTCGTTCCCGCTTTAAGGAGATGTTTAGAAAATGTTTCTGTCTTTGGATAACCTTTTTCTTGGTAATAGGCGAACACTTCCTCATCATAAGCTGCTAGACTCGTTGCAAACGGCAACACTGAAGGATACTCATTAGTGAAATGTAAAAGTTCTTGCGGTACCCTTGGTTTGACTTGTGTCGCCAAGCTGACTGCCGGTTGCCCCACCGCTAAACCAAAAATCGGCATGGTTAAAGGCGGTAAATGTAACAGTTCAATCATTTGAGGTGCATCATTTAAAATACTGCCTAGATATGCCGTTCCATAGCCTAAACTTTCGGCAGCTAAGGTGACATTCTCACTAGCCAAGGTAGCATCATACACGCCAGCCAGGAAACGATCGAAGGTCTTTTGGCTGGTTCCTCCTAGCTGGGCGATAATTTGTTGATTGCGATACTGATCTGCCAAAAATACAAAGAACCAACCGCTTTTTAAAATAAAATCATAGCCAGTAATTTCGGCAATTGCCGCTAATATTTTTTCATCCGTGACGGAAATCACGGAAAAGCTTTGCATATTTTGCGAAGAAGCGGCTCGTTGACCGGCAGCCACTAATTCTTGGGCCACTTGCGGCGAGATTTTTTCCCCCGTAAACTGCCGCACCGTTTGGTGTTGAAAAATTTGTTGTATAATTGCGGACTTTTCCATCCTTAATTCCCCCTTTCTTTATCCGTGATGATGAACTTCTTTCACTTGTTCTACCGTTGATGTAAGCGGAGCACTATTTAAAGCATTTTGTTTTTTCAAGGCTTCTTTTTGTTTAATTTCGGCGGTATTAGTGCGTACCCAAATGAAATTAATTACAACTAAGACGGAGGTGGAAATAAAAACACCGCCGTAACCAAAAGAACTAGAAACCGCTGAACCAATCATGGGACCGACCACGTTACCGGAGGCTTGGAAGGATTGATTGTAACTAAAAATTCGTCCGGCGGCGTGTTGCGGCGAATACTTGGTCAGTAACGTTTGCACTGCTGGCAACATACAGGCGTCGGTAATCCCCACTAAAAAGCGAAGTGCTGCCAGCTGCCAAACATTTTGCACAAAAGCCATGGGAATGTAGACGACAATGGCGGAAATTAAGCCAATTGCTAAAATTCTTTCTGTACCAATCCGATCCCCCAAAGCACCAAAGCGTGGAGCTGCAATTAAGGTGGCAATCCCAGGAATCGACGCGATGATTCCACTCATTAAGGTGACGTTACCGTGACCGTGAAGCAATTGGCGCACGTACAAACTAATAATCGGACTAATGGATGTATTAGACGCTTGAATAATCATCGTCGTAATGAACATCCCCAAAATAACGTGAGGATATTCTAAATTTTTAAAAATAGTTTTAGCCGGTTCCATTTTTTCTTTGGCCACTGGTTGAAACTCTTCATGCACTAAAAAGGCGCTGAGTAAAAAGACGACAAAAAGAATCGCACCGGTAATGAAGAAAGTAATGCGGTAACCAAAGGCTGCGGCTACCACCCCGCCTAGTAACGGCCCCAATAAAGTTCCCGTCACTTGACCGGTCGTCAAGGTTCCTAAAACTTGTCCACTTTTTTCCCGCGGTGAACACGTCGCCAAAAGCGCAATTGCATTAGAAATATAACCGGAAAAAAAGCCTTGCAAAAAACGCAAGCCAATCAGTTGATAAACATTATTGACGGTGCCCATTAAGGAAATCACCACGGCCATTCCCAAAGAAGCGCGAATCAACATTACCTTCCGCCCTTTTTGGTCTGCAAGTTTTCCCCACCACGGCGAAACAATCGCGGTCACTAAAAAAGTAGCCGAAAAAGCAATCCCACTATAAAAATTTAATTCTGGTTGACTAAATGTTCCTAAAGTGTCTATGTATAAAGACATAAAGGGCATCACCAATGAGAAGCCCACGCCAGCCATAAAAGTACCAAACCACAAGACTAGTAAGTTTCGCTCCCAGTTGGCCCGCTTACGAAACAACTTAGCTTTTAATCGTTCTATCACACAGCTTCATCTCCATTGAAATTTATTCTTTTTTATTATAAACTTTTTTTTGTAGATTACCACCCTTGATTGCTCGGGTTTATCTATTTTAAAGATTTTCTAAACGCTGTTAAATCAAGGGTTATCCTCGTTTTAACAGTTTTTTACTTTTCTTAATTTTTTGATAGCTATCACCAAAGCTATCACCAGAAAACTTTTTTCATTTTGAAAATTTTATAGATTTCTTTTGCGTATCTTCTCTTTGAGGAGGTGAGCTATATCGACGTGCTTCGGGAGACTACCATCACCATACTAAAAAAGACCTCCGATTAATTTCGGGGGTCTTTTGGCAAATATTTATCCTCTAGCATTATGCGTCCTTTGTAGTACGCCTCGTCAGCAGTCATAAAGCCACTCTTGTAGTACCGCTTGCCTTTGACGGTAATCCAAGCACGATACCTGGTCTCTTTTGACTTGCGAGTTAAATATTTAGACACCCCTCTAAAACCTGTGGAGGAATCCTTTCTCGGCTCCTTGCCTTTAAATAATTGAGTAGCTACGCCATTCACTCGCTTGTCGTCATAGGCATCACGCAAGTTTTTTTCGTCCTGCTCTACTTTAAGACAGCCACAAGACTTTAAATCACCAGAAAGCAAGGCGTGACTGGTAGCGGTGATCTCATTGCAACACTCGCAACGGCAAAGCCATTTTGATTTTAAGTCTTTAATGACGGTCAGTCTGCCGAACTTTTGACCGAGTAAATTTTTACGCATCGTAGCTTTGCATCTCTTTTAAGACTTCCCACGCATCGCAACCAACCAACTCACCGGCCACTCGCAACGCACGCACTGGTAGTTTGTCTAATGGCATCTCAGACCACCGCTGCAATGTGGATGCGGTGATGCCAGAAGCTTTGGATAATTGGTAGCGTGTGGTGTTGTGGTTTTTTAAATACGTGTCTAGCATTAGTCATCCTCTCTTTCATATCCTTGGCCTTCCAAGTAATCTAAAAACATTCCTAAATCTTGTACCCACATATCTTCAGCGTTTTCTAAGTTAGGGTTAACGCCTTCTGCTTCAAAATCTACTAAAGTGTTAGCTGTTTCCAAATCAGTTACTACAAAAGTTTTTTCGTCATGGTTTACAATCACTACTGTTAATTCATCAAAGCTTCCTTCAAATCTAATTTCAATCATTTTCGTTTCCTCCTTTAATTTGTTTACCTCTTCCTTACATTCTTATAATACCATATTGCGTATTGTTTGTAAAGCGTTTTGCGTATTATTTTTTAAAAATATGTAAAAAAATAAGCCTACCTCCCGATTAAGAGAGATAGGCTGTTTGCAGTTGTAAAAAATAGAAATGCGTGATCAAAAACCGCTATATTTAGGCTATTTCAGCCCGAAAGCGTTGATACCATACTGATTACGCCTATGATCAACTCTTTTTGATTTAAGTTGTAAATCGCCGAAGCTAATTGCGAAAATCGGCGATTTTTGGATTTAACTTTAGAATTTACCTTGATTTAATCGTTTCTGCATCGCTTTGACCATTGGCGAAGGCTTACTGATAATACCGTCAGCACCAGTACCAAAGTGTTTTTGCATGGCTTTAATTGTGTTAGGGCCGATAATGCCGTCAGCGGTCACACCTACCGCTTTTTGGATAGCCTTGTACGTGTTAGGACCAACTAAGCCATCTTCCGTGATGCCCAACACTTGTTGGATGCGCTTGGTGGTAGCGTTGCCCCAATAGCCATCTACAGCAATTTGTGGGATACTCGTCGGCGCACTCGTTGGCGTAATCAGTCCACCGTACACCCAGCCTTGCCCATTAACCTCAAACCATTTATAAGCGTGTCCGTCCACGTCCTCGCCATTTGCGTAACGGTCAGACTTAAACACTGCACCTTGTGCTAAAGTGCGAATAACGTCTGATTGAGTAGTCTGCGAGCGTCTAACGTTAACTACGGTGTCTGTTTTTTGATAAGTAACTTTGTTGACTAAGTTAGCGCCAATGCCCGTTTGCGGTTTAGCAGCAGGAGTTGGTTGAGGAGTTGGTGTGCTTGCTCCTGCTAACTTAGCTCTAAAAGCAATCCATCCGCTCCATTTGCCGTCCGTATTAAGATATTGCGGGCAATTTTTACGACTAGCGTCATAGTGACGGACAACGTGGGCATTATCAATCCCATATTTTGCTTGCAGCATCTTAACGAGGTCGATAGTGTGGCTAATTGTACTATCTGAGATAGCATAATTGGTGACAATCATCTCAATGCCAATAGAGTTGCCGTTAGTAATACCATATTTCCCCCGACCATCACCGCAGTGCCAGGCGGTATCGCAATCCTCTACAACTTGATAGATGGACTTTTCGTCCACAAAATAATGAGCAGATGCCTGTTGATTCTCATTCCGCCCAAAATAGTCCGCATTATTTTTAGCTGTGGAATTATTTCCACCGACATCGTGCACCACAATGTACTTAATAGCGGAGTTACGACCGCTATTGTGATTATAACTTGAGATTTGTCTTGTAATTGGTAACATTTATCATCCCTCCTTTAAATTTAAAAGTGGTGCATGCAAAAACTGCACACACCACTTACTCTTGCTTGCCCTCGATAATACGGGTAAATAATTGATGTAAGCCCGTGGATGCCAATCCACTGATTGCACCATAGACAATTGCATCTACACTAATGCCGTTTAGTACGCCGCCTAAAATTGCGCCTAGTACCGCTACAATTAACGGGATATAGGCATTGGCTACCTTGTCAAACAGCGGTGTATTTTTAATGACATACCCGACTACCAAACACGCTGCAACGATTACTGGTACAAAACCATCTGTGATAAAACTTAAATCCATCTTATTTGCCTCCTATTTAAATAAATAAGTAGTGATAACGTATCCAATAATCCCAGCTATAATCGTCATGAGCCAATTGCGATTGCTTTTTTGAGCGTCTTTTAGCTCGCTGATATCATCTTTATTTGCACAAGACATCGCATAGGCATCTTGTGCTTTTTTTGCTACATCATCTAGCCCTTTTGTATTCTCTTCGATTTTGACTAGGCGCTGTAAAACTTCTTGCCATAATTTTTCGTCATTTGCCACATCCCGACACTTCCTTATCCCAAAATAAAGAGGAGCTTTTCAGCTCCCCTCGAAAATTATTTATTTACAGCATCACTAATCTGTTTCATAGCGTCCAGTAGCACGTCTTCAGTTCCAACAATAGATTGATAATCTTCTTTTGTAATCACGCCTAAGTCGACAAAAGTTTGCACATCGTCTTCAGTGTATGCTCCTGAATCATAAAACCATCTCACATCTTCAGCAGTTGGAAACATATTATTCAGCCCCCTTTAAATTGTTTACGTCTTTTTGCAATTTAGCCAAATTAAGCATGAGTTGTCCAGCCATGCGATTTAAGCTATCGTATTTAGCAACAGGTACTCCTTCCACCGCAATCCATTTATTATTTTCCCAGTCATATCCAGCAATCATCATATTTTCGTCTTGTGGTGGCTCGATTTCCGTAAACGGTCTAACCACGATTGCGTTTTCTGGTGCTTGCCATTCTTCATAAGTATTTCCACTAACTTTATACACTGTTTTCATTTTTTATTCCCCCAATTTTAGTTGATTTTCAATTTGTAAAAGTCGCGCATTGATATTACTCGATTGCAATTGCTCAATTTGCGACTGCAATCGGTCGGGATTGCCAATCCATTTGTAATCAGAAAAAATATTGGAATCTGTGTTGGCAAATCCGACGTATGGCAAATAAGCACTGACTGGGTCATCTTGCGGGGATGGAGTATAGATAGGGCTTAAATTTTCTCCATCTTCGATTTTAAAATTTCTTAGGGAGACTAGCCTTCCGCCACTTCTCCCGTACACTTGTATCTGAGTCGGACCTGTATTCCCTGCGATTTCTACAATAATCGAAGAAAATCTATAGTATTCCCATCCATTGGTTTTCGCGGTAAATCCTTGATGTTCATACATATATTTTGGCTGTCCGTTGTCGGTATACATATCCCAATCGCCGGGTGTACCGGATACTTTTGCCTCGAAAGAAAACGTTACATTCTCACCTACTCTAGCAGCAAGAAAACTTTCTAGCCCGCTCTTATATATGCCAAATCCCACACCCGTCTCATTATACGGTGGCGTAGTCCATTCCGCAGATGTATTTCCGGAAAGCAAGTTTTCCCCAGGCCTTGTTTTGGTAAAGTCTTCCCCCGTATCAGTATTACGACACCAGGCTTGTTTCAGCCGTAAATTTTCTTGCAATTCCGCAATCTGTCGGTCTTGCTCGTCTAATTGTTCGGAAGCATTTGCTAGATGGTTTTCCATGTCTTGTAGCAATTTATCTGCATCAGACATATACTTATCAGCTTGCCCTTGGCTGATGTCTGCTGCTTTATCTACATAGACGCTGACATCTCGAGTTGCTACCGAAGTATCTAGAGCTCCGATAAGTCGAAAATATGCAATAGACATCTTCCCAGCTTCTGAAGTATTTGTCTTGCTGAAAGTGTAAACAAAGCTGTCGTCTCGCTTAACACATACTCCGTCAGTAAATTTACCGCTAGGCAATGTGGCTTCAAACTTCATAGAATAGTTCGCAAGGCTGACGGGCGCTCCGTCTTTTTCAACAATAATTTGAATTTGTTTAATCCCACCATCTCCTTGACGTAGTCGTATGGTTTCCGTCAAGGGATTGTTTTTATCTAAAAATAATTTAATTGTTTGCATGTATTCAACTCCTACCCTAATAAAATTGGCGTAACATATCCTGATAATTCGACAGTATCATTTGATACTTTAATTAATTGGCATTTGCCATGGTCAGGTGCGCCTTTACCGTTAATTTGAAAACGCCCGATAGACGTTGTAGACATATGCCATTGAGCAATATCCATCATCATTCTTCGCTCAGGTCTATATTCTTCCGGGAGAGTTCCGAATACATATCCTTCACTAGGCATTGCTGTGCTACTGTTCATATCAATATAAATGTATAAGACGTTGTCCTTAACACGGTATATCAACGTTTTATCACTATTGAGTTCAATCCACCCAGTGTCAAAAAAGCGCAATTGGTTATTCACTAAAACGCGCTCATCAGCATCCATAGTAATGATTTTAGAAGGTTCTCCGTCTTCTTTATTAATAGTCAGGATATGACGTTCTTCACTCATCTGAATGTGAGCGGGCATTTGACCGCCTACCCAAAATCCATCATCAGTAGCTACTTTTCCAAAAGCGATGCCGTGTCCCCCCGCTCGATAGTCCACGGTGGTAAAAGCTGTAGAAACAAAGGATTGCGACCGTACCTCTGTGAATTGGTCTTTGACTGTAAAGCGGAAGATGTATCCCTCATCTAATGTGAAGCCAGAATACGTGTTTTCTTCATCAAATTCATATCCTTCAAAATTTTGACTAATCTCCGTCCAGTTGTCTGTACCTTGTTTAGCACGTTCTAGAGTAAAAGCCATTGGGTTTTTCTCGAATAGTGGAGATGCAGACACAATAGTCTGCAAAGTTACAAACGTACCTTCGTCCAAAGGATTTTGCTCATCATCGCTTCGCCAAGCTTTTAGCAATGCTGTAGGCTGTTTGTACGTCAGGATATTAATATTTTTGGTAATACTTGCAGTTCTGCCCCGACTATCCGTTACAGTTGCTTTAATTGGCACGGTTCCAGTTTGAAGTTCTAATGTTTTAAGGTCAAAAGTGGCATTGTTAGCTGAACCATTAAAATTAGCGGTGTCTAACTCAAATTTGTAACTTCTTATGGTTGAACCGTATATTCCTGTTCCTGTTGCCGAAAGCTTTATTTTGCTTTGGTATTGTACAAAAGTGTCAGCAACATCAATAATGTCAGTTACTTTAGATTCGGTTTCGGTGTCGATTAATTCTGAAATAGATGGCTTAACACTGTCTGGAATAGTCAGAGTTACCGGTTCTACGTTTTCTCCTATCTTGTTATTGTCACCTTGCCAAGTTTCCAAAACTACCGAACCGGTACCACTAGTTGCATTAGGAATTACAGAGGCAAAATCTTCTATTTTAGGATTAACAGTAAAGTTTGAGCCGATAGGAGTGGGACCAGCTAGCTTAACTTTCTTGTTGCCAAATTTTAAGTAAAGCCATCCTTGATAGCCAGACCCATTGTTTCTAACATTTACAGTTAGATTAGTACCCATCTCAACAGTTCTTGTGCTAATGATAAAATCGAACGCCCTTGGAATTTTAGGCAATGCCAAGGTGCCACTACCACTCAATGTCCCCACGTTTCCACCAAGAGACCCTGAGTAAATATTTAAAGCATAACTGAAGGAAATACCGACGGATTTAGAACCATCAGAGTTATGGTTAACTTTCACTGTTCGTGATGTTAACAATTGAGTAGTTCCGCCACCAGTAGAAGGATTAGCACTAAAACCAGCAGAGCTACCATTAATTGTAGTGCTCCCACTCATAGTAGAAGCATTAATTCTCCAAGTTGGGTCAGCCACTAGGTAGACTTTTATTGTAATGTCTGAATAGTTTCCACCTATGTTCTGCGTGTAGGTGATATCAGCTTTTAACTGCCAACCACCACGCTTATTTGAATAATAAGTTGCCATTAAACTGTTCCCCCTACCCATTTAAAGCTTAGGTTTCCATTCTCTCGTGGCACAAAGGCAAAATTCCCTAGGCGTAAACTATTCAAGAACTCGCCATCAGTAATATATAGCTTGTTGTTCGTAATATAGGCTACTTCATGTCCCGATTGAAGAAACTGCACTCTGTTATTCATAATACGCAAAGTAATTTCGCTATCCGAACGGCCTAAGATGATATTTCCATCTACAAAACGGATATACTTCACGATTTCTAAGAATTGTGTTTTTGTCTCATTGTCCACGTTTTCAATCTGCTCAATTAACTGGTTGAAATTAAACAAGAATTGGTTTTTTGCCTGCTCAAATTGAGTGCCCACCGTTTCTTTATACGTGGAAAAATCGTCCTTAGAAGTATAAGTTTCTTCGATATCCATGCGAATAGAATCGGCTTCTTGTTGAATCAAAGAACTTTGCTCTGTAATTTGATTTTGCAAATTAGTAACTCGCTCGCCGACTACATAATCAGATTCTACTTTTTTGATAACTTTGTCTGTGGAAACTTGGCTATCCGTTAATGTCTTGCGAGTAATCCCAATAGTCAGTTTGTCTTGACTGACGTCTGCTAAGTTAAGTTCTAGCTTTTCTACTAGTAGAAACTCATCAACCAAATGAGCAGTACTATTTACTTTTACATATTCAAAAATACGGAAGTTATTGACGCTTTGTCCGGCATTTTTTAAATCAATTGCAGATAAATTTAGCGTAGTAGATAGCTTAATTCCGTCTGCTAAGTCTTGTTTTGCTTTACGCAACAAGTTTTCAGGAAGAGTAACATCTTTCCAGTCTTTTGTTTTAAGGATAAAACCATATTGAGCTACCGCATCATCATCTTGAATGTAATCTAGGTCATTGTTAACACTTTTAATAGTTAATCTTTCGCTAGTATTGTGACCTTCTCCGTCGTGTAATTCTGCTCCCAAAGGCAGTAGTGCAGTATACAACTCGGCAGCCGAAGATGTTTTAACGAGGTCCAATAAATTTTTTCCAAGCGTGATTTCTTGGTCAGAGCGGTAATCGCTATCTACCAAGTAATCAAGATAGTTCACGCCATCTTCACGCCGAATCATTAAAAAACCGCCAAGAGATTTAATCAATTTATCTTCCACCACATCCCAAGTATTGGGATAAGTCGTATCACTTCTTACAATTAAGTCATTAGGGTCTGTGACTGTCACTTCTCCTAAAACAAACTGTTTATCCGCGGATACTTGGCTATTGTGCTGGTCTAGTATTAATTGGACGTAATCTGCCACTGGGCCAGTGAAGCTGTACGGTCGTAAAACTGTATCGTTGAAATAAGAAAGCTCGCCTTCAACCGTCACTTTTCTCGCATTAACAAAAGAAGCCGTATCATTTAAGACACGACCCCTAAAACGTAATACATTATTCTGATAGACTTCAACAATGCTTTTTAATTTGTTAATACGATTAAAGAGTGGATGGCTTTTATAAATCGTAAACTCAAAACTACCCACTTTATTTACTTCTAGTTTTAACTTTGGTGTGAAAATTTCGTACCCTTTAGCGCGGGGATCGTATAAAACTTCTCCATCTAATTTAACGAGATACATTTTATAAAGCCCCCTCTTGATAGCTAATTTCTACCGTAGTTCCAGAAGGCACCACAATTTCAACTGTATTGATTCCCTCAGTGAATAATATTTCAGCCAAAGTAAACTCGCCAGAACTATGAGCATAAGTCCCTCCGTTAAATTTAATTTGACAGTTTGCGGATATTTTAAACGTAGGAAAAGTAGACATTCTTTGATTGAACAACTCAAAGACAAGCGATGTTCCTGAAACAGTTCCAGAAACTTTAGTTATTTCTTTTTTCAAACGATAAGGATTAACTGTAGCTTTCACTTCTACCTTCGCCATTGAATTGTCTTCTTCTAATCGGCTGACGTGTAGTCGCCCTTCAAAGTAGTATTCAGGATACTGAGGCATAGTGATAGGCAATCTTCTCCCGTGCCAAGCATTCAAAATAGTGCTGTAAATAGCATCCCAATCCGTACGATCTTCAGGAAAAAGTAAATCAAATTTTAGTTCACGGTCTTTATAGTGGATTTCTCCAGTCAAGGCTTCACTGATATCCAAGGAGCCGTCTCCCGCGGGAATGTCAATCAATTCTGTTTTAGGTTCAGCAGTGCCTATTTCAGGGTCAGGAGCTAATAGTAGACCATAGTCGTCAAAGGTCCATTTACCATTGATTTCAATTTGTCGCATTAAATCCCCCGCCCTTCATAGACAATTTTTTCACCTAAAACTTCGTTAATCTTTTCTTTAATTGCACCGACTAACTCGCCGGAATCAAGAACTACTTTTAATCCCTCAAATTCTTCAAACAGTGATTTAATGGCGTAGATTAATTCATCTAGCTTGGAAACTACCGCTTCTTGGCTGTAACCCATTTGTCCTGCAATGCCTTTGCCAATATCACCAAGTGTTTGTTCATTTAACGGAAGAATAGCTTCTTTACCAGCTTCGCCACCAACCATGACATTATTGCCATTCATACCAAATGCCATAGCTTTTTGCATGATACCACCTTTGGCATACCAATCCACGCTAAGCTTCGGCACGGAAGGAGGCGTTAAACTAAAACTACCCTTAATGCTAAAGTGTGGAAGCTTAGGCATTTTAATTTCAGGAAGTTTAAGATTAAGCCCGCTAAAGAATCCTTTGATTTTATCAATTATTCCACTAATAGTATTCTTAGCAGCTTCTACTGGTGCAGTCATAGCAGATTTGATATTGTTCCAAACGTTTGTAGCCACATCTTTAATACCATTAAATACACTTGAAGTAGTGGACTTAATACCATTCCAAACTTCCGTAACCTTATTTTTAACAGTATTTACAACATTGCTGATAGTAGACTTGATGTTATCCCAGACACTTGTTACTACGCCTTTGACAGCATTAAAAATGCTAGATGTTATTGAACTAATTGCATTCCATACATTAGATACAACAGTTTTTACATTTTCGACAACGGTTGAAATGACCGACTTAATAGCATTCCAAATGGTAGAAACTACACTTTTGACAGTATTGAAAGCAGCATTAGTTTTAGAACTAATCCAATCCCAGGCTACTCCGACAGTATCTTTAATAGCATTAACCACAGTAGAAACCACGCTACTAATGACACTCCAGACAGTAGAGATAACGTTTTGAATGGAAGTCATTACCGCCATTACCTTATCACCAATAGCACCCCATACTGCATCAATAATTGACTGAATGATATTCATTACTGTTTGGAATACCGCTTGAATGATGTTCCATCCTGCTTGAATTATCGAAGTTACAAAAGTAATAACCCCTTCAATGATTGATTGAATGAGCATGAACCCCACTGTAATGACGTTTTTAATCGTCTCAATGATTGGTGTCATAAACTCAACAATGCTATTCCATGTGTTCACAAAGAAGTCTTTAATAGCAGCCCAAGTCGTAGAAAAGAACTCAGAAACCGCTGTAAATACATTCACTGCAGTTTCTTTGATGGAGTTCCAAGTATTCACTAAGAAGTCCATAAACTTTTGCCAAATTTCTTTTCCTGTTTCTGTTTTAGTGAAGAAATAGGTTAAGCCGGCAACCAAGGCAGTAATTGCCATAATTACAAGAGCAATTGGATTAGCACTCAAAACTATATTAAAAGCGGTTTGAATGCCAGTAGCAATTTTAGTAATCGCATTATAAGCGCTCAACCCCGCTACCACTGCACCAATTCCTACCGCGATAGGTGTAAAGATATCTTTGTATTTGACGATAAAATCAAAAGCAGATTTAAGACCGTCTATCGATGCAACTATCGTGTCATACAGCACCCCGAACGCATCTCTCGCACCGTCACCGAACATCTCTGCCAACACGCTCGCGAAGTTTTCGGCTAAGTCGGCAGCAATTCCAGGAATCTTTGGAACTAAAGTTTGAATAGCCTGAAGTAATCCCTTAAATAGTTTTGGCGCTAATTCTTTAGCCATCTTACCGGCAACTGAACCAAAATTCATCCAAGAATCTACTACTGCATCAATATCTCCAGCACCCGACATAAAGTTGCTTAAAGCTCCTTTAGCGGTTTGCAAAGAACCTGATAGAGTATCGTTTTCTTTCGCATAGTTTCCGGCATACTTAGCGGTTTTCTCCAAGAACAACTGATTGGCAAGTCCGACTTTTTCTTGAATAGACATTTCTTGCGTAGACTTTTCAATACCTTTAGACAACGCATAATTCCCGATGGTGGTGTCATTAATAGCGACACCTAAGTTATCCATCATTGTAAAGTTGCCCTTAGCCATACCGGCTACAGATTGCATTGCGCTGTCAATATCAATACCCATGATAGAAGCAACGTCAGAAGCTCTTTGCATAGCTTCAGAAGTCATATCCATAGATTCTTTAACTGTAAACCCGGTACCTTGGAATAAAGAACCCATAACGTTTGCGGTGGCTAAGAAGTCTGATTGTGACAGACCCATCGTTTTAAAGGCATTAACCCCTGTTTGCTGCATCTCGTTAGCATATTTCTCGAATACTGCCACGCTACCGCCTAAGTTCTGTTCCAGCTCGCCGGCAAGGTTCATGCTTTTAACTAAGGTTGCTCCAGCGGTAGCCATAGCTACACCACCGACTACTGCCACAGCTTTAGCGCCCGTTTGAACCCCTTTTACAAGCGCGGAGTTAATCTTACCGCCCAAAGTATCAAACTGTTTGTGGATACCTTTAAAATCAATCTTTTTGCCAATACCTGAAAAGGTTTTTCCAATGTTAGTTCCTAGCTTATCAAAGAACCCTTTTAGCTTATTAGTTGTTGTTTCGCCTTGCTTTTCAGTTTCTTGCAAAGCCTTCTTAGCTTCGGCATTTTCAATGCCAATCGTTCCAAAGAGTTTGAATATTTCCCCCATTAATTCTCACCGCCCTTCTCGTTAGAAAATAGGGTTGCTTTTGCAAAGTTAAGAAGATTTTTCTCTTCTGTTTTGCTAATTGGTTTTTGTTTCTGGATAGAGCGAATATCTCTAACTTTTTGTTTGGATTTAAATTCTTTAAAGCTCATTAGCATATCCGTGTGGAGATATTGTTGCCAAAGCAAATCTTCTTGCTCACGGTCAAATACATAAAAAATAAAATCCGCAGTCGCTTCCAAACTATACGTGTTTAGAAGGGACTGTGGATTTCCGTATCTACGCCACAGAGTATCTTTTATCCGAAACTCGCCATCATCTAGCTCAACAACGAGGCGATAGAGGAGAAAAAATCAGCTAACTCAGGCTTTTTAAAGAAAGCTATTAGCGTTCCTGTGTATTCAATTAAACTCAAATCTTGGATTTCAGCTACAGTCTTACCGGATAAATCAGCAAGAAAGCTATTTAAATCATTTTTTACTGTAGAAATATTCATTAATACTTTTTGAAGTAAAGCAGCTCCAGCTTCAATGCCACGTTCAGTAGCTTCTTTTGCTTTTTTTGCTTGCAATTCTTCTATTTTTTTCAACTCAGCCTTTGTTGGTTCTTTTTTTAAATGATCCATAGGGATTACATTGCTGACTGCTGTATTTTTCTTAAACATATTGACAAATTCGTCTTTCATGTTTAATTTACCCACGATTGCTAACATTGGAAAAATATCGTCACCTTTTAACTCACGCAATTCTAAAGCCATTATGCACCAGCTCCTACTGCTTTTTTATTAAAGACACGGTAAGGCAATTGACGGTTGTTTAATTGTTCTACACTTTGATGAGCAGTGAAGGTAGCTTCTACACTATGTTCGTTGCTGTCTTCCGTAGATACTTCAAAAGCGCTAGTCACTCGTGCGTTATCTAACACATAGAAAGTCATTGGTTCGCCTTCGCCACAATCGCTATTCCAGCAGACAGCCACTAAGTTTTCGTAGTAGTCATCTTCTGTGATACATACTTTTGGAGTAATTTCTTGATAGCCTGTTAGTTTAGTGGAGTCTGTCACAGCGCCGTGAATTTCAGCAGCAAGCAACTCTGTAGAGAACTCTTTAAACGTACCTGTAATGGTAGCAGTAGCGCTCTCAATACGTTCTAATCCTTTTACGGGTGACAAGTAAGTACCGTCTACTTCCATTTTACGATAGGATTTTTCAAACTTGATTTTAACGCCACCATTTGTAGCACCAATCGGTGTCCCTGTAGTAGGAACCCCGCTTTCAAAATCAACATCTTTAAACAATACTGCAGAATCGTAACGGAAATTCTCCGCAGATTTACTAGTGTAATTCGTTCTTGGTAATGCCATAGTGTTTATCTCTCCAATCTATTTTGATATAAAGACGTACGTTGCGCCTTTTTAAATTTTCGTCATTTGTTGGGACCTTAGAAGACCCAAGGAATGAGAATCGTAAATACATATTTGACATAAGAATTCTTCTGAACAGTAGCTTGTCTTTAAACTTATCTTCTAAATCGATAATGCGAATGTAGCTAGAGTTTAGATCAAAAATATCTATATCCAGATAAAAACCGTCTTGATTACGAGAAATAGGCTCAGAATCAAAATCAAAGGTAGCGTACGGATAAACGACTTCCTTTTTTCGATTGCGGTCATAGTAAGTTTCCTCGTTAATCTCTCGCAATAACTTTGTTAACTCTTGCAAAAATTCAATCACTCATCTCACGCTCCTTTGAATGTTGCTCCAAATTCTTCACCCAAAATTTGTTGTACTTGGCTTTTATTTTGGCGGAAAGCTTCTCGCATAAACTTAGTAGGCTGCATTCCGTATGTGAAGTACCATTTTCCATCAGGCGCTTGGTAAGCCCAGCCACCTTTACGCCCAGCACCATTTTCAGCAAATTCCCCGGTACCATATTCCACATATACAGCATATTCATCAGGAGACCCGACAACACCTACAATAGATGCGCCTTCTTTTTTAATCTGATAAGAAATAAAATCTCGCAAATGTCCTGTTTGTACTGGAGCGTTGGCTTTGATGGCAGACTTGAGAAACTCCAGAACTGCCGTTAGGCCTCTTTTTGATGTTTCATCTAATTGACGTTCTACTTCCTTGCGATAGCTTTTAAATTCCCATTTATTGCCCATCCTGAAGCACCCCGCCATATTTCAAATAGAGTTCGTTATGATGAGCTATCCCGACTGGATTATCTGAATAGGTAATCTCATACCAACGACTTTCATCGTCTACCACTCGCATTTCGTCAGTAATGCCTACGTGATAATCAGGTATCACTAAAACATGCGTAGATTCCTCAATAAAAGCTTGTTGTGGGCTTGTTCTGTCATCTCCTGTCAATAAGTCAATATAACCAGAAACCTTCTTGACAGCCTTCCATTTCTCTTCAAAACCACCAATACCATCGTCCAACTGAACTCTTTTTTGCAAACTAAAAACACGAGGTGGATACATTAGCCCCACCTCATTTTTTTATATTTGTTTAAGAAACTGAATTTTGAAGCAGGAAACCCTTCGATGTTATCCGTAGAGTTAATGTCGTAGTACGTTACTGACATCCTAGAAATAGTTTCGGATTTGATACCCAGCTTAGAACCCATCTTGTGTTTAAACTCAATCAGTCCAGAAACGCCAAAGCGAATGTCTGCCGGGTACTCAATCTTAGTTAGAAAAGCGCCAGTATATAGTCCAGTATAAAAAAGCTTTGGATTGTCTAACGCTAGACGTTTATTTTCTACCTCTTGAATAACATACAGCCCGTCATTGTATTTAGAATCACTAATTTGGATTGTGTCTCCTGCTCTTAAAGCAATTGGTTCTCCACTCGGCGGATTACTTGCAAAAGTAACAGCGCTATCTTCAAAATCTAATTGCCAGTATCTTACATTCAAATTTTGAAATGTGTTATGTGTCAATTGTCGGACCATTTGTTCATAAGCATCTAGTTCTTCTTGAG
Source organism: Enterococcus nangangensis (assembly GCF_005405245.1). GTDB lineage: Bacteria > Bacillota > Bacilli > Lactobacillales > Enterococcaceae > Enterococcus_J > Enterococcus_J nangangensis. The sequence goes on along the minus strand of NZ_BJDR01000001.1, from coordinate 67,429 downwards.
TTACGTTAGGGTCAATCTTTTGAGCATCTGTTAAAGAAATAATCATGTGCACCCCTCCTTACATGAAAAGGAAGGCTATGCACCTTCCTCATTGATTAAAGCTAATAAGTCGGCTTTCAAAGTCTTACCTGTGTAATCAATGCCGTTTGCATCAAGATAAGCTTTAATTTCAGCGATTGTATTAGCCTCTGTCGGTTTATCCTCCTCTTTTAAAGGAGTGGCATTAGGGTTCAGTAGGTGCAGTTAATTTAGCTTTTAAAATAGCTTTCTTGTTTGCTTCAGGAATAAATTTACCGTACTTAGCAGCCGCTTGTAAGGCTGTGCCGGCAAAGTCTTCAGAATCCATAGCACGTGCAATTTGTAAGCCAATACCAGCAACGCCAACGTTATCGGCAACAAAATAAGCATTTTCCCCAGTTTGGAATTTAGAATCTGGTAATTCTTCTAAAACGAATCCTTTGTATTTGTATAAAGATTGTTCATCTACATTTACAGAAGAGGCTTTAGCAGTAGTCGCTAATTTGCTATCAATTAAGAAATTGTACACGTCAGAAGTTACATATGCCACGTGAGCGATGTTTTCAGAGACATCATTGTTCACGAATTCTTTATGAGCGTCAGCGAATAATTTATTCACGCCAGCTTCAGATAATTCACCAGTTAATGTCTTAGAAGCGTTATCAGAAATAGCTTTACCGAGCAAGCCATCAACGTGTTGCGCCCAAGCTACACCGTGCAATGCTAAACGTTCGGCAACAACTTGATCAGGAATATCATTGACGGTAAAGTCATCAATACCTTCGTTGATTGCTAAAGGTGTTTCGTAAGCCACTGTAGTATCTACAGACTTCACTTCTTTCCGTTCCCCAAAGCGAGAAGTAGAACCTGTACCAGAACCAAAGCCAACGTTTTCTTCAGTAGAATATGCTTGAATTACCACATCAGTATCAGATGTTTTCAATTCTAAGAAGTTTTCTTTTTGAGATACACCGTCACGAACTTGTAAAGTCCCACCAAAAGCCCGTAAGAATTTCGCTTTCTTTTCAAATAATTTTGGCAGCATACCAGCGTATTGTTTTGTATAAAGTTTTAAAGCCATTGTAATTCCTCCAATTTAATTAGTATTTGTCGACAATTGCTTGAAAGACATCTGTCCCAGTGGGTTCTTTGCCATCTTGTAAGCCGTTGTCTATTGTTCTGTAGCCATTGCCAGCACCTTCATCAGTTTCATTTTTAGTTTCCGGCTCTTTGGCTGTTTGAAAATAATCCGGCATGGATTCTTTCAATTCTTTAACTCGATTATCCAAATCTTTGATATTCCCTTTTGCATCCATTTCCAATTTGCCCAATTTAAACATAGCGTAATCAACATCTTTTGCACCGGCCGATTGCAAAGCATCTTTTACGCTTGTGTCAATCTTCAACTGTTTTAATTCAGCTTCAGCACTTTCTCGTGCTTGTTGGGCATCTTCCAATTGTTTTTGGATTTCAGGATTATCTTTTGTTTGCTCCTTCAAATCGGTTAAAGCTTTGTTTGCAGTTTTCAATTGGCTAGATACATTGTTGTATTGGTCTTTCGGCACAGCATTTTCAGGAAATGCTTTATCAATTGCCTTGTTAGCACCCTCTACATCAAATGTTCCGTCTTCTTTCTTGTACTGCTCTAAAATCGTTTTAATCCATTCCATTTCTATTCCCTCCATACCTTTTATAGCGGTCGGTTCCGCTTGGATTTGTCCGGATATACTGCCGGCAACAGTAGTGGTGGGTTTAACGTCATCACCAGGACAAAATAAAAAGCCCTGAAGCTAATCAAGACTTACTACTTTTGCTCAAGATATTTGCTATTTCATTTAAAATCTTCGTTTGCTTTTTCTTTTCTTCTAGAATGCCTTTCAATAAACGCTCTATATTAGTTGACACGGCCATCATGACACCCCTTTATCTTTTAGCCACTCAGCATAATTTTTATAAGGAATATACTCTTTACTTTCCTGGTCTCTTCGCATGGACGGGGACAGACCATTGACAATATTAATCGTAGTGCAACGGCAATTAATATCTTCGCTAGCTACACCAAAAAGGCGTGGGCCTTTAGCCTTGTAGCCATTTGAAGTGAAGTCTCCTTTAATTGGAACCGTCTGGCCATCTAAAGCTTGGTGTGTATCACGAGTTTTAGCATCTAAAGTAGCCAGCCATCTCTTTTCCATCTTGACGCCTAGTTCTTCAGCACGTTCGGAAGATTCCTGTTGAGCGAGTGAAGAAGTTCGCCCACCTTCAGTTCGTGCAATTCTCAAAGCTTGTTTGTAAGAAGCCTCAGTTTGTAAGGCAATCATCTTGGCTATTTCTTTATACCCTTTACCACTAAATAGCCCATTCACAATGCTTTGTGTGGTTGCTTCAGCTAATTTATCGCGGTGCTTGTAAAGCCGTTTAGAAAGCCTCGTACCGTCTACAGGGGCATTCACTGCCTTCACCACATAGTCATGATTCAGAACGGGCATCTGCAATTGAATTTGTTGAGATTGTTCCAGCGTGTACCACGTGCCGTAATAGCCTAGTTCGGTTTGCTGGCTAGAATACTTTTCAATAATTTCGTTAATTTTCGGTTGAGATGCATTCAAAATTTTAACAATCTCATTAGCTACCTGAAACATACGTTCCACTTGAAGACGATTTGAAAAAGATAAGCTGTCGTATTGGTCTGTATAATCCTTCAACTTCTTCTTGATATCAATCAAAGCTTTACGATACACATTAAATAGTTGGCTGTCCGTTTTCTTGTACTGCTTCTTGGTTAGGCGCTCCAGTTCCTTCTCCCATTTGGTTTGCTGGTCCACTGTTCAGCACCTCCTCATCCGTCCCAGTCGCTAAGCCTTTCGTGTAGAGCTCTTCCTCTAAGGCGGATTGCACTTCTTCAAAATCAAGTTCAAACTGCTCGCAAATCATGCGAAGAACTTCTTCTTCAGGTAGCTGTGGAGCAACTTCTAAAATTGTGTTAATGATAATCTGACGAGTTTCAGCAACGGTCTTTTCGTTGGTGGCTAAATCCGTTTCATTTACCATCATTTCACGAGTGAACTCAAAGGAAACTTCTTTAGCATTGTAATTAGTGTTCAACCGGCGATTAATATCAGCTACCACCATTTGATTAATCCATTTCAACAAAGCACGAATACGAACTTCTGTTTTATTCACTTTCATGATTAAAAGACTATATCGGGATTTAATCACCACGTTTGTGATATTTCCGTCCCCAATAGCAGTTGAATCAAAAGCCATACCAAACTTATAAATGTTTTCTTTATCAATCGCCATTTTCGTTTGTCGGCCAGCAACAGGAATATCAAAAGTTTTAATATCCACGCCACCGTCTGAATCAACACCAACTGTTTTCTTAGCTCTGATATTTTGGCGAAGTTTAGATAAGTTATCTCCTTCATATCCTTTAACAACATATACTGCTTCTGTGAAGTCTTGTAAGTTGTTAGATAGAAAAGCATTCATCAAATCATAATCATCAATCAATGCTTTAATGGGCTTCAAATCGCTAGTTTCTTTAGCGTTATTTTGATAACGGTAGAAAGGAATTTGACCATATGAACGCCCTAGCAATTTCTTATTGTTTTCGTCAATCGCTAAAACGTGCGGTCTTGGATTAGGCAGAATGTCGGGATCTAGCGCAAATTCTTCTTTATCTTTTGCTTTAAAGAAATAAACTTGCTTGTCATCCCACACTTCAGCAATGTGAACGACAATTGTTTTTCCATCTTTCACGATTTCTTTATCAATGCTTCGGACAATCTTTTTCAAGTTGTTCCGGTCGTCATAGATAGGAATTACTTTCAATGCGTCAGCGACTTGGAAAGTTAATTTGTCTTCTTCAGTCGTTCTAGCAAATATATATTCATATCCTTTTTGAGAAGCGTTAGTCACAACGTCCTGCAGGAAAACTTGAAAATCCTCATCATAGTAATTATCAAGTTCTTCTTGCAATCGTCCATCTTCGGCTACTACTTCCAAAGGATTGCTTAGCAAGACCTGCGTTTTTTGGTCTACAATCTCTGGAAAAAAGCCATGAGGAATCTTCGTATTAGATGCGTACTTATCTTCCCTCAAAATGTTTTCATCATCAATGTAGAAAATTCTATTTTTGAGAATATCATTCTCTCCAGAATAATAGCGGACACCTTCTCTTGCCGCTTCTTTTGCAGTGGACTTAGTGTCTTTTTCAATCACAGATTTCAATGCTTTTGCTATTTTGGCTGGTTCTTCACTCAACAATAAATCTTGCATATACTCACCCCTTTAAATAAGCCATTTTACTTTCTTCTTGTTAATTTCTTCTACTGCATATCTGGCAGCATCTAGCACGTGGTTATAAGAATCGATTGGCGTATTTTTGTACTCGCCAGTTTTCTTGTCCTTTTGCCAAGTGTAATTCTCTAACTCTTCGATTAGCTTTACACAGCGGTCATCTACGATGAATTCATATTGCAAAAGAAAATTTATTCCTTGAATAATTGAATCAGGACCTTTAGTAGCCGGTCTAATCCGTTTAACTCCCAAGCGCTTTATTTCTTCGATGGACTTTTTCTCAGCAGAATCAGCGGTAATAATTTCTTTCTCATAGCCCATGTTTTTTACTTCATTAGCAATCTGATCGTTAAGCATTCCTTTTTTGACCAGTTCTTCTAGGAAATAAATCTTCTTGTTTTGTTGGTCTACTTTGATATGAACGAACGCTGATGGGTCATTAATATACCCAAAGTCCAGACCAAAATAAGAAGGAATATTAATTAACTCCGGACCGTATCTGTCCAATCTTCTTTTCTTGTAGACAGGAAAGACTAGCTTATCGAGCGTGGCAAACTCGCCTAATGCATAGATACGATAGTAAGCAGGATTACGTTTCTCTAGCTCTTGAATGGTTGTCTTATTTTCATCATCCAAGAAACGATTATCTTTGTAAGTCGTGTGAAATATTCCGACACGTTCCGGATTCACAATCGCTTTTTCACTAAAGAAATGCTGGTACACCCAATTCAGCTTGCTGACAGGGTTAAACATGAGGAAGATTTGCCGGTATTTATGGCTTCTATCCCGCAAACGCAAAGTAAGCTGTGTGTAATCTTCAAGAGTAAACTCAGTAGCTTCTTCCATCACTACGTCTGAAATGCCTTTGATGGATTTAATCTTTTCTGGGTCATCCATTCCTTTAAATAAAAACTCCGCACCATTGGGTAACGTGATGCGGAAGTCGGTCATATTCACTTTGCAACGATCTATTAGCCCAAAAGAAGAAAGACAAGCCATCACATCCGCCAGAATAGAATCACGAATAGACCGACCAACCTTGCGAAGAAATAAAACCTTGCGTGGTTTCTTCCATGTTTTACAAGCCTTTAATACGACCTTCTGAACAACACCGTGAGACTTGCCAGATGAAGCACCACCGTAGTGAATTTCAGTAAATTTTGAATAATCATCTAACAGGCTATAGATATGCCGGTTGAACACTTTTGAAGGCTTAGGAAACTCCAGAATGATATTAATCTTCTTCGTCTGCATCCCAATCACCTACCTTAATCACGATATCGCCAGTTTGTAAGTCCACCTTGTCAGTGAACAAGGCATAACGTTTGCCAAGTAATTCAGCAGCCTTAATGCGGTCCTTTGCGCCAACATCAATTTCAGTTATTTCTTGCCATTCGCCTGAATTAATTAATGTTTGCTCTTGCTCATTGCCTCTCATTACAGAAGTTAGGTACTCCAATACTTCTTCTTGACTTGCAATTTTTCGGGACTTGATTTGTTCAAGACGTTTGTCTATATATGTTTTGAGGTCAGGTTTAGTCAGGTTTTCTTGACCAATCTGTTTGGCCGTCCGTTTACTATACCCTGCCTTAATAGCGGCTTGAGTGGCGTTACCACTAATGATGTACTCATCGGCAAAACGCTGCTGCTTTTCGGTCAATTTAGTCATGTAGCGCCAACTCCTTTCATTCGTACCTGCTTAATTTATCTGTGATTTCCTCCCTTGCTCCATGTCCCAGATAAACAAGTTTGTACCTGTCGCAGTCCTCGTCTGTCATAGGCTCCATACATTCCAAGAGATTGTACTGTTTGTGCAACTCCGCCTGAATTACAAGCGGGTGACTATGTATTAATATTTTTGCTAACTCAACGTACCAGTACATTTAAACGCCCCCTAGAACGCAAGAAAACCTCCCGACGTCGTTCGGAAGGTCTCTCGGTATGAATATGCCTGTTGTGGCTGTTTCCGCAGCCACTAAACAAAAGAAAGGAGAAAAATCTTGTACACACGCAAAACAGTATACGTGTATTTTGGCTTATGCCAACGAGAAGTAAAGGCATTGCACCTTAACGTGAGCTTGGTACTCATCTCCTCAAATAACCGCTAACCTAGTTTGTAAGGTCAAATACAAGGAGGAAGCTTTTCAACTCCCTTAATTGGTTTTTTGGTGGTTAGCGTTTGAAAACAACTGTGCTTGCCCAGATGTCCCTAATAACATACTACCTCGATTTATACCGGTGTGAGCAGGGTTTATAGCCGACACATTCCCGACTAAAAGCCGGACGAACTCCGCTTAAAGTCCGATTTTGCCAAAATTCCGATAGCATTTGCAAATTGGATTAAACTTTCGCGGCTCTCTTCGGCTACCACATCCTCACTGTACCCTATTTCTAAGGCTATCTGATAAATCGCTAATCCTTGGATATAACGCTTATAAAAGACTGATTTTCTACGGTCTGTGACCTCTGGCAAGAAAGGATGCTGAATGGAAGAAATCCCTCGCCGATAAATTTCGTTTAGGCGTAAAAATTCCTCACGGTCTGAATCGTTTTTAATCACAATTTGTTCAACTTGGGAATGGAACTCGTTAGAAAATGCCGGCGTATCTGCAAAGGTAGATGTGATTTTAGGTTCTCTTGGGCAACCGATTCTTTGCCGCACTGACTTATAAGCCATCAAGAAGACACCGACATTATTTTTAGTTTTGGCCATATCCACTTCATCGGCAGTAGGAATTTGATAATCATCTAAATTAAATAAGTCCATTTGCTCACCCCTTATGGTAAAATAATCTTGTCGAGGTCATTCCGTAAGGGATGGCTTTTTTCGTTTTACTTTTTGTTCGCCGTCCCATTCTTCACGGCTTTTTCTTCTAACCGCCGTTTTTTCTTTTTGATACCATGTCGCTCCGCTCTTAAACTCTACTAACGTTAACTTAGACGGATGTTTGTCTGTTTTTCTATCAACCGATAGGAGATAGTACCTACCGTATTTAATTAGATAGTGCTTCATCTTCTTCCTCCAAGGTTTGATTAATAATCCGGGTCATCTGTCTCTGTACAAAATCGGTCGTTTTCCAACAATTCCGGTGTCTCATAAATATTTCCATTCAGAGTTACTTGTTTTCTGTTGCTGTAAAGTTCCGTCTCATATATTCCTTTACCTCTCAAGCGATAGGCACCATTCGGGTGTTGGAAAACCTCCGCATAGTTATGCCAATAGGTATCGGCGTAGTTTATTGACTTGTTGGTCAAAATGACGATATCACCAACATAAATCTCCACACCATTCTTGTCTTTCAAGCCTGTGGATTGCATGAGCTGGTATTCACATCCTTGCAATACAACGGTAAACCACTCGTTGTATTCGTGTCCTCTTGGCGGGCAATGCGCTATCAGATTGTTTTCTTCCCAAATCAATGCTTTAATTTCTCGCATTACTTCTTCTTTTTTATCCCACGCTCTAAATTTTGTTTTCATTCCGCTTCCTCCTTTAATCAAACCAGTGCCGCCTTAACCTTATCCCGCACACTTTCGGCTCCCTCACGATACCCGCGCTGATACTCCGTTTCCGGAACTTCCGACTCTAGCAGTATGCTAATTTCTGTTAAATCAATATCCAATGCCGTAGCTATCCGTACTAGTTTTCTAACAGTCGGATTATATACGCCATCACGCATAGCACCAAAGCTCCCCTGCATCTCTATCCGCAAGTCGTCTATCTTGTCGTGTGTCCTGGCGTACCACATGATGTTGCGGCAAACATTCTCGATGGCGTTATCTTCCGGTTGAGCCAAAGCCACCATCTCTTTCCGCTGTCGTGGTATCATCGTCCACAGTGAGATAATTTAAAAATATCCCTTGACCGATGCGCTCGCCTTTTTTGATGTGCACATCATTTGCGCCAAGATTTACATATGCAAACTTGACCGTATTCGGAAAATAGTCAGAGTCAATAATTCCCACGCTATTAGGCATGATTAACGTATTTTTGATAGATAACCCTGACCGTGGGCAAAGCTGCAGGTAGACGTTGCTAGGCATCTCTGCTGCAATGTTAGTTTCGATGATGGTTGAAGCGGTGGATTTTAGAAACGTTTCCTTCGCTTTATCAACGCTATCCCAATTCAACGCGTCCGCATAGGCACATCTATAATTATCAAATTCCCCCCACGCACTCGGTATCGTCGCGTCCTCTGTCGCGTAAAAATCATAACCCGCACTGCCCTTTGTTGCTCTGCATGGCAATTGAGCGCCGTTTGTTGCTGTAAATTTAATCGTCATTAGATTTCCGTCCCCTCGTCCCTTTTAGTTTATACAATCTTCGTGCGGCCTTAATATGCCCCGGCGTGTAACCTTGCGCCATAATTTCTTTTTCCGTCAATCCTTGACGGATAAGACTAGCTACCTCTACCGCGGCTTTAGCATAATTTCGGCTATGCTTATTTTTACGTTCTTGCGTCCATCCTTGCTGATTGCAGTAAAGGCATACCCTAGTACGGTGTATCCCGTATTGCTCGCTAATCTCCGCTTGATTGATTTCCTCAGCAATATATTTCCGTCTGATTTCGTCTAGCACGTCCTCCGGTAAGTCCATAGTCACTAAAGTTTTTTGGCTCACATCAAGTTTATCGGCATTGCCGCCAAATAGTTTTATGGATAACTCGTGGTCGCCGCGATCAAATGCATCTAGTGCTAATTTACGTCTTGTCGCTCGTATTTGTCGTTGTGTCGGTATCATTTCGCTTTTCTGCTTCAAGCACTGTCACCTCGATTTCTGTCCGTGGATTGTAACTGTAAAGCTTGACCGCTGATAAGCTAGCAACTTGACCATCATCCTTGTACACGATGCCGTTAATCGCATCTAAGATAGCCTTGACATAATTATCAGCATCCGGCTTTTTATCCACGTAAATTTGTTCATTTTTTAGCGCTTCTTGGCGCTTTTTGACCTTGGCTAGGTATTTAGGCGGGGCAATGTAAAACCGCAACGTGAGCGCCACTGGCCCCGTTACAATCTTGCTCACGCCCGATTCATAAACCCAACCGGCCACCCGTCTTTTATAAAGTGTCATGGGATTTTCTTCGTAAACTAAGATACGGCCTCTTCTTATCGTGGACTGTGGTCTAGATTGTGGCTTGGGCGGCATTGGGATGGTGATCATTGTCATGCAGTCGCCCTGTGGTCTTTCGTTTCGTTAAAGGCCGCAACATAGCCATCTGAACCTTGCAACAGTCGGCTAATGACTCGCTTGCCGTATGCAGTCCCAACTTGTTTGCCGGTAAGGTTCGTGGTAAAGATTGTGGCTTTGCTGGCTCTTGCATCTAGAATCTCTGTGACCGTTTTAATATTCCAGTCAGTAGCCGATACTCGATTATTTTCATGTCCTAACTCCGCTCCTAAGTCGTCCAGGAGTAAAACATCTGCCGTCTTAATGTCTTGCATGAGATTTGCCATGAGTTGCTTTCTTGCAGCATCATTCCCCATGGCGAACTTTAAACTTTCTAACAGTTCTGAATAGCTGATTGCCAGTACTCGCTTGTCGTAGTTCGATTTAGTCATAATCTCGTTTAGGCTAGCCATTGCAAGATGTGTCTTTCCAGCTCCAACATTCCCAGTCATGATGAAATGCGGTTGCTCGCCTTTTAAGACATTCTCACAAAACTTCATGGCGGTTTGTTTAGCTTGCAAGCCTTCTGCATTCTTTGCGTGATAGTCGTCAAAAGTTCTTTTCAGCATATCCTTATTGCCAACTAGAGACCCCCGGAAGTACTGCAATGCCTTTTGCTTCAAGCTCGCTTGATAAATCGCCTCGGTGGATACTGCATCGCTTTTTAGCTTAGAAGCATACCCGCAAGCCATACATACTGGTGCACATCTTGGTTCTTGTCCTTCAGCTTCACGCCAAGCGAACATCTCGCCACTACAGTTCGGGCAAGGCTTTTCTACCACGTACAAATACTTTTGAATTAGCAATGTAATAGCCTCTCCTACCGTTTGTGCCGGTTGAATACCTGTTTTCATGTACTTCCCTCCTAAAATGGCAAAGTGCCATAATCTCGCTCAATTTCAGCTTCACGCCGTTCCATTTCTAGCTGATTGGCGGTTTTGCGGTCATTTCTTGCGCCTTGAGAGCTATTAAACCTTTTGTCATCTTCAGTGACACCTTGGATGGTTTTTATGCCCTTATCAGCCCATTTCTTCATAATCCCCGTTGAGTAGCCGTAGCTTTTCATGCCTATTGCTGCTCTTTTCATAGCTTCGATAACTAAAGGCTCGCTTATGTCCTCTGCCCATTTATGCATATCCTCAGCCTGTACTGGACTAAAGCCATGGCCAAAGAAATGTTGATAAGCCTGAAACATATTCTCGGAATTAGCAGGAGCAGCCTCTTCTTTTTGCTTTTCTTCTGCTCTACTATCCTTTTCTTTAGTTTCCTTTTCTTTAGTTTCCTTTTCTTTACTTTCCTTGCTATCGTTTGTTATTGGCATTGCTATGGCATTGCTATCCGTTTGCCATCTTTTAGCTGCCCCTTTTTTACCAGCATCTGACCTTTTCTTTGATTTTTCGTCTTTTATCTCCATGCGTTTAAGGAATCCTTCGGAGTAGAAACACTCACCATCATCGGTGAAGGCAAATAACCCAAAGTCCTCAACTATGCTCTTTACTTTTTGAGCATCTACACGAAGGTCAAAGGCTATCATGTTATAATCTTTGACACTCGTGTATGTTTTTTCTTCTCGGAGACGTTCTAAAATCATAAAGTAAATGCCGTAACCCTCGGCGCCAAATTTCATACGAACAGGAAGTAATTTATCGGAATTTCTAGAATTGCTATCGTGAGGAAAATAATTATTCATGGCTTTCCTCCCTATTCTTCTGTATCGCTAAATTCTGTTACTTGCATCGTTTCACGGCAATATTCACAAGAACCACAATGCTTAGGTTCTTCTTGCCCATATTTCATTTGTAAAATACTAGGAAGGCTTCTTTCTAATTCTTCTAATTCAAAAGCCATCATATCTTCTCGTAATTCATAAAGCTTAAAAGCTGGTGGGCTTTGTTTACTAACGGCTGCAATAATCGGTGTGAAGTCTTTGTTAAATTCCATTCGTAATAACTCACGGTAAACAGCCATTTGTAAGTAGTACCCGTAATCTGCTATCCAACTCACTCGCATTCCGTAGCGGTCATTCCATACTTTCTTTTTAAAATCGCCAGCATGAGTTTTGATGTCTACGAAATAACCTTCTTTGACGTTTAAACAATCAATTTTCCCTTTCCAATCAGCACCAAACAACTCGCCTTGAACAATGTGCTCTTTTTCTCCTTTATATAAGGTTTTGAAAGCTTGCTGATGGTTTAACGCTTGGATCATATCTTCTGCTACTTGATATGCTTTCAATAGTCCAAACGGCTTTCTGGAAGAAAACATAATGTCTTTATTGTCCTCTTTAAATTTCTCATGAACCTCAGAGCTTTCAAAAAAGCTATGAACATAATTTCCAACATATAAAGCTGTTTTATCAGCTTTACTTTCCCAGCCGTTTAATTCAGCAATAGCTAATGCAGGACACTCTAAAAACCTTTTATATTGGCTAACTGACATATACTGCCAGTTAGCCTCGTTTCCATAGTAATTTTCGCTAGAAAGGAAGGTTTTCTTCGTCATAGTCATCGAAGCCTTCCTCCCTACTAAAATCTGGCGTTGCTCCTGTATATTTCAAATCTAGATTTTCTTGGAGCTGTTCTGCATGTTGCTCTTTAGGCTTAACTGGGATAGCTATTTCTGGTTCGTGTACAACTTCTATGATTTCATCAGCTTTTTTTATTTTTTGTTCTAGCTTATCTATTACCTTGTTTTCTTTAACTGGGATAGCTTGCTTTATTTCGTTAGGGCTTCGGTCTTCCTCAGTATATAAAGCCCCTAGCGTGTTAGGAAATGCCTCTCTCAACGCGTTAACTATTGCCGTTTTTCTAATCATCGTGCTTGGCATTGTCTTCCAAGTAGATTGACCTTTGGAAAATTCTTCCATAGAAATTTCAATCTCAATAGGCATTTTTCTGTCTGAGCGATATACTTCAGCCCAGCCACCAATTAGCTTGTCTTTAGAAAGCTTCATAGCTCCTGGCAATCTAACCATCTCTCCGTCTCTTTCCACGATGATTCCCGCTTTAAATCCTTCAAAATTTGGATTTTGCTCTGCACGTTTCATAAACGCTTCCTTACTAACAATGTTTTGAGCTGGTGTTGTGCCAAATTTAACTAGGTACACCTCATTTAAAAACGGGTTAAGTTTTTGATACTTAGCAAGTTGAAGGAAGCTAACCACTTCTTCGTCTGTAATGTTTTTACTTCCTTTTGCAATAAAGTTCTTAATGATGTTTCCAGTAAGCTTGATTTCTTCTCCGTCAACTTCATAAATTACTGGTTTTTCTAAAAGTTCATTTGCCATTTATTCGTCCTCCAAAGTTTTAAAGTAATCGGAACCTCGTCCGATAAATTCAAGCGTGATAAAATCGTCGTGCTCCTCTAGGAAAGTCCCTAGATTTCCTTGTAAAAGGATTGCTGTCCCTCGGTACTGGTCCATACGGTAGTCTGATACATCAAACTCGATGAACTCGACTTCGTAAACGAAATCATTTTTATCGATTGGATCATCATAAAAATCTTTGCGTGTTCTTGGCTTGGTTGTGATTTCTAAAATGTAGCGGAGTTTCTTTTGTTCGTAAGTTTCCGTTGGCACATCCCTGTGAGTGTTGACCATCACATGGCTACTTTCGTCTGCCATGATGGCATCATAGTTACTTGGTAGCATTGTTCTTTCCTCTCTTTCGTGTTAAAATTAACGTATAAAATATTTACAAATGTTTCTAACTGGCTAGCGTTGGCGGACGCTAGTCTTTTTTTCTGCTCTTTTGTAGCGGTTCTCGTCCCAGCCCATGAGCAGTAGCAATGCGATTGGTGCAAAGATTAGCACGATGGCGATTAGTCCGTATTGACTTAAAATAAATCCCCCGCTCACGGCTACCAAAGCCACGAGATAAATAAAAAATTGTCGTCTAATTGATTTCACGTTTAGGCCTCCATTCCCGTATACTCGCTATTTTTGTTTACCCATTCTTCGACTTTTTCGAAGTCGTATTGCAGCTTACCTAGCAATCGGCGGTGCGGGATTGGGTCAATTGGTTGACTTGTGTGGGTACTCACCCAACTATTTGATACACCTAGCCGCTTGGCGACTTCCGTCTGAGTAATCCACTTAGATTCATGCTTTTTAGCTGTCCTTGATGGTAATGGTACAATTGGCGCCATCTTCGATTTTTTTAACGGCATTAGTTGTCACCTCCGAAATACCCTGCTTCTTGCCACATCGGCATAAAATACTCGAATAAATCCATGATGGATAAATTCTGCACCTCACACAAAGCATTGAGATATTGAATATTTGCGAAAACCGCTTCAGCTTGTTCCTTGGAAAATTTGAGCAGTAAGTCGTAATCGGCTTTTTTTAATTTGTGGACTTGCTTTAGCAAAACTCGCTGTGCTAGTTGTTTTGCTTCGTCCCTCTCGTTTTCCTCAAGTTCCCGAAGGCTGTCGGTTGAAGACAAGTCTTGTCGGTACATATCACCGTCTAGCGGTCTAAATATCCCGAAAAACTTCCAGATGATTTGCATTGTTAAATCCGTGTCGTTGGCAATATCGGAAATTCTAACGGCATTTTCTGGTGTGACTGGTTTAGGTTTGTCAGCGGTCCAGTCACTAGGAGATTGTCTGGAAACTTTTAAATCATCGGCTAGGCTTCGCTTGGTCGTCTTACTTTTAGCGAGCCAATTCAACAAAGGACGCTTCAAAACTTTCGATTGTGTCTGCATGTCTTTCCCTCTCTTTCGTTCTTATTTGTGGTGATACCAATCAATAAGTAGTATTGGTAAACTTTAAGCAAATGAAGCTTCCATCAGTTCGTGTTCCAAATCCTTTTGAACTTCTTCGACCAAACGGTCAAGCTGTTCATCGCTAGCGCATTGGATGATGTGGATTAATCTCGGACGCGCGTCCAAGATGATGCTGATTTTTTCTTTTCGGTTCATTTCACCGCCTCCTTTCTATCACGTTTTGTCGTATTCGTACGACAAATTGAGCGAAAAAATAATTTCTACCGTTGAATCTAATGCGCTTGCTAAGGCTAAAGCGATTGGCGTACCTGGTGCACTTGAACCTTTTTCTATCTCAGCAAGGTATGGGCGAGATATACCCACGGTCTCGGCGAGCTTTTTTTGACTAATCCCCTTGGAAATTCTCATTTCGCGAATTTTGTTTTTCATAATGTCTCCTTTCCGACTTGTAAGTCATATCTTACAAGAATTATTGTAATCCATGTATTACATCATGTCAACCATTTATTACATATTTTTCATTTTAATTTTGTAGTATATATCATACAATCTTGTTAGAGGTGACGAACATGTCGAACAAAATTTCATTAGGCGATTATTTAAGAGGTCTTCGAGGAACAGAATCCTTGCGGTCCGTCGCAGATAGATCTAACGGAAGCTTAAGCCACTCCTATATCTCGGATTTAGAGAAAGGCGTCAGCCGCAGAGGCAACGAGATTAAACCCAGCCCTGAGACGTTAAAAACGTTGGCGAAAGTTTACAATGCTGATTACAACTACTTGATGAAATTAGCGGGATATGAAGTTAGTGCCGAATCGAGAGAACAAAAAGAGCTTACCGTTGAGCAAGCTCTTAAATCTGTGATGTCTTATGAGGGTAAACCTGTAACTGATAATGATAGAAAAGTTTTAGCTAGCATTATTGAAGCCTATTTAAAAGAAAATAAAAGTAATGAGTAGGAATCGCCTATGTATGATAATGAAATTAAAGATTTAATTAAACAACTAGGCGTACAGATTAGGTTTAGCATGGACTTGGATAACGAAGGCTATTACATCCCTGAAGCTAAATTGATTGTTTTAGATACGAAATTATCTGAGCTTGAGCAAAAAAAAGCCCTACTCCATGAGCTTAGCCATGCTGCCAAGCACAATGGAAATTTAGAACTCTACCGGGCTACTTACAATGCAAGAGCGAAAATGGAACGTGAAGCAGATGATTTAATGCTACGAATGCTACTAAAGAAATACCTCAGCAATTCAGAATTGGAAACAAAAGATTTGAACTGTATCAAATTTTTAGAATGCAACCATTTAGACCTTGCATTCGAGAATAGAGTGAAAGAAATTATTGCTATGTATTAAGGAGGGTTTATCATGGAATTAAAAGGTACTAACGGAACTGTCATTGTGGATGACGAGACTATTACTATTTCCCGGAAATCTCTAGGCGGTTGGGCTGCACAAGGTTTCAAAGGTGACAAGAAAATTTATTTTAGAGATATTGTTTCAATCGAATTCAAAAAACCCACAAAATGGGCTAATGGTTATATTCAATTTGTTACCAGTCCTGAGCTAGCGACAGACCAACAAACTAATTTTATGGGCGGAACCAGCTTGGACGCATTAAAAGACCCTAATTCGGTCGTCCTCAGAGCGATGAAAAAAGAAAAAACGGAAGCTGCTGAAGCTTTTTATGATTATGTAATGGATAAGTTTCGTCAAGCTAAGCGCCAAGGCGGAAATGTTATTCCTCCCATTTCTGTGACGGAAGAACTCCGCAGCTTCAAGTCTCTTTTTGACGAAGGAGTTATTACGGAAAAAGAATTTGAAGCAAAGAAAAAAGAGCTACTCGGATTATAAAAGTTACCACGCGATTGGAGGTTCTCTCATGGGATTATTTGGAAAAAAAGAAACTTGCCCCTTGTGCAATAACACACTGGGGATAACACGTTTTAAATTTAAACTAGATAATGGTGACTTTATCTGTCACGATTGTGCCGTAGATTTAGCAGGTATTTGGAAAGATGGGCAAAACAAATTGAAAACCATGTCAATGGCGAAAATACGGGAATTATATCATGATAAAGGCCTTGATGTGTTTAATCCCACTGAAAAAATAGGAACAGACTTCATGTTTATGTCATTTGACGATACAAATAAAATGTTTTCTATAAAACCCAACCTGACCACTCCTGAATATAAAGGGAAATATGAAGAATTGCATTCTTACGAGCTAATTGAAAATAACGAAGTTAAAACTAAAAGCGGACTTGGGAAAGCTATTATCGGTGGAGTTATAGCCGGCCCCGCCGGTATGATAACAGGAGCCGTTATAGGTAAAGGACAGCAAGGCCCTGCTCTGACCACGTCTTTAGTAGTGAAAGTAACTTTAAACTCAGGAACTTACTATCCGCTAGCATTTGTTTCTAAGGTTATTAAATCAGATTCTATGGCAGCTCGTGCTGCGTGGTCTAACATCATTCGGCTTACCGACAAAATGGATACTATCATTCCCAACGCGGTTCCTAATCAAACGATTGAACAAAGCGCCCCGCCCGTCCAAGTTCTCTCTTCTGCCGATGAACTTCGCAAGTTTAAAGCCCTTCTTGATGATGGTATTATCACGCAAGATGAGTTCGACGCGAAGAAGAAGGAACTGCTGGGGATGTAAATGCGATAAAAGAAAAGAAATGAGGTGTTTGAATGTCTTTTTTTGATGAATTAGTGAAGCGTAATACGTATCCTATTGTTTTTATAGGTTCAGGGATGTCTAAACGTTATTTAAATAATTGTCCCTCTTGGCTAGATTTGTTACAACAATTTTGGGTAGAATTAACACAAGATGACTTTTATAGCTACTTATCAGAAATAAAGGAAAAACTACCTCAGCACTTAACGGAGAACGAAAAGAACTTTCAGGTGAATATAAAAGTCGCAAAAAACATCCACGATAAATTTAATCAGGCATTTAGAAAAAAAGAAGTTACTATTCCAAATCTAAACTCCGAAGACGTTTTCCTTAAATCTATTGACCCTTTTAAATATGCTCTATCTTTGAAGTTTCAATCAGTTAAATTAAAAGAAAATATTGATATGGAAGAGTATGAACTTTTTTGCGATGTCCTAGTGAATGCAAAAATAATAGTAACAACTAATTACGATACGTTTATAGAGGATATCTTGAGCGAACGTAACAATCCGGCGAAAGTTTTTATCGGCCAAAAAGGTTTCTTTGATCCATACGAAGATTGGGGAGAACTTTATAAAATTCATGGTAGTGTACTCGAACCATCTTCTATCGTTATAGATGAGGACGACTATTCTTCTTACGATAAAAACTCTATCCTTATTAGCGCAAAATTGTTAAGCAATATGATTCATTCTCCTATTATTTTCTTAGGGTATTCCTTAACAGATAGAAATGTCGTTAAATTATTAACTGACTTTTCTTCTCAAATTCCAATAGAGGATTTAAGGAAAACAGCTAATCGAATTGTCGTTGTCGAATACGAAGAGGGAAATACGAATATTGATGAAAAAAATATTTTAGATCGTGAAAGTAATATAAGTTACACTCACATCAAGACTGACAACTATAAGGAAATATTTTCTAAACTGTCTAAAATCGATGAAGGGTTGAGTCCTTATGAAGTTAGAAAATTCAATGGTGTAATAAAAAAATTAGTGATGGCTTCGGGGCAAAAAGGAGCTCTTGATTCTGTACTAGTTTCCCCCGTGGAATTGGAAAATATCGCTGAACAAATAGATCAAGGGAAGCCGATAGTACTTGCCATCGGGGACTCAAAATACATTTTTGTAAATCCAACAGTCACAAATTATATGGAAGATTACGTTCTTGAAAAACATGAAATATTATCTGATAACGCATTAAGATTTGTTGCAAACCAAGGAGCGGCAACAAAAAATCCTTTTATATACCATTATAAAAATTTAGATATTAATAATTCGTCTCTTGAGCCTTGGGAAATAGATAGAATAAACGATAAAATAAATAATAGAAATCAAGCACAAATAAGCGGAATTAAAAGTACCATTAATTTATCCCATCAAAAAACTTATGCCTCTCTAGAAGACATCCTTGCAATGGATTTACAGCTAAATAAAAAAATTGATTTAATCACTTACAATTCTCCAAATTTGAGCTTTGAAGAATTTAATAAATATGTAAAAGAAATAGCATTGCCAAATTTTGTTTCTCTTTACAAAAAGAGAAACAAAAAAGATGGCAATCTTAAATCAGCATATAGAAAATTATTTTCAATGTGGGATATTTTGAAATACGGGGAAATAAAAAAATAGAACTTAGCCTCCGTACCTATGCGTAGATAGTGGCTAAGTCCCTTGTTTTACTTTATGTTATCATCAATTGACCAGAAAATCTATCATAAAGATTAGCCTCCGGGCTTTTCTTTTTACCACTAAAAAGAACATATGTTCCTATTTTAAGCAAAAAAATAAGATATTCGTTTGAAATAACGCGACTAATCACTCGAATACTGCCTGTAAATCTGATTTAGCAATCTAAAGTAAGAAGGAGAAAAATTATGGCGTCGATTAAACCATATACATTAAGCAACGGAAAAACTAAGTATGAATACTTTATTTCAAATGGCATCAATCCTGGCACGGGAAAACAAATCAAAATCCACAAACGTGGCTTTGACACGATTAAGGAAGCCGAAAAAGCTGCTAAGATTATCGAGGGGCAAATAGCAGCCGGACAGTATTCTAAAAAGAATTTAAGCCGGACACGTATTTCCGATTTTATGGACGCGTGGCTTGCTAGCAAAAAATCGGTTAAGGAAGGAACTATCATCTCTTACAACGGGTTTATGCGGAGCTACATCAAACCTCGCCTCGCTAACTACCAAATCGGAAAATACGGCGTAGAAGCTCACCAGAAGTTTATTGATGATTTGCTTAACGATAAAACAGTCGGTCGTAGTGGCGAAGGCTTAAAAATATCCACAGCAAAGGTATTAAACACTGTAATGAGCACCGCATTTAACTGGGGAATTAAATCGGGATACATGACTATTAATCCTGCTACACACGTTGAATTTCCACGGCAAAGCTTGGATAAGTCGGTAAAATATTATACTTATGAACAGTCACAAAAATTTTTAGATCAAGCTAAAAAAGAAAAAAATGCAATATGGTACCCCATTGCCTTATTGATATTAGATTCCGGACTACGCAAAGGTGAGGTTTTAGGCGCCCAGTGGTCGGATGTAGACTTTTCTAAAAGCTATATTAGTATTGCTAGGGAAAGGCTGCTAGCCGCTGAAAAAGGTGAGGAATTTATAACAGACGACCCCAAGACGTCTAGCGGAGTGCGCCCCCTTCCCATTACCCAAAGGACGAAACAAGGACTGCTAAGCTATCGGAATTATATGCTAAGCACTTTTCGAGAATTGCCAGCAACAATTGATGGAGAGCATTTTATTTTTATTAACACCATCGGAAAAGGAAAAGGCATGCCGCCAAAAGGTTCAAGCGTTAACGCAGCATTTAATCGTATCGCGGATAAAGCTGGGCTTCCTAGATTAACCGTCCATCAATTTAGACACACTTTTGCTGTACGCGCCAGACAAGCAGGTGTACCTTTGGAAGACATTAAAGACCTTTTGGGACACAAAGAAATTTCTACCACTCAAATTTACGCCCATATTACTCCGGAAGTTAGAGAACGGTCCATGAATTTAGTGGAGGAATATCTAGGGGAATTGAGTAAAGGCGAATGAAAGCAAAATCCATTTTAGCGAAACCTATCACCGAAACTATCACCAAAAAAAGTTTATTATAAACTATTATTTTCCGGAAATGCTCGCTCAGTGGTTGACATACCTAAATTTTGTGCAAAAATAGGGTTAACAATATTCGTGTTGTTATAACCTATTTTTTGTAGTTTAAGTATTGAAAATGCTTGAAACAACAATGAAATTTTTCTCATCGAGGTGTGTTATGACCCAGCGCAGGAATTTATCCCAAGCAAAAATTTTACAAGCAACCCGTGACTTAGCCAAAGAGATTGGCATGAGTCAAATAACTTTTCCCAAACTTGCTGCTAGTTTAAATATTAAATATCCTTCCTTGTACAATCATTTTAAAAATATGGGGGAAGTAAAATTTATTTTGACTAAAGAGTTGATTGACCAATTAAAGGAACGCTTGCTTAGTGGTTTAGTTGGTAAAAGTGGGCCCGATGCGTTGCGGACTTATTGTCAACTGTATCACGATTTCGCTTTTGAAAATGCGAGCGTCTACGAACTTTTAATTAATATCCCCCACAGCCATTCCGAGGTCTTGATTGAAAAAAATATGGAATTAAATCGGATTTTGCAAAAAATTATGGCGTACTATCCATTGGATGAAGTTAGCATTTTAAACAAGAGCCGCATGTTGCGCAGTATGCTCCACGGTTACATCTCGATGCGCTTTTTAGGTTACTTCCAAAATAACTTGAGTCCTGCCGACGATAGCTACCACGTTATGGTAGAAGAGTTCATTTCGCTTTTGGAAGAGCTGCCAAAAAAATAACGAAAAAGTTTTTCCTTTTCCTATGAATTTATTCCGCTGCAATGCTTGCAAAGTTTTAGGCGGTTCTTTACAATATAAGGAGGATAAAAAACATTTATCAAAGGAGGTCACCTATGACCTATCAACTCGTTACGGACTCTTGTTGTGACTTGCCCTACACTTGGTTAAAGGAACAAAATATTCCTTTCATCTCCATGTCTGTCATGCTTGACGGCAAAGAATATTTCGATGACTTAGGAGAAACCTTTAAACCGGAGTGGATGGTAGAACAATTACACCAAGGTGGCATGCCCACTACTTCCCAGATTAACGTCGGACGCTATCAAGAATTTTTTACTCCTTTTGTAGAAAAGGGAATCCCGCTATTATACTTATGTTTTTCTTCTGGCTTATCCGGCTCTTATCAAAGCGCACTTCAAGCGGTGGCCTTAATTAAAGAAGATTACCCTAGTGCCGACATCATCGTCTTTGATACCTTGAATGCTTCTTTAGGGGAAGGGTTGATGGTCCATTATGCTAACGCTCTACAAAAAGCTGGCAAAAGCCGTGCTGAAGTCTTAGCCTGGTGTGAAGAAAATGCTTTACGCGTTCATTCATTTGTTAAGGTGGATGACTTAGATCACTTAAAACGTGGTGGCCGTATTTCTAAAACGGCAGCTGTTCTAGGCAGCTTAATGAACATTAAGCCCATGATTATTATGGACGCTTCCGGTAAGCTACAAAATGTCGGGAAAGTACGCGGTACGAATAAAGCCTTGGATCAGCTTGCTAAAGATACCGTAGATAATATTGAAAATCCTGAAGAGCAAGTTCTTTTTATCGCCCACTCTGATGATTTACACAATGCAGAAATCGTGAAGAAAAAAATCATGGACCAAATTAAAGTGCAAGATATCATTATCTATCCTTTAGGTGCTACCATTGCCAGTCACACAGGTATTGGTTGTATTGCGGTCTTTTCCATTGGTAACAAACGAAAATAATTTAAAAAAGATTGCAGGAAATTTTTTCTTGCAATCTTTTTTAAATAATACTTGAAAGCCTTTTATTTTATGATAGAATTAAGTCCATAAAGAAGTTGGGCAACCGTTATAAAACATCCGCTGTCCCGTGTAAAATCTTCTTCTTTTATTACATCACTATGTCCCCTTACTTAAGTCGGCGTTTTTCACGAAGCGCTGACTTTTTAATTGACCAAATGCCCAAACTGCCTTATTATAATGTACGAACAGTTTGTTCAATATTTCATAAAAGGGGAACATATCATGAAAAGCAAAAAAGTAGTATCTTTATTAGCCACCTTATTGGTAGCTGGTGGATTATTAGCAGCATGTAGCTCTGACAAGACAAGTGATTCATCTTCAGCATCTTCTGAAGCAGCCACTTCTGAAAGCACGGCAGCCTCTTCTGAAGCCGAAGTAACTTCAACTGCTTCTGTTAGTGACGACTCTGATGTTTTAGCCAAAGCTTTATCTGCTGACGGTAACTGGATTATCGCCGCAACTGCTGACGTAACTTTTGATAGTGACGTGACAGTGTCAGGTGAATTCCACAATAAAGGCGACGAAAAAGAAGATATTTACCGCAAACTTGCTTTATACGCTCAAGACGACAACCGTAACGTTACGGCTGAATATACAATGACTGTACCAACTTTAACAGTTGAATCTGAAAACTTCAACATCGTTCACGGCACAGTTAAAGGGAACATCGTAGTCAAAGCAAATGGCTTTGTCTTAGATGGCGCTAAAGTTGAAGGCAACGTTACTTTCGAAAAAGCTGAATATCAAGACTCAGCTAAATTAGAAGAAAACGGTGCAACTGTTTCTGGTGACGTAACTGTCGCTGAATAAGTCTGCCAATAAAAAATGTCGTTACTCGTTGGAGTAGCGACATTTTTTTATTTAATCAAATTCAGCTGCCAACTTAGCAAACGTTGCTCCATCCGTGTCTAACCAATCTGGCGCAAAGACGCCCGCAATTTTGTTATCTTCTAGTACGAAAATAATAAACGGTTCGCTGGTTGTGTCAGCTGTCCACCACGCTTCAATGGTTCTACCGTTAGCCGTAGTAATCAATTGTGACGTTAAAGCGTCTCTTTCTTCTGCATTAAAAGTTACCGGTGCAGCGATCTCCCCCACACTATTTTCTACGGCTGCGCTGCAGTTTTCGGTCATAAATTGTTCTTTATCCGCATCCTGCGGCTCTAAATAAAAATAATAAATAAACCTCGCTGTTAAATCGTCTTGCTCTTTCCAAGCGCTGTGGTCAGGATCTTCCTCCTGGGCTTGACCGTTGTCAAAAAGATTAACAGCTTCCTCACCCCAAGAAATATCTGCCACTTGTTCAGTAATAAAATTACTTATGGCCGGCCAGCTTTTGACAATCATCGCAATCGTTAGAACAAGTAACCAAGCACCAGTCGATTTTTTTCGCGTTGTGGTTTTCCGTGTGCCAGCGCCTTTTTTAGTGCTGCTAATATTGTCCTTCGTCTGTTGAAAAGTTCCAGGTGCTTCACCATATGGCGTTTGTGGTCGCCTTTTTTCTCCTGATAACTGGCTCTTACTAGCGTTACGTTTTTTGGTGGTTGTCGTCTCATGACCAATCGTATGATTCCCCACCGTCTGGGGAATGGGAGCAAGTCGCTGCTGACCTTGAGCATTACGACGTCGTGTTGGACTTTGTGACGGACGATTTGTGGTTGGTGCAACATTTTTATTACGTGCGTCTAATGATGCCGAGTGATTTTTTTTCACGGCATTACGTTTAACTGAATTTTTCTTTGGTTTCCCATATTTTTTTGCATAATGAAGCGCTGCTTCATAAGCGACATCCACTTGGCGCACGGTATGAGGCGCATCAATCGACGCGGCCACCACTTGCCGCTTTTGGCGATAGACACGGGTAATGAACTCTTGATTGGTGGACGGGGCAATCCCTAAAACTTCCCAAAATTCTCCTAGCATAAACATCCCTCAAACTTTTTTATTTGTTTAATGATAGCACAAAACATCTAGAGAATATAGCGTTTCCACCAGAAAAATGGCAACACAAAATAAAAAGTACGACTCCTAACAGAGCCGCACTTTTTAACTATTATTCTTTGACTTGGTAAACAACAAAATAGATTTTCCGTAAGTAGTCTAACAGGTACTTAGGATTTAATTCTTCTCCCGTTGCTTCTTTGATTAACCAACTTGGTGTTTTGCTAGCGCCGTATTGGTGAATTTTTTCGGTATTCCACTGCCGAATTGGCGTATAGTCATCTGTTGCTAAAATGGCTTCCACATCTTGGTCTTGATTCATGGCGTAATAAAGTTGCGCTGCATACATATAACCTAAAGCATAGGATGGGAAGTAGCCAAAGCTCGCGCCAGCCCAATGGACATCTTGTAAGACACCGCTTAAGTCATCTGGGGGCGTGACGCCTAAATACTCTTGATATTTTTCCCGCCAAACTTGTGGCAACTCAGAGACGGTTAATTCCCCATTAAATAAAGCTTTTTCAATTTCGTAACGAATAATAATATGAATCGGATAGGTTAAAGGATCTGCTTCAATGCGAATTAAGGAAGCTTGCGTTTTCTTTAAAGAGCGGTAGAAGTCTTCAAAGGAAATATCAGCAAAAGTAGCTCCCGTAATTTCTTGGAACAAGGGATATTGTTTTTGCCAAAAGTTTTTAGAAGAACCAATGATGATTTCGTTAAATAAAGATTGCGACTCGTGAATTCCCATGGAGGTTCCGCCGGAAAGATTCGTGTAGTCATATTTGGCATCGACATTTTGTTCGTAAATGCCGTGACCGGCTTCATGAATCACGCCAAAAGTGGCAAACATAAAATCATTTTCATGCCAACGAGTGGTAATGCGAGCATCGTTGCGGTTGATGCCTGTCATAAAAGGATGAATCGTATCGTCTAAGCGCCCCCGAGAAAAATCATAGCCTAAACGCTGCGCTACTTCTTCCACAAAGCGTCGTTGTTGGTCTAAAGGCACCGTCCGTTGTAAAAAGCTCGTCTCTGGTGCTTGGCCTTTTGCTTGTAACGTTTGGCGAATTTCATTGATGCCGGCTAAAACTTCCGCAAAAACTTTGTCTAAAATTTCGGTGGTCATGCCGGGTTCATATTGGTTCAACAAGACATCGTAAGGTGTTGCTTCGTCTTTTTGCCATAAAGGAATAAATTGTTTTAAAAAGGTCACGATTTCTGCTAAGGCTGGTGCAAACAAAGAAAAATCATTAGCCTGGCGTGCTTCCTGCCAAGCGGCATAAGCTTTAGAACTCCCTTTTTGAAAAGCACCGTAAGCTTTTTTAGGAATGCGTTGATTCAAATCAAAATCGCGCTTAGCCTCACAATAGACGGCTTGCCCAACTTCCGATAATTCTTCTTGGTGACTTTCAAAATAACTTAAGTATGCTTCCATCTCGGGACCGACTTTTTTATCGAAAGCGAGACTTGCTAAGTAGCTGGTCATTTCACTGCGGTAGTCGCTGGCTTTTGACGGCATCCCTGTTTGTTCGTCCCAATCTAGTAAAGCGATACTGCGATTTAATAAATCTAACTCCTTAATAAAGGCTAAAAAATCAGTTTCTTGCATCTTGTTCCTCCTTCACTGGTCGCGGCTTACGTTGACCCCAGTATTGGAAGTAGTCCGTTCGTAATGCACCGTTATACAGTTTACGTTTTTTGGTAGCTTTGGCCCCATAATAATTTTCAAAATCTAAATCGCTAGTTAAAATATATTTACTCCAGGTCTTTAATGGTTTAAAGACACTCCCCATTTGACGATATAAGGTGTGTACGGCTTCAGGATCGCCTAAACGTTCGCCATAAGGTGGATTAGCCACCATCACACCGTATTCTTTTTCGGTGGTAAAATCTTTCACAGCTAATTGTTTAAATTGAATCAGGTCACCAAAACCGGCCTCTGCAGCGTTTGCTTTGGCAATCGCAATCATTTTCCCGTCGATATCACTACCGGCAATGTCTAGTTTTACATCATAGTCCGCCGCTTCGTCAGCTGCCGCCCGTACGGCTTCAAAAATTTTCGAATCCACCCAAGGCCACGCTTCACACTGAAACTCGCGATTAAAGCCCGGTGCGATATTGGCCCCAATCATGGCTGCTTCAATACATAAAGTGCCACTCCCACACACGGGATCATAAAAAGGCATCTCTTTGCGCCAATTTGTCAGCATCACTAAAGCTGCCGCTAAGTTTTCTTTTAAGGGTGCGCCCCCTTTTTCTAGCCGGTAGCCCCGTTTGAATAAACTTGGACCGGTTGTATCGATAGTTAACAACACTTGGTCTTTTAAGATGCTAACTTCTAATTGGAAGAAAGCCCCGGTTTCCGGTAACGGTACACTACTGGGACGATGATACACTTTTTTCAAACGTTCAACGACAGCTTTTTTAGTAATCGCTTGGACGTCTGGCGTTGAGAAAAGTTTGGAACGAACAGATTTGCCGGCGACGGGAAATGTTGCATCCATCGGCAAAAAATCCTCCCAAGGTAACGCTTTGACCCCTTCAAATAATTGGTCGAAAGTTAACGCTTCAAACTCGCCTACCACAATTTTAACGCGGTCCGCCACCCGCAACCACAAGTTGGTGGTGGCAATGGTTTCAACATCACCAGCAAAACGGGCCCGCCCATTTTCCACCTGACACTCTAGGCCTAAGTCCCGCAGTTCTTTGCCTACTAAAGCTTCTAAACCGGCCCCACAAGTTGCCAGTAATTGATAATTTGTCATAAATTCTCCTCTTCTTAAAAAAAAAGCCTTCCGCAAATTGCAAGAAGGTCAACCTGTTTGTGATTATCTGTAAGCCATGTTTTGTCCAATGTTTTTTCCAGGCAAAAAAACACTTGGGTAATCATCTATCTCCGATTTCTCGGCTCTTCTTCCGTTTGTTTCCGGTCGAAAAACGCCCCTACCATTGTTTGGGTTGCTCGCTCGAGGGGTTTACCGCGTTCCACCGTTTCCGTTTCCAAAAACGCTTCGTCACTGTGGCACTTTCAAGAATACTCATCCATAGTTGCCCTTAGGATTTTTTTCTGCCGTTACCTAAAAGGTACCTTAGCTTATGGTTTCGCTAAGCACGAACACTACCGGCGTTTCAGCCAGTGCGAGCATGGACTTTCCTCAGCAAATATACATTTGCCGCAATTACCTAATAATCACAAAAAAATTATTTCATTAAAATTGTTTCGTTTTTTCTAAATCTTCTTCGTCTTCTTGATCTAACTTTTTACCGAAGACTTCTTTTTCCAAGTTGGACAAACGTTTTAAGATATCAAAGTTAGTGACGGCACTAGTCTTTGGCGCATCTTGTTGCACCCGCGACATCGTTTGTTGCGCCCGTGACATTTGATCCATTTTCGCTACTAAACGTTGGTTTTCTTCTTGTAACAAAGTAATTTCTTTATTATAGCTTTCATAGTCTTTGATGATTTGGTCTAGGAATTCATCCACCTCTTCAGGATCATACCCGCGCATTTTGGTTTTAAATTCTTTTTGCAAAATTTCTTTTGCCCCTAAAATAATTTCTGGCATTTTCTTCCCACCTTCGCTATTCTATTATACTGTTACATTGTAGCAAATTTTCATGAAAAAAAAAACTATCAATTGACTATTCTTCATAATTTTGTAAATCATCAAAAGAAATCGTCTCTATTTGATAAGGGAAATTTTTTTCATAATCTCGGGCTGTCTGATAAAAGTAACGGGTTTTCCCTGGGAATTCTTCATCGTAGACGAGTAACGCCCCTTGGCTGTGCTCCAGTAAAAATTGGGTGTGGGCTCGCAGCTGACTAGGATTTTGGTAAGCTTGATGACTGGTAGCATTTTGATAGTCCACCAAACTTTCCATTTGCTGCTTTTTTAATTGATTATTTTCTTTCCATTGACTGCCAAAGTCTTGAAAAGGATAAATCAGCCCCACTTGGAGTTGCGGATATTCTTCTTTTAATTCCTGACAAACATCCACCACCCACATCTCGACGCCTAGATTGCCACTCACCAGCACCCAGTTGAGACCTTCTGCTAAGTATTGACGTAAGCGAAGTGTTAAGACTTTTTTAATTCGCGTAATTTTTTCATCCTGCTCTTGAAAGATTCCTAGTTCAAAGTTACGATAACCGGTAACGTAGAGTGTACTGATAACTGCCATCTTCTCACCTTTCCTGAAAAGCACATCTTTGCTATAATCAACGAAGGAGCGTGATCCCATTGAACATTTCCTATCCTAGTGGTTCAGACCCTACCTTACATTTTGCAAAAGAAAAGCAAAAAAAGCAAGGCACGGCTAAAAAGCCCGTTACTTACGGTAAGCGTGGTATGAACTTGGAAGAAGCGATTAATGAAAGCAACGAATATTATTTAGCTCATCAACTGGCGGTCGTCCACAAAAAACCGACACCGCTACAAATTGTTAAAGTCGATTATCCCAAGCGCAGTGCGGCGGTAATTCGTGAAGCCTACTTTCGCCAAGCTTCGACGACCGACTACAATGGCGTCTATCAAGGACACTACTTGGACTTTGAAGCAAAAGAAACCAAAAATAAAACTTCTTTTCCTTTGAAAAATTTTCATCAGCACCAAATTGATCATTTCGCAGCATGCCTGACCCAAGGTGGACTATGTTTTAGTTTACTTTATTTTTCTAGTTTGCATCGGTGTTTCTTTTTAGAAGCTGCCGTCTTAATTGACTATTGGCAAAAAAAAGCCGCGAAAAGTTCCATTTCTTTAAAAGAACTGGAGCAAAAAAGTATTGAATTAACCCCAGGTATCGCTCCCCGCATTCCCTACCTACAAGCGGTGGCGCAAACCTTAACAAAGGAGGACCCATTCCATGAGTGAAAACTCACGTACGAGTCGTACCCGTCAACATCAAGGTCAAAAGAAAAGTTCGCAGGGCAAAAAAAGAAAAAGTATTCTCTTGCGTATCTTTTTAGCATTAGTCGCCATCGGTGTCGCGGCGGTCATTGCTGGTGCTGGTTTATTTTTCTATTATGTCAAAGATGCGCCGGCTTTAGATTTAACTAAACTTTCTGAGCCCGCCACTACCCGTTTTTTAGCCGCCAATGGCGATTTAATTTATAGCTTAGGCTCTGATGAACAAATTCAACTAAAACCATCTGAAGTGCCCCAAGTTTTAAGCGATGCGGTGGTTTCTGTAGAAGATAAACGTTTCTACAAACACTTTGGCGTGGATCCGATTCGGATTATCGGTTCAGCTTTAGGAAATTTAAAAGCCGGGGGCATTACCGCCGGCGGTTCCACTTTAGACCAACAGTTGATTAAGCTTTCCTTTTTCTCCACGAAGCAATCGGATCAAACCTTGCGGCGCAAAGCACAAGAAGCTTGGCTCGCTTTAAAATTGGAACGTGAATTATCCAAAGAAGAAATTCTGACTCTTTATATTAATCGCGTGTATATGGCCAACGGGGTCTACGGCATCGGTACTGCCGCCGAAAGTTATTACGGTATTGACGCAAAAGATTTAAGTGTCGCGCAAGCTGCTCTTTTAGCCGGGATTCCTAATGCACCTAATACTTTTGATCCTTACACCCAACCAGAAAATGCCACTAAGCGCCGTAACGTCGTCTTACAAGCGATGCTGGATAATAAAAAAATTAGTCAGAGTCAATACGATGAAGCGGTAGCCACCGATGTGCAAGCTGGGCTAATTGCGCAAAAAGACATCTCTGAAAATCGTAAAATTGTCGACAACTACTTAACTAGCGCTATTGCGGAAGTCAAAGAAAAAACCGGTAAAGATGCGTTTAACGAAGGGATGGATATTTACTTAAATATTGATCTTGCACAACAAACCAATCTTTACAACATTGTTAATAGCGATGAATACGTAGAATTTCCTGACGATCAAATGCAAGTAGCTTCCACCATCATCGATCCAACTACGGGAGCTGTCGTCGCCCAAATTGGTGGTCGCAAGATTGACGACAACGTGCAGTTTGGGATTAACCGCGCCACCAACACGGGTACTGCTGGCCGTGATGTCGGCTCTACCATCAAACCTTTAATTGATTACGGTCCAGCCTTTGAGTATTTAGATTACTCCACCGGAAAAATTATTAAAGATGAACCTTATACTTATCCAGGAACAGATCTTGAAGTGAACAACTATGATCATCAATATTTAGGCAACATCACTTTACGCTATGCTTTAACCGATAGCCGGAACATCCCCGCTGTGAAAACCTTAGTGGAGGTCGGTGTCGATAAAGCTAATGACTTTTTAACCGGTTTAGGAATTAATCTCGATAAAATTGAAGGTAGCTCCGCCATTTCAGCACCCATTTCTACCGAAGAACTTGCGGGGGGATATGCCGCTTTTGCCAATAATGGTACGTACTCTAAACCTTATTACGTAAATAAAATTGTTTACCAAGATGGTACTGAAGAATCTTATCAACCGGAAAGCTCACAAGCCATGAAGGAAACCACTGCTTATATGGTGACGGATATCTTAAAAGATGTCGTGAATGACGGTACGGGGGTGACTGCTGAAATTCCCGGTTTAATTCAAGCGGGTAAAACAGGGACCTCTAATTACGACGATACCGTTTACGATCAAATTATTGGTGATAAAGACGGCACGCCAGATGTTAGCTTTGTAGGTTACACCACGCACTACGTCATGGCTGTTTGGACGGGCTACGATAACTATTTACAATCTATCTCGCCAAGTTACCACTCTGTAGCCGCTAAAGTGTATAAGAACATGATGATTAAGTTAGCAGAAAATGTCGATAACGTCGATTGGGAAATGCCAGCAGATCTCGTTCGTTCTGGGGGCGAATTGTATCTAAAGGGAAGTCAGCCCAAAGAACCTGTTCGTTCAAGTTCCACGACCACCACTTCTTCTAGCACTTCGACAACAACAGCAAGTACCACTTCTTCCACGACCACCGAAAGCTCCACCAGTTCCTCCAGTGTTCCTGAAAGTTCTTCCTCCTCAGAGCCAGTCTCTTCCAGTACGGAAGAGACAACCCCTAGTACTACTACACCATCTGAAACTCCAGAAGAACCAACGGGCAATGGCGAACAAGGAAATGGGAATGCCAACGGAAATAATAATGGTACAACAACGAAGCCCCCAAGTAATGGAGGTTAAATGAAAAAGGTTCGGCCGCAGCCGAACCTTTTTTGCGTGGTTATTTTCCATTTTGTTGCGCGACATATTTTTGTCCAAAGTTACAAGTTTCTAGCAATGGACAAGTTATACATTGCGGTTTGCGAGCCGTGCAATGATAGCGACCAAAGAAAATCATCGTGTGATGGTCTTGCACCCACTGACTTTCCGGGAGTGCCCAACGTAATTTCTCTTCTACTTCTAAGACGCTGGCTTTTTGCGTAACAAACTGCAAGCGTTTTGAAACCCGTTCCACATGAGTGTCTACAGCAAAGCTAGGAATGTTAAAAATTTCGCCCCGGACGACATTCGCCGTCTTACGCCCCACCCCAGGGAGTTGAATTAATTCTTCCATACTTTCTGGTAACTGATCGTGATAGGTGTCGTGGATAATTTTCGCAGTAGCAATAATGTTTTTGGCTTTGCTTTTATACAGGCCAATCCGTTGAATCTTTGCTTCCACCGCTTGTAAAGGCGCTTGCCCTAAACTTTCGGCATCCGGAAAAGCCGCAAACAAACCAGGCGTCGCCAAATTTACCGAGACATCGGTGGCTTGCGCACTTAAAATCACCGCCACTAAAAATTGAAAGGGCGTCGCTGCTTTCAATTCGGTAGCAGCGTGGGGGAAAAGTTCTTGCATCGCCAAAAGACAAGCCTGAATACTTTTTTTACTGCGGGTCATCTTTGTCCCTCCTCTGTTCCTTTGGCCCAAGGGACAAAAGGAATTTCTGGTAAGTCGGCTACTTCAGTATTCGTTTGTTGCGCCTTTTTCTGGTCGATTTCTTTTTGATGGCGCTCTTGTTCTACTTGAACTTGACCTTTCGTCGTGATATTTTTCTTTTGCCAACTCAAAAGAATCCGATCCATATATTTTAAACTAAAAGCTTGGTTCAAGACAGCCTCTTTCAAGGCTAACTGAATCAACTCCACACTATAATGATCTACTTCCAGCCACTGCGTTACCGTCTCTAATTCAAAAGGCGATAAATTGCGACCAAATTCTTGTTGAAACATTTGAAAAAGTTTTTGCTGCTCGCCTTGTTGTTGCTTTTGGCTAGCAGTAGCTTTTTTTTGCGCCAAAAATTTTTCCAAAGTAGCAAAGATTAACGTCAAATCGTAACGATCATATTTCATTTTATGTTGGTCTTGATATGTCGTAATCGTCAAACAATTCTTTTCTTGCAATTGCGACAGTAACTGATAGATTTCGTTAATGCCTTTCCCGGTTTTTTGACTTAAGACCTCTGGCGCTGGAAAAAAATCGCCAGCTTGTTGGAAGCGAAATAATTGAATCAATAATAAACACTGGGCGTCCGTTAAGCCTAGCTCGTGATAATAATCTAATAAGCCATTACTTAAAGTCGTTTGCCCTAGCGCTAAATAGCTAGTTAAATTTAACATGGTCTTCCCTCACTTTTCATTAAGTATAGTCGAAATATCGTAAAAAAAAAAGCCGCACTAGGGACGAAAAATTATCGTAACTTGTTGGAAAACTTTTCATCTGGCAGTAAAATTGTTACAATTGACCATGAATATAAGGAGGTCACTATGAACACCACAGATTCTACTGGCAACGAAATTATCCAACAAACCCAAGAAAATTTTAGCGCTTGGACTAAATATTGGCAAAATATCGATTGGGATAAAATTTTAGGCATCATCATTAGTAAGGGGATTACCCTGCTCCTTACCACCCTGATCTTTTTACTCCTCTTAAAGGGCGGGAAAAGCATTATTCACCATGTTTATCTTCGCTATCTACACAAGCAAGATCGGCCCCAAGCTCGCACTAAAACCATTCGCACCCTCTTAGATAATCTTTACGTTTATACGTTGTATTTCTTTTATCTGTACGCGCTACTTTCCATCTTTGGTGTGCCGGTAGGTTCACTCATTGCTGGGGCGGGGATTGTCGGGATTGCCATTGGTTTAGGTGCGCAAGGTTTCATGAACGACATCATTACCGGTTTTTTTATTTTGTTAGAACGCCAATTAGATGTGGGGGATTATGTTAAACTTTTAAACATCAACATTGAGGGTACGGTAACCTCAGTGGGGATTCGTACCACGCAGTTGCGCAGTTACGACGGCACGGTACACTTTATTCCCAACCGCAATATTACCACCATTAGTAATTTGTCTCGCAGCAATATGCAAGCGATTATTGATATTCGTATTTTACCCGAAGAAGGTTTGGATAAAATTGCTACTTTAATTGTTGATGTCAACGAAAAATTAAAAGTAGAGTTCCCAGAGATTACCGATGGCCCTAACGTCTTTGGCTTAGTGGATTTAGGAAACGGCAACTTTGCTTATCGTACCATCCTTTATACCGTGAACGGCCGGCAAGCCAGCACCAAAGAAGCTTTTCTAAAAGCTTATGTGGAGGCTTTGACTCAAGCTGGTTTCACAATTCCCAATAATATTATTCCGGCATCTTAAACAGAAGGAAGGCAGAGCAGATGGAAAAAATTCCTTTTCACAATAGCGAAAATTTTTGGATTACGGTTGATGGCAGTGACGTTGCAGCCATTGCCAAAATTAGCACTACTTACCAGCTCTCTGATGAATTGATTTCTTATTCCCTTGACCAACACGAACGTGCGCGGGTGGAATACGATAGTCTGGCAGAAACTTTTCTATTAATTTTTAATGTTCCCCACCAAACGAAAACCAACAATCATTACGAGACTTCCCCGCTTACTTTTATCGTGAAGGACAATTTATTATTTACGATTGTCACAGATCGTACCGCCTATGTGCTACCCTTGATTCGCAATATTTTAGCAAAAAATACCAGCACGGGCACCTACAGTCTTTTATTCCACGCTTTGTTTGTCATTTCCGATGGTTATTTTCCTTTAGTAGCAGAAGTCAACGCGCAGCGCACGCTTTTAAATCATAAGTTGCGAGAAAAAACGACGAATAAACACCTTTTAGAGCTCTCTGACTTAGAGATTGGCTTAGTCTACTTAGTGAGTGCGACGCGGCAAAACGCGGGGCTCTTAACGCAATTTAAAGCGTTAGAAGTTTACCGCAAACTAAATGCTAGCGAAAAAGAACAATTGGACGACGCTTTGATTGAAGCCAACCAAGCCGTGGAAATGATTGATCTAGCTTCAAAGATTATCGAACAGCTCCAAGGAACTTACAATAACTTGTTAAACAACAATCTAAATGATACCATGAAATTTTTAACAGTCTGGTCGCTA
Organism: Enterococcus nangangensis; assembly: GCF_005405245.1. Lineage (GTDB taxonomy): Bacteria > Bacillota > Bacilli > Lactobacillales > Enterococcaceae > Enterococcus_J > Enterococcus_J nangangensis. Next base: position 33,282 of record NZ_BJDR01000001.1, on the reverse strand, counting down.
CTGTTAACTATTCCCGCCATCGTAACTGGCTTTTTCGGCATGAACGTCGACTTGCCTTTCACGAACCTCGGGTGGGGAGTCACCGTTTTAATTTCTCTGAGCTTAATCATTATGATGATTATCGCCATGTGGCGGAAGATTCGCTAAGTAAAATATTTTTTTAAAGTCCCACAAAATTAGCAGCAAAACGCTAATCTTGTGGGACTTTTCTGTTAAACCTTAATTTTCTGTCCTAAATATTCTCCTGTCAAATTTTTAAAAGTAGGTAAGCGATAGATTTCCTGACAAGAATAGCCAAGTAAATATTCCGTGGAAGCAAGCGGCCAAGTAATTTTCTTTTGCCGTCTACTTTGCACTAACTGTTCTGCCAATTGCGGATAACGCTCTAGATAACAATAAGATTGCGGGGCCACAAATCCCTCATTAAAGTTACGCGCAGTAGTTAAGGAAATGGGCTGTTGAAAAAGACTTAACTGTTTTATTGGCATGGCCCAGCGTGCACCCTCTTCCGTTAAAATTTGCAAGCGGGATTTTGTTTTTTCATCTGTCGTTTCCACCAGCAATTGATTTAAAGAAATTCTTTTCCCCACGGTGAGTTCCCCCACAACTGCTTTCATTGGTGAAGACAAATAAAGATAAACTTGGGAGACATCAGCAGGAAAAGTGTGCCGGTATTCAAAGCGTTTTAAGCCACTAAGGAGAGCGGGAAAAACGGTGGGGCGCAAACTTAAAATAATCGTTTTCATCAAAATCATCTTCCTAACTTTACCAGAACCATTTCCTGGTAAAATATTTATTATGCTATGGTCCTTAGTATATCTTTTCCAATTGAACGTGACTAGTAACAACGTAAAAGAAATATTACCGCAACGTTGAAAATGATTTCCATCATAAAAAGCTAGCCAATTCCCCTCTCTTCAAGACGAATCAGCTAGCCGGCAAAATTTTTTTATTCGTATCTTAAAGCTTTAATAGGATCCAATCGTGCTGCTCGGTTGGCTGGTAACGTTCCTGCTAGAAAAGCAATCAACATAATCACTGCCACAATAGCAAAAATGGCCGAGAAATTAAATTGTACTAATTGAAAGCCATCTAAGCCAGTAAGAAAAGAATCTGTCGCAATTTTATTTAAAAGCGCTCCACCACCTAAAGCTGCAAGAACGCCTAAAGCTGAACCCCAAAAACCGATTAACAGCGCTTCAATGCTGAAAGAAGCAAATACTTTAGCACGACCCATTCCCATTGCTTTCATCAAACCTATTTCTCGCGTACGATCTTGTACCGACATAAATAAGGTATTGATAATACCAAAGCTAGCTGCTAGTAAAGCAATTCCTCCAAATAAGGTTAACACCCCAGTAATCGCATCTACAGTAGAGTGAATCATCCCCACTTGATCAGCAAAGGTGCTGGCATTATACCCAGCGTTAGCTAAAGTATCTTTCATTTTTGCGACATTTTCATCGGTGGGGTTCTTAACTACCGCCGTTACGTAATAATATTGTCCTTGCATCGCTTTTGGCAAATCTGTTTGATTAATTGCAATGAGTTTTTCAGCTAACGCTTCACTCACCACAGCATCACCATTATTGACAATGCTCGGATTGCGCACCCCTACAATGGTTGCCGTTACCTCTTCTTGGACACCCGTGGCTTGGGACGAGACCCCAAGATGCACGCTTTGATTTAGTGCTGCTTTAGGAGAATCGTAGCCTAATGCCTTGACGTAGTCTGGTGAAATATCAATTTCTAAAGCATTTCCATTTTGTGATACTTGCTTACCTGTTTTTAAATCCACATCAATACCATCCGTATTAGAAGCCGAGAGGACAAATTTTTTCCCCCAAGCACCAGTGATGTAATCCACTGAAAAATATTCTCCTGGTTTTACTGTTGTTAAGCCTGAAAAATTTTCTAAAGCAGTGAGATCCTTTTGGCTAATCATACTAGCCGCTTCAGCACTACCCGTTTCCGCATGATACTCAGCTGGCCCATCAGTTGTTGCTGTCGAACTCCCTTCCGTTTTTTTGACAATTTGTAACAAATCATTTCGTCCGACATTATTAATTTGTTTATCAATATAATCGTTGACCCCAATTTTAATACCAATCGTCATGGAGATTGTAAAAGCTCCAATAAAAATAGCAATAATTGTTAAAATAGTCCGTCCTTTATTCCGCCATAAATTTGTGCTAGCTTGTCCAAGACTGTCTTTGAATTTCATCAGGCTACCTCCACGAGTCCGTCTTTAATTTTTATTTGTCGATCACAACGCGCCGCTAAATCTGGATCATGAGTAACAATGATTAAAGTAATTCCTTGATCCTTATTTAATTTGAATAAAAGTTCCTCTACCTTTTCGCCGGTGGTGGAATCCAAATTTCCCGTGGGCTCATCAGCAAAAATAATTTCAGGTTGATTGACTAGCGCTCGGGCGATACAAACCCGTTGCTTCTGTCCTCCTGACAAGTCGTTTGCTTTGTTTTGGGCTTTATCTGCAAGCTCCACAGCAGCTAGTGCCTGCATAGCCATGGCTTTTCTTCTTTTTCCGGTGATACCCGCAATTTTTAATGGTAGCACGACATTATCCAACACCGTATCTTTAGGATTCAAGAAAAATTGTTGGAAAACAAAACCAAACGTTTCATTTCGTAATTTATTCAAAGCTTTTTTCTTAATCGCTGTTGTCTCTTCCTCAAACAATTTACATTCGCCACTAGTCGGTTGATCTAAAAGCGCAAGGATATGCATTAACGTAGACTTCCCCGAGCCGCTCTTGCCGATAATTGCAACAGACTCGCCCTTTTCAATCGTCAAGTCCACACCTTTTAACGCTTGAAAAGCGGTGGGACCGGAACCGTAACTTCGTACAATTTGTTTTGCTTCAATAACTTTCATGTTGCTCCTCCTTATGTTTGCTAACAATTCACTTGTTATCTTAACCTAGCAAAATCCTAAAGGAATCAGCCATAAGACCTACTTTTACTTAGAACTTTGGTCTGTTATATCACCTTTCACTACTATTTTTTTTTAAAGTTTTAAAAATATTTTCCGGCTATCTTTATATTTCACAGTCATTTAATCGCCAAAAAAGACTCGCACAAAAGTTATGCGAGTCTTCATCTTATTTCTCTAAAAAGGACAGTTCTTTTTGTCTGTCACGCTACTTTCATTGAGGAGTACCCTTACTTACGATACATCTTAAACAGGAGCAACTCAACCAAAAACACTGGTACGAAAGCATTTGTCTGTCTTCTGGTAGCGTAGTGGAAAACTCAGACTGGCAATAAATCGTCATTTTTCGAAAGAATAGCGCCCTCTTGAACATAATCAATAGCGTTAACTACTTGTTGATCTGACTTTGCATATAAGTGACCGTAAGTTCCTAAAGTAATTTGAATATTCGCATGGCCCAATCGTTCTTGAATAGATAGCGGTTGAATATTCTGCTCAATTAGAAATGCAACATGAGAATGTCGTAGCGCGTGAAGCTTAATCGGTTTGACGCCCGCTTTTTTAGCAGCCTCTTTTAACCAGTTTGCAAAAGAATAAGGTGGCGTAAAAGTTCCGTCCAACTGAGCAACATATTCAAAATTTCCAATTCGTTTTTGCAAGTCATACCATTGTCTGAGCTTTAAGGAAAGCTTCTTCCCCATCCCAATCGTTCGATAAGCGCATTTAGTTTTTGGAGTCGAAAAATACCAATCATTTTTTGTATTATAAATTAGTGTCTTCTCAATCGTTATCGTGTTTTTCTCGAAATCTACATTTGACCAAGACAAAGCTTCAAGTTCTCCAATCCGAATGCCAGTATAAAAGAGCATTTCATACACAATCTTCCGATGGTGGGTTTGAATCTTATCGTCCTTCAATTCATTCATCACTTTTAGAAACTCACTGTGTTCCCAAAACTCAACTTTCTTATTCTCAGAGGGAAGCGAAGAAACATCTTCAACGGGATTTTTAGCAATCACCCCCTCTTTAACAGCCCGATCCAATACAATCTTTAAGTGTCCCCGAATCCGATTGATATAAGACTTTGATAACGTTTCGCCATTGACTTTTTTCCGTGAATTACGTGACTCTGTCTGGCTTAGTTCAAATAGCCAATCCTCAATATCGTGACTTGTAATATCTCGAACACGAAAATGATAGAAAAACTGCATTCGCTTTTCGAATATAAATTGCGCATTCTCATATGTTTGACTTTTCACCTGTCTCTCATACCATTTTACAAACCTATCCTTGTAAAACTCTTCGAAAGTCATTTGATTGGTAGAACACAGTTGATTAGGAACTGTCTTGTTAAAATCATGTGTTTCCATGTACTTGTCATAAGCAATTTTGGCATCTTTTTGTGAAGCATAGCCTCGTTTAGTCTTCTGAACCTTTCTTCCATTTTCATCTATACCTAGATATGCTCGAAAGAACCATTTTTTTGTTTTTTTGTCTTGATAAATATTTTTAATTTTTGGCATCGTACCATTCCTCTCTATACTCGAGAAAAGCTACTTTAATTGTACCGCGCTTGTACTGTTTATTCCGCAACTTGTACGTGGAAAAGATGTTCAATCACTCGAGATGGTACCACACCAACTTGGCGATTGTTATAAAAATCTATACCTTCAACCCTTGCAAGATACGTTTTGCTCTCTTTAATCATTCGTGCAGCTTGACTAGGTTTAAAGCCCATCTCTATCAAAATTGCACGATTTACCATGAAATCACATTTTGTTTCCATTCTCTCACCCCCTGATACTTTACTCCTTTTAAATTAATCCTCTTTATAATCAATTGTTTCTCATTCAATGGTTGTGTTATACTCGTCTTGTCGAGGCGGAGTACGTTGCACAACTTGTTGTGTAAGCAGTACTTTGCTTTTTTAGTAGCTTGTTTTCTCATTTGATATACTTTGTAGTTTTCGTTCATAATACTCAACCTCCTCCTGATAATATTCTGGGTCTGCCTTCATATTTTGGAGAAGTTTAATCTGTCTTGGATTCATTTCTCCTTGTTCAATAATCAAAGACAACAAGGAAGAATGAAACGTTTGATCCACTTGTGCTATAAAAGCTAGCGATGGCGAAACACCATGAATTAACCAATTCATACTTTTCTCAAAGCTTTGAGGAATTGTCTCTAAAGAAATAGTGATTGCGCCATGATTGCCAATAAAGGCTGCCCATTTTTTATCAACTTTTGCACCTGGATCATTTGGATCACGGTCATAAAAACAAACTGCTCCATTAAGTAACTCAAAGAACAGTTTGGTTAAATCATGGGATCTTGAAATAATCTTTGCCAAGCTTTGTGCTTTCTCTTTTCGATACCGTAGTTCAAAGCGATTTTTCACTTCTGCCTCTTCAAGTGGTATTCCTCTTCGCTTTCGTTGTTCATAATCCTTCTGATAAAAACAAAAGCGACATTGACTCTTCTTTGAGCCTAAATACAAGGTCTCGCCATTTGATTCATTATTTGTGATATCCGTCCCGCCATGAGATTCACTCACTTGAAACGTGGTCCATACATGGCCTAGTGTTACCTTACGCTTAAGTTCTGGAATGCTGAGACTCCCCACAAAATCATCTAAAGTAAAATCAATCCGTGTAAAGTTTCCCTGATAATCTAATACCTTACGGAAGAACTCTTGCCAGTTTGATTTTGCGGTCTTCAAACGCATGGCAAGATGTTTACAGCCTTGACCTGAAAACTCCATTATGGTTCCTTTAACCGTATCGTCAATGGAATACCGAATCGTGATTACTTGATTCCAAACATATTGCCCAATATAGCCCTTTGGTGCATAATCCAATTCCTCAAAGCGTTCAATAGGCATGCCAATAATCTCTTCAATCAACTTTAAATGTTGATTCGAGAAAAAGTGAATGGTTAGATAATCAATCAAAACACGATTAACTGGAACAATCTCTTCTTGCAAACTATCCAATACAAGATTCAGTTTTTCTTCACTTAATCGTCTCGTTCCTTTTTCTACTTTCGATAATAACGATCTCGAAATTCCCACTTTTTCTGCTAAATATCGCTGGGTCCACCCCCTTTCTTCTCGAGAAACTCGAATGGCTTCACCGAGATCATGTTGATTAACTTGGTTCATAGACAAACCTCCTTCTGCTATTTACTTGTCAAAGAACCGATAGACTTATTTTAAGTACGAATCAATTGTACGCTTGTATTTATTTTAAGTCAATAGATTTTGACTTTTTTTAAGTACACAAGTATACTGAATTTAAGAACTCATCATGAGGAGGAGTTTTCATGGAGATAGACAAGCAAGCAGTTGGCAATCGAATTCGGCAGATTCGCCAAGAGTTAAAGTTGAGTATGGAGAAATTTGGCAAACTAATTGGTGATTTACCGCGAAGTACAGTCAATAACTGGGAACGTGGGATTAACCTTCCAAAAACCGAAACCCTTCACCAAATTGCAGAAATAGGCCATGTCACCAACGAATATCTTTTGTATGGTGAGCAAGAAAACCAATACATTTTAGAAATGCTTCAAAAGAAGGCAGGTAAGCTTGATCCTAAGATTGAAGGACTGATAGTAGACGAACTGAAACAAGCAGATCTTGTCAGTGAAAAAGAAATGGATCGAATGGTTGAATTTTTTATTACAAACCTCGTTCCACCAACTGAACAAGATCAGTTTACTTTCCAATGTATCGACGAGAAAAAGCGGCTTTACCTTGGTTCAACCAATTTTGGTAAAGAAGCGCAGCTCTATTTACACCATGACAATCAAAATCATATTCTGCACATGATGCCCTTTACCTTCTCCAACTTTAGTGTGGATCGCTTACTCGTCTATTTAGCAAATCAAGAATCCTATTCCTATTTTGGGAAACATTTGCCCAAGAAACTAGTAGAAAAAGCCATTCTTCTATACTCAATCAATCAATCAACCGGGGATGTGCGAATTGCTCCGTTGGTCTATTCAAAAGAAACCGCTTCTTATCAGTACACAGAGGACAATCAATACCTACTAGAACAGCAATATCTCTATCTACCATTCGTGATGGAAGTCGAGAAAGAACGTCTGTTAAACGCAGCGTATCCATCATCAAAATAAAGTGACAAGCTCTATAAGCATGTGACAAAGAAAACACTGCTAGGACACTCCCAAATGGGTAGTTGTCCCAGTTTCCTGTTCTTTGTTAGCCCCCTGTTAGAACCGGGGGCTTTATTCATGCAGTCCGGCTGCGCCTCCCTGCAATAGACAAAACTCCAGATCGGGTAATTCGCTTGTGGCGAAACCCGACCTGGAGTTTGTCTTTACAGTATTATTTTATGCTTCTTTCGAATATCTCCAAACATTCAGTGATTTATCTATCTTTGATCTCTTTTAAGCCTCTTGCAATAACTCCTTGATTTCCTTTGGTTTTGCAACTCGGCCACTAACAACTAATTTATCATCAATAATCAGTCCTGGCGTCTTCATCACACCAGCTTTCACGATTTCAGCCATATCTTCGACTTTTGTAATTGTCGGCGTAATGCCTAACTCCGACACTGCTGTTTCTACATTTTCTTTTAACTTTTGACAGTTTTTACAACCTGGACCTACAATTTTGATTTCCATAATTATCTAATCCCCCTTAACTTTTTATAAAGCTATACTATTGAAAGTAAAGCCAATCAATAAAATACCTACAATACAAATTGTGATAAAGATTCCTAACAATTTAGGTTTAACCACTCTACTTAACATGATTAATGACGGCAAAGACAACGTTGTGACAGACATCATGAAAGCCATCAAAGTTCCCACTGGCACTCCTTTTGAGAATAGCGCTTCTGCTATTGGGAGAACACCAAAAATATCTGCATAAATTGGTGCCCCAATTAAGGTCGCAATAATCAGGCCAAACGGATTATTATTACCTAGGATGCTTTGAATAAAACTGGTCGGAATCCAATTATGAATGAGCGCACCAATCCCAACCCCAATTAATACATAAAGCCAGACTTTACTAGCAACCTCATTCACTTGCCCCCAACCATAAGCCATTCTTTTTTTTATGGTATAGGTTTCAACTTGGCTAAGACCTTCCTCCATCTCGCGAATATAATCTTGAATTTCATTCTCTAGGTGTAATTTATCAATGAGTGTACCTCCAATTACAGCTAGCAGTAATCCTAAAAGAACATAAGCTATCGCAAATTTCCAGCCGAAGAAAGACATTAACAGGATAATTGAGGCAATATCAACCATTGGTGAGGAAATAAGGAAGGAGAAGGTTACTCCTAACGGTAATCCAGCGGTTGTAAACCCAATAAAAATTGGAATGCTAGAACAACTACAAAAAGGCGTAACTGTACCCAAAAGTGCTCCCAGTAAATTCCCCTTCCAACCTTTTAAGCCACCCAACAATACTTTGGTTCTTTCAGGTGGAAAAAAAGTCTGAATAATCCCCATGACAAAAATTAATATCGTTAATAAGATAAAAATCTTAATTGTATCAAACAGAAAGAACTGAAGACTTGCCCCTATCTTGCTATCGATTGAAAGTCCAAAACGCTCAATTAATTTCCCCATCAAATCATTTAGCCAAACCATTTTCAATAATTGGTCGCTAATCCAAGTCCACATACCTTCCCCCACCCCTTTTTGAATTACACATTTAACTGCTTCGATAATTCAATCATTCTCTTTTCGATTTCATCTCTTGTGTTTCGGAAGGCACTTCTAATTTCTTCCTCAGATCCTTTTGCTTTAGCGGGGTCTACTAAATCCCAATGAAGGTGAGTGCTTTCCTTTGGAATCATGGGACACTTATCTGCTGCGTCACCGCAAAGAGTGATAATCATGTCGGACTGATTAAAGTAGTCCAAATCAATCAAATCAGATGTTTGATTCGAAATATCGATTCCAGATTCTTCCATTATAGTCACTGCTCTAGGATTCAGGCCGTGAGTTTCAACTCCAGCACTTCGAATCTCCCAAGAATCGTCTAAGTATTTTTTTGCAAATCCTTCCGCTATTTGACTTCGACAGGAATTACCTGTACATAAGAAATAGATTTTTTTCATTCATTTTCTCCTTTTGTTGGAAACCAATCTTTCGTTCCATTAATCAATTTTACTAATAACAACATAACAGGTACTTCTGTCAAAACGCCTACAGTTGTCACTAGAACAACTGGTGAATTGACACCGAAAAGCGTAATTGCTACGGCAACCGATAACTCGAAAAAGTCGGAAGCACCAATCAAAGCTGCTGGAGCTGCCACATTATGAGGCTGTTTTGTCCATTTACAAGTAAAATAAGCAAAGTTTGCGGTAATAATATTTTGTAAGACTAAAGGCACGGCAATCATGAGAACGTGAAACGGGTTGTTTAAAATAATATCCCCCTGATAAGTAAAAATGATTACCAATGTCAATAACAAGCCAATCGTTGTAATGGAGTCAAACTTTGGTAAGAAGCGATTGTTAAAGTAATCAATTCCCTTACGTTTTATCATGAAGTATCGCGTTAATGCCCCACCAACTAACGGTACTAGCACAAATAGTAGTACGGAGGCAAAGAGAATATTCCATGGTACAAACACATTATTTACTCCTAAAAGGAAGGAAACAATTGGTACAAATAGGACAATGATTAATAAATCGTTAATTGATACTTGAACCAAGGTATGCGCTGGATCACCTTTTGTAAGGTTTGACCAAACAAAAACCATAGCGGTACATGGCGCTGCCCCTAACAAAACGGCTCCAGCCACATAGTCTTTTGCTAAGTCTGCTGGGATAAAATTGCTAAAAACAACATAAAAGAAGAAAGAGGCTAAGCCAAACATCAAGAACGGCTTAATTAGCCAGCTTGTAATGCTAGAGATCATAATCCCCTGATATGTTTTTCGGACATTCAGTATTGATTTAAAATCGATTTTCATCATCATTGGGAAAATCATAACCCAAGTTAAAACGGCAATTGGAATATTTGTATTTAACACTTGATAGCTTTCTAATCGGTCTGCGACACTAGGTAAAAACTTTCCGATTAGCATACCTGCTGCCATACATAACAATACCCAAACTGTTAGATACTTCTCGAAAAAATTTATTGCAGGTTTTTCAGTTACTTCCGTAGATACATTATTCATTCATAAGACTCCTATCGCTTACTAGCTAATTGATTTTTCTTTGATAAGAAGTTCCTTCAAAATTACTAGGAAATCCTCAACAAAATCTTCCTGTAAAGCGTAATGATGCCATTGACTTTTTTTCGTTACTTTGACAATTCCTGCCTTCTCTAAAAGCTTCATGTGGTGTGATAATGTCGGTTGAGTAAAGTCAAAATGCTCCAACACTTCACATGCACAAAGAGAGTCAGCTGTAGAAAGTAAGTCAACAATTTTCAGCCTTTTTGGATCAGCTAAGGCTTTCATGATGGTAGCAATCTGTTCATAGTTTTCCATGGAGGACCTCCTATTGAATTGTATATAGATAATTATCTATATACAATATAGATAATTATCTATATACGGTCAAGCGTTTCTGTCTTTTTATTTTCAACATCGTCTGGTAAAAATCTCTATCGTAAAGCTCTTCTAGTAAAGTATCTCTGGTAGAAAAACGTGGTAGAAAAAATAAAATAACACAAAAAAAGCGGCTTTTCAGCCGCTTTTGGTAGAAGATTGGAAAACTCAGATAGAATAAAGACGATTTTTAGCTTTTTAGAACGTTGATAAATCCCCATTCTCGCTGAGTTTTGCCATTATCTCCTGTACATCTTAAATTCTAGAAATTTATCATTGTAAATGCCTAGGTATTCTGGCCCCAAGTTTTGATAGACTTCCAAATGGGAAATGACTTCATCATCTGGATAAAATTGTGGATCGCTGGTAACTTCAGGATCCATCAGCTCAAGCGCTGTCTTATTTGGCGTCGAGTAACCAATGTATTCGGCATTTTGCGCTGCATTTTCGGGATTCAACATGAAATTAATAAACGCATAGGCACCGTCAATATTTTTAGCAGTCTTGGGCATAACAATATTGTCAAACCATAAGTTACTAGCTTCAGTAGGAATAACATAATGCAAGTGTTCGTTCTCATACATCATGTCGGCAGCTTCCCCGGAAAAAGTTACCGCGACAGCTGCTTCTTCGTTAATCATGTACATTTTAATTTCATCCGCGACAACTGCTTTAATATTCGGAGTTAGACTACTCAGTTTTTTAGCCGCTTCATTAATTTCCGTCATATTTTTGCTGTTTAAAGAGTATCCTAGCGAGTTTAAAGAGAGTCCTAGAACTTCCCGCGCACTATCAATCAGCATTACGCTATCCTTTAAGGCTGGGTTCCATAAATCATCCCAATGCTGAATGTCTTCAGGGGCGACAAACTTATCGTTATAAACAATTCCTAACGTTCCCCAGAAGTAAGGAATAGAATATTGATTGCCAGGATCGAAGCTTTGATCCAAGAAGCGCGCATCGATATTTTCTAGCCCCGTTAACTTACTGTGATCAATCGGGAGCACTAATTTTTCTTCCATCATTTTTTCAATCATGTACTCAGAGGGAATGGCGATATCATAAGCTGTCCCCCCTTGTTGAATTTTAGTAAACATCGCTTCGTTGGAATCAAATGTCTCGTAGTTCACTTTATAACCCGATTCATCTTCAAACTTTGTAATCAACTCTGGATCGATGTAATCTCCCCAGTTGTAAATCGTTACAACATCAGCGTTAGCTCGTCCTTTGGCATGTTCAATCCGATTAGCTCCCACGGTTAAAAGTAAGATGATTAAGATAATCCCTAAAAATAAAGTGTTTAGTTTTTTCATAGGAGGTTAGCCACCTCGCTTTGTGCTTTGCGGGAACGTTTTTGTTTTCTTGATAAGTTATCTTTACTAATAAAGTAGTAACCCACCACCAATAGTAAAGAGAAAACAAAGACTAAGGCGGATAAAGCGTTGATTTCTAAGCTGATTCCTTGGCGAGCCCGTGAGTAAATTTCAACGGATAAGGTAGTAAAACCATTTCCTGTCACGAAAAACGTTACCGCAAAATCATCTAAAGAATAAGTGAAGGCCATAAAGTAGCCGGCAATAATCCCCGGAGTCAAATAGGGTAAAATAATATTTTTTACTACTTGAAAAGTATTGGCTCCAAGATCTCTAGCTGCATCTACCATGGAGTCATTCATTTCCCGCAACTTTGGTAAAACCATTAAGACAACAATGGGGATACTAAAGGCCACGTGACTTAAAAGGACACTGGTAAAACCTAATGTTAAGCCTACCATCGTAAATAAAATCAAGAAACTGGCGCCAATGATGACGTCGGGTGAAACAAGTAAAATATTATTTAAGCTGAGCAGCGTCGTCCGCGTCCGTCTTTTTTTAGCGTAATAAATGCCCATGGCACCAAAAGTTCCTACTAAAGTCGCAATTAAAGCGGATAAGAAAGCTAGTTTAAAGGTGTCTAGCAAGATAACCAACAGCCGTGAATCTTCAAAGACCGCCGCAAAATTATCCCAAGTAAAGCCTGTAAATTCTTTCATGGAACCGCCAGCGTTAAAGGCGTAAAAAATTAAATAAAAAATTGGCAAGTAGAGTAAAACAAAAATAATAATCAAATACAGTTGTGTAAAGCTAAATTTTTTCTTTTTCATTAACGACGTCCTCCTTTGCGACTCTTTTCTCCTGTGAGGACCATGACAATGAGCATTGCGATAATTAAAACAACGCCAATGGTCGAGCCCATCCCCCAGTTTTGGGTCACTAAAAAGTGCTCTTCAATCGCCGTTCCTAAAGTAATGACGCGATTCCCCCCGATGAGTCGTGTCAACATAAATAAGGACAAAGAAGGAATGAAAACAGCTTGGATGCCGGCTTTTACTCCTTCTAAGGACAAAGGAAAAATGACGCGCCGGAAAGTTTCAAAACTATTTGCGCCAAGATCGCGGGAAGCCGACACTAAGGACGGATTAATTTCTTCAATCGCGTTAAAAATTGGCATAATCATAAAAGGAATTTCAATATAGGCCGCTACAAACATAAAGGAAAAATCGGTAAATAAAATTTGTTTCGGACCGATACCTAGAAAACTCAAAAAGGTATTCACTGAACCGTGGATACTGAACAAACCGATAAAAGCGTATGCTTTTAAAAGCAAATTAATCCATGTCGGTAAAATAATTAACATCAACCACAAATCTTTGTGTTTCGTTTTATTTAAAAAGTAAGCAGTAGGATAACTCACTAATAACGTAAACAGGGTAATCAAAAAAGCATACCAGACAGAATTGCCGGTCATTTTTAAATAGGTCCCTGAAGAAAAATAAGCCGCATAGTTACTCAAGGTAAACTGGCCATTCATATCAAAGAAAGACTGATAAATAATCAATAGTACTGGGGCAATGACAAAAAGCAACAGCCAAAGATAATAAGGAACTCCAAAAAAGCGTCTTGTTCTGGTCACGTTCTCTCCTCCTTACTCTTCGTAGCTTTCCAGCCGCGCATCAAAATCTTCTTCAGATTCATTGAAGCGCATGACGTGGATATCTTCAGGTTCAAAGGATAAACCGACTTTGCTACCTTCTTTGGCTTTACGAGTGGAATGAACCATCCATTCATTGCCGTCAGCATCGTAACAAATAATTTCATAGTGGACACCACGGAATAATTGAGTGTCGACTTTCACCACCAACTTGCCTTTTTCAGGCGTCGTAATGGATAAATCTTCTGGACGAATGACCACTTCAACAGGTTCATTAGGACGCATCCCCCCATCCACACATTCAAAAGATTTCCCGACAAATTCCACGCGGTAATCTTCCACCATGGTGCCGGCAACAATATTGCTTTCTCCCACAAAATCAGCAACGAAGTGGTTAATAGGTTCATCGTAAATATCCACCGGTGTGCCGGATTGAACAATCTTGCCTTTATTCATGACAAAAATCACATCACTCATGGCGAGTGCTTCTTCCTGGTCGTGGGTCACAAAAATAAAAGTAATCCCTAAGCGTTGTTGAAGTTCTCGTAATTCATATTGCATGTCAGTTCGCAATTTTAAATCCAGCGCTGACAAGGGTTCATCTAACAATAAAACAGAAGGTTCGTTGACAATCGCTCGGGCAATGGCCACCCGTTGCCGTTGTCCGCCAGACATTTCATTAATTTCACGATCCTCATAACCGGCGAGTTGCACCATCTTTAAAGCATCAATAACTTTTTTTTCAATTTCTTTTTTTGGCAGCTTTTTGATTTTTAAACCAAAGGCGACATTTTCAAAAACATTCATATGGGGAAATAAGGCGTAATCTTGAAAGACCGTGTTGACAGGTCGTTTGTTGGCTGGCACGTCATTGATGCGTTTGCCGTTAAAAAAAATATCCCCTGAGGTTGCTTCTGTGAAACCCGCAATCATCCGTAAAATCGTGGTTTTCCCACAGCCAGACGGGCCTAACAGCGTATAGAACTTCCCTTCCTCAATTTCAAAGCTAACGTTTTTCAGCACAGCATCCTGGGTGTCTTCGTATTGTTTCACCACATCTTGGAACGCGATAATCGTTTTTTCCACTTTTTCAACCCCTTTATCTTTTTTTGTGAAAGCTTGTCAAAAAAAGACCGTAATTTTGGTCTCGCAAATTAGTTTAACAGCTTTACAAAAATAAGCTAGTCCTTTTCCTCAAAAATTTTACTTGTGAAAAAAATTGTTCGTTTCCTTCTATTTATCTTGGAAAATTTCAAGATTATGCTGGGAATTTTCTTGACAGTTTTCCCTTGCTTTCCTATAGTTAGAGCAGTTAGAGCTTTCTGTTATTTTTACTTAAGAAAACTATTTTTAAACACAAATAAAAGTGAGGTTTGTCTAATGGAAAAATTTCAAGCTTTGGTGATAGAAAAAGAGGAGGAAAAAGTTACAGCAACAGTCAAAACTTTTCCGCAAAACTTTTTACCGGCAGAAGATGTATTAATTCAAGTGGAGTATTCTAGCGTAAACTATAAAGACTACTTGGCAACCTTACCTAAAGGCGGCGTGCTTCGCCACTATCCCTTAATTCCAGGCATTGATTTAGCAGGTACAGTATTGGCTAGTCGTGTGCCGGAATTTACTGTGGGCCAAAAAGTAATTGCTACTAGCTATCAGATAGGCGTCAGTCATAATGGCGGCTTTAGTCAACTGGCGAGTTTAAAAAAAGAGTGGGTGGTACCTCTTCCCAGTGGAATGACAACAAAAGAAGCTATGATGCTAGGTACTGCGGGTTTAACGGCTGGTTTAGCCATTGATGCGCTGTTAGCTCATGGGATGCAACCAGAACATCGCCTATTGATTACTGGAGCAACTGGTGGTGTTAGTAGTATTGCAAGTCTTATTTTAGAAAAATTAGGTTTTACTAAGGTCACCTTAGTAAGTCAAAAAGAACAAGCTCCTTATTTAGAACGTTTACCTCACGCAGAAATTTTAGCCACGCAAAAACTGTTACAAAGTGAGCCGAAAGTTTTGGCGCCACAAAATTATGATTACGTCATTGACGCAGTGGGCGGCGAAGTCTTAAGTCGCCTGTTGCCGCAAATCAGCTATGGTGGTGCGGTAGCCGCTTTTGGTAATGCCGGTGGCTTCAAATTGAACACCACCGTCTTTCCTTTTATTTTACGTGGCGTTAATTTGTTAGGTATCGATTCGGTGAATACGCCTTATCCTAAGCGCCAACAAATCTGGCAAGCCTTCACTGAGGAATTTAAAATAGATTATGATAAACTGCAGGTAGAAACAGTATCTTTGGCTGACTTGCCAAAAGTTTTCCAAAGCTTTGCCCAACAGACCCATCAAGGAAGAACTTTGGTGGCGTTCACTTAAAGAGGAGGAAAACATGAAACTTTTAATTACAGCTGGAGGCACCAGCGAAAAAATTGACGACGTGCGTTCCATTACCAATCACTCCAGTGGCCGCCTAGGCGCTGCCTTAGGGGAAAACTTTCGGGCATTAGGACATGAGGTTACCTATGTCACGACTAAAAGTGCCGTGAAGCCACAAGGTATCACGCCAATTCTCATTGAATCGGCTGAAGATTTAGCTGCTTGTCTGACAAACCTATTACAGCAAGAAAAATTTGACGCCGTGATTCATGCCATGGCCGTCAGTGATTTTACTGTAGCGAAAAGTTTTCCCGACACTGAATTTATTGCTGCCCTACAAACAAATGTTGAGAAGGGCAAAACCGTCGAGGAAAGTTTTAAGCAACTTTTAGCAGACTCGCAGTCCACTGCTAAAAAAATTTCTTCACAAGCCGAACATTTAGTTTTAGTGTTAAAACAGACCCCCAAAGTAATTGGTTTAATCAAAAAATTGCAACCTACCACGCGTTTAATTGGTTTTAAATTATTAGTGGACGTGGAACCTAGTGAGTTAATCCAAGTAGCTACTGCCAGTCTCAAAAAAAATGACGCCGACTACATTGTCGCTAATGATTTAACGGAAGTTGCGCCACAGCAGCACCACGCTTACCTCGTTGGTCCCCGCGGCGTGGTGGCCGAAGCTTTTACCAAAAAAGAAATTGCTGAAATGTTGCAACGGGTTTTAGAGGAGGAAGCAAAATGAAAAAGAAAATTGTCTTAGGCGTATCTGGTAGTATCTCAGCGTATAAAGCCGCCGACATTGCCAATCAACTGACTAAATTAGACTTTGAGGTCAATGTGATTATGACCAAAAGCGCCACGGCTTTCATCACGCCCTTAACCTTACAGTCCTTAACCAAGCGGCGCGTCCATCTCGATGTCATGGCGGAGCCTGACGAAGCCTTGATTAATCACATTGAGTTAGCTAAGACCGCCGATTTATTTTTAGTCGCCCCAGCTACAGCCAATTTGATTGGCAAAATGGCTAACGGCATCGCCGACGACTTGCTCTCCACGGTAGCTTTAGCCCTACATCCAGAGACCCCTAAAGTGCTTGCCCCAGCGATGAATACTTATATGTACGAAAACCCCATCACGCAAAAAAATCTCGCTACTTTAAAAGAAGTAGGCTACGAAGAGATTTTACCACGGGAAGCTTTGCTGGCTTGTGGTGATTATGGCCGCGGTGCTTTAGCCAATGTGGATACCATCGTCCAACACGTTTTACATGTGTTGACGAAATAATTTTGGAGGATTGACTCTTGAAAAAACAATCGACACACACCCTTGTCCTAACAGCACTCTTTATGGGTATCATGCTTTTGATGTATGCTTTTCCATTCCTTGGTTTTATTCCTTTAGGTCCGATTAACGCCACTACGATGCACATTCCAGTTATTATTGGCTCCCTTGTTTTAGGACCACGGGTGGGCGCCTTACTAGGGGGCTTTTTCGGAATTCTCAGTATGTTGCGCTCCACCACCCAAATCACCGTCACATCCTTTATCTTCTCCCCTATTGTCTCGGGAGATTTTCGTTCCGTGATTGTGGCTTTAATTCCCCGCATTTTAATCGGTGTGGTCCCTTACTTTGTCTACCAATTTTTAAAACGTTTCGCTAAAACTTCCCCATCAAAAAAATCGGTTAGCTTGTTAGTGGCTGGTTTTCTTGGTTCCATGACCAATACTTTGTTGGTGATGAATCTTATTTACTTTTTATTTATGGATCAGTATGCGACAGCAATTGGCGCCACTAGCGATGCCCTCTACGGTATTATCTTGGGCATCATCTTGACTTCCGGTGTACCAGAAGCCATTGTGGCAGCAATTGCCACGGCGGCCATCACTTCTGTCTTATGGAAAGTTGCCGCCAAGTCTCGTTAAATCTAAAAAAAGCAGCAATGCTCATTTGTCAAACTAACAAACGAGCATTGCTGCTTTTTTAGGTTACACTTCTTCTCCTAAAATGCGGACTTCCGTTTCAAGACGGACTAGGAATTTATCCCAAATAACTTGTTGAATATGAGCGATAAGTTCTAAATAATCAGTGGCGGTGGCGTGGTCAATATTGACGATAAAGCCGGCGTGTTTTTCCGAAATTTGAGCCCCGCCCCATTTTAACCCTTGCAGTCCTGCGTCTTGAATTAATTTGCCTGTATAATGGCCTTCCGGGCGCTTAAAGACACTGCCACAAGAAGGATACTCCAATGGCTGTTTTTCTTGGCGCACCTTCGTCAATTCTTCCATCCGAAATTTAATGGCGTCCACATCGCCGCAAGCTAGCTGGAAATAGCCACCTAAAATAATGTCGCCAGTTTCTTGCACTAAAGAATGACGATAACTAAAAGCAAGCTCGCTATTTTCATACGTCGCAAAAGTACCATCGGGTTTTAAAACTTCCACGTGAGCTACCACGTTAGCAATTTCCCCATCATAAGCGCCAGCGTTCATAAAAAGTGCGCCCCCCACAGAACCCGGAATGCCACAAGAAAATTCTAAACCTGTCAGTCGTTGTTGCAAGGCAAAGTAGGAAAGATCAATTAATTTTGCGCCAGCACCAGCATAAAGCATTGTACCGTGGGCTTCTAAGGCATCAAGTTCGGTTAACATCATAACGATACCGCGAATGCCACCATCGCGGACGATTAAGTTACTGGCATTCCCCAAAACTAGCCAGGGAATTTCGTGGGCATTAGCGTATTGTACTACAGCTTGCACTTCTTGTTTATTTTTAGGAAAAATCAAAAAGTCAGCCGGGCCACCGGTTTTCGTGAAGGTATATTTATTTAAAGGTTCATCTTTTAAGACAGTAATAGTTGATAATGCTTGCAAGAGATCTTTCATTAGTCAACGTCCTTTCTTTTAACATCTTTTCTATTTTAACAGATGTTTTTAGAAGTTGCCACCGGGGAATTTTTGACTGTCTCTTCGTGTCTTTTGGGAAAGTTTCTGCTAAAATAAAGCGGAAGGAGGGATTTTCTTGAAATTTATCTCTTGGAACGTTAATGGCCTGAGAGCCGTCATGCAAAAAGATTTTATGGCAATTTTTGCATCCTTAGATGCGGACTTTTTTTGTTTGCAAGAAACCAAGATGCAAGCCGGACAATTAGCAATTGATTTACTAGGTTACGAACAATATTATAACTATGCGGAACGTAAAGGATACTCCGGCACGGCGATTTTTACTAAGCATCATCCTTTAAGTGTGCATTATGGTATGGATCAAACAGAACATAATCAAGAAGGTCGCTTGATTACTTTAGAGTATCCTGATTTTTACTTGATAACATGTTACACGCCTAATTCGCAAAATGAGTTGAAACGCTTAGACTATCGCCTAAGTTGGGAAGAAGCTTTTAAAAATTATCTAACGACGTTAAAAGCTAAAAAATCCGTCATTGTCTGTGGTGATTTAAACGTCGCCCACCAAAATATCGATTTAAAAAATTGGAAAACCAATCAAAAAAATGCGGGCTTTACACCGGAAGAGCGGGAAAAATTCACCGCCTTATTAGGGAGCGGCTTTACCGATACCTTCCGCTACTTTTATCCAGAAACAACGGGAGTTTATTCTTGGTGGAGTTATCGTTTTAATGCGCGGAAAAATAATGCGGGGTGGCGGATCGACTACTTCTTAACTTCCCAAGATTTAAACGAGCGGTTACAAGGTGCTGAGATTTATACGGAGATTATGGGCTCGGACCATTGTCCAGTCGGTTTAACGGTGGATGTGACGGCGTAATGAATTTTATCGCTATGGATTTTGAAACCGCCAATTACCAAATGAACTCCGCTTGCTCTCTCGCTTTAGTCATGGTGCAAAACAGTAAAATTGTGGGGGAATATTACACTTTGATTAATCCTCAGACAACCTTTCGTCCGCAAAACATTCGCATCCACGGTATTACACCGGCGATGGTCACCACCGCCCCCAAGTTTTCCGAAATGTGGACAGAAATCGCCCATTATTTTTTACCGCAACGTTTAATTGTCGCTCATAATGCGCCCTTTGATTGTGGTGTTTTAAAAGCTTGTCTGACCACGGCAGAGCTTTCCTTACCACAATTTTTAAGTATCGACACCGTCAAGACTTCTAAAAAATTTTTCCCCCAATGGCCTAGTCACCGTTTAAATGTTTGTTGTCAAGAATTGGGGATTGCTTTAGATCATCACCACGATGCGTTAGAGGATAGTCGGGCGTGTGCTAATATTTTATTAAAAGAAGCAGAGCTCTTCGGACCCGAAGCGTTAAAACCTTTTGTCCACCAACAAAATTAAGAAAATACCGCTACGTTAAGGAGTGCACTCCTTAACGCGGCGGTATTTTCATTTTTCTTGCAGTTTAGCCATTAAAATTAAATTTTGCGCGCCGGCATCGGGCGTTAAGACACCTTCTTGTAAGCAGCCTTCTTCTTGAAAGTGAAACTTACGATAAAGGGCACGGGCTGCATGGTTGCGCTCTTGTACATATAACTCAAGGCGTGTTAAGCTACTGGCTTCTTGCCACCAATAATCTAGTTCCTCCATTAACAGTTGACCGATGCCTAAGCGCCAAAATTTTTGATCCACGGTAATGCCGATTTCTCCGCAATGGCGCCTCGCTTCTTCTGGACTACCATTCACGTTCACTAAGCCAATAATTTCACCGCTTACTTCAGCATAAAGCATCAAATGTCGAGGAGAGTCCGCCGCAAAATCCAATAACTCACCATAGGCCGTTGAGTCCATCGCTAAATCTTCCATCACGAGAAAATTTGTCTGTTGGGCAACTTTTTGTAAGTAAGCTAACAGTCTTTTGGCATCTGCAGCTCTAGCTAAGCCTAAGGTTACTTCCATCAGCTTTCCTCCTTAGCTAGTTTTTTTAAAAGAGCAGTGCTGTTGGGACCGGTTGCTTTTAAATTTAAGATTCGACCCTCCAAAGAAGTTTTTGTGAAGGTAATCGTTACGTAATCACGCGGCAACTCTTCCAACAAGTTGGCCCACTCCACGACACTGACCCCTTCCCCTTCAAAATATTCTTCTAAACCTAAATCATCATTATTGCCGGCCAAACGATACAAATCCAGATGATAAAAAGGCAAGCGTCCTGTCTCATACTCGCGAATGATGGTGTAACTAGGCGATTTAATCATTTGTTTGATCCCCAGGCCTAATGCAAAACCTTTCGTAAAGGTGGTCTTTCCTGCACCCAAATCGCCAATTAAGAAAAGCACGGTGCCGGGCGTTACAAGCTGCGCTAATTTTGCGGCAAGTACTTGCGTTTCTTCAGGACTAGTAAGCTGATATTCCACTTGAAAAAACTCCTTCTTTTTTCGATATGACCAATTATACCACGCGCTTGTCTATGCTGTTAACTTACGACTGCTAGCAAGACCGACGATAAAAATAAAGGCAGCTAACAAACTAAAGGTCACTTGATAATCCACGACATCAATCAACCAGCCGGTCAAAGGAAAAAGCGGAATCATCACCAGGCTATAACACAAGCTGTCTACGCTATTTAAAGTAGCGCGGGCTGCAGAGGGAATGCGTTGGTTGATGGCGTCAGAATTAATGGGATAAGTCAAAGCTTGTAAAGCGTTCACCATAATGTAACACACCAAGACGAAAAAGCGCGGTAAAAAGCTGGCGGCACCAATGCCGATACTGACTGCTACGACGACACCAATAAAGACGTGGCGAATAGCAAATCTGCCACCAATCCACGGTGCTAGTTTCGCACCAGCTACTTGAAAGACTAGGGAGATGACTACGAGAAGTGAAATCCCCCAGCCAGCAATCCCTAGGCGGGCAAAGTAGTTTTGAAAATAAAAATAATACGTGGCATTGACAGCATCCAATAAAGCAAAGGACAACATTAAACGCAGTAAGCCAGGTAAATGTTGTAAGGTGCTTGCGGCTTGACGCAATTGTTGAATGTAACTGACTTTAACGACTAGTGGCCGCGGCGTTTCTACCATCCGGCTAATAATCCAAATAGCAAAAAGACTTAAGAAAATTTGAATCCAATACGTACCGTCAAAAAACCAGTGGGACAATAAGCCCGCTACTACCACCCCACTCCCTTGGGCAATTTCAATTAAAGCGTTGAGATTAGCATTGACTTTCAAGTATTCTTTTTCCCGCCCTAGCCCTTTTAAACTTTCAAAAACCAAAGACTCACTGGTACCAGTGGCACAATTATAACTAAGGGCCGAAAATACAAAGCTCAAGCAAGCAAGATAAAAATTATTGGTGGGAATAAGCAAAAGACAACTGATGATACTGGCGATTCGGCCCATGACTAACATTTTTTTGTAGCCAATGCGATCGGCTAAGCCGCCAGAGGGCACTTCAAATAAAAAGCTCGTAACATGAAAGATTCCTTCCATCACGCCAATCTCTAAAGCAGAAAAACCTTTTTGAGCCAGGTAAAGCACCCACAGGCTAGTAATGCCGAAAAATTGTAAAAAACTATATTGATAACTGTAACGAATATTTTTTTCCATCTTGGACTCCTTGAAGTCGCCAACAAAAAAAGACGAACTCTAAAAGAATTCGCCAATTGTTATTTAACTATACGAGTAGTTGGTTTTTCTTG
This sequence comes from Enterococcus nangangensis, assembly GCF_005405245.1. Taxonomy (GTDB): domain Bacteria; phylum Bacillota; class Bacilli; order Lactobacillales; family Enterococcaceae; genus Enterococcus_J; species Enterococcus_J nangangensis. Next base: position 10,829 of record NZ_BJDR01000001.1, on the reverse strand, counting down.
GCGATATTTTTTAATTTCTCAGTAAATTTACAAAAAAAGTGCGTACGTCTCCCATAATGGCTAATTTGTTAGTCATTTGGTGTTGGCGATACAAAGCACTTAGTAAATCACTGTTATTAAAAAGCATGCCAGAAAAACTCCCTTCTCTTAAAATTTAACTTAGTATAACACAGATTTTCTGCAGAAGAAAATTATTTTGCAAGATGCGGAGGAGATTTTGACAGCGAGACTTGTACTTTTTAACGGATTTTGAGAAGATAGGAGGAGATATTTTTAAAGGAGTGCTGATTTGTGACTAAAGATCATCTGCATGTCCAGATTCCCCCTGAGGTCGTGGACAAATTACAATTAGAACCGGGAGAAGAATTTGCGCTAACAATCAGCGAAAAACAAATTACCTTGTCTCCCCTGAAAAAGAAAGTCAATACCCAAACGATTTCCCTCCGCTGGTTTTTAATTCCAGCGTTAGTTAGTACCGCCATTTTCATCGGCTATTTTCTTTGGGCACAAACGAAACTGATTCCTTTAACTGGTAATATTTCCATCGCCAGTTTAACAATCGTCGTCGGGCTATTATCGGGAATCATTACCTTCCTGACTTTTTTCATTCGCCAAAAGCGTAGCAAAGTAGCCTCGGCTGCTTCCATTTATTGGCGCAACGTCCCGGCTGTCGTCTTAGCCGTCGCCGTCACTTTAGGAATTTGCCTTTTAATTGCTTTTTGGGGCTTAGGCATTGTCTTTAAAGGCGCGAGTTTTGATTTATTAACCGCCGCCTTAATTTATTTTATGTTTGCGGCGATTTTAAATTACGTGATGATTCTTTTGGCCTTAAGTTTATCTTCAAGTCTCTTGATTAATCTTTTAATTCTCGTGATTATTGGCGGCATTATTAGCGCGATGGTCACCAATAGCCAATTAGAATGGTGGCAAGTGAACTTCAGTTTTTTAGGAACGACGGATGCGAAAAATGCTTGGCAGTTTAATCTGACTTTGATGCTCACCGCTTTACTCATGATTGTCTTAGTGGATTATCTTTTCGTTCACTTAAATAAACTTTATCCGAAAAATTATCGGTTATTGACCCTGCGAGTTCTTTTAGTCTTGACGGCCATCGATTTAGGTGCGGTAGGTTTTTTCCCCAACACACCACAGCTTCATAATATTCACGACCGAGCGGCCAATTATTTAGTCTATTTGATTTTAATTTTAATTTTAGCGATTCGCTTTTTACTGCCCCAAGTCAGTCGCGAGTTTTTAGTTGCTTCTTATGGCATGGGGGCTATTCTGTTTGTTTGTAATATTCTTTTCCAAACAGTGGGCTACTTATCTTTAACCGCCTTTGAATTGATTGCTTTTGCCCTAGCTTTTGCTTGGGTTTTATTGTTACTACAAAACTTACAGCGCTTAATTGTCGAAGATCGGGAGATTTATTATTTAACCCTCACTAATTTAGCAGAAATACCCACCACTACAAAAACGACCGTCGACGAGTAAATGTCGGCGGTCGTTTTTTCTATCGCTTAAAAAGAAGGAACTAAGGTATCGCTATGTTCTTCTGTTAAAAATTTCTTCACTTCTGAACTCGTCATAGCTTTTTTCAACTCTTTAATCTTTTCTGAGTCTTGGTTATCCTCCCGAGCCACTAAAGAAATGGCAAAGCGGTCGTCAATTTCTTTTTCTAATAAGATGGCGTCCGCTGGTTTCAAGCCAACTTTAGCAATGTAGGTAGGATAGTTATAAACCATGGCGACGTTTTTTTCGTTATAAGCTTCGGCCAAGTTTAACAAGTCCACTGATAACCATTGGAAATTTTTCGGATTGGCGACAATATCTTTTAAAGTGCCATTAAAGCCGACACCGTCTTTTAATTGGATTAAGCCCGCTTCGTTTAAAATCGCTAATGCCCGTCCCTCATTAGAGACATCGTTAGGTAACGCAATCGTTGCGCCTTCTGGTAAGTCGGCGACATCTTGATAATCCTTGGCGTAAAAGCCGACTTTGGCATCATAAATTTTTTGGATGGCGACTAAGTTTCCATCTTTTTCTTCGTTGAATTTTTCCATGTAAGGGGCGTGTTGGGCAAAATTGGCATCCACCTCGTGATTGTTTAACAGCTCGTTATATTGAATGTTGTCGTTGACTTCCACCAGTTGAATATCCCAACCATCTTTTTTGGCCACCTCGGCTGCTTTTTTCACTACATCGGTCATGGGGCTCGTTTGACTCGCTACTTTAATTACGCGATCGCTATTCGCTTCACTTTTGTTGCCCCCACAAGCCGCCAATAACCCTACTGCTACCAATAAAAATAATCCTAAACTTTTTTTCATTTTACACTACTCCTTATTTTCGTTGATCTAGTTTATTTGCTAACGTCGTTCCTAAAGCTTGTAACAATAAAACAATCACAATCATTAACACAATCGTGGTATACATCACATCGTATTCATAGCGCTGATAACCATAGCGAATGGCAAAATCCCCAATCCCCCCACCACCGACAATCCCCATTACGGTGGAATAAGACACGAGACTAATCGTGACCGAGGTAAAACTTAAAATCAACCCACTACGCGCTTCCACTAATAAAAACTCTTTCATCAATTGCGGCGTCGTGGCTCCTAGTCCTTGTGCGAGTTCTAATACGTCTTGAGGAATATCTAATAAGACTTGCTCCACTAAACGGGCATAAATAGCCACCCCGACAAAACTCAACGGAAAAGCTGCCGCATACGTGCCAAAAGCGGTGCCCACCACCAAGCGTGTTAAGGGAATCAAGGCCACCACTAACAATAAAAAAGGAAAGGAACGCACGACATCGACAAAAAGATTTGCCCCCCAGTACAAACTACGCCGTGGTCGCAGCCCATCTTTACGACTGAGAAAAAGAACCACGCCTAAGGGCAGACCTAAGACGATGGCCGCCACCATCGCAATCCCCATCATCACGGCCGTCTCTTGTAAAGCTTGCAACATCTCTGGCCGAAAATAATTTAAGCGTTCTAAATAACTCATGCTTGTAACCTCGCCAAAACTTGTTGCGTGTAGTTAGTGTCGGTGACGATGGCCCTTTGTCTCACCGGTGTAACTTCTTGCAGCTTACCAGCCGCTAAAATAGCCGCGTTTTGGCATAAATACTTGACGGCCGTCAGTTCATGACTGACAAAAACAATAGTGGGTTGAAAAGTCGTTTGCGCTTGTTTTAAGAGCGTTAAAATTTCTAGCGTCGTCCTTTCGTCTAGCGCCGAAGTAGGCTCGTCACACAATATCATGGCAGGTTCGGTGACTAAAGCACGCGCGATGGCGACTCGCTGTTGTTGGCCACCACTGAGTTGGCGTGGGTAAGCACGTCCTTTGTCTCCTAAGCCAACAAAGTTTAATAACTCGTTTACTTTAGCAGAATCTTTTCTTCCTTGTAATTTAAGAGGCAAGGCAATATTTTCTAGCACAGTACGATTGGCTAATAAATGGGGCGTTTGAAAAATCGTGCCAATCTTTTGGCGTAGTTGACGTCTTTCCTGTTCCGTCAATTGCCAAGGATCGACTCCGTCCAATAAAATTTCACCCTTCGTTGGTGGACTTAAGAGATTTAAGAGGTGTAACAAGGTAGACTTCCCAGCGCCGCTCTCCCCCACAATGCCAAAGACTTCGCCAGTCTTAATCGTCAGATTGATGTCCGCTAAAGCAGCTGTCTCTCGTGTAAAACTTTTGCTAAGTGCTTTTAATACAATCATCCCAAGCTCCTAATCTGCCAATAAGGCCACAAGTTCTGAAGCGGACAATTGATTGAAGAATTCATGAATGGTAAAGGGCGCCAGAGCTTCAGCAATCGCTTTTTGCGTATAAGGCACCCCGATTAAAGCCGTGATTAAGGGCGTGGCTTCTTGTTGGGAAAAATAATCTCCATAAAAAATTAATTGCGAAATTTTTCCAGCCGTCACTTCTAAGTGCGCTTCAACAATCCCCACTTTAGGAAAACGTTGGCGCCTTTTAATCGTATATTGCGGTGCCTCGCCGTAAACCCAATCCTCGTTGCCGTAAGTTTCCGCTACAATTTTTGCAATAGCGGCTTCATCGGCTGCCGTTAACTGCAGTTGCCGCTCTTGAATTGTCGCCAAATCGTCTACCTTGAACAAGCGCTTCAAAAGTTCGTCACGAAAGGCCACGGTAGTCAAGTCTTGATAGGCAGGTGCTAAATAAGGCCGCAAATTTGTCACATGACTACGCACGGACTTGGTTCCTTTTGCGGCAATTTTTTCTGGGTCCACGTGGAGTGCTTGCGGCAAGACATCTAAATCCACATCTAACATCAAGGTACCATGAGAAAAAAGTTTTCCTTTTTTCTTGTACATGGCATTACCCGAAAATTTCTTACCATCAATCAATAAATCATTACGTCCACTAATTTCAGCCCCCGTCGCCCCTAAGTCGTGGATTGCTTTTAAAATTGGCTCAGTAAATTCTTTAAAGTTCCCAAAATTTTCTTTGGTACCTTTAGTCACAAAACTAAAACTGACGTTGCCTAAATCATCGTACACCGCACCACCGCCAGACAAACGCCGCGTAACAGTAATTCCTTTTCGCTTCACGTAAGGCAAATTAATTTCAGCCAAAGCATTTTGATTGCGGCCAATAATAATGCACGGCTCTTGAATATAAAATAAAACCAGCGGCTCAGAAAAATCCTTTTCTAACAAGTATTGCTCCGTCGCTAAATTCACACGAATATCGTGCGAAGGCATGGCATAATAATACATTGTCTACTCCTTTCAAAAAACATTGTAACTGCATTATATATTGTACCATTATCTCCAAACTGTCAAATGATATAATCAATCATTTTTCTTTTGAAAATCAGCTGTTGCATTTACAAAACAGCATCAAAAAACTGTATTACTTATTCTTTTCCTATTGTGATTAAAAAAACATATAAAAATCTTTTATTTTGTTTGAACTAGCTGCAATCAGCGCTATTTCTCCCCCAAAATTTCTTTATCTTGTGCAATGGACAACAAAAAGCCCTCATAACTAGCACGAGGACCAAAATATTTTTACTCCATCGACTTCAAGGAAGTCAACATATCAATTTTTTTAATCTTAGGAATCATTAAAAGATTAATGATCAGGGTGAAAATCGCCGACGTAAGCATCGCATAGATAAAAGTCAGGGGAGTCATGCTGGCATCAAAAACATAATACTCCGTTCCGAAAGAACGAATGATTTGTTGAAACAAGACACCACCAGTGAGTAGCCCGAGAATAGTGCCCATGACAGCTAAGCCAATCGTCTCCCGAAATACGTAGCTGTAAGTTTCCCCATCTGTGAAGCCCAAAACTTTTAACGTCGCAATTTCCCGCGTGCGCTCGGCAATATTAATGTTGGTTACATTGTAAAGCACGACAATCGTCAACATGCTAGCTAAAGCAATTAAAATCACCACCACAAAACGAATGCTGGCCATATTTTTGATCAAGCGCTCCATGGTAGTCTGGGTCTCTTCCACGTTAGTAATATCTGCTTGTTGTTGTAAAGAAGGCAACGCAGTTTGATTCTTACCAATGACTAGCGCTTGATTGAGACTAAAGTCGGTTTGAAAAGTTTCTTGGTAAAGCTGAGGACTTAAGTATAAATAGTTTAAATGGTAATTATCCACGATTCCTTTTAAAGTCAGCTGAGCCGGAGTGTATTGGCTCAAAAGTTTACCCGAGAAAGTGTCGCCAACTTTTAAATGCAAACGTTCCGCTACATTTTTAGTGAGGAGAACCGCACTTTTCGTCAATGAAAAAGTCTTCTGCTTATTTTTCAAGGTAACGAAAGCTCCCAAGTCTTCAGGCTTTTGCGGCACAACTAAATTAATAAAATAGCTCTGACTGTCCTTTTGAGTGCCACTAACTTCAATAGCTTCGGTGTGGACGGGTAAAAATTTTGCAATGACTTGTGTATCTCCTAGTGCCGCATTTTCTCCTGTCGTTAATTGCGTAGTCGCCGGAAAAAACGCGACTAAGTTATATTTCGTCAACTCTTGATATTGCTTTTTAGGAAATTGACTGGCGCTATTTTGCAGACCAAAAGCGGTGACCAGTAAAGTTGTACTGCCAATAACGCCTAAGACCGTCATCAGCATCCGTTTTTTATCTAGAAAAATATTACGCTGCGTCACTTTTTGCGAAAAGGAAAGACGGCGCCACAAAAAAGTAAGCCGCTCTAAAAAAATCCGTTTTCCAGCAACTGGAGCTTTAGGCACCAACAGTTCAGCAGTTACTCCTTGTAACGTTTTTCTAACCGTCCATGCAGTGACAAGACTCGTAATCACCACCATCACCACCACTGCCAAAAGCGCATATGTCCAGTGAATTGCTAAATCAATTTCCGGCAAACTGTACTGGGTGGAATAAGCAATCCAAATCATCTTCGGCATGGTGAGAAAGCCGGCGATTACACCTAACACACTCCCGATTAAAGTGCTGGAAATTGAATAGCTGAGGTAGCGACTAGCAATTTTGCCATCACTATAGCCTAAAGATTGAAAGGTGCCAATTAAGGTGCGCTCCTCATCAATCATTCGGGTCATACTCGTTAAAGCAACGAGGGCCGCTACGAGAAAAAAGATTACCGGAAAAATTGCCGCTAGACTCTTCATGCTCTTTGCATCAGCCTTAATAATGGCAAAGCCTTGACTTTGACTACGGGCTTCAAAATACCATTGGGGTTGTTGAATCGTGGCTAATTGCGCTTGCGCTGTAGTCAGTTCTGTGCTGGCTGTAGCGAGTTGTTGGCTTAACGTCACCACTTGTGGATTATCTGCTCCCAGTTGACTACTTAAGAGCGTTAATTGTTCTTGTTGTTCCGTCAATTCTCTTTGAGCAGTTGCTAGTTTATCTTCCTTAGTTGCATATTGTTTTTGCGCTTGCTGGGTGGAAAATTTTTTTAAACTGGCGATGTCTGCTGTCACGGCATCTTCATAAGCTGATGAAAAGCTATTTAGCTGATGCGTATTTTTAAATTGCACATAAAAGGTATTAGCCTCAGTCGTGATGAAACTTGCCGACGGGGTAAATAAAACAAAATCCACCGTTCCTTTCCCCTTACTGGAAGTTCCTTGCTTATTGTGGGATAAAGGGGGCTCGTCACCACACCAACGATTTTAAACGTTGAATCTGCGACATAACTTTTCGTGTCTGCTGTGTCAAAGGTTCCTTCTACACCAATTTTCAAATCCTTTAAGCCGTCTGGTGGGATGACAATTACCGCCTCATTGGCTTTTTCAGGGAGACGTCCTTGTTTTAAAGTTAGCTGATTCATTTTATCTGCCGCTACTAACTCTTGAACGCGCAACGTGTAGCTACTAGCGCCAAATTGCGCCACGCCATCAAAGGTTTGACTGGCAGTGATAGTAGCGACATTTTTATTTTCTTTGACCCGCGTTAAATCTTCGTCGGTAAAACCTAACGGCGAGGAAATTTTTAAATCCGCCGTATTTTTTTCTTGGAAATATTCATCGGCGGTGCTTTTCATATCCGGAGCGATGGCCAAAAGCCCAGCTAACATCCCCGCTCCCAAGAAACTGACTAAAATTAATGAGAGATAACGACTAAAGGTCGCTTGGATATTACGACGACTACTGCGTTGAAATAAATTTTTCATTACCAAACCAACCCTTCTGCTAAAGCGGGCTGGTCATTTATTTTCTCTTCCACAATCGTACCACTGTTGACGCGAATTACCCGATCGCCAATCGCTTCAAAAGCTGCATTGTGGGTAATAATGACCACCGTCTTGCCTTCTTTACGACTCGCTTCTTGCAACAAGGTCAAAATACTTTCCCCGTTTCAAAATCCAAAGCTCCGGTGGGCGCGTCACATAAAAGCAAACGCGGATTCTTGGCTAGAGCGCGGGCGATGGCCACCCGTTGCTGTTCACCACCAGAAAGCTGTGCTGGGAAATTATTCAGCCGCTGCCCTAAGCCGACTTGTTCCAAGAACGCTAAACTGTCTAAGGGTTGATCCACAATTTGCGAAGCCAACTCGACATTTTCTCTCGTCGTTAAGTTTTGTACTAAATTATAAAATTGAAAAACAAAACCCACTGCAGCCCGCCGATAATGCATCAATTCTTTTTTAGAAAAAGAACTCACTGTCTCTCCGTCCATAGTAATCTTCCCACTAGTGGCCGCGTCCATACCGCCTAGCATGTTTAGGATTGTTGTTTTCCCAGCACCGCTGGCTCCCACAATCACCACTAACTCTCCTTCTTCTACCGTGAAACTAACATCTTTCACCGCCGTCACTTGGACTTCACCACTTTGATACACCTTCGATACGTTTTGAAACTCGATAAAACTCATTTGTTTAGCCTCCTGTGCTAAGGAAATTTAAATTTAAAGCCGGAAAAATAAAAAGCATTCGTGCGTACTAATGCACACATAGTCCGTTAGAAAAGACAGCCTTTAATTTTTTAAGACTGCCTTCATATGGGTAGTTGCTTCTTCAAATTTATCAACAATGAGACGGCTATTAGCCTGATACAAAATTTCGCGTCCGACCTTACGGCGCTCTACTGCCCCGAGCCGATGCATCTGATCTAAATGCCGCGAGATAACGGAACGATTTTGTGGAAAATGTTCCGCAATTTCCCCCACCGTCAGCTCACCACTGCTCGCTAGGAAAATCAGCAGCTCACTGCGTACCGGGTCACAAATCGTCCGGAAAAAATCAATATCGACATTTTCTGCCAGCCATTGCCGACACTGTTGACTATCAAATTTTTTTCCATGCTTTTCACTCCTCGTCTCTATTACATGCATGACGATGCACATGTCAACTGAAAATTTAATGTTCTAGCAAAAAGTCCTCACTCCGCAAAGTAAGGACTCTTTGTTTTTATTTTGTTGTGGTATAAATCGCTGTGAATTTTTCTTTGGTAGCTGCACTTAGATGATGGCTCACTAGCAGTAACGTCAACTCTGGATCTGCCAACAAGATATTTTCTAACGCCGCAACGGAAGAAGCGTCCAATGCCGAAGTTCCTTCGTCTACTAGAAAAAGCGAGCGTTTAAATAATAAAGCCCGGGCTAGGGCGAGGCGTTGCTTTTGCCCACCAGAAAAATTCTGTCCATCTTCTGCTAACACCGTTTGTAAGCCTTCGGGTAATTGAAGGACGAATTTCCATAAGCCTACCGCTTGCAAAACTTTTTCGACATCTTCCAGGGGAAAAGCTGTTCCTAGCGTCAGATTGTCTAAAATCGTTTCGTTAAATAAATGGGGCGTTTGATTGACATAAGTCACGTGTTGCAGCCAATTGGCAGGTTTTCTTTGGGTAAGCTCCTGACCGTTCCAATAAAGTTTTCCACTAAAATCAGGCAGATGACCTGCTAAAATATTGAGTAAGGTGGATTTCCCTGAACCGGAATCCCCTATTAAAGCGTATTTCTCACCTTTAGCAAACTCAAAAGAAATTTCTTTTAAGCGTTGTTGTCCTTGAATGGTGTAGCTAACGTCCTCTCCGGTTAAAAGTTCCAGTGGTTCGATACTAGCACCATCCGCTCCAGCTTCAGTTTGGGCGAAAAACTTTTCAAATAGTGGCGTCACTGCCCGCAATTCACCAAGATTGGCAGTAAAACCCGTTAAGCCAGCAAAAATGTTTGCAGCAAAGTATTGCGACGTTCCCACAACGCCAAAAGATACCCAACCTTTGCCATACAAGAGACCCGCATGGAACAAAATAGCGATTTGGCTAATGAGACTCACGCCATTGGAACTTCCCATTAATTGTCCCATTTTACCAGCATAGCGAACTTTTTGGGTCGCTAATTTTTGAGAAGCATGGCTAGTATGCTCCACCAACCAAGACTTTTTACCAAAAGCAAACAGCTCATCATATCCTTTTAAGCTATCTAAGACTTTTTTAGTCAGTCCTTCATTAGCCTGACTGACTTTTAAAGCACGCTCTTGAATACTCTTTTGAAAAAATTTAGGCACAATCAGCATCAAGACCACAAAAATAAAAGTAGTCGCTAGTAACGAGACATGATACGTGATTAAGACGATAATGCTAAAGGTAATCGTCAAAAACTGGCTAATCATTAAAGATAAGACCTCAAAGCCTGCTTCATTAATCATCACAATATCATTCGTTAACCATGATTGGTACGTCCCAACGCTTTCTTCATGAAATGTTTGATAAGAAAGTTTCGTTAAATGCTCTGTAATATCTTTGCGTATTTCCACATCCATCCCTTGAATGGACTTTTCTTCCATTTTCCCCACCATCAATAACTGTAAGGACCACAAAAGATTGACCGCCAGCAAACACAAGGACCAATAGAAAAATTTTGTAAAGTTTAATGCAACAATCGCCGCTAGCGCTTGACCTGAAGCCCAACCATTGGCCGTCACACAAAGAGAGCCTAATAAAATCCAAAACAAAGTAATCAAGTTTTGACGTTTGCAACGCCACAAATACGTAGTTAAAGTAATTTTTTTCACCTATTCCTTTAATGACCGCTTTAGGAAAAGGAGGTTCTTGCAGTAAAAATTTGACTAAGCTATTTCCGATTTTAATTATTCTTCCATTTGACGCCAGGGTACACAACCTTTCTCAATGGAAATATTTAGCAAACATTACTGTTAATCAAGAACGAACACTTTTTCCTAAAACTAACGTGGGTAAAATTAAATTTTCTCTGCTCATACTTTTAGATTTTAAGTTTTTTTTAAGGAATGTCAATCATTAGATTAAAAAATAAATATTGAGATAAAGTCCATATAATTGTGTAAAAAGAAAAGGCCATATGAGTGCCTGATACGGTACAATGTTTTTAACCACAAAA